>NZ_LT607751.1:4800000-5525059 GCF_900090305.1 Micromonospora siamensis | reverse complement strand
ATCAGCCGGACGGACCGGTCGGCGCCGACCTGGACCAGCCGGTCGACGTCACCCACCCACGGGGTGCGGGGCTTGCCGGTGTAGTACGAGGCCCCGCCGAGGGACTTGTCGGTGCTCAGCACCACCACCTGGGTGTCGGTGTCGTCGTACCGGTCGTGCGGGCTGGCCTTGACCCACTTCTGTTCGCCGTCGGTCACCCCGAGGCCGACCAGGCGACCACCGGCCCGGTCCACCCAGACCGCCGTCCGCGGGCCGACGAAGACCTTGTCGTTGTCGCCGATCGGGTGCCGCCACCGCTGCTGGCCCGAGTCGCCGTCGAGGAAGAGCAGTTCGCGGCCGGGGCCGGGGCCGGACGTCCCGCCGACCAGGAGCAGCCCGCCGGGCACCGCCTGGATGGACGCCCACTGCGGCGTGCTGACCGAGCTGCGTACCCGCCACAGCTCGTCGCCGGTGCCGGCCCGGACCGCCCGGACGTCCAGCCGATCGTCGTCGAGCTGCTGGGCGAGGTAGGCGCGGTCGTCGAGCATCGCGGTGAACATGCCGGTCGGTCGTTCCGGGGCGGCCTCGGTGCGGGCGATCTCGCTGACGTTGCGGAACCGCAGCGCCGGATAGGGGTCCCGGTTCAGCCAGTACAGCACCCCCGCGCCGGCCACGCCGGCCAGGGCGAGCACCGCACCGAGGGTGACCCACACCGCCCGCCGTCGCCGGCGGGTGGCGGGGGCCGCCGCGGGCCCGCCCGGCCAGCCGGCGCCGGGCGCCGGGGCGGGGGGAGAGGCGACCGGCACGGTCAGCTCGGGGTCGTCGTCCAGCGGGGTGGGAGTGGGTGTGCGGGCGGGGCCGGCGGCCGGCGAGGGGGTGGCCGAACGGCCGGCCGGGCGGGCGCTGCGGGGCAGCGGGATGTCGGTCAGGGCGCCCTCGGCGACCGGCAGTTCGGGCTGCTCCAGCACGGTCGGCGCGACACCCAGCTCGGCGTGCAGCATCCGGGCGACCAGCGGCACCCGGGACGAGCCGCCGACCAGGAACAGGCCGGCCAGGCCGGTGGGTTCGAGGTCGGCCGCGGCGATCACCTTGCGGGTCTCGTCCACCGCCCGGGCGAGCAGCGGCGTGGCCAGCCGCTCCAGGTCGTTGCGGGTGAGCTGGGCGGCCTCCTCCACTCCGGGCACCGCCACCGGGGAGATCAGCCCGCGGGAGAGCATCTCCTTGGCCCCGCGTACGGCCTCCCAGAGCTGCTGGCTGTCGCGTCGGCCGGTCGAGGTCTCCGGGCTGCTCAGCCGCTCCCACTCCTGCGGGTGGTCGGCGCCGACCAGCTCACCGAGCAGCTCGACCAGCGCCGCGTCCAGGTCCAGCCCGCCGAGGTCGGGCACGCCGCCGGTGGAGACGACCCGGAAGCCGGAGTCACCCCACGGGTCGGCGCCCTCGTTGCGGACCACCGCCACGTCGAGGGTGCCGCCGCCGAAGTCGAAGACGGCGATGGCGGCTCCCACCGGCACCGGCCGGCGCAGCGTCTCGGTGTAGTAGCGGGCCGCGGCCACCGGTTCCTTGAGCAGCCGGGTGCCGGGCGGGACCGGTCCGGAGAGGGTGTGCTCGGCGGCCTCCGGCCAACCGGCCAGCCGCAGCGCGTCGTGGAGCACCTGCCGCCGGTCCTCGTCCCACGCGGCCGGATAGGTCACCACGGCCGGCGGCAGGAAACCCACCGCGCCGACCGCCGAGTCCGCCACCGCGCGCAGCGTCGCGGCGAGGAGTTCCGCCGGGGAGTACTCCCGGTCGCCGAGGGGCACGGTCGCCTCGTCCACCCGGCGTTTCGGGTTCGGCTCGTACCGCCGGGGTTCGGCCTGGCCCAGCCGTTGCGCGTCCCGGCCGACGTGCAGCGCGCCCTCGGCGTCGGCGTACACCCCGGAGGGCAGGATCGGCTGGCCGTCGAAGAGCAGCGGCCGGGTGCGCCCGTCGGGCCAGCGCAACACGGCCACCGTGTTGGACGTTCCGAGGTCGACGCCGAGGGCCGAACCGTCGTGCTGGCCTACCATCGGCCGATACCTCCGCGGGGACGAGGGGATGCCCGGCCCCGCATCGTACGCACCCGGTGCCGCACGACTCCGGCTCCGGTGGACGGCTCAGCCGGCGACGCCCTGCGACACCCCGGCCGGCAGCAGCAGCGTGGGCAGCGGGTGCCGCTCGCGCGGGGCCCGCCGGCCCCGGGCGGGGCCGGCGGGCCGGTGGGTCAGCCGGTGATGGTGGCGTGCATCTCCCAGACGAGGATCTCGGCGGGCTCGGTGGCGGTGACCCGCTGGCCGCCGGTGGCGGTGAAGCGCGCCGCGTCGCCGGTGCCGAGCGCGCCGGAACCCTCCAGCGTCACCGTGCCCCGCGGCACGAACAGGTGCAGGAAGGGCGCGTCGGGCAGCTGGACGCTCTGCCCGGGCTGCATCCGGGCGGCGTAGAGCGCCGCGTACCGGTTGCTGATCCGGATGGCGGACTGCCCGTCGTGCTTGTCCATGCCGGAGGCCACCGGCACCAGCGCGCCGGACAGCAGCGCGTCGTCGATCTCCAGCTGCTCGTAGCCCGGGGTGATCCCGGCCTCGTCCGGCACGACCCACATCTGCACGAAGTGGACGGGGTCGCTGTGCCGCTCGCCCTGCAACCGCCACGAGTCGTTCTTCTCCGAGTGCAGGATCCCGGTGCCGGCGCTCATCCGCTGGGCCAGGCCGGGATAGATCACCCCGGAGTGGCCGGTGGAGTCCTGGTGCACCAGCGAGCCCTGGAGCACCCAGGTGACGATCTCCATGTCCCGGTGCGGGTGGGTCTCGAAGCCGCTGCCCGGGCGGACGATGTCGTCGTTGTTGACCAGCAGCAGGCCGTGGTGGGTGTTGTCGGGGGCGTAGTGGCCGCCGAAGGAGAACGAGTGCTTCGAGTCGAGCCAGGCGATGTTCGTCTTGAACCGGTCGTCCGCGCGGCGGACGTCCACCTGGGGCTTGAGCAGGTTGGTCATCGGAAGGGTCCTTTCGCGGGCGAGGCGGGGGAGTGGGGCCGGTGTGCGCCGCCGGTCGGGCCGGCGGCGCCGCGTACGGGTCAGGCGTTGCGGATCGCGGAGACCTCGAACTCCAGGGTGATCTTGTCGCTGACCAGGACGCCGCCGGTCTCCAGCGCGGCGTTCCAGGTGACGCCGTAGTCCTTGCGGTTGATCGTCACCGCGCCCTCGAAGCCCACCCGCAGGTTGCCGAACGGGTCGGTCGAGGCGCCCTCGTAGTCGAAGGGGATGGTCACGGAGTTGGTGACGCCCTTGATGGTCAGGTCGCCGGTGAGGTCGAAGGTGCTCTCGCTGGTCTGCCGGAAGGCGGTGGAGACGAAGGTGATCTCCGGGAAGGTCTCCATCGCGAGGAAGTCGTTGCTGCGCAGGTGCTCGTCGCGCTGGGCGTTGCGGGTGTCGATGCTGGCGGCCGTGATGGCCACGCGTACGGCGGTGGCCGCCGGGTCGGCGCCGTCGAAGACCGCGGTGCCCTCGAACTCGTTGAACGCGCCGCGGACCTTGGTGACCATGGCGTGCCGGGCCACGAAGCCGATCCGGGTGTGGCTCGGGTCGATGGTGTACGTGCCGGTCAGCTGGGCCAGCGGGGTGGTGGTCGGGGTGCTCATCTCGGTCTCCCGTTCGGTGAATGACGTGTCATGTACGTGCCTCACAACCTACATGACACGTCATGCATTCCCTGCATGACGTGTCATGCATCACGGGTACGCTGGACGGCGTGACCGACACCCGATGGCTCGACGAGGACGAACAGCGCGCCTGGCGGGCGTACCTGCGGATGCAGGCGCAGCTGACCGCGCGGCTCGGCCGGCAGCTCCAGGCCGACGCCGGGCTGTCGCTGGCCGACTACGAGGTGCTGGTGCAGCTCACCGACGCAGCCGACGGGCGGCTGCGGCCCTTCGAACTCCAGCGCTGCCTCCAGTGGGAGCAGAGCCGGCTCTCCCACCACCTCGCCCGGATGCAGCGCCGCGGGCTGGTCGAGCGGCAGGAGTGCGCGCAGGACGCCCGGGGCGCCTTCGTGGCGGTCACCGAGGCAGGCAGGGCCGCCATCGAGGCGGCGGCCCCCGGGCACGTCGCCACGGTCCGCCGGCTCTTCCTCGACCACCTCGACCGGGACCAGCTCCGGGCTCTGGAGCAGTTGGCCGACCGGGTCACCGCCGGCGTGGAGGCGGATCCGGGGAGCTGACCGCCGCGGATGCAGCGGGCCCGCACCGTCGGTTCCCGGATCGAGTCACGTCTTACTGTCGCGCCCCGGGGTCGATACCCTGACCTGATGCTCCGCGCTGTCGCCGTCGCCGCGGCCGGCGCCCTCGTGGTCGTCGGCGGCGTCACGGGATTCGGTCGGTGGCAGGACGCCAGGTCCACCGACTGCCGGCACCGGTCCGTCGTCCTGGCGGGCCTGCCGCTCCTGGCCGAGCAGCCGCCCGGGGTGCTGAGAGGCGACACGTACTCGGGATGCGACGCGGACCGGCTGGTGGCGTACGCGGGTCGTCAGTACCACGGCGAGGCCGACGAACCGGCCGTCCTCTCGTTCTACCGGGCCGCCGCGGAGCGGGACGCGTGGCGGGTGACCGAGGCCGCGCCGGCGCCGTCGGATCCGGGCGGAGCCGGCCTGTGCGGGAGTCGGCGGCTCGACGGCGACACCGTGTACGTGAGCCTCTCGTTTCCGGCGCCGGATGTCTTCGAACTGCACGTCGCCGACTCGCCCGACTCGGGCCCCGCCCGTTGCTGAGCGGCTGCCGTGATCACTCGACGAGCAGCACCACGCGTCCGTCGACGTTCACCGTCCGCCCGGCGCCCAGCGCGGCGACCGGCTCGTCCCAGTGCACGTGGCCGCAGACCGTCAGCGCCGGCGGGCGCCGCTCCAGCAGGCGGCGTACGGCCGCGTTGCCCAGCTGCCCGGGCGCGTCACCGGTCGGTCCCTCGTGGAGCACCAGGACGTCCACCGGCGGCGTCCCGGTCAGCTCGGCGATCTCGGCGAGGAAGGCCTTCTCGCTGCGTCGCCCGGGACGGTCCGGCGCGCCGGTCACCCCGCCGACCCCGCCGAACGTCACCCCGCCGGCGCTGAACCGCTCGCCGTCCAGCAGCCGGACCGCGGACCCCATGGCCGCCACCTCGGCGGCGTCCACCTCGTCGTGGTTGCCGGCCACCCCCACCACGAAGGGGCACCCGGCGGCGGCGAAGGCGAGCCAGACGTCGGTGACGTCGCCGGAGACGCCGCGGCGGTCCGCCCCGGGTGCGGAGTAGAGGTCACCGGCCAGCAGCACGCCGACCTCTGCCGGTGGGGGCAGCAGACCCGCGTCCGCCCACACGGTCAGGTAGTCGGCGAGGGCCACCCCGAGCAGCACCGGGTCGCCGCCGAAGGGCGGGCTGGCGACGCCCTGCAGGTCGCCGGCCACCACCACCGCGCGGCAGCCGGCGGGGAGCCGGTCGACCACGAGCCGGTCGACCGGCAACCGGCCGCTCTCGCTCCCACCGCCCGCCCTGGCCTGGCGGTACGTCACCGAGGTCAGCGGTTGCGGCCGTCCGTCCCGTGGACGCACCGCCTTCAGTCCAGCGTGCGGCGGCGGAGGAACTCCCACTGCGGCAGACCGCCGAGTCGCCGCCGGACGTCGTCGGGTGAGTCGTGCTCGTTGACGAAGAGCAGGAAGCGGTGCTCGGGGAAGTTCGGCAGTTGCAGGTAGCTGCCCGACTCGTCGCGCAGGTCGTTGCTCTGCACCAGGAATTCGCCGTCCCCGACCGGTGCGTGGTGGTAGACGCCGCGGTATTCGCTGTGTCGTTCCTCCCAGCGCACGTCGAGGGCGGCCGCGAGCTGGTCGAGCTGGTCACCCAGCTCCCGGCTGCGCAGCCCGTACACGTCGTACACGCTTGCCATGACGGCTTTCTCCCACTGTGCCGCGTCGGTCAGAACCACACCCGGATGCTGGGCTTGCGGGCCGTGGCCTCTTCCATCGTCCGGTAGATCATGACGTTGACCTTCCGGCCGGCCTCGTCCGAGGCGTCCCCGATCACGTCCCGCAGCCCCAAGGATCGCAGATCGTCGGCGCCGAGCGGCGGGGTGGAGACCCCGTCGCCCCGGTACGGCACCCCGGCGTCGCGCGCCGCCCGGTTCAGCGAGTCACCCGAGACCGCGACGTCGAAGTCGCTGACCCGTCCCTCGTCGAAGGGGGCGTGCGTGTCGTGGCTGCGGCCGGTCACCGCGCTGCCCTGGAAGGCGATCTCGGCATCCGGGTAGCGTTCGCGGATCCGGGACTTGAGCCGGCCGGCGTAGTCCTGGAAGTGCGGGAAGTCCCGGAAGCCGTGCGGCACGTCGCGGCGCAGCCCCGGAGGGCCGGCGCCGGGCCTCTTCCCACCGCGGGTCACCAGCTTGTCGACGGCCTCCTCGACCATCTCGCCCGCCTCCCGGGCGACCCGGCTGCGTCCCTTCCCACCTTTTCTAGCCACCGATGATCTCCCCGATCACCTGCCAGATCAGCTCCTCCACGACGGCCCGGGTGAGCTGCTGGAACACCGGAATCTCCAGCAGGGACGCGCCGAACGTCGGCGCGGCCGTCGCCACCGCCTGGGCGATCTCGACGGCGAGGATGGTCAGCTGCACGATGACGTTGATCTTCAGTGCGAGCACGATCGCCGCGTACACGATCAGCCCTACCCCCAGCACTCGTACCCCGTCGGCACTGAGGTCGAGGGCCGACGGCACGCCGTGCTCGGTCCAGTAGCGCTGGAACGCCTCGACCGCCTGACCGGAGTTCCCGGACCAGACCGCCTCGGCGGCCGCCCCGCCCTGCGCCGCCGCCGTCTGGAGCACGGGGGACAGCTCCAGCCAGGCCTGGCCGAGCTCGAACAGCTTCTCCTCGTCGGCCTCCGGCCAGGTCAAGCCGATCAGCGCCAGCATCTCGACCAGTTCCCCGGGCAGTTGCAGCCCCACGTCAGCCCGCCAGCCGGCCGTCGATCGCGGAGAGGTCGCCGACGACGGATTCCTCGGCCGAGTCGTACGCGTCCGCCATGGCCAGCAGGTCCGCGGCGTCCCGGCGCAGGGTCTCGCCCGAGCGGACGAAGAAGTCGGCCAGCGCCCCCGCCACCACCTCGTGGGTCTCGCCGATCAGCGCGCCGATGTCGTCGCTGCCCCACGGTTGCCCGGCGCCCTCGATACGCGCCAGGGCCAGGCGCAGGTCGGCGTCGAACTGCTCCGCGACGGCGGTCAGCCGCGTGCCGGCCGCGCGGATGGCGGCCGGGTCGACCTCGAAGCCGGTCACGACGACCGCCGCGGCGACGACTGCTGGCGCAGTTGCTCCAGCGTGCCGAGGAAGCCGGCCAGCCGGGGCACGGCGGTGTTCTGCACCTCGCGCAGCCGGTCCATCAGCGCCTCGGTGGAGGGGAGGCCGTCACCTGCCGCCTGGCGCACCTTTGCCTGGAGGTCCTCCAGCGCCGCGTTCGCCGCGGCCACCAGCTCCTCGGCCAGCGTCACGGAATCGGTGCGCAGCGCCCGCGGGTCGAACTCGATCGACTCCAGCAGGCCCCCGGGGCGAGCCGTCACCCGGATCAGCCCGCCGAGGCCACCGCCCTCGCCGCGCAGGTGCTCCACCTCGTCGACTCCGTCCCCGGCGCCGCCCGCGGTACGCAGGGCGTCGAGTGTCTGCGACATCAGTCGGTCGAGATCGTCGGCGTGCTCTGGCATCGGCTCCCCTCGGGTCGCCTAGATGCTTCACCGGTGGGGGCCGACCGATCAACCCCGCCTCCACAAAAAGGGGGGAAGCGGACCAGGTTCGCCGGCGGGTCTCCGACTACGGTCCGGGTCGTCCGCCCTCGGGCGGGCCCGTCGGGCCGGGAAGGATCGGAGCGGGCGACGGGAATCCGGCAGCACATGGTCCGGCTACGCCCGAGGTCTACGCTGCTCGCCATGTTCCCTCCCGTGAAGATCGTCTCCGGTGGTCTGGAGATTCGTGAGTTCGAATCGCAGGATGCGATTCAGGTGGCGGCGTTCGTGGTGGCCGGGGATCGGACGGCGCTACCGCCCGGCTCCCCCGGGGTCGTCGCTGACGTGGACGGGTGGCTGGCCGAGACGGTGCACCAGCGGAGGTTGGACGGCGAGGGTGTGCACCTGGCAGTGGTGGAAGGGGCCAGCGGCGAGATCGTCGGCAGCGTCGGGCTGCGGGACACCGACTGGAGGGCTGGCCGCAGCGAGATCGGTTACGGGGTGCGCGCCAGTCGGCGCGGTCGAGGCCATGCGACCGAGGCGGCCCGCGCGGTCGGCCGATGGGCGCTCACCGACGGCGGGATGCGGCGGGTCCAGTTGCACGCGCGTCTTGACAACATCGCCTCCCTGCGGGTCGCCGAACAGGCCGGATACCAGCGGGAGGGCACGCTGCGGCTGGCCCAGTGGGACGGCGAGGAGGCGCATGACCTGGCCGTCTTCTCGATGATCGCGGCAGATCTCGAGGCGGCCGGAGGCGCTCGCTGACCCGACGCCCGTCGGGCGAGGTCGGCTACTGCGAAGGGGGTGGGCCCGGGTACCGCGATCATGCGGTCCACCGGGGCCTTCGTGGGTGGAGCGGGCGACGGGAATCGAACCCGCGTAGTCAGTTTGGAAGACTGAAGCTCTACCATTGAGCTACGCCCGCGTTCGCCCCGACAGCGCGGGGCGCGCCGACAGCCTACCCGGTCCGCTGCCTCCGCGCGCACAGGCATGTCCACCCCGGTCCCGGCGTCGGCCCCTCCTGCCGGTCACGGCTCGTGCCGGTTGTCTGCCGCGAGAAGCCACGAAATGCCGCAAGTCGTGCCTGAAGGGTGGTGGAGGGCGCGCCCCGGCACCTTCGGCGGGCGCGGACGGCATACACTGCTCGTCGCCACGGGGTGTGGCGCAGCTTGGTAGCGCACTCGCTTTGGGAGCGAGGGGCCGTGGGTTCAAATCCCGCCACCCCGACAGTCGTTCGCGGCCGGGTCGCCCGGAGTGCCGCCGTTTTCCCGCGGGGTGCCCCGGGCGCTGCGAGAGCAGCCTGCCGGCTCGCCTACACTCGATGCGCGCAATCACGACCAGACTCAACTGAGATCCGTCAAGGAGTACGCCTGTGAAGAGCACCGTCGAGACTCTGAGCCCGACGCGCGTGCGGCTCGCCATCGAGGTGCCGTTCGTCGAGCTCGAGCCGAGCCTCAAGAAGGCGTACCGGGAGATCGGCCAGCAGATCCAGGTCCCCGGCTTCCGTCGGGGCAAGATCCCGGCCGCGATCATCGACCAGCGGGTCGGCCGGGGCACCGTGCTCAACGAGGCGGTGCAGGAGGCCATCCCGCAGAACATCCTCGCCGCGGTCCGCGAGCACGACCTGAAGACGCTGGGCCGTCCCGAGGTCGAGATCACCGAGTTCAACGACGGTGACTCGCTGAACTTCACCGCCGAGGTCGACGTACGCCCGGAGATCACCCTGCCGGACCCGGCCACCGTCGAGGTGACCGTGGACGAGCTCCAGATCGACGACAGCGAGATCGACGAGCAGGTCAAGACCCTGCGGGAGCGCTTCGCCACGCTGAAGACCGTCGAGCGGGCCGCCCAGGAGGGCGACTACATCCAGCTCGACCTCAACGCCACCGTCGACGGCGAGGAGGTGCCGGGCGGCTCGGCCAGCAACATCTCGCACGAGGTCGGCAGCAAGCAGCTCCTGCCGGGGCTGGACGAGGCCGTGGTCGGCCTCGCCGCCGGGGAGAGCACCACCTTCACCACCCAGCTGGTCGGCGGCGACTTCGCCGGTCGGGACGCCGACGTGGCGGTGACCGTGCGGACGGTCAAGGAGAAGGAGCTGCCGGAGCTGGACGACGAGTTCGCCCAGATGGCCAGCGAGTTCGACACCATCGAGGAGCTGCGCGCAGACGTCCGCGAGCGGGTCGAGCGGGGCAAGCGGGTCGAGCAGATCTACGCCGCCCGGGACAAGGCCCTCGAGCAGCTCGTGGCGGCGGCCGAGGTGCCGGCGCCCGAGGGTGTCGTCAAGGAGGAGGTCGAGAGCCGCAAGGCGGCCATGGTCGACCAGCTCGAGCGGATCGGCGCCTCCCTGGAGGACTACCTCGCCGCCGAGGAGAAGACCGAGGAGCAGATCGACGCCGAGCTGAACGAGGCGGCGACCGACGGCGTCAAGATCCAGCTGCTGCTGGACACGCTGGCCGACGCCGAGGACGTCCAGGTCTCCGACGACGAGTTCGGTCACGAGATCGTGCACCGGGCGCAGCGGGCCGGCATGGCGCCGCAGCAGTACTACGACCAGCTGGTGCGCTCCGGCGCCGCCGCGGCCGTCTTCGGTGACGTCCGTCGCGGCAAGGCGCTCGCGTCGGTGATGGAGAAGATCAAGATCAAGGACTCGGCCGGCAACGAGGTCACCCTCGACGCGCTGCGGGCCGCCAACGAGGCCGAGCACAACCACGAGCACTGATCGTCGGGTACGGCCGCCGTCCGCCGGTTTCCGGCCGGGCGGCGGCCGAAACCCTTTCTCGGGTACGTCCCCAGGGCAGCTGCGCTGAGAGCGAACAGTGCCCCGACCGGGACTCTGCCGTAGGGCCGAGCGGTTAGTGTCGGGTAGTACGGTACGGAGAGCGAAGGGCTGCCATGACCGACATGCACATCCCAGCGAAGCCGCTCCGGGCGATCGAGGCCCGCGGTGGCGACTCAATTGGCAACCTCGACGACTCGGTCTACAACCGGTTGCTCAAGGAGCGGATCATCTTCCTGGGCAGCGAGGTGACCGACCAGGTCGCCAACCGCATCTGCGCGCAGCTGCTGCTGCTCGCCGCGGAGGACCCGGACCGCGACATCAACCTCTGGATCAACTCGCCGGGTGGCTCGGTCTACTCCGGCATGGCGATCTACGACACCATGCAGTTCATCGACAACGACGTGTCGACGGTGGCGATGGGCATGGCCGCCTCCATGGGCCAGCTGCTGCTCTGCGCGGGCACCAAGGGCAAGCGGTACGCCCTCCCGCACGCGCGGATCATGATGCACCAGCCGTCCGGCGGCATGGGCGGCACCGCCGCCGACATCGCGATCCAGGCGGAGCAGATGCTCTACACGAAGCGGATGTTCCAGGACCGGGTCGCCCACCACACCGGCCAGAGCCCCGCGCAGATCGAGGCCGACTCGGACCGCGACCGTTGGTTCACCGCCCAGGAGGCCGTGGACTACGGCTTCATCGACAAGGTGATCACCGGAGCCACCCAGGTTCCGGAAGGCGCCGGGACCCTGAGCTGAGGAGCTGACGATGACCGACCTGAGTTTGCCGCCCCAGTTCGCGGCGGTGCACAACCGCTACGTGCTCCCGTCGTTCGTGGAGCGCACCTCGTACGGGGTCAAGGAGTCCAACCCGTACAACAAGCTCTTCGAGGACCGGATCATCTTCCTCGGCGTCCAGGTGGACGACGCGTCGGCCAACGACGTGATGGCGCAGCTGCTGACGCTCGAGGGCACCGACCCGGACCGCGACATCATCATGTACATCAACTCGCCGGGTGGCTCGTTCACCGCGATGACGGCGATCTACGACACCATGCAGTACGTCCGGCCGGACATCTCCACGGTGTGCCTGGGTCAGGCGGCCAGCGCGGCGGCGGTGCTGCTGGCGGCGGGTACGCCGGGCAAGCGGATGGCCCTGCCGAACTCCCGGATCATCATCCACCAGCCGGCCACCGAGGGCGGCTACGGGCAGGGCTCGGACATCGAGATCCAGGCTCGGGAGATCCTGCGGATGCGGACCCAGCTGGAGGACATGCTCTCCCGGCACTGCAACCGCCCGATCGACCAGGTTCGCAAGGATATCGACCGTGACAAGATCATGACGGCCGAGGAGTCCAAGGAGTACGGGCTGGTGGACACCATCCTCACCAGCCGCAAGAAGGGTCTGCTGGCGGCCAACGCGGCCAGCTGAGCAGTTCGGGTCGGAGGTCGGTCCGGGACGCGTTCCCGACCGGCCTCTGACACACCCGTTTTGGGGGTCGGAGAAACCTCCGCCAGCGGGTAACGTCGGGTCCGGATGCTTCGCCGGTTCGGCCGGCGGGTAACGGATCGAGACGGACGGGCGCTCGGCGTCCGCGGGTCAGGGCCGGCGTACCGGCCGATGAGTGCAGGGAGAACGTAGGTGGCACGGATCGGTGACGGCGGCGACCTACTGAAGTGCTCGTTCTGCGGCAAGTCGCAGAAGCAGGTCAAGAAGCTCATCGCGGGCCCCGGGGTCTACATCTGCGACGAGTGCATCGATCTCTGCAACGAGATCATCGAGGAGGAGCTGGCCGAGTCCGGCGAGGTGAAGTGGGAAGAGCTTCCCAAGCCGATGGAGATCTGCCAGTTCCTCGACAACTATGTGGTCGGCCAGGACCAGGCCAAGAAGGCGCTCGCGGTCGCGGTCTACAACCACTACAAGCGGATCCAGGCCGAGGCGGCCGGCGCGCCGGGTTCCGGCAGCGACGCCGTGGAGCTGGCCAAGTCCAACATCCTGCTGCTCGGCCCGACGGGGTGCGGCAAGACCCACCTGGCGCAGACCCTGGCCCGGATGTTGAACGTCCCGTTCGCGATCGCCGACGCCACCGCCCTGACCGAGGCGGGCTACGTCGGTGAGGACGTGGAGAACATCCTCCTCAAGCTGATCCAGGCCGCGGACTACGACATCAAGCGCGCCGAGACCGGCATCATCTACATCGACGAGGTCGACAAGATCGCCCGTAAGTCGGAGAACCCGTCGATCACCCGGGACGTCTCCGGCGAGGGCGTGCAGCAGGCGCTGCTGAAGATGCTCGAGGGCACGGTGGCCAACGTGCCGCCGCAGGGTGGGCGCAAGCACCCGCACCAGGAGTTCATCCAGATCGACACCACCAACGTGCTGTTCATCTGCGGTGGCGCCTTCGCCGGGCTCGACCAGATCATCGAGGCCCGCACCGGCTCCGGTGGCACCGGCTTCGGCGCCCGGCTGCGGTCCATCTCGGACCGCTCCACCGACGACATCTTCAGCCAGGTGATGCCGGAGGACATGCTCAAGTTCGGGCTGATCCCCGAGTTCATCGGCCGGCTGCCGGTGATCACCAACGTGCGCAGCCTGGACCGGTCGGCCCTGGTGCGGATCCTCACCGAGCCGCGCAACGCCCTGGTCCGGCAGTACCAGCGCCTCTTCGAGCTGGACGGTGTGGAGCTGGAGTTCGAGCAGCCGGCGCTGGAGGCGATCGCCGACCAGGCCATGCTGCGCGGCACCGGCGCCCGCGGCCTGCGCGCCATCATGGAGGAGGTCCTGCTCTCCGTGATGTACGAGGTGCCGAGCAACCCGGATGCCGCCCGCGTGCTGATCACCCGTGAGGTGGTCCTGGAGAACGTCAACCCGACGATCGTGCCGCGCGAGTTCACCGGCCGACGGGCCCGCCGGGACCGCGAGGAGAAGTCCGCCTGACCTGCTGCACCGAACGCGCCCGGGGGTGATCCCCGGGCGCGTTTCGCGTGTGCGGTCCCATCGGGTGCCGACGCCGCTCCCGGCCCACCGGGTCATCGGTGGTGTCGGGCGTCCGAGGCTGTCGCAAGCCGTCGTCCGGCCGTACCCTGGGCGTCATGCGCGTCGCCGTCTGCCAGCTCAACGCCCGCGACGACCGGGCGGCGAATCTCGCCGCCGCGGAGGCGCTGCTGGACCGCGCGGCGGCCGCAGGTGCCGACCTGGCCCTCCTTCCCGAGTACGTCGACTACCTCGGCCGGGAAGCAGGCCTGCCCGCTCCGGAGGGCGTCGACGGCGTGGTGGGCACCTTCTTCGCCGAGACCGCCCGGCGACTCGGCATCTGGGTGATCGCCGGCTCCTTCCACGAGGCGGGCCCGGACCCGGACCGCACCTGGAACACCTCGCTGGTGTTCGACCGCACGGGCGCGCTCGCCGCCAGCTACCGGAAGATCCACCTGTACGACGTGGAGATCCCCGGCCGGGTGTCCTATCGGGAGTCGGCGACGGTCGCCCCCGGTGACCAACCGGTCGTGGTCGACGTCGAGGGGCTCCGGGTGGGCCTGTCGATCTGCTACGACCTGCGCTTTCCCGAGCTCTACCGGGAGCTGGCCACCAGTGGGGGAGCGGAGCTGCTGGTCGTCCCGGCCGCGTTCATGATGCACACCGGGCGGGACCACTGGGAGGTCCTGCTGCGGGCCCGGGCGATCGAGAACCAGTGCTTCGTCGCGGCGGCCGGTCAGACCGGCGACCACGATCCCGGCCGTACCTGTTTCGGGCGCAGCATGGTCGTCGACCCGTGGGGAACCGTGCTGGCCCAGGTGCCCGACGGCTCCGGACTGACGGTGGTGGAGCTCGACCTCGACCGGCTGCGCACCATCCGGGCCGAGTTGCCCAGTCTGGCGAACCGGCGCCTGACCTCCGCCTAGACCTGGAGCAGCACGCCCACCAGGGTGAAGCCGGCGATGGCCGCGGCGGTCACCAGCAACGCGGTGGTCATCCGGGATCGTCCGCGCCGGGCCAGCCGTCCCACCGACAGCACCAGTACGACGAGCACGAAGCCGCCGATCACCAGCTGCCAGAACGGCAGCAGCAGGCCGAGCAGGGCATCCTCGGCGAGGTTCGTCGCCGGTGGCACGGGCGCGGAATCCATGTCTGACACTCTGGCACGCTGTTGCCGCCGGCGGCTTCCATGCGCGCCGGAGGTTGCGGAACGAGGCCGCCGACCGGGTGCCGGGGCGGCGCCGGTTCACCCCGTCGACACACCGCGTGAGCCCAGAGATCAACGTTGATTTGCCTTCTCCCGGCCGCCCGCGTAACTTTCTCTCTGCAAGCGCGAGGCCGGACAAACCGGCCGAGAGCAGGCACCAGGCCGGTGGCGGGAATGCCGAACCGGGCTGAAGAGCTGGGCGGTGCGAGACACTCCGGACGCCGGAGTTGCGATCGCGAAGCCGACCGGGTAGAGTGCTGAAGCCGGCAGGGAGCCGGGCGGATGGCTGCGAAAGCGGCGATCGGCCGGTCTGCCGCTTCCCACGACAGAAACGACCGCCGGGTACGGCGTGCGTCAGCGTGGATCGGACCGCACCAAGTTGATCGCCTCGGACACGAGGTTGACAGCGAGGAACGGACCGGGTAAGTTAGAGAGGTTGCCCCGGACGGGGGTTCTACGGAATGTAGGGCTTCTGGATGGTGTGTGGTTGTTCTTTGAGAACTCAACAGGGTGTTTGATAAGCCAGTGCCAATTATGATTTATACCCCGGACTGGTTGAGGGCTTCGGTTCTTGGCTGGTTGGGATTCCTTTGGCAACACTTTTGTTGCCGGGATGGATTGTTCAACAAAGTTTTTGTTGGAGAGTTTGATCCTGGCTCAGGACGAACGCTGGCGGCGTGCTTAACACATGCAAGTCGAGCGGAAAGGCCCTTCGGGGTACTCGAGCGGCGAACGGGTGAGTAACACGTGAGCAACCTGCCCTAGGCTTTGGGATAACCCCGGGAAACCGGGGCTAATACCGAATATGACCTTTCCTCGCATGAGGTTTGGTGGAAAGTTTTTCGGCCTGGGATGGGCTCGCGGCCTATCAGCTTGTTGGTGGGGTGATGGCCTACCAAGGCGACGACGGGTAGCCGGCCTGAGAGGGCGACCGGCCACACTGGGACTGAGACACGGCCCAGACTCCTACGGGAGGCAGCAGTGGGGAATATTGCACAATGGGCGGAAGCCTGATGCAGCGACGCCGCGTGAGGGATGACGGCCTTCGGGTTGTAAACCTCTTTCAGCAGGGACGAAGCGTAAGTGACGGTACCTGCAGAAGAAGCACCGGCCAACTACGTGCCAGCAGCCGCGGTAAGACGTAGGGTGCGAGCGTTGTCCGGATTTATTGGGCGTAAAGAGCTCGTAGGCGGCTTGTCGCGTCGACCGTGAAAACTTGGGGCTCAACTCCAAGCCTGCGGTCGATACGGGCAGGCTAGAGTTCGGTAGGGGAGACTGGAATTCCTGGTGTAGCGGTGAAATGCGCAGATATCAGGAGGAACACCGGTGGCGAAGGCGGGTCTCTGGGCCGATACTGACGCTGAGGAGCGAAAGCGTGGGGAGCGAACAGGATTAGATACCCTGGTAGTCCACGCTGTAAACGTTGGGCGCTAGGTGTGGGGGGCCTCTCCGGTTCCCTGTGCCGCAGCTAACGCATTAAGCGCCCCGCCTGGGGAGTACGGCCGCAAGGCTAAAACTCAAAGGAATTGACGGGGGCCCGCACAAGCGGCGGAGCATGCGGATTAATTCGATGCAACGCGAAGAACCTTACCTGGGTTTGACATGGCCGCAAAACCTCCAGAGATGGGGGGTCCTTCGGGGGCGGTCACAGGTGGTGCATGGCTGTCGTCAGCTCGTGTCGTGAGATGTTGGGTTAAGTCCCGCAACGAGCGCAACCCTCGTTCGATGTTGCCAGCGCGTTATGGCGGGGACTCATCGAAGACTGCCGGGGTCAACTCGGAGGAAGGTGGGGATGACGTCAAGTCATCATGCCCCTTATGTCCAGGGCTTCACGCATGCTACAATGGCCGGTACAATGGGCTGCGATACCGTGAGGTGGAGCGAATCCCAAAAAGCCGGTCTCAGTTCGGATCGGGGTCTGCAACTCGACCCCGTGAAGTCGGAGTCGCTAGTAATCGCAGATCAGCAACGCTGCGGTGAATACGTTCCCGGGCCTTGTACACACCGCCCGTCACGTCACGAAAGTCGGCAACACCCGAAGCCGGTGGCCCAACCCTTGTGGAGGGAGCCGTCGAAGGTGGGGCTGGCGATTGGGACGAAGTCGTAACAAGGTAGCCGTACCGGAAGGTGCGGCTGGATCACCTCCTTTCTAAGGAGCACCATCCAGCGAAAGCTGGTATGGAGCCCGCACCGTCCGAATGTGGCGGTGGGGTGCTCGATGGCGGAGACACTGGCCAGTTTTTCCTCGGCAACGGTCGGGGGCGCCTAGTACAGCCACTTCGGTGGTGGGAACGGTTTGCCTTCGGTGCGGCTGAGGAGGAGCGCAGAACACCCTGTTGGGTCCTGAAGGAACAACCGTTGGTTGTCTTTCAGAGCCTTGATGATGAGCGGAAGCTTGTCGAGGCGCCAGGCACGGCCTGGCCTTGCAAACCGTGATCCTGTGTGGGTCGTAGGTGTGGGGCTGTTCGGGTTGTGGGTTGGTCGTTTGTTGAGAATTGCACAGTGGACGCGAGCATCTTTGTGGTCAAGTTGTCAAGGGCGAACGGTGGATGCCTTGGCACCAGGAGCCGATGAAGGACGTGGGAGGCCGCGATAGGCCTGGGGGAGCTGTCAACCAAGCTGTGATCCCAGGGTGTCCGAATGGGGAAACCTGGCACCAGTCATGTGGTGTCACCTGCACCTGAACACATAGGGTGTATGGGGGGAACGCGGGGAAGTGAAACATCTCAGTACCCGTAGGAAGAGAAAACAATTTAGTGATTCCGTGAGTAGTGGCGAGCGAAAGCGGATCGAGGCTAAACCGGCTGCGTGTGATACCTGTCAGGGGTTGCGTGGTCGGGGTTGTGGGACCCTGCTAGACAAGCTGACACTTGTCTGAGGAGTTACAAAGTCAGTGGCTAGCCGAATGGTGTGGAAAAGCCAACCGTAGACGGTGACAGTCCGGTACGTGAAAGTTGCTGACCTTCTGTGGGTGTTCCCGAGTAGCGGCGGACCCCTGAAATCTGCCGTGAATCTGCCAGGACCACCTGGTAAGCCTAAATACTTCCTGGTGACCGATAGCGGACGAGTACCGTGAGGGAATGGTGAAAAGTACCCCGGGAGGGGAGTGAAATAGTACCTGAAACCGTTCGCCTACAATCCGTCGGAGCCTTGCGGGGTGACGGCGTGCCTTTTGAAGAATGAGCCTGCGAGTTAGTGGCATGTGGCGAGGTTAACCCGTGTGGGGGAGCCGTAGCGAAAGCGAGTCTGAATAGGGCGCTCTTGAGTCGCATGCTCTAGACCCGAAGCGGAGTGATCTAGCCATGGGCAGGCTGAAGCGCGGGTAAGACCGCGTGGAGGGCCGAACCCACCAACGTTGAAAAGTTGGGGGATGACCTGTGGTTAGGGGTGAAAGGCCAATCAAACTCCGTGATAGCTGGTTCTCCCCGAAATGCATTTAGGTGCAGCGTCGCGTGTTTCTTGCCGGAGGTAGAGCACTGGATGGTCTAGGGGGCCCACAAGCTTACCGAAATCAGCCAAACTCCGAATGCCGGTAAGTGAGAGCGCGGCAGTGAGACTGCGGGGGATAAGCTTCGTAGTCGAGAGGGAAACAGCCCAGATCACCAGCTAAGGCCCCTAAGCGTGTGCTAAGTGGAAAAGGATGTGGGGTCGCATAGACAACCAGGAGGTTGGCTTAGAAGCAGCCACCCTTTAAAGAGTGCGTAATAGCTCACTGGTCAAGTGGTTCCGCGCCGACAATGTAGCGGGGCTCAAGCACACCGCCGAAGCTGTGGCATTCACATTTTAACCTCGTCGGGTCTTGATATCCGGTGCAGGTGTGTGGATGGGTAGGGGAGCGTCGTGCCGGGGGTGAAGCAACGGGGTGACCTAGTTGTGGACGCGGCACGAGTGAGAATGCAGGCATGAGTAGCGAAAGAAGGGTGAGAAACCCTTCCGCCGGATGACCAAGGGTTCCAGGGCCAGGCTAATCCGCCCTGGGTGAGTCGGGACCTAAGGCGAGGCCGAGAGGCGTAGTCGATGGACAACGGGTTGATATTCCCGTACCCGCGAAAGAGCGACCCTGACGAACCTCGTTGTGCTAACCACCCAAACCATCCAAGACCTTCGGGTTGAGGGTGGGGAGCGTGGGAACCTGGCGGGTAGTAGTCAAGCGATGGGGTGACGCAGGAAGGTAGCTGAGCCCGGCCGGTGGTTGTGCCGGGGTAAGCGTGTAGGCCGTACCGTAGGCAAATCCGCGGTGCACATAGGCTGAGACGTGATGCCGAGCCGATTCAGGTGAAGTCAGTGATCCTATGCTGCCGAGAAAAGCCTCTAGCGAGTTCTTAGCGGCCCGTACCCCAAACCGACACAGGTGGTCAGGTAGAGAATACCGAGGCGATCGGGCGAACTGTGGTTAAGGAACTCGGCAAATTGCCCCCGTAACTTAGGGAGAAGGGGGGCCGGAGACGTGAAGCCCCGCGCGGGTGGAGCGTTGTATGGCCGCAGAGAGCAGGGGGAAGCGACTGTTTACTAAAAACACAGGTCCATGCGAAGAAGTAATTCGATGTATATGGACTGACGCCTGCCCGGTGCTGGAACGTTAAGGGGACCTGTTAGCCCGTAAGGGCGAAGCGGAGAACTTAAGCGCCAGTAAACGGCGGTGGTAACTATAACCATCCTAAGGTAGCGAAATTCCTTGTCGGGTAAGTTCCGACCTGCACGAATGGCGTAACGACTTCCCCACTGTCTCAACCACAGGCCCGGCGAAATTGCATTACGAGTAAAGATGCTCGTTACGCGCGGCAGGACGGAAAGACCCCGGGACCTTTACTATAGCTTGACATTGGTATCTGAATGAGCTTGTGTAGGATAGGTGGGAGCCGGTGAAGTCCATACGCCAGTATGGGTGGAGGCAATCTTGAAATACCACTCTGGTTGATTTGGGTATCTAACTTCGGACCGTTATCCGGTTCAGGGACAGTGTCTGGTGGGTAGTTTAACTGGGGCGGTTGCCTCCTAAAGGGTAACGGAGGCGCCCAAAGGTTCCCTCAGCCTGGTTGGCAATCAGGTGTTGAGTGCAAGTGCACAAGGGAGCTTGACTGTGAGACTGACAGGTCGAGCAGGGACGAAAGTCGGGACTAGTGATCCGGCACTGGCATGTGGAAGCGGTGTCGCTCAACGGATAAAAGGTACCCCGGGGATAACAGGCTGATCTTCCCCAAGAGTCCATATCGACGGGATGGTTTGGCACCTCGATGTCGGCTCGTCGCATCCTGGGGCTGTAGCAGGTCCCAAGGGTTGGGCTGTTCGCCCATTAAAGCGGTACGCGAGCTGGGTTTAGAACGTCGTGAGACAGTTCGGTCCCTATCCGCCGTGCGCGTAGGATACTTGAGAAGGGCTGTCCCTAGTACGAGAGGACCGGGACGGACGAACCTCTGGTGTGCCAGTTGTCCCGCCAGGGGCACGGCTGGTTAGCTACGTTCGGAAGGGATAACCGCTGAAAGCATCTAAGCGGGAAGCTCGCTTCAAGATGAGGTATCCCACCACTCTTTGAGTGGGTAAGGCCCCCAGCTAGACGACTGGGTTGATAGGCCGGAACTGTAAGCCCGGTAACGGGTTCAGGTGACCGGTACTAATAGGCCGAGGACTTGACTACGAAGCTGCTACGCGTCCACTGTGCAACTCTGAACAACCGAACACCCCACGAGAGTGTGTTTGACATGTTCATAGAGTTACGGCGGTCATGGCGGAGGGGAAACGCCCGGTCACATTCCGAACCCGGAAGCTAAGCCCTCCAGCGCCGATGGTACTGCACT
Organism: Micromonospora siamensis; assembly: GCF_900090305.1. NCBI lineage: Bacteria > Bacillati > Actinomycetota > Actinomycetes > Micromonosporales > Micromonosporaceae > Micromonospora > Micromonospora siamensis. The sequence goes on along the minus strand of NZ_LT607751.1, from coordinate 5,504,593 downwards.
CGGGAGGGTGTGGGAGAGTAGGACGCCGCCGGACAAACATTCCATTCAGGGCCACCCCATCCGGGGTGGCCCTGAATGCGTTTCCGCTGTTGCCGGAGTACGCCCGCGGTGCGGGCGTACCGGGGTCAGCGGGTCTGCATTCCCGCACGCATCTGCCGGAAGAGCGAGCCCGCGTCGTCGACGGTGCGGCCGGGGAACATCGCCATGGCGACGCTGCCGTGGTCCGCCCAACCGCAGATCGCGAAGTCCCCGCCGTCGCCCTCGGTGGTCCCGCACTTCATCACGCCGCCCAGGTCGCCGGCGTCCACCGCCCGCAGCCCGCCCACCTTGCCGGTCTCGTCGGCCATCAGACCGAACAGGCTGTCCAGGTCCCGCTCCGGCTGCCAGAGCAGGGTGGTGCCGCCGAAGACCAGCACCGAGCGGCCGGCGCCGGCCGCCGGCGTACCCCCGGCGTTCGTCTTCTCGCGGTAGACGGTGCCGAAGCTACGGTCCAGGTCGATGTCGGCGGCGAAGCCGCTACGCAGGTAGTCGGCGGTGTTGAGGGCCCGCTCGCTGTCGTCGCGCTCCAGCCCGGCGAGGCGGGCCGGCGTGTCCACCCGGGTGTCCTTCTCCCGCAGCACCTGCCAACCCCAGACGCCCGAGGCGACCACGCCCACGGTCAGCACCGCACCGGCTACCCCCAGGGCCACCCGGCGACCGCGGGACCGGGGACGCCGGCCGTACTCCTCGGGATCGCGGTGGCTCAACCGGATGGGCTCGTCGGTCAGCTCGATCGGCTCGGGTCCCCCGTCGAGCGGCCGCTCGGTGAGATGCGCGTCGGACATGTTCGCCACCGTACGCGAACAGGAGGTGGCGCACGTCGGGTCCGCGGAAGCGCTCCGTAGACTTTCAGGGTGACCGAGAGACTGGATGCCCGACGCCCCGACGTCCCGACCCTTGCCGGCCAGTACCAGCCCGGCGAGGTAGAGCAGCGACGGTACGAGCAGTGGGTAGCCGCCGGCCACTTCCGGGCGACGGCGGACAGCGACAAGCCCCCCTTCACCATCGTCATCCCGCCGCCGAACGTCACCGGCTCGCTGCACATGGGCCACGCCCTCGACCACACCGTGCAGGACGCCCTGGTGCGCCGCAAGCGGATGCAGGGCTACGAGGCGCTCTGGCTGCCCGGCATGGACCACGCCGGTATCGCCACCCAGAACGTGGTCGAGCGGCAGCTCGCCGGCCAGGGGCTGTCCCGGCACGACCTGGGCCGGGAGAAGTTCGTCGAGCGGGTCTGGCAGTGGAAGGCCGAGTCCGGTGGGGCGATCCTCGGCCAGATGCGCCGGCTCGGTGACTCCGTCGACTGGGACCGCGAGCGCTTCACCATGGACGAGGGCCTGTCCCGGGCCGTGCAGACCATGTTCAAGAAGCTGTACGACGACGGGCTGATCTACCGGGCCAACCGGATCATCAACTGGTGTCCGCGCTGCCTGACCGCCCTGTCCGACATCGAGGTGGAGCACAGCGACGACGAGGGCGAGCTGGTCTCGATCCGGTACAGCGACGACGTGGTGGTCGCCACCACCCGGGCCGAGACGATGCTCGGTGACACGGCCGTGGCCGTGCACCCGGACGACGAGCGCTACAAGCACCTCATCGGCACCGAGGTGGCCGTCCCGCTGACCGACCGGCGGATCCCGATCGTCGGCGACGAGCACGTCGACCCGACCTTCGGCACCGGCATGGTGAAGGTGACCCCGGCGCACGACCCGAACGACTTCGAGATCGGCCAGCGGCACGACCTGCCCGCCCTGACGATCATGGACGAGCGTGGTGTCATCACCGCCCACGGTCCGTTCCAGGGCCTGGACCGGTACGAGGCCCGCCCGGCGATCGTCGCCGCCCTGCGCGAGCAGGGCCGGATCGTCGCCGAGAAGCGGCCGTACCTGCACTCGGTGGGGCACTGCTCGCGGTGCCGGACCACCGTGGAGCCGCGGCTGTCGCTCCAGTGGTTCGTCAACACCGCCCCGCTGGCCGAGGCCGCCGGCGACGCCGTCCGCGACGGCCGGGTGAAGATCGAGCCGGCGGAGCTGGCCAAGCGTTACTTCGCCTGGGTCGACAACATGCACGACTGGTGCATCTCCCGGCAGCTCTGGTGGGGCCACCGCGTCCCGGTCTGGTACGGCCCGGACGGCGAGATCGTCTGCGTCGGCCCGGACGAGGCGCCGCCGACCGGCGCGGGCTGGCGGCAGGACGAGGACGTGCTGGACACCTGGTTCTCCAGCGGCCTGTGGCCGTTCTCCACGCTCGGCTGGCCCGAGCGCACGCCGGACCTGGCCAAGTTCTACCCGACCAGCGTGCTGGTCACCGGCTACGACATCCTCTTCTTCTGGGTCGCCCGGATGATGATGTTCGGCCTGTACGCCATGGACGGGGTGCAGCCGTTCGACACGGTGGCCCTGCACGGCATGGTCCGCGACGAGCACGGCAAGAAGATGTCCAAGTCGTTCGGCAACGTGGTCGACCCGCTGAACTGGATCGACCGGTACGGCGCCGACGCCACCCGCTTCACCCTGGCCCGGGGCGCCAACCCGGGCGGTGACGTGCCGGTCAGCGAGGACTGGTGCCAGGGCTCCCGGAACTTCTGCAACAAGCTCTGGAACGTCACCCGGTTCGCGCTGATGAACGGCGCGCACACCGAGGGTCCGCTCCCGGAGGCCGGCACCCTGTCGACCGTCGACCGGTGGATCCTGTCCCGGCTGGCGCACGTCACCGCCGAGGTCGACGAGCAGTTCGAGGCGTACGAGTTCGCGAAGGTCTGTGACCTGCTCTACCACTTCGCCTGGGACGACGTCTGCGACTGGTACGTGGAGCTGAGCAAGCCGGTGCTCGCCGAGGGCGGCGCGGGGGCCGACGCCACCCGCCGGGTGCTCGGGCACGTGCTGGACCAGCTGCTGCGGCTGCTGCACCCGGTGATCCCGTTCGTCACCGAGGAGCTGTGGATCGCGCTGACCGGCGGCGAGACGATCATGACGGCCGCCTGGCCGGCGGCCGACCGTACCGGAGTCGACGACGCCGCGGAAGGCGAGGTCGGCACCCTCCAGCGGGTGGTGACCGAGATCCGGCGGTTCCGCTCGGACCAGGGCCTGCGGCCCACCCAGCGGGTGGCCGCCCGGCTCGACGGACTGGCCGTGGCGGGGATCGCGGCGCACGAGCCGCTGATCCGTTCCCTGGTCCGCCTCGACGCCCCGGCCGACGACTTCCAGGCCAGCGCCACCCTGGCCATGCCCGGGGAGGTCAGCGTCGAGCTGGACACCCGGGGTTCGATCGACGTGGCGGCCGAGCGGGCCCGGCTCACCAAGGACCGGGCGGCTGCCGAGAAGGAGGCCGCGCAGGCCCGCGGGAAGCTCGGCAACCCGGCGTTCGTCGGCAAGGCCCCGGAACCGGTGGTCGCCAAGATCCGTGAACGGCTGGCGGTGGCCGAGGCGGACCTGGTCCGCATCGACGCCGCCCTGGAGGCGCTCGCATCGTGACCGACCCCACCGACCGTAGTGAGTTCGCCGCCGTCGACGCCGAGCTGGCCGCTCGGGGCTTCACCCGGATGGCATTCGAGCTGGAGAAGATCGAGTCCCTGCTCGACCTGCTCGGCAGCCCGCAGCGGGCGTACCCGTCGATCCACCTCACCGGGACCAACGGCAAGACCTCCACGGCCCGGATGATCGACTCGCTGCTGCGGGCGTTCGGGCTGCACACCGGCCGCTACACCAGCCCGCACCTGGAGACCGTCCGGGAGCGGATCGCGCTGGACGGCGAGCCGGTCGGCGAGGAGCGCTTCGTCGCGACGTACCGCGAGGTGGCGCCGCTGGCCGAGCTGGTCGACCAGCGCTCGGCGGAGCCGCTGACCTACTTCGACATGACCACCGCGCTGGCGTTCGCGACGTTCGCCGACGCGCCGGTGGACGTTGCCGTGGTGGAGGTGGGCCTGGGCGGGGCCGAGGACGCCACCAACGTGCTCCAGGCCGGGGTGGCGGTGCTCACCCCGATCGGGCTGGACCACACCGAGTGGCTGGGCGACACCCTGGAGGACATCGCCCTGCACAAGGCCGGGATCATCCACAAGGGGGCCACGGTGATCGCCGCGGCCCAGGAGGAGGAGGCCGCCCGGCCGATCCTGGAACGCTGCGCCGAGGTCGGCGCGACCATCGCCCGGGAGGGATCCGAGTTCGGCGTGCTGCGCCGGGCGGTCGCCGTCGGCGGCCAGGTGCTCACCATCCAGGGCCTGGGCGGGGTGTACGAGGAGATCTTCATCCCGCTGCACGGCGCCCACCAGGCGCAGAACGCGGCCGTGGCGCTCGCCGCCGTGGAGGCGTTCCTGGGGGCGGGCGCGAAGCGACAGCTCGACATCGAGGCCGTCCGCGAGGGCTTCGCCGCCACCAGCTCCCCGGGGCGGCTGGAGAAGGTCCGCAACGCGCCGACCATCCTGCTCGACGGGGCGCACAACCCGCACGGGATGGCCGCCACGGTCACCGCGCTGCAGGAGGAGTTCGCGTTCAGCAAGCTGGTAGGGGTGCTGGCCGTGCTCGGCGACAAGGACGCGGCGAGCCTGCTGGAGCTGCTCGAGCCGGTGCTCGACTCGCTGGTGGTCACCCGGAACACGTCGCCCCGGGCGATGCCGGTCGAGGAGCTGGCCGAGCTGGCCCGGGAGGTCTTCGGGCCGGAGCGGGTGCAGGTCGCCGAGGAGATGCCGGACGCCATCGAGCTGGCCGTCGCCGAGGCCGAGTCCGACGTGCCGGGCGAGATCGCCGGGGTCGGGGTGCTGATCACCGGTTCGGTGGTGACGGTGGCCGACGCGCGTCGGCTGTTGAAGCGATGACCGGCCCGGAGCCGGACCGGCTCGGTCCGGGCACCGCCCCGGAGGGCTCGGGGCCGGGCGCCGGCGTGCCCGGACCGGACGCCACCGGCGGCGGGGACGGGCCGGGCAGCGGGGACGGGCCGGGGGAGCGGCGCTCCGGGCTGCGGAACCCGGCGAAGGCGGTACGCGGCCTCGGCGCGGGGACGCTCGCCCTGGAGGCGCTGGTGCTGCTGCTCGCCATCCAGCCGATCCGGGTGGTCGGCGGGAACCTCAGCGGCGCGGCGATCGGCGCGATCGTCGCGCTGGCCGTCGCCTGCGTGGTGCTGGCCGGGCGGATGGGCCGGCCGTGGGCGTGGAACGCCGGCACCGTGCTCCAGGGCCTGCTGATGCTCTCCGGCCTGCTGCACTGGTCGCTGCTGGTGCTGGGCGTCATCTTCGCCCTGGTCTGGGCGTACGCGCTGCACGTGCGCAAGGTGATCCTGGGCTGAGCGGTCGCCCGGTCCGGGGCCAGACCGGGCGCCGCCGGTCAGGCGTCGGCGAGGGACCGCCACTGGGTGAGGGCGATGCCGTGGCCGTCCGGGTCGCGGAACGCCGCCGCCCAGACCTCCAGCTTGGCGCCCCGGTTGACCACCCGCGGGGCGTAGGTGAAGCGGACGCCCGCGTCGCGCAGGCGTGAGTACGCCGCCTGGATGTCGTCGACGTCGAGGTTGACGTGGACCAGCCGGCGGCTGATCGGGGCGGCGCCGGTCACCTCCCGCAGCACCAGCCGGGTCGGCCCGGAGACCAGCACGGCGTTGCCGGTGCCCCGGTCGAGCTCCTCGAAGCCCAGCATGTCCCGGTAGAACTCCAGGGAGCGGTCCAGTTCGGTGACGAGCAGGGTGATCCCCACCCCGTTGATCGGCGCGCCCGCCTCGGCCTGCCCACCCGCCGGGTCGTAGCCGAAGATCGCCTCGTCGAGCTCCTCCGGGGTGGGGGGCTCCTCGTCCACCGGCCCGTCCAGCGGGACGTCGATCGGGTCGACCGCCATCGTGTCGCGTTCCTCCACCGGCGGGCGGGGGGACGGCGCGGCCCGCCGGGGCAGCGGGTTCGCGGCCACCGGATCCACCAGGGTGCCCTCCAGCACCACCGGGCCGCCCGGCCGCTGGTGCATCACCACCGGCGCGCGCTCCTCCGACACCAGCGTCACCTCGTCGTCGAGGAGCGGGTCGGGCGCGGGCGGGTAGTCGTCGCGGAAGTCGTCCTCCGGGCCGCGGTCGGCCCACGGGGGTGCCTCCTGCGCGATGAGCACCTCGTCGATCGGGTCGGCCATGGCGAACTCGGGTGGCAGGTCGGCCGCGGCGGCGCTCTCGGCGTGGGTCGGCACCTCGTCCCAGAGGACGCGGACGTGCCGCTGGTCGTCCAGGGCCACCCGGATCGGCAGGGACTGGCCGAGCGACGGCCACTTGGCCACCGGCACCCGCGGCTCGATGATCTTCTTGGACCGGGGCGGCAGGCCCGGCGCGTCGATCACCAGTTGGAGTTCGCACCGGCCGAAGGCGTACTGGGTGGGGGGCTCGGAGGCGCTGTGCACGTGACCGACGCCGACCACCCACGTCCGTCCGCCGCCCTTCACGGTGGCCAGCGCGATCGCCAGCACCAGCAGGGCCACCCCGAGCGCGACGATCGCCCAGCTCGGCATGCCCAGACCGAAGAGCACCACGAAGGTCGCCACGGTGCCGAGCACCGCGCCGACCAGCTTGCGTACCGGTGCGATGGACCGGCTCCCGCCATTCGCCACAGTGGACCTCCCAGGGGTCAGGGCCAGGCTAGGCCGGAGCGGCGCCGTAGGGGAAGCACAGCCGCCGCGCCGACGCCGGGACCGGGTCGCTAGGCTGACGTTACCCAGCCAGACCGTCTTCCGCGCACAGGAGGAACCCAGCGTGTCCAGCAGCAGCCCGGACGACCGGACGCTCGTACTGATCAAGCCCGACGCCGTACGCCGCGGTCTGGTCGGTGAGATCGTCACCCGCTTCGAGCGCAAGGGCCTGCGGATCGACGCCATGGAGACCCGGACGCTGGACGGCGACTTCGCCGACCAGCACTACGCGGAGCACGTCGACAAGGCGTTCTACCCGCCGCTGAAGGCGTTCATGACCGGTGGTCCGCTGGTCGCCCTGGTGCTCTCCGGTGACCAGGTCATCGAGGTGGTCCGCGGCATGATCGGCAGCACCGACGGCCGGAAGGCCGCCGCCGGGACCATCCGGGGCGACCTTTCCCTGTCCAACCGGGAGAACCTGGTGCACGCCTCCGACTCCGTGGACAGCGCCAAGCGCGAGATCGCGCTCTGGTTCCCGCAGCTGGGCTGAACCCACCGTCGACGGCCCCGCCCCCGTCGCCGGGAGCGGGGCCGGCGCATGTCACCAGCCGGTGACCCGGCCCAGCTTGGCCGGGTTGGCCACCAGGTACAGGTCGGTGATCCGGCCGTCGGTGGCGGCCACGGCCAGCGTGTACCGGACACCCGACGGCCAGCTCACCACCAGGGCCGGGCCGCCGTTGAGGGTGGCCGGCGTGGCGCGTACCCCGGGCCGCCGGGCGTGGATGCCGGCGAAGAACCGCACGACGCGGTCGGCGCCGTGCACCGGCCTGCGGGCCGCGCTGACCCGGCCGCCGCCGTCGGACCAGGCGGTGGCGTCGGCGGCGACCAGGCCGGCCAGGCGGGGCAGGTCTCCGTCGCGCGCGGCGGCGAGGAAGGCGTCCAGCAGCCGCCGCTGCTCGGCGGGGCCGGCGGTGAAGCGTCGCCGGCCTTCGGCGATCCGGGCCGCCGCCCGGTGGTGCAGCTGGCGGCAGTCGGCCGCCGAGCGGTCCAGGATGTCGCCGATCTCGGCGTACGGCAGGGCGAAGGCGGTGTGCAGCACGTAGACCGCCCGCTCCGGCGGGGTGAGCCGTTCCAGCAGGTGCAGCAGCGCGGTGGAGACGCTTTCCCGCAGCTCCGCGGTGTCCAGCGGCCCGAACGGCGATGGATCGGTCGGCACCGGCTCGGGCAGCCACGGCCCGACGTACGTCTCCCGGCCGCGCCGTCGGGCCCGCAGCCGGTCCAGGGCCAGCCGGGTGACCACCCGCGACAGGTAGCGGCGGGGCTCGGCCACGTCGTCCCGGTCCACCGCCAGCCAGCGCAGGTACGCCTCCTGGAGCACGTCCTCGGCGTCGTCCAGGCTGCCCAGCAGCCGGTACGCCAGCCCGAGCAGCATCGGGCGGTGCGCGGTGAGCGCACCGGCCGCCTGCGCTGCCGGACCGGTCACTCGCCGGTCGGTGGGGCCGTCCGGCTGGTCACCGCGATCCGGTTCCACACGTTGATTGTGGCGATGGCGACCACCAGGTCGGCCAGCTCCTTCTCCGACCAGACCTTCACGGCCGCGTCCCACACGTCGTCGGGTACGCCGTGCTCACCCAGTCGGGTGACCGCGTCGGTCAGCGCCAGCGCGGTGCGCTCCCGTTCGTCGAAGAAGGGCGCCTCCCGCCAGGCCGCGACGGCGAAGAGCCGCCGGCTGGACTCGCCGGCGCCGAGCGCCTCCCGGCTGTGCATGTCCACGCAGAACGCGCAGCCGTTGAGCATCGACGCCCGCAGCTTGACCAGCTCGAGCACCGTGTGGTCGACGTTCGCGCGGGCGTACTTCTCCAGCCCGAGCACCGCCTGGTACGCCTCCGGCGCGACCGCCGCCATGTCGATCCGACTCATCGGGCTCCTCCTCGGTTCGGTTTCCCGCCCACACGACGTCCACCGCACCCCCGACCGTGACACCCCACCCCTGTGACCCCGCCCACCCCGGCCCGAACCCCAGCCCCGACCGGGGATTGTTGATCATGAAGTTGGCGGCAGTTATGGAGATCCGCATCGCCGCCAACTTCGTGATCAACGGGGTGGAGTGGGGTGGGGCGTGTCAGAGGGTGTCGAGGGAGGCCCGGCGGCGGGACTCGGCCTCGAAGACCTTGAGCAGGACGGCGGCCAGGAGGGCGTAGCCGGCGCCGACGGCCAGCTCCGCCGTCAGGTCCGGCAGGGCGGCGGTGAGGCCGTCGCCGGCGGCGAGGCTGCGCGCGGCCCGGGCGGCGTGGGTGATGGGAAGCACCTCGCCGACCGCGCGCATCCAGCCCGGTAGCCCGGCGGCGGGCACGTTCACCCCGGTGAGCAGGAGCAGCAGCGCCACCGAGACGTTGGAGATCACCCAGACGTCCCGGAACCGCAGCCCGAGCGCGCCCAGGGTCAGCCCGAAGAATCCGCAGGCCAGCGAGCCGACGGCCAGGGTGAGCAGCAGGCCGGGCAGGGCCGGCGGCGGCACCCGCAGGCCGAGCAGTAGCGAGCCGACGGTCAGCGTGCTGACCGCGATCAGCAGGCCGTTGCCGGCGTACGGGAGGACCCGGCCGAGGAACACCGCGGTGCGGCTGCGCGGCGAGAGCAGCACGTGCCCGAGGGTGCCGAACCGCCGCTCGTTGGCCACCGCCATGGTGCCGCCGAACACGCAGGACAGCGAGGCGGCGAGCACCGCGTTGCCGACGATGTAGAACCGGTCGTCGGCGACGCCGAGCTGGCGGCCCAGGTAGGCGAAGAAGAGCAGCTGGAAGATCGGCCCGACCAGCAGCGAGCCGATGAACATCGCCGGGGTGGTCCAGTTGAACAGGGCCCGGTAGGCGATCACGCCGCCCACGCCGATCAGCCGGAACAGTGCCGTCATGGTCGCCTCCTCAGGCCAGGGCCAGGGTCGCGGCGGCGCGGGCCCGCCGTTCGACGTGGGTCATCGTGACGGCGCCGACGAGCAGGCAGCCCAGGCTGATCGCCAGGCAGATGCCGAGCGAGGGCCAGACCGGGCCGCCGGTGGCCGCCTCCCGGACCGCCCGGGCGCCCCAGGTGGTCGGCAGGGCGGCGGCGACCGGGCCGGTCCAGCCGGGCAGCACGGTGAGCGGGACGAGCATCCCGGAGACCAGCCAGATCGGATATTCCAGGGTGTTGGTCAGCGCGTTGGCGTTGCGCATCAGCACGAACGTCGAGGCCAGCAGCAGCCCGAACATGCCCAGGCCGAGGATGCAGCCGGGGACCGCGACCAGGAAGAGCAGCGGGTGGGCGAAGTCGAGCGGGATGCCGTACAGCAGCCGGCCCCAGAGCAGGGTGGCGAGCATGGCGTACGTGCCGGTGACGGCGGTGGCCAGCGTGATCGGCAGGATCATCAGCGCGGGCGGGCGGGGCGCCAACATGATCATCTCCAGGGTGCCCTGCCAACGTTGCCGCTGCACGGCGCCGCCGGAGCCGAAGAGCACCGACGACCAGACCCCCATCAGTCCCGCGCCGACCGCCGCCTCCAGCAGCCGGCCCGAGTCGCCGCCGGCCCGGAAGAGGTGGACCGCCAGGGTGGCCTGCACCACCGGCACGACCAGCGCGGTGGCGATCTCGAACCCGGAGCGGCTGAGCTGCTTGGTGTGCAGCACCACGCCGACCGCGATCATGCGCAACAGGCTCATGGGACCAACGCCTCGACCGGCCGGGACGGCGCGGCCGCCCGGTTCACGATCGCCACGTACGCGTCCTCCAGGGTGGGCTGCCGGGCGGTGACCCGGCCCAGCCGCACCCCGTCCAGCTCGCGCAGCACGTCCGCCTGCACGTCCACCCCCGCGTCGGACTGCACGGTCAGCAGCTGGGCCGCCCCGGTGACGGTCACGCTCGCCTCGCGTACCCCGGGCAGCACGTGGATCGCCGCGAGCCGGTCGTCACCCACCCCGTACGCCTCGACCTCCAGCACCTGCCGGCCGTCGGCGTGGTGGCGCAGCTGCGCCGGCGTGCCGAGGGCCTGGATGGTGCCGTCGGCGATCACCGCGATCCGGCCGCAGAGCTCGTCGGCCTCGGCCATGTAGTGCGTGGTGAGCAGCACGGTGGTCCCGGTGGACGCCAGGTCGGCGACCGTCTGTCGCAGCTCGCGGGCGGCCACCGGGTCCACCCCGATGGACGGCTCGTCGAGGAAGAGCACCCGCGGCCGGTGCAGCAGCCCCCGGGCGATGTGCAGCCGCTGCCGCATGCCCCGGGAATAGCCCTCGACCCGCTCGTCCTCCCGACCGGCCAGCCGGACCAGCTCCAGCAGCTCGGCGATCCGGGTCTTCTGCTCCCGCCCCGGTACGCCGTACAGCTCGGCGAAGTAGCGCAGGTTGTCCCGGGCGGAGAGCCGGTCGTAGAGGCCCCGGTCGCCGCCGAAGACGTACCCGATCCGCCGGCGTACCTCCCGGGTGTCGGTGACCACGTCGTGGCCACAGATCCGGGCGGTGCCGGCGGTCGGGATGAGCAGTGTGTTCAGCAGCTTGATGGTGGTGGTCTTCCCGGCGCCGTTCGGTCCGAGCAGGCCGAACAGCTCCCCGTTGCCGACCGTGAGGTCGACGCCGCGGACCGCTTCCACCTCCCGGCGCTGGGGTCGTAACCATCCCGTCCGGCTGCGGTAGGTGCGCCGCAGCCCGGCCGCCTCGATCGCGTACTCGCTCATGGTCGCTGAATCTAGGGACGGCGGGCGGTGCGGGGAAACGAATTCGGCGTCGGCCGAATCCTCAGGCGGAGGCGGTCGCCCGGTCCGCGCCGATCAGGGTGACCAGGGCCAGGCCGGCCGGTTCCAGGCCGTACAGCACCCGGCGGCCGACCCGGCGGCGGTGGACCACCCCGGCGGCGAGCAGCGCGGCCAGGTGCTCGGAGACGGTGCTCGGGGCCAGCCCGAGGGTGGCGGCCACCCCGGCGGTGGTGGCCGGCCGGGTCAGCGCTCGCAGCACACCTGCCCGACCCCGCCCGACCAGCACCGCGAGCCGGTCGACGGCCGGCTCCGCCGGTGCCGCGTCGCCGGCCGGCCGGTCGGCGAGCAGCACCGCCCCCCGGGCCTGGTACGAGACCGCGACGATCTCCGGGTGGTCGGTCGAGCAGCAGAGCGCGCCCCGGGAGAAGATCAACGGGATCAGCAGCAGCCGTTGGTCGGTCGCCCGGAAGCTGTGTTCCAGCTGCTTGACCAGGGTGAGCACCGGCCTCTCCCAGCGGACCCGCTCGTGCAGGTCGGCCAGCAGGGCGTCCGGCCCGGCGGCGGCGAGCGCCCGGGCCCGGTGCAGCACCTCCTCGTCCAGCGCCGCCCGCATCGCCGGCCACCAGGGCGCGATCGCCGCCTGCCAGTACGCGGCCAGCCCGTCCGCGAGCCGCCCGAACGCCCCGGCTGGGTCGTCCAGGTAGGGGCGCGCCCACTCCGGCGGCGCACCGGGCAGGAGGGTCCCGAGCTGGGCGCGCAGCGTCGCGGCGGGGGTGGCCCGCAGCACCGCCAGCTCCTCGTCGATGGTGGGCGCGGGGGTGGCCGGGATCGGCGTGAAGCAGTCCGGCAGCAGGCCGCGCGAGGCGGGATAGACCCGCAGCGGGGCGGTGCGGGGATCCTCGGCGAGCACCCGACGGGCCGCCTGCGCCCAGCCGGTGTACGGCCAGGGCGCCGTGTCGTTGCGGTGCAGCAGGAAGAGGCTGGTCACCGTCTCCCACAGCGGGCTGGTGGCGATCCGGGTGCGGGCCAGGGTGGGCTCGTCCAGCTCGATCCGGATCATCCGGTCAGGGTAGTGCGTGGCGGCGTAGGGTGAGGTACTGAGGAGCGACGCCCGATGGCCTACCCGATGCACGACCCGACCGCCGCCGGCGTCCCGGCGAGCCCCGACCTGCCCGCGGTCGAGCGCCGGGTCCTGGAGCACTGGGCGGCCGACCAGACCTTCGAGGCGTCCGTCGAGGCCCGGCCGGCCGGGACGAACGAGTACGTCTTCTACGACGGCCCGCCGTTCGCCAACGGCCTGCCGCACTACGGCCACCTCTTCACCGGGTACGTCAAGGACGTGGTGCCCCGCTACCGGACCATGCGCGGCCGGCGCGTCGAGCGGCGGTTCGGCTGGGACTGCCACGGCCTGCCCGCCGAGGTGGTGGCCGAGAAGCAGCTCGGCATCGCCAGCAAGGCGGAGATCCTCGACCTCGGGGTGGCCCGGTTCAACGAGGTCTGCCGCAGCTCGGTGCTGGAGTTCACCCGGGACTGGCAGCGCTACGTCACCCGGCAGGCCCGCTGGGTGGACTTCGCCAACGACTACAAGACCCTCGACCTGGACTACATGGAGAGCGTCATGTGGGCGTTCCGGACCCTGCACGACAAGGGTCTGGTCTACGAGGGCTTCCGGGTGCTGGCGTACTGCTGGCGCTGCGAGACGCCGTTGTCGAACACCGAGACCCGGATGGACGACGTCTACAAGGACCGGCACGACCCGACCCTGACGCTCTGGTTCGCGCTCACCCCGGACGAGTCCGCCCACGAGCTGCTGCGCGGGCCGGTCCGGCTGGGCGTCTGGACCACCACGCCGTGGACCCTGCCGTCGAACCTCGCGCTCGCCGTCGGCCCGGACATCGAGTACGCGGTCCTGGAGCACCGGGGTTCCCCCGACAGCGAGCGCAGTGGTGACCGCTACGTGGTCGGCGCGGCGCGGCTGGCCGCGTACGCCAAGGAGCTGGAGGGTTACCGGCAGGTCGGCACGGTGTACGGCCGGGACCTGGTCGGGCGCCGGTACACCCCGCTCCACGACTTCCTGGTCGAGCGGGCCGGGGAGCACGCGTACCAGGTGCTCGGGGCGGACTTCGTCACCACCGAGGACGGCACCGGGATCGTGCACCTGGCCCCGGCCTTCGGCGAGGACGACCAGAACACCTGCAACGCCGCCGGCATCCCGACCGTCGTCACCGTCGACGACCACACCCGGTTCACCTCGCTCGTGCCGCCCTACTCCGGCGAGCAGGTCTTCGACGTCAACCGGCCGGTGATCCGGGAGCTGAAGGAGCGGGGGGTGGTGCTGCGGCAGGACACCTACACCCATTCCTATCCGCACTGCTGGCGTTGCGACACCCCGCTGGTCTACAAGGCGGTGTCGTCCTGGTTCGTCGCGGTGACGCGGTTCCGCGACCGGATGGTCGAGCTGAACCAGCAGATCAACTGGACCCCGGCGCACATCAGGGACGGCTCGTTCGGCAAGTGGCTGGCCAACGCCCGGGACTGGTCGATCAGCCGGAACCGGTTCTGGGGCTCGCCGATCCCGGTCTGGAAGTCAGACGACCCGACCTATCCCCGGGTCGACGTGTACGGCTCGCTCGCGGAGATCGAGCGGGACTTCGGGGAGCTTGCGACCCGAAGCGGCCTGCTCAGCGGCGGACGGCTCACCGATCTCCACCGGCCGGTGGTCGACGAGCTGGTCCGGCCCAACCCGGACGACCCGACCGGGCGCTCGATGATGCGTCGGGTGCCGGAGGTGCTGGACTGCTGGTTCGAGTCCGGCTCGATGCCGTTCGCCCAGGTCCACTACCCGTTCGAGAACGCCGAGTGGTTCGAGCACCACTACCCGGGCGACTTCGTCGTGGAATACATCGGACAGACCCGCGGCTGGTTCTACACCATGCACGTGCTGGCCACCGCCCTGTTCGACCGGCCGGCGTTCCGCAACTGCCTCAGCCACGGCATCCTGCTCGGCTCGGACGGGCGCAAGATGTCCAAGAGCCTGCGCAACTATCCGGACGTCTACCACGTCTTCGACGCGTACGGGTCGGACGCGATGCGCTGGATGCTGATGTCCTCGCCGGTGCTGCGCGGCGGCGACATGGCGGTCACCGAGACGCTGATCCGGGACGCGGTCCGCCAGGTGCTGCTGCCGCTGTGGAACGTCTGGTACTTCTTCTCCCTCTACGCCAACGCCGCCGGCCACAAGGCCAAGAGGCGAACCGACGCTGGATCGACCAGCGGCGGCGAAGCCGCCGGCGACCTGCTCGACCGGTACCTGCTGGCGAAGACGAACGAGCTGGTGTCGACGGTCGGCACGCAGCTCGACGCGTACGACATCTCCGGCGCCTGCGCGACCGTGCGGTCCTACCTGGACGCGCTGACCAACTGGTACGTCCGCCGCTCCCGGGACCGGTTCTCCTCCGGCGACGCCGACGCCTTCGACACCCTGTGGACGGTGCTGGAGACGCTCTGCCGGGTGGTGGCGCCGCTGGCCCCGCTGACCGCCGAGGAGATCTGGCGCGGCCTCACCGGCGAGCGGTCGGTGCACCTGACCGACTGGCCGTCGGCCGACGAGTTCCCGGCCGGCCACGACCTCGTGGCCGCGATGGACGACGTACGGGCGGTCACGTCGGCGGCGCTGTCGCTGCGCAAGGCGAAGGGGCTGCGGGTCCGGCTGCCGTTGTCGCGGCTGACCGTGGCCTCCCCGGTCGCGGAGCAGCTGCGGCCCTTCGCCGACCTGTTGGCCGACGAGGTGAACGTGAAGGAGGTCGTCCTCACCGACCAGGTGTCCGCGTACTGCCGGCAGGTGCTGACCGTGGTGCCGCGGGCGCTCGGCCCCCGGGTCGGCAGTGCGGTGCAGCAGGTGATCAAGGCGGTCAGGGCGGGGGAGTGGGAGCTCGTTGACGGCGTGCCCGTGGCCGCCGGGGTCACCCTCGCCGAGGGCGAGTACGAGCTGCGCCTGGTCGCCGCCGACGCCGAGCACTCCGCGCCGCTGCCCGGCGGCGAGGGTGTGGTGGTGCTGGACACCGAGGTCACCGGAGAACTGGCCGCCGAGGGACTGGCCCGGGACGTGGTCCGGGTGGTGCAGCAGGCCCGCCGCGAGGCCGGCCTGGACGTCACCGACCGGATCCGGGTGGCGGTGGCCGGTCCGGCGGACGTCCGCGCGGCGGTGGCCGCGTACACCGGGTTCGTCGCCCGGGAGGTGCTGGCCGACGGTGTCGAGCTGGCCGAGGCGCTCGACGGCTTCACCGGGGAGGTCGGCGACGGCGAGCGGGTGACGGTGACCGTCCGCCGGGTATGACGTCGGGCGGTCGCGCCGGTGGACGGCCGGCCACCCGATCGGTCGGGGGTGACACGGTCCGCTAACGTGACACCGCCTGTTCAGCACGCGACACGCCGGAGGACCCGTGCCCCTGCTCTACACCATCGGCAAGCTCACCGTGGCGCCCGCGCTCCGGTTGGCCTTCCGCCCGGCCGTGGAGGGGTTGGAGCACATCCCGGCGACCGGCGGCGCGATCTTCGCCGGCAACCACCTCTCGGTGGCCGACGAACTCCTCCTCGGCACCGTCGTCCCCCGCCACCTGGCCTTCTGGGCCAAGTCGGAGTACTTCACGGGCACCGGGGTCAAGGGCGGGTTCTCCAGGTTCGTGCTCACCGGGCTGGGCGCCATCCCGGTCGAGCGGGCCGGCGGCCGGGCGGCGCTGTCCGCGTTCGACGCGGCCATCCCGGTGCTCAAGGCCGGTGACCTGGTGGCCGTCTACCCGGAGGGCACCCGCTCCCCGGACGGGCGGCTCTACCGGGGACGTACCGGCGCGGCCCGGCTCGCCGTGGCGGCCGGCGTACCGATCATCCCGGTCGGGGTGACCGGCACCGACAAGGCCCAGCCGATCGGCACCCGGGTGCCCCGACCGGGCAAGGCCAAGATCACCATCAGGTTCGGCAAGCCGTTGGACTTCACCGGCCGCTCCGGCGACCGCACCTCGCTGCGGGAGATGACCGACGAGCTGATGGCGGAGATCCAGAAGCTCACCGGCCAGGAGTACGTGCCGCGCTACGCCCCGAAGCGCGCCGAGCAGCCCCCGGCAGACCCGGCCCCGGCCGACTGATCCCGTCGCCGGGGCGTCCGTCCCGGGCGGCTCCTACCCGGCGACTCCGACCCTCGGCCGGTGCGCCCGACCGTCAGGACGACTGGTCCGGGGTGACGACCCGCTGCCGCAGCCGGTCCAGCAGGGCCGCGCTGTCGTCCAGCGACAGCCGGGTGAACACCGCGGTGGCGATGCTGCCGTGGTCCACCGAGGTGCAGACCACCACCGCGTCGCCGTCCTCGCGTCCCACCGCGCAGCGCTCGTACCGGCCGCGTACCCCGGTCTCCACCGGCACCGACGGGGCCAGCGCGTAGCGCTCGGTGAGCCGGGTCAGCTCGTCGTCGGCGTCGGTCTCCGGGGTGAACCGGATGCCGGTGCCGCCGAACAGGGTCACCCGCTTGCCGTCGGTGGTGTCGTACACCCCGGCGAAGGTGTCCTCGGAGAGCAACTGCGTCGCGCGTACCTCCGCCTCCAGCTTCCGGGCGGTGGCCTTGCTGACCGCGTCGTCGCGCAGGCTCAGGCCGAGGGCCCGCTCCGGCAGCGCCGCGCTGACCGGGTACTGGGTGGTCAGCGGCTGCACCCACCACAGCGGCACCCCGCAGCAGCAGGCGACGGTGAGCAGGAGCACCCAGGGCCAGCGGCGCCGGCGGCGTACCGGAACCGGGACGTACCCCCGGGGAGCCTGCCAACCGGGCGGCGGGGTGACCGGCGGTGGGGCGGCCGACCGACGCTGCTTCGGCGGCCGGGCCGGCGCCGGGGGCGCGGGCAGCGGAGGTGCCGGCAGCGGGGGCGCCGGGGCCGGGCGGGTGGTGACCACCGGCGGTACCGGCGCGGCCGGGACACCGGGCGGTGGGGTGACCGGCGGCGGATGTGACGGGGTGACCGGCGGCGCCGGGTGCGGCGCGGTGTACGACAGGGTCGGCGGCAGAGCCGGGAACGCGGTCGAGGGCAGGTCCCAGCCGCCCGTGTCGGCACCGGCCCACGGGTCCACCGGCACCTGGTGCTCGGGATACGCCACCGGGGGGACCGGCGTCGGTTCGGCGGACTCGCCCCAGCCCCGCTTGCGCGGCGGTGGGGGCGGGACGGCGGCCGATCCGCTCCACCGCGGCGCCGGTTCCTCCCGGGTCGACTCGACCCGGGTCGGGTCGGGAGCGGCCGCCGGTTCGTTGCCGGCCTCCTGCGGGTCGGCGGGCCGGGCGGTGTCGGGCGAGGCACCTGACGGCTCGACCCGGGTGGGCTGGGGGCCGGCCTGCTCCGCGGGCGCCCCGTCCCGAGCGGGTGGCGTGGTCCGGGCGGGTGGCGCGGCCTCGTCGGCCGTCGGCGCCGCGGGTGAGGTCGGGGCCGTGACCGGCTCACCGGCGGGCCCGTCCGCCGGGTCCGCGACGGGCGCGGCGTCCGGCGGTACGGGGACAGCGGTCGCCCCGTCGGTGACCGCCGGATCCCGGTCCCGGCCGGGGACCGGAGTGCTCCCGTCGGCCGGCCGGTCTGCTGCCGGCTGCGGCTGCGACATCGCGGCAATCTCCTCTCGCGCCAGGTTGCGAGGTTAGTACCGGTGCGCCACCACCGCCGAATCCCGTGCCCGGCGGAGAGCGCGGGCTGCGGTGCGCCGTGGTCGCCGGTGGAGGACCGCGTACCCTTGGGCATCATGAGTGCCCCGTCCACGACGCCGCGCCCCGCCGCGGCCAATTCGATCTGGCCCCGGCTGGAGCCGCTGCTGCCCCAGGTGACCAAGCCCATCCAGTACGTCGGTGGCGAGCTGGGCGCGGTGGTCAAGGACTGGGACGCCGCGACCGTGCGCTGGGCGCTGATGTACCCCGACGCGTACGAGGTGGGCCTGCCCAACCAGGGCGTGCAGATCCTCTACGAGGTGCTCAACGAGCTGCCCGACGTGCTCGCCGAGCGGACGTACGCGGTCTGGCCGGACCTGGAGACCCTCATGCGCGCCCACGGCGTGCCGCAGTTCACCGTCGACGCCCACCGCTCGGTGCGTGACTTCGACGTGTTCGGCGTCTCGTTCTCCACCGAGCTGGGCTACACCAACCTGCTCACCGCGATCGACCTGGCCGGCATCCCGATGCTCGCCGCCGACCGCACCGACGCCGACCCGGTGATCGTGGCCGGCGGGCACGCCGCGTTCAACCCGGAGCCGATCGCCGACTTCGTCGACGCCGCCGTGCTCGGCGACGGCGAGGAGGCGGTCCTGGAGATCACCACGATCGTCCGGGAGTGGAAGGCCGAGGGCTCGCCCGGTGGCCGCGACGAGCTGCTGCTGCGGCTGGCCCGCACCGAGAGCGTCTACGTGCCGCGCTTCTACGACGTGGACTACCTGCCCGACGGCCGGATCCAGCGGGTCGTGCCGAACCGCCCGGACGTGCCGTTCCGGGTGCACAAGCGCACGACCATGGACCTCGACGCCTGGCCGTACCCGAAGAAGCCCCTGGTCCCGCTCGCCGAGACGGTGCACGAGCGGTATGCGGTGGAGATCTTCCGGGGCTGCACCCGGGGCTGCCGGTTCTGTCAGGCCGGCATGATCACCCGCCCGGTGCGGGAGCGCTCGATCACCACCGTCGGCCAGATGGTCAAGGAGGGGCTGGAGTTCTCCGGCTTCCACGAGGTGGGCCTGCTGTCGCTCTCGTCGGCCGACCACTCCGAGATCGGCGACATGTGCTCCGGCCTCGCCGAGCAGTACGCGGGCACCAACGTGTCGCTGTCGCTGCCGTCGACCCGGGTGGACGCCTTCAACATCGACCTCGCCCAGGAGCTGTCCCGCAACGGGCGGCGTACCGGTCTGACCTTCGCCCCGGAGGGCGGGTCGGAGCGGATCCGCAAGGTCATCAACAAGATGGTGTCGAAGGAAGACCTGATCCGCACGGTCGTCACGGCGTACACCAACGGCTGGCGGCAGGTGAAGCTCTACTTCATGTGCGGCCTGCCCACCGAGACCGACGAGGACGTCCTCGAGATCGCCGACATGGCGCACGAGGTCATCCGGGCCGGCCGGGCCGCCACCGGTTCCAAGGACATCCGCTGCACGGTGTCGATCGGCGGGTTCGTGCCGAAGCCGCACACCCCGTTCCAGTGGGCGTCGATGTCGAGCCCGGAGGTCATCGACAACCGGCTCAAGCTGCTCAAGCAGGCCATCAACAGCGACCGCTCGCTGGGTCGGGCGATCGGCTTCCGCTACCACGACGGCGAGCCGTCGCTGATCGAGGGCCTGCTGTCCCGCGGTGACCGCCGGGTCGGCGCGGTGATCCGCAAGGTGTGGGAGAGCGGCGGCCGGTTCGACGGCTGGAGCGAGCACTTCTCGTACCGGCGTTGGGTGGACGCCGCGAACGAGGTGCTGCCGACCTTCGGGGTGGACCTCGACTGGTACACCACCCGGGAGCGCGAGGAGCTGGAGGTCCTGCCCTGGGACCACCTCGATTCCGGCCTGGACAAGGACTGGCTCTGGCAGGACTGGCAGGACTCGCTGTCGGAGTACGAGCAGGACGACTGCCGGTGGACGCCGTGCTTCGACTGCGGCGTCTGCCCGTCGATGGACACCGAGATCCAGATCGGCCCGACCGGCAAGAAGCTGCTCCCGCTGACCCCGGTCAACGGCATGAAGGTGCCCACCGGCGCCCACCAGCACTGACCGTCCAGGGGGCGGGAGCAGGAACCGACCGCTCCCGCCTCGTTGATCATGACGTTATTGTCAGCACTACGGCGTGTCGCCGGTAACTACTTCATGATCAGCGGTGCCCAGATCGAGGAGCTCACGATCGCCAGAAAGCCTCAACCCGAGGGCGGGCAGGCCCCGGTCGTCCAGCGCGTCCGGATCCGGTACGCCAAGCGCGGTCCCCTTCGGTTCACCTCGCACCGGGACTTCGCCCGGGCCTTCGAGCGCGCGTTGCGCCGGGCCGGCGTACCGATCGCCTTCTCCCAGGGTTTCACCCCGCACCCGAAGATCTCCTACGCCAGCGCCGCCCCCACCGGGGTGGCCAGCGAGGCGGAATACCTGGAGATCGGCCTCCGCGAGGAGGTCGACCCGGGTGAGCTGCGGGCGGCGCTGGACGCCGCGCTCTCGCCCGGCCTGGACGTGCTGGAGGCGGTGGTGGCCGCCGGCGGCAGCCTCGCCGACCGGATCGAGGCCTCGCGGTGGCGCATCGAGCTGCCCGAGGTCGACCCGAAACTGCTCCAGCAGGCGGTTTCGGCCTTCCTGGCCGCGGCGCAGGTGCCGGTCGAGCGGATGACCAAGCAGGGGCGGCGCACCTTCGACGCCCGCGCCGCCGTCATGAGCATCGATGTCGTACCGGCCGCGGAGACGCCTTACGGGGACGCGGGCGTGCCGTGTGCGATACTCGAACTGGTCGTGCGGCAGGTCACCCCGTCCGTACGACCCGATGACGTCCTTTCCGGCCTCCGCGCGGTGGCCGACCTGGAGCCGCCGGTCTCCCCACGGGTGATCCGGCTGGCGCAGGGCACGCTGACCGCGCAGGGGGCGATCGTGGATCCGTTGGAGGCGGACCGCGACGGGACATCCATCGGTGAGCGCTGACCGACGGCCAGCGCTCTAGGCAGGCAGACTTCGACGGTCGCGTACGCGCCCGGCGGAAACACCTTTGCGGCAACCCTGCGTGGCAGCGCTCACCCGCGCCCGGGGCGGCCAGAACTGGAGAACGTCCATGCTCGAGAACGAGCCCGAGGGCGGCGAACGGACCGGTTCACAGCCGGCCGGCGAGACCGCCGACAGCACCACCGAGGCCGGCGCTCCGGCCGCGCCGGCCCGCCGGCGGGCCACCCGCCGCCGTGCCGCGCCGCTGAACCAGCCGGAGCAGGTCGAGGCGCCCGCCGAGGCGCCGCCCGCCGTGGCGTCCGCCACCGACGAGTCGCAGCAGGCCGAGGTGATCGCCCCGGTCGCCGGTGAGCTGGAGACGCCGCCCAAGGCCACCCGCCGGCGCCGCAAGGCCACCCCGGCAAAGGCGGCCGAGGAGCCGGTCGTCGCCACCGGAGCGGAGGAAACCTCCGCGGAGGTCGTACCGCCGGTCAAGGTGACCCGGACGCGCCGCAAGAAGGCGGCGGCCCCGGCCGCGGCGGAGCCGGCCGCCGAGTCCGTCACCGAGGCGCCGGCCGAGGCGGCCGCGCCCACCGCCGAGGCGCCCGCACCGACCGGCCGGGCCACCGAGCCCGGTGCCGCCACCGGGGCCCCCGCCACGCCCGTCGGCGAGCCCGCCGTGGCCGAGGAACCTGCCGCCGCCGAGCAGCCCACCGCCGCGGAGCAGGCCGCCGAGGAGGAGGAGCCGACGCCGGACGTCGAGGGCCTGACCGGCGCCGTCGCCGCCGCCGCCGAGGGCACCCCGCCCGCCCGGACGCCGGCCGAGGCCGCCCGGGCGACGGGCGAGGACGGCACCGTCGAGCCGCCGGTCGAGCCGGCGCGCACCCGGCGGCGTCGGGCCGCGCTCTCCGCGCCCACCGTGCTCTTCATGGCCCCGCTGCCGGAGGAGATCCCGGTCGCCCGGGTCAGCCCGGTCCCGCCGGCCGTGCCCGCGGTCGAGGAGGCCGAGGCGGTCGAGGAGCCCGTCGAGACGGGTCGCCGGCGTCGCCGGGCCCGCCGTGAGGCGGAGCCGGTCGAGTCGGCACCGGCCGAGGAGGAGCCCACCGCCGAGGCCGAGGAGGCCGACGAGGCGGAGGACGAGGACGAGGACGACAGTGCCGCGGCCCGCCGTCGCCGCCGCCGGGGCCGTCGCGGCCGTGGCCGGGGCAAGGGCGGCGCCGACGAGGCCGAGGACGAGGACGCCGAGGAGGCCGCCCGCGCCGACGAGGAGGCCGCGGAGGAGGCCGAAGAGGGTGACGAGGGCGACGGGCTGACCCGGCGCCGGCGTCGTCGCCGCCGCCGTGGCGCGGGTGAGGCCGAGGGGGCCGCCGACGACGGCGTGCCGACCGTGGTCAAGATCCGTGAGCCGCGCAAGGCCGCCGACGAGGTGCAGGGCGTCTCCGGCTCCACCCGGCTGGAGGCCAAGCGCCAGCGTCGCCGGGACGGCCGCGAGCAGCGCCGAACCCGCCCGCCGATCCTGAGCGAGTCGGAGTTCCTGGCCCGCCGCGAGGCGGTCGACCGGGTGATGGCCGTCCGCCAGCGCGGCGACCGCACGCAGATCGCCGTCCTGGAGGACGGCGTGCTGGTCGAGCACTACGTGACCCGCAACTCGTCGGCGACCATGGCCGGCAACGTCTACCTGGGCAAGGTGCAGAACGTCCTGCCGAGCATGGAGGCGGCGTTCGTCGACATCGGCAAGGGCCGCAACGCCGTGCTGTACGCGGGCGAGGTCAACTGGGACACCACCGGCCTGGAGGGGCGGGCCCGCTCGATCGAGCAGGCGCTGCGCTCCGGCGACTCGGTGCTGGTGCAGGTCACCAAGGACCCGATCGGGCACAAGGGCGCCCGGCTGACCAGCCACGTCGCGCTCTCCGGGCGGCACCTGGTCTACGTCCCCAACGGCAACGCCTCGGGGATCAGCCGCAAGCTGCCGGACAACGAGCGCAAGCGGCTGCGCGACGCCCTCAAGAAGCTGGTCCCGGACGGCGCGGGCGTGATCGTCCGGACCGCCGCCGAGGGCGCCAGCGAGGACGAGCTGGCCCGCGACGTCAAGCGGCTCCAGGCCCAGTGGGAGGACATCCAGGTCAAGGCGGCCGAGGGCGGCGCCCCGGCGCTGCTCTACGGCGAGCCGGACCTGGTCATCCGGGTGGTCCGGGACCTCTTCAACGAGGACTTCCGGGAGCTGGTGATCGAGGGCGAAGAGTCGTACTCGATGGTCGAGTCCTACCTCTCGCACGTCTCCCCGGACCTGGTCGAGCGGCTGCGCCGCCACGCCGGCACGCAGGACGTCTTCGCCGAGTACCGGATCGACGAGCAGATCATCAAGGGGCTGGACCGCAAGGTCTTCCTCCCCTCCGGTGGTTCGCTGGTGATCGACCGGACCGAGGCGATGACCGTCATCGACGTGAACACCGGCAAGTACACCGGCTCCGGTGGAAACCTGGAGGAGACGGTCACCCGGAACAACCTGGAGGCGGCCGAGGAGATCGTCCGCCAGCTGCGGCTGCGGGACATCGGCGGCATCGTGGTGATCGACTTCATCGACATGGTGCTGGAGTCGAACCGGGAGCTGGTGCTGCGCCGGCTCACCGAGTGCCTGGGCCGGGACCGCACCAAGCACCAGGTGACCGAGATCACCTCGCTGGGCCTGGTCCAGATGACCCGTAAGCGGGTCGGCGCGGGCCTGCTGGAGTCGTTCAGCGAGCCCTGCGAGTGCTGCAAGGGCCGGGGCCTGATCGTGCACACCGAGCCGGTGCCGGAGAAGCCCCGCGCCGGCGGCGCGGAGAAGGTCAAGGCGGTCGCCGCGGCGGTCACCACCCCTGCCGCCGAGCAGGGCGGCAGCGCCTCCTCCCGACGGCGGGCCCGCAAGGCCGCCGCCCCGGAGCGGACCGTCGTGGAGACCACCGACGCCCCGGCGGGCGGCGACTACGACGACACGATGGGCTACGACCTGTCCCGCTACGAGACCGAGACGCCGGCCGCGCCGGCGGTCGCGGACAGCCAGGAGGGCGAGTCGGCCCGGCTGGCGGCGGCGGACGACCCAGACGCCATCGGCGACGGCGAGAGCGACGACGAGGCCACCGAGGGCGGGGGCGGGCGTCGCCGGTCCCGGCGCGGCGGCGCGCGGCGGCGTACCCGGCCCTGAGCCGGCCCGTACCACGACGTGACGAGGGCCCCTTCCCCCCGGCTGACCGCCGGCGGGGGAGGGGCCCTCGCCGTACCCTGGGAGGTGGCGCGCCGGGCCGGTGACCAGCGCGGCGCCCGTCCGGCCGGTGGGCCGGTTTGGGTGCCGGGCCACCGATGGCGTACGCTATCTTGCGGCGCACTTTGGTGTGCCGAGTTCCCGCGCGCCCGCGCCGCCGGTGTCACGGCCAGGTGTCCTGCCACCCGGCGAGCCGCCGTGGGGACGACCCACCGGCAACGGTGGGAAAGACGCCAGCAGCCTCAACGACAGGGAGTCCGCCTCCGATGTACGCGATCGTCAAGACCGGCGGCAAGCAGTACAAGGTCGCCGAGGGCGACGTGATCGAGGTCGAGAAGCTCACCGGTGCCCCCGGTGACGCGGTGAAGCTCACCGCGGTGCTCCTCGTCGACGGTGACGACCTGGTGACCGACGCGGCGAAGCTTGCCAAGGTCGCGGTGTCCGGCGAGATCGCCGCGCACACCAAGGGCCCGAAGATCAAGATCCACAAGTTCAAGAACAAGACCGGCTACCACAAGCGTCAGGGTCACCGGCAGCCGCTGACCCAGATCAAGGTGACCGGCATCTCCAGCGGGAAGTAGGTCGTCGGAAATGGCTCACAAAAAGGGTGCGTCCAGCTCGCGTAACGGTCGTGACTCCGCGGCCCAGCGACTCGGCGTGAAGCGCTTCGGTGGTCAGGTCGTCAGCGCGGGTGAGATCCTCATCCGTCAGCGTGGCACCAAGTTCCACCCCGGTGACCTGGTCGGCCGCGGTGGCGACGACACGCTCTTCGCGCTGGCCGCCGGTTCGGTCCAGTTCGGCACCAAGCGCGGTCGCAAGACCGTGAACATCGTGCCCCAGCAGTAGTTCTCTTCCGAAGCGGGCCGCGGACCTCGGGTCCCGGCCCGCTTCGTTTTTCTTCTCCGCGCGGGCGTACCCCGCTGGAAGGATTGGCGTCGTGACGACGTTCGTTGACCGGGTCGTCCTGCACATGCAGGCCGGCGACGGCGGGCACGGCTGTGTCTCCATCCACCGGGAGAAGTTCAAGCCCTTCGGCGGGCCCGACGGCGGCAACGGCGGGCACGGCGGCAGCGTCTCGCTGGTCGTCGACCCGGCGGTGACCACGCTGCTGGACTTCCACTTCCGGCCGCACATCAAGGCCGACAACGGCAAGGGCGGCGCCGGCTCGAACCGGGACGGGGCCAACGGCCGCGACCTGGTGATCAAGGTGCCGAACGGCACCGTCGTGCAGAGCCTCGACGGCGAGGTGCTGGCCGACCTGGTCGGCGCCGGCACCACCTTCGAGGCGGCCCGGGGCGGTCGCGGTGGCCGGGGCAACGCCTCGCTGGCCAACGCCCGGCGCAAGGCCCCCGGCTTCGCCGAGCTCGGTGAGCCCGGCGACAAGCTCGACGTCGTGCTGGAGCTCAAGAGCGTCGCCGACGTCGGCCTGGTCGGGTTCCCGTCGGCCGGCAAGTCGTCGCTGATCTCGGTGATCTCCGCCGCCAAGCCGAAGATCGCCGACTACCCCTTCACCACCCTGGTGCCCAACCTGGGTGTGGTGCGGGTGGACAACCACACCTTCACGGTGGCCGACGTGCCGGGCCTGATCCCCGGCGCGGCCACCGGCAAGGGCCTCGGGCTGGAGTTCCTCCGCCACGTCGAGCGGTGCGCCGTGCTGGTGCACGTGGTCGACACCGCGACGCTGGAGCCGGGCCGCGACCCGCTGGCCGACATCGACACCATCGAGGCCGAGCTGTCCCAGTACGGCGGCCTGGCCGATCGGCCCCGGCTGGTCGCGCTGAACAAGGTCGACGTGCCGGACGGGAAGGACCTGGCCGACATCGTCCGGCCGGATCTCGAGGAGCGCGGCTTCCGGGTCTTCGACGTCTCCGCCGCCACCCGAGAGGGGCTCAAGGAGCTCACCTTCGCGATGGCCGAGCTGGTCGAGCAGTCCCGCCTGGCGGCGCCGCCGGCCGAGCCGACCCGGATCGTGATCCGGCCCAAGGCGGTCGACGACGCCGGGTTCACCATCGAGGCCGAGGCCGACGGCTCGTTCACCGTGCGGGGCGGCCGGCCCGAGCGCTGGGTCAAGCAGACCAACTTCGACAACGACGAGGCCGTCGGCTTCCTGGCCGACCGGCTGGCCCGGCTCGGCGTGGAGGAGAAGCTGGCCAAGGCCGGCGCGAACCCCGGCGACCTGGTGCGGATCGGCGAGCGGGAGTTCGACTGGCAGCCGACGCTCTACGCCGGCGCGGACTTCGTGCCGGGCAACCGGGGCACCGACGTGCGGCTGGAGGAGAAGTCCACCCGTGCCTCGGCGGCGGAGCGGCTGGAGGCCCGCAAGGCCCGGCGGCGTCGCCCCGAGGACGAGCTGGAGGCCGCCCCCGCCGACGCCGAGGCGGCGGTCGAGGCGGACGACGACGAGGACTGGGACTAGCCCCTGTCCGTCCGTGTTCGCGACGATGGCCGGAAACCTGCCGGAAATCCGCCGCGCCTAGCGTGACGGGATGCTGATCGAGTCTCGTCCCACCACCGATCCGGAGATCGCCACCCTGGTCGACGCCCAGCAGCGTGAGCTACGGCAGGCCGACGGTGGGCTCGACGGGCAGGCGACGGTCACCCACGACGACATCCGCTACCTGGCCGTCGTCGAGGGCGGTCGGGCGGTGGCCTGCGGCGGCATCCAGGCGTTGGACCGCGACACCGGGGAGCTGAAGCGGATGTACGTCCGCCCGGCGTACCGGGGGCGGGGCATCGCCCGGCAGCTGCTCACCGCCCTGGAGGAGTTGGCCTTCCGGCACGGGCACACGGTGGTCTGCCTGGAGACCGGGACGTACCTGCCGGCGGCGATCGGGCTCTACACCTCCGCGGGTTACCGGCCGATCCCGGTCTACGGCGAGTACGTCGGTAACCCGTACAGCGTGTGCTTCGCCAAGCGGCTGCCGGTCGCCGCCTGACGGTGATCCGGTCCGGCGCGGCACGGGCCGGGCGCCCGGCGGGGTTCGTCGTCCGGGCGGTCGGGCTGGTCCTCGGGCTTCGACTCGGCCGAGCTCTTCTGCACCAGGTACGCGGTGAGCAGCACGTAGCCGCCCATCTGGAGGAACTCCGACTCCCAGTTCTCGAAGACCGTGACGTGGCAGGTCAGGGCCGGTCGATCGGGGTGTCCAGCCGGCCGCCGGTGCCCGCGTCGTTGGAGAGCAGCAGGCCCAGCGCGAGCATGCCGAAGCCGAGGAACAGGTGCAGCCAGTTGTCGGCGTCGTTGACCGGGACGAAGTTGGCGGCGCTCTCCCGGTCGACGGCGAAGCCGTACAGCCACAGCCCCAGGTAGAGCGCGCCGCCACCGGCGAGGAAGAACCGGGCCCCGGCGAGCCCGCGGGCCAGCACCAGGCCGGCCAGGCCGAAGATCAGGTGCAGGGCGTTGTGCAGGATCGACACCCGGAAGACGCCGAACAGCTTCGCTCCCGAGTGGTGCCCGGCGAAGGTCATGTCCCCGTAGTGCGTGGTGATCCCCGGGACGAAGCCGAGGATGCCGAGCAGGACGAAGACCGCGGCCACCGCGGCGGCGACCAGCTGCACCCGCGGTCTCGGGCCCGCCGGGCGCCGTCCACGCGCGTTCCGCGCCATCACTGCCACCTCCGTCGGTGCCGCCCACCGCAGCCGGACACTGCTCACATTCTGTGATGGCTCCGTCTCTCCGTGCGGAGAAATGACGAATCAGGCATGGAACCGGCGACGCAGGGTAGGTGATTGTTCGACGCCGGATCGACGACCGGTGCATCCCCCCAGCACAACCGCGACGATCTTCCGAGCGGAAGGGACATCATGACTTACGATCTCTCACCCACTACCTCCACGTACGAGTCGACGAACGGTGGCGGTGTCCGCGACCAGGCGCGCCAGGTCGGCACGGAGGCCGCCAACGCCGGTGGCGCGGTCGGGCAGACCGCCAAGGAGCAGGGCAAGGAGGTCGTGGGCGAGGCCAGGCGGCAGGCCCGCAACCTCTACGGCGAGGCCCGTGGCCAGCTCACCAGCCAGACCAGTCAGCAGCAGCAGCGCGCCGCCGGCGGGCTCCGCTCGCTGGCCGACGAGATGCGGTCGATGGCGCAGAGCAGCGGCCAGTCCGGCCCGGTGACCGAACTGGCCCACCAGGCCGCGGACCGGGTGCACGGCGTGGCCGGCTGGCTGGAGCAGCGTGAGCCGGGCGACCTGCTCAACGAGGTGAAGAGCTACGCCCGCCGCAACCCGGGCACCTTCCTGGTCGGCGCGGCCCTGCTCGGCGTGGTCGCCGGCCGGCTCACCCGCAACATCAGCGCCCTCGGCGACAATTCGGCGCACACCCAGGGTGTCTACGGCGGGTACGCCGACCCGGATCGCACCGCCGTCATCCCGACCCCGCCCGCGCCCCGCGCCGTGCCGGACGCCGTCCCGCCGGGTGGCTACCTCGACCCGCAGCCGGGCAGCTACGCGGACCCGCAGACCGGCTACGCCGACCCGCAGCCCGGTTACGCCGGCGGGTACGCCGAGCCGACCGGCACCGGCCAGCCGCTGCCGCCGGTGAGCCAGACCGACCCGCTGCCGGGCGTGCCGTCGAGCGGCGTGAACCGTCCGTGAGCCACCTGAGCATCCGAAGGGAGGCGACGGCATGACCATGCCGACGCAGGGGCCCGGAGTGGACCCCGGATACGCGGGCGCGCCGCACAGCGCGGACGAGGTGCGCGGCAGCTCCATCGGTCAGCTGCTGGGCCAGGTGACCACCGACATGTCGACGCTGATGCGGCAGGAGGTGGAGCTGGCCAAGGCGGAGATCCGCCAGGAGGGCAAGAAGGCCGGCAAGGCCGCCGGCCTGTACGGCGGCGCCGGCTTCGGTGGCTACATGGTGGCGCTCTTCGTCTCCATCGCGATCTGGCAGTTCCTCGACAACGTGATGGATGAGGGGCTGGCGGCCCTGATCGTGGCCGTCGTCTGGGCCGCGGTCGCCGCCGTCCTCTACTCCAAGGCCAAGAAGAACGCCGAGACCGTACGCGGTCTCACCCAGACCAAGGACAGCGTGCAGCGGGTTCCCGACGCGCTGAAGCCGCACCCGGAGGGAGTCACCCGATGAGCACCGATCCCGACCAGATCCGCCGGGAGATCGAGGCCACCCGCAGCAACCTGAGCTCCGACGTGGACGCGCTGGCGTACAAGGTCAGCCCCGGCCGCATCGTCGACGACCGCAAGCAGCGGGCGCGCAACGCGCTGCAGAATGTGAGGGACAAGGTTATGGGCACCGCTTCGGACCTGGGCCACGCCGGCAGCCACGCCGGTCACTCGGTGGGCGACCACGCGCACTCGGCGGCCTCCACCGTCAGCGACAAGGCGCACTCGGCGGCCTCCACCGTCAGTGACGCCGCCCACCGGGCGCCGTACGCGCTGCGGGAGAAGTCCCAGGGCAACCCGCTGGCCGCCGGCCTGATCGCCTTCGGGGTGGGCATGCTCGCCTCGTCGCTGCTGCCGGCCACCCGGCGCGAGCAGCAGGTGGCGTCGCAGGTCAAGGAGCGGGCCGCCGAGCACACCGACACGGTCAAGGAGAAGCTGGGCGAGGTGACCAGCGAGATCAAGGACGAGCTGCGTGAGCCGGCGCAGCACGCCACCGAGTCGGTACGCTCCACCGCCCAGGACGCCGTGCACGCGGTCAAGGACGACACCCGGTCCGCCGCGCACGATGTCAGGGACTCCGCCCAGCAGTCCCGCGACCAGGTGCGGTACTGACCAGGGTCACCACCTACCGCGGCTCGCGGTCACTCCCGGCGTTCGCCGGGAAGTGGCCGCGAGTTGTCGTGTACGGGGTACGCCGAAACCCGACCGGTCAGGCGGTGCGCCGCACGTCGGTGATCCGGAAGCCGCTCGGCGGCAGGGTGGGCATCCGGCCCAGGTCCAGCGCCAGGTCCTGCGGCGGCACCTCGTAGCGCATCGCCGTGGTGAGCAGGGTGACCGCCTGCTTCATCAACTCGATGGTGAGCCACTCGCCGGCGCAGCGGTGCCCGCCCAGGTGGTCACCGCCGCCCTGCGGCACGAAGCCGTACGCGTCGTCGCGCCAGCCGGTGAAGCGTTCCGGATGGAACCGTTCCGGCTCCGGCCAGACGTCCGGGTGGTGGTCGGTGCCGTACAGGTCGAGCAGGACCCGCCGGCCCTTGGGGAAGTGGTGCCCCTGCCAGTCGAAGGAGCGCCGGACCCGGGCGGCGGCCACCGGGAAGAACGGGTATGTCCGGCGTACCTCCTGCACGAAGCACTCGGTGACGTCGTCGCCGGCGCGGACCCGGTCCCGCCACAGCGGGTGGTCGTGCAGGGCCAGCGCGGCGAAGACCACGTACCGGTCCACCGCCACCGTCGGCCGCAGCACGTTCAGCAGCTCCACGGCCGCGATCCGGCGGGGCAGCGGACGGCCACCGGCGTCGCGGTGCTCCGCGATCACCCGCAGCGCCCCGTCCGCCGGCGTCGGAAGCGCGCCCGACCGGACCTGGCGGACCAGTTCCCCGGCCCAGCGTTCACCCCGGCGGCGGGCGAGCAGCCCGCGCCAGTGCCGGGGCCCCAATGCGGCCGGGCCGTCGATCATCGCGTGCAGCTCGTCGGTGCGCCGGACCACGTCCCGTTCGGCCAGGGGCACCCCGGCCCAGGCGCAGACCGCCCGGGTCAGGATCCGGCCCACCTCGTCGTAGAGGCCCACCACGCCGGACCGCTCCCAGACCGGGATCCGGGCCCGCCACTCGTCGGCGAAGAGCTGGCCGAGCCGGCGCACCGCGGCCGGGGTCATCAGCGACATGAACATCGCCTTGCGGTCGGTGTGCGCGGGCCCGTCCAACCCCTGCACGCCGCCGACACCGGTGAGCGTCCGCTGCGCCCGCTTCGGCATCGCACCGGCCCGGACGAACCGCTCCGGGTCGTAGAAGAGCTCCGCCGCCGCCCGGCCGCGCAGACAGATCGTCGGCGCGAGCAGCAGCCGCGTGGTGAAGATGTCGCTGCCGTAGCGGTCGCAGCGGGTGCCGATGAACCGGTACCCCTCGCGCAGGAAGGCCACGGAGCTGTCCGGGCTGCGGTCGGCGGGGGTCGGCATCGGCTCTCCTGACGCGGGTGACGGCCGGCCGGGACCGGCCGGATCAGCCGTGTCTACCCAGGTCCGGGGGGCTGAATCCCGCCCGCCGGCCAGCGCCGGGCGGGGGAGGGGCCCGCGGGCCCCTCCCAGGACGCCGGTGAGCTGGTTGGCTCGACTCCGCAGCCGGCGCCGCCGGCCGGCGGGCGACGAGGAGAGCGAGGGGCAGATGCGGGAGAACGGGGCACCGTACTGGCGGCCGCGGCGGGTGGTGGAGGCGCTCGGCGGCAGCCGGGCTGCCCGCCTCGGATCGTCGGCGGCGGACCCACCGCTGGTCGCGCCCGCCCGGCGTACGCCCCGGCCACGCCGGCACTTCACCGCCCACCTCGGCTTCGAGGCCGACGGGCCGGACCAGGCCCGCGAGCTGGCCGTCGCGTACGCCGAGGCACTCGGCCTGCTCCGCCCGGAGCTGGCCCTCGGGGCGGCGGCGCTCTCCCCGGCCGACGCCTGGCACCGCGCCGAGCGGCTCTTCTGCGGCGCCGTCGGTCCCGACGGCGAGCGCTGCGCCGACGTGGCCGGGCATCCGGGCTTCCACCACGCCGCCGGCCCGGGCGGACTGGGCTGGGGCGAGGGGGACGGGTGAGCCGTCCCCGGCGCCCCGGCGTCGCCGCTCAGTCCAGGTCGAACTCGCCGTCCTGCGCGCCGGCGACGAAGGCGTCCCACTCGGCCTGGGTGAAGACCAGCACCGGTCCCTCCGGCTCGGCGGAGTTCCGCATGCCGATCAGGTCGTCGACGAAGGCCACCTCGACGGCGCTGTCGGAGGTGTCACCCTCGGCCCGCTGCCAGACCGCCCGGGACAGGTCGAAGTCGCCCTTGGGGTGCGCACCCATTGTCGTTCCTCCATCACCACGCGTCGTCCGGGAACGCCTCCGTTCCCCATCGGGCAGGATAAGCGGATGCCGAGCCTGACCCGTGTAGAGGCAACCGCGCGTGGCGCGTTGATTACCGTCGAGTCCTACCAGGTGGACCTGGACCTGACCGGTCCCGGCGAGCGGTTCCGCTCCAGCACCACCATCCGGTTCCGGGCCACCCACGGCGCGGAGACGTTC
This sequence comes from Micromonospora siamensis, assembly GCF_900090305.1. Taxonomy (NCBI): domain Bacteria; kingdom Bacillati; phylum Actinomycetota; class Actinomycetes; order Micromonosporales; family Micromonosporaceae; genus Micromonospora; species Micromonospora siamensis. The sequence goes on along the minus strand of NZ_LT607751.1, from coordinate 5,472,201 downwards.
GTGGAGCTCAGACCGGCCGCGCTGCGGACGGCGAGCCTCAACGGGCAGCGGCTGGACCCGGCCGCGCTGGCCGGCAACCGGCTGCCGCTGACCGGGCTCGCCCGGGACAACACGCTGACCGTCGAGGCCGAGATGGCGTACTCGAACACGGGGGAGGGGCTGCACCGGTTCGTCGACCCGGCCGACGGCGAGACCTACCTCTACGCCATGTCCTTCCTGGACGAGGCGCAGGGCATCTTCGCCGCGTTCGACCAGCCCGACCTCAAGGCGCCGGTCACCCTCTCCGTCACCGCGCCGCCGGAGTGGATCGTGGCCGCCAACGGCGAGGTGGCCGACACCCCGCGCCCCGGCCGGTGGGAGTTCGTGCCCACGCGACCACTGGCCACCTACTTCGTCTCGCTGATCGCCGGCCCCTGGCACGTCCGGCGGGACACCCACGACGGCATCCCGCTCGGGTTCTACTGCCGTCGGTCGCTCGCCCCGCACCTGGACGCCGACCTCGACGAGCTACTCACCGTCACCCGGCAGTGCTTCGACCGCTTCCACCAGCTCTTCGCCGAGCGCTACCCGTTCGGCAAGTACGACCAGGCGTTCGTGCCCGAGTTCAACGCCGGCGCGATGGAGAACCCGGGCCTGGTCACCTTCCGCGACGACCACCTCTTCCGTTCCGCGGTCACCGACACCCAGCGCGAGCGGCGCGCCACCACCATCGCCCACGAGATGGCTCACCAGTGGTTCGGTGACCTGGTCACCATGCGCTGGTGGGACGACCTGTGGCTCAACGAGTCCTTCGCGGAATATCTGGGCACCCGGGTCACCGCCGAGGCGACTCGCTTCGGGCAGGCCTGGACCACCTTCGCGCTGCGCCGCAAGGGCTGGGGATACGCGGCCGACCAGCGTCCCTCCACCCACCCGGTGGCCCCCGAGGAGGTCGCCGACGCCGCCGAGGGCCTGCTCAACTTCGACGGCATCTCGTACGCCAAGGGCGCCAGCGTGCTGCGTCAGCTGGTCGCCTGGCTCGGCGACGACGCCTTCCTGGCGGGGTTGAACGCGCACTTCGCCAGGCACCGGTTCGGCAACGCCACCCTGGTCGACCTGCTGGAGAGCCTGGCCGGCGCCAGCGGCCGGGAGCTGACCGACTGGGCGCAGCGGTGGCTGCGCCGCCCGCAGGTCAACACGCTGCGCACCGAGGTGACCGTGGACGCCGACGGCCGCTGGGCGGAGGTGGCGGTACGACAGACGGCGGTGCCCGCCCACCCGGTGCTGCGCCCGCACCGCATCGGCGTCGGCCGGTACGCCCCGAACGGCGAGGTGAACCGGTTGGAGGTCGATCTCGACCCGGACGCCGACGGTGGTCGTACCGTCCTGCCGGAGCTGGCCGGGTTGCCGGCGGACGCGCTGCTGCTGCCCAACGACGGTGACCTGACCTTCGCCAAGATCCGCCTCGACCCCGCGTCGGCGGCGATGGTGCCGATGCTGCTGCCCGGTCTCGCCGACCCGCTGGCCCGCGCGCTGCTCTGGCGCGAGGCGCTGGACGCGGCGACGGACGGGGAACGACCGGTGTCCGGCCTCGTCGACCTGATCGGTGCGGCGCTCCCCGCCGAGACCGAGGTGATCATCACCGAGGACGTGCTCACCCTCGGTCGCGATCTGGTCGACCGCTACCTGGAGCCGCTGGCCCGGGAGGCCGCCCTGCTGCGGATCGCCGGGGCGTGCGGGACGCTGCTGGCGGGTGCCCCGGCGGGCGGCTCCCTGCAACTCGCCGCGGCCCGGGGATTGATCGCCGCCACCACCGACACCGGACTGCTGGCCGGCTGGCTGGCCGGGGAGGGCGTGCCGGAGGGGCTGGCGGTCGACACCGAGCTGCGCTGGGCGTTGCTGCGTCGGCTCGTGGTGCTCGGGGGAGCCGGTGAACCGGAGATCGCCGCCGAGGCCACCGCCGACCAGAGCGCCACCGGGGCCGAACGAGCCGCCGGGTGCCGGGCAGCCCGCCCCGACGCCGCCGCCAAGCGGGCCGCCTGGGAGATCGTGGTGAGCAACACCGAGCTGTCCAACCGGATGGTGGAGGCGACCGCCGAGGGGTTCTGGCAGCCGGAGCAGGTCGAGTTGACCGCCGGGTACGTGGAGCGGTACTTCGCCGACATGCCGGCCGCGGCGCGGCTGCGTACGCCCTGGGTGGCCGACCGGGTGGCGGCCCTGGCCTTCCCGCGCTACACCGTGGCGCAGCCCACCCGGGAGTTGGCCGCGGCGCTGCTGGCCCGCGACGACCTCACCCCGGGGCTGCGCCGACGGGTCGTCGACCTGGACGACGACCTGCGTCGAGCCCTGGTGGCCCGGACCGCGGTCGCCGCCGCGGGCGCCTGAGCGGCGGGAGCCGGTGGTGGGCGGGGCGGGCTCGGGCGGCCCGTCCCGCGCCACCGGTGGCCCCGGCCTAGGATCGCGGGGTGGAGGAAGACATCCGGCGGATCGGCATCATGGGTGGCACCTTCGACCCGATCCACCACGGTCACCTGGTGGCGGCCAGCGAGGTGGCGGACCGGTTCGGCCTGGACGAGGTCGTCTTCGTCCCGACCGGGCAGCCGTGGCAGAAGGCCGACGAACCGGTCAGTCCGGCCGAGGACCGCTACCTGATGACGGTCATCGCGACCGCCTCCAATCCACGCTTCCAGGTCAGCCGGGTCGACATCGACCGGGGCGGCCCCACCTACACCGTCGACACCCTGCGCGACCTGCACGCCGAACACGGCCCGAAGGCGCAGCTCTTCTTCATCACCGGGGCCGACGCGTTGGAGCGGATCCTCTCCTGGAAGGACCTGGACGAGGTCCTCGAGCTGGCCCACTTCATCGGCGTGACCCGGCCCGGTTTCGAGCTGAGCGACAAGCACCTGCCCGCCGACACGGTCAGCCTGGTCCAGGTGCCGGCGATGGCCATCTCGTCGACCGACTGCCGTGCGCGGGTGGCCCGGGGCGAGCCTGTCTGGTACCTCGTGCCCGACGGTGTGGTGCAGTACATCGCCAAACGGCGGCTCTACCAGGGAGAAGTCGGGGCGGTATGACCCCTTTCATCCCGGTAACCCGCCAGAACTGACAAGTCGGGACAACGCCGGGTGTGAGACGCTTGGAGAGTCGCACGGTTGATCGAAGGAGAACGGTGACAGTTTCCGAACGCGCTCACGAGCTGGCGATGGCCGCCGCCCAGGCCGCGGCCGACAAGAAGGCGCAGGACATCGTCATCATCGACGTGGGTGACCAGCTCGCGATCACGGACGCCTTCCTGGTCGCCTCCGCCCCCAACGAGCGTCAGGTGCTGGCCATCGTCGACGCCATCGAGGAGCGCCTGCTCGAGCTGCCCGAGAAGGCCAAGCCGATCCGCCGCGAAGGCGAGCGGGGCGGTCGCTGGGTGCTGCTCGACTACGTCGACATCGTGGTCCACGTGCAGCACACCGAGGAGCGCGAGTTCTACGCCCTCGACCGGCTCTGGAAGGACTGCCCGCAGATCCCGTTCGTCGACCGGGACCTCGCCGACTCGGCAGCCGGCACCACCAGCGCCGAATGACCCGACTGATCGTCTGGCGGCACGGCAACACCGAGTGGAACGCCACCAGCCGGGTCCAGGGCCAGACCGACGTACCCCTCAACGACCTCGGCCGGGAGCAGGCCCGGGCCGCCGCCCCGCTGCTCGCGGCCCTGCGCCCCGACGCGATCGTGGCCAGTGACCTGCGTCGCGCCGCCGACACCGCCGCCGCGCTCGCCGGCGTCACCGGCCTGCCGGTGACGAGCGACGACCGGCTGCGGGAGCGGCACTTCGGGCAGTGGCAGGGACTGTTCCTCACCGAGGCCGCCGAGCGGTTCCCCGACGAGTTCGCCCGCTGGCGGGCCGGTGACCCGGACCCCGGCGCCGGCCTGGAGACCCTGGACGACCTCGGCAAGCGGGTCGCTGCGGCCTTCGTCGACGCCGCGGCCGCCGCACCCGGAGGCACGGTCGTGGTGACCTCGCACGGTGGAGCGGCCCGGCAGGGCGTCGGGCACCTGCTCGGCTGGGACCACGCCGTGCTGCGGACGTTCGGTGGCCTGGCCAACTGCCACTGGACCGAGCTGCGGTTCGACGACACCCGCGGCTGGCAGCTGCGGGCGCACAATGTCGGCCTGATCACCCGCGGCGCGCCGACCGAGGCGGTCTGAGCCGTCCGGCCCGGGCGTACGCGGCCCGGATCCGCTAGCGTGCCGGGCATGCCCGTCGCGGTCGTCACCGACTCCACCGCCTACCTGCCGCCCGAGCTGGTGCACGCGCACCGGCTGACCGTCGTTCCGCTGACCGTCGTGCTCAACGGCGCGGAAGGGCTGGAAGGGGTGGAGACCACCCCGGCCGACGCCACCCAGGCGTTGGGTGGGCGGCGGGTCTCGGTGAGCACCTCCCGTCCCGCCCCCGAGCAGTTCGCCCACACCTACCGCGAGCTGCTCGACGCCGGGGCCGACGGCGTGGTGTCGGTCCACCTGTCGGCCGAACTCTCCGGCACCGTCGAAGCGGCCCGGTTGGCCGCCGCCGAGCTCGACGGGCGGGTCGAGGTGGTGGACAGCCGCTCCACCGGCATGGGGCTCGGCTTCCCGGTGCTCGCCGCGGCCGCGGCCGCCGAGGCCGGAGCCGACCTGGCCGGCGTACGCGACGCGGCGCTGGCCGCCGTCGACCGCACCACCATCTACTTCTACGTCGACACGCTCGAGTTCATGCGCCGGGGCGGCCGGATCAACGCCGCCTCGGCGCTGCTCGGCACCGCCCTGTCGGTCAAGCCGATCATGCACATGCCGGACGGCGCGATCGTGCTCAAGGACAAGGTCCGCACCGCCAGCCGGGGAGTGGCCCGGCTGGTCGACCTCGCGGTCGAGGCGGCCGGCGACGGCCCGGTCGACCTGGCCGTGCACCACCTCGCCGCGCCCGAGCGGGCCGAGCAGCTGCGCCAGGTGCTCACCGAGCGGCTCGGCGACCGGCTGGCCGACACGTACGTCACCGAGGCGGGCGCGGTGGTCGCCGCGCACGCCGGCCCTGGCCTCGCCTGCGTCGTCGTCCACCGCCGCTGAGGTGCGAGCGAGGCATTCCGTCCGTCAGGAGGTGTGCGGATGTCCCACGTGGTGACCGGTGGCGGTCGGGGAGTGGGCCGCGCCGTGGTGGAACGGCTGCTCGCGACCGGCGGCACCGTGGTGGTCATCGAGCAGGACCCGGCCGCGGTGGAGTGGGTGCGGACGCATCCCGCCGGGGACCGGATCGTGGTGGTGGTCGGTGACGCCGCCGACGAGCAGGTCGCCGGGGCCGCCGCCGACCGGGCCGAGCGGGCCGCCCCGCTGGCCGGCTGGGTCAACAACGCGGCGGTGTTCCGGGACGCCTCCGTGCACACCACCCCGGCCGCCGAGGTCTTCGCCCTGATCGCCGCGAACCTGCGGCCCGTGGTGACCGGCGCCGCCGCGGCGGTACGCCGGTTCCTCGCCGCCGGCACCGGTGGCGCCATCGTCAACGTCTCCTCCCACCAGGCCGCCCGACCGGTCCCCGGCGCCCTGCCGTACGCCACGGCCAAGGCCGCCGTGGAGGGTCTGACCCGGGCCCTCGCCGTCGAGTACGGACCGCACGGCGTCCGGGTCAACGCGGTGGCGCTCGGCTCGGTGACGACCGAGCGGCACGCCGCCTTCCTCGCCGGACAGGACCCGGCCGAGGCGGAACGGATCTCCGGTGAGCTGGCGCGGCTGCATCCGCTCGGCCGGACAGCCGGGGCGGACGAGGTGGCCGCGGCGGTGGCGTACCTGCTGTCGACGGAGGCGAGCTTCGTCAACGGGGTGACCCTGCCGGTGGACGGCGGGCGGGCGGTGCTCGGCCTCGACCCGGAGGCGCGCTGACCGTCCGGCCGATGATCCGCCCGCGGTGACGTCCGGCCCCATAGCAGACCCGTTCATGATCAGGCGGTCGTCCACAGGCGACCCCGTCGTCCACAGGGGACGTCGTGGGGTGGGCCGCGTCGGCCGGGGCCGCCCTAGCGTCGCGTCGTGTCAGACGACGAGGAGGCGCGGGTGCGGCGACGGCTGTTCCAGGTGACCGGGGAGCGGCCGGCGGGGTCCGTCGACGCGCCGGAGCCACCCGTCCCGCGCCTCGCCCAGCGATCCACCGCCGTGCCACCCCCAGGGCCGTTCCCCGCCGTCGTCGCGCCGGATCCGGCCCCGGGAACGGGTCGGCACGCCTTGCCGGCTGCCGGCCGGTCCCGGTCGTCGGCTCCGACGGAGGCAGCCCCGCCGGGCGCTGCCCGGTCCCGGCTGCCGGGGCCGGGCGCCTTCGACCCGGGGCGGCGCGGGGTGCGGGCGCTGGCCGTGGTCGCCGTCCTGGTGGTGCTCGGCGCGGCGTTCTGGGCCTGGTGGTCCCGGCCGCGGGCCGAGCCGGTCCGCCCGTCGGTGGCCACGGCCCCCTCCACCGGTACGCAGCATCCCGCCGATCCGGGCCCCGCCGATCCGGGCCCCGGCGCACCCGAGGCCACCCCCGCAGCCACCGAACTGGTGGTGGCGGTGGCCGGGAAGGTACGCCGCCCCGGCCTGGTGCGGGTGCCGGCCGGCGCCCGTGTCGGGGACGCCCTCGACGCGGCCGGCGGCGCGCTGCCGGGGGTGGACGTGGCACTGCTCAATCCGGCCCGGAAGGTGAGCGACGGCGAACTGATCCTGGTCGGTGTCACCGCCCCACCCGGGCAACCTGCCCCACCCGGGCAAGCCGGCACGGCGGGGCCCGGTGCGGCGGGTCCGGGTGGTGTCGGGCCCGGGACCGGCGGGCGGGTCAACCTGAACACCGCCACCCTGGCCGAGCTCGACACGCTGCCCGGGGTCGGGCCGGTGCTGGCCCAACGGATCATCGCCGAACGCGACCGGCTCGGCGGGTTCCGGTCGGTCGGCGACCTGCGTCAGGTCGAGGGCATCGGCGACGCCCGGTACGAACAGCTCAAGGACCTGGTGACGGTGTGAGCGGCGAACGAGGTCGGTCGCCGGCGCCCGAGGAGCCCGGTCCGGTGTCGGCCGCGGCTGACGTACCGGACCTGCGGTTGGCCGGGCTCGCCGTGGCGGCCTGGCTGGCGGCCCTGGCCGCGCTGCACCTGACCGCCGTGACCGCGGCGCTGCTGGCCGGCGCCGCCGCCACGCTCGCGACCGCGGCCGTCGGCCACCTGCTCGGGCTCCTCGGCCGGCCCGGGGAGATCGTCCGTCGCCACGGCTGGACGGCGGTCGCCGTCCTTCTCGGCGTGGCGCTCGGCGCCGGGGTCACCGCCACCAGGCTGGTCGCCCGGGACGCCGCTCCGATCCGCGCCCTGGCGCAGGAGCGGACCAGCGTCACCGCGGAACTGGTGGTCCGGGACGATCCGCGCCCGCTGCGTGGTGGCACCGGACGGCCAGCCACCCTGCTGGTCCCGGCCGAGCTGCGCGCGGTCACCACCCCGGACGGTCGGCGGGTCACGGCATCGGTACGGGTGCTGGTGCTCGCCACCCATCCGGCCTGGCGAGGGCTTCTGCCCGGCCAGCGGCTCACCACGCAGGGACGGACCGCCGCTCCTCGCGGTGGCGACCTCACCGCGCTGGTGCTGACCGCGACCGGCCCGCCGACGGGGCAGGGCCGGCCGTCCTGGCCGCAGCGCGCGGCGGGGGTGCTGCGGGCCGGCCTGCAACGGGCCTGCGCGCCACTGCCCGAGGATCGTGGCGGGCTGCTCCCGGGCCTGGTGGTGGGTGACGTCAGTCGACTGCCACCCACCGTCGCGGAGGACTTCCAGGCCACCGGGATGACGCACCTGAACGCCGTCTCCGGCAGCAACGTCGCGATCATCCTGGGCGCGGTGCTGCTGCTGGCCCGCTGGGCCCGGGCCGGGCCCCGGCTCGCCACCGCGCTCTGCGGGGTGGCGCTGGTGGGCTTCGTGATCCTGGTCCGGCCGTCGCCGAGCGTCGTCCGGGCCGCCACCATGGGCGCGATCGGGCTGGCCGCCCTGGCGGCCGGGCGACCCCGGGCGGCGCTGCCGGCGCTGGCCGCCGCCGTGACCGTCCTGGTGGTGGCCGACCCTGACCTGGCCGGCGATCCGGGCTTCGCGCTCTCCGTGCTGGCCACGGCCGGGCTGCTCCTGCTCGCCCCCGGTTGGCGGGACGGGCTGCGCCGTCGGGGCGTACCGGCCGGGCTGGCCGAGGCGCTGGCCGTGCCGGCGGCGGCCCAACTGGCCTGCGGGCCGGTGGTGGCCGGCATCTCGGGGACGGTGAGCCTGGTGGCCGTACCGGCGAACCTGCTCGTGGTGCCGGCCATCGCACCCGCCACGGTGCTCGGCGTGGTGGCCGCCGTGGCGTCCCCGGTCTGGCCGACCGGGGCCGAGTTCGCCGCCTGGCTGGCGAGCTGGCCGGCGTGGTGGCTGGTGACGGTGGCCCGGCACGGTGCCCGAATGCCGGCCGGCAACCTGCCCTGGCCGGACGGGACGCCCGGCGCGTTGCTGCTCGCCGCGCTGACCGTGGCGCTGCTGGTGGCCGTCCGGCGGCCGGTCGTCCGCCGGCTGGTGGCGGTGGTCGCCGTCGCGGCGGTGCTGGGCGCCCTGCCGGTACGCCTGGTCGCCGCCGGCTGGCCGCCCCGCGGCTGGGTGGTGGTGGCCTGCTCGGTCGGGCAGGGTGACGCGCTGGTGCTCCCCGCCGGGCCGGGACGGGCGGTGGTGGTCGACGCCGGCCCGGAGCCGGGGGCGGTGGACGGCTGCCTGCGCCGCCTCGGCGTACGGGAGGTCCCGTTGCTGGTGTTCAGCCACTTTCACGTCGACCACATCGGTGGGGTGGCCGGGGTGTTCAGGGGACGGCGGGTGGCGACCGTGCTGGTGCCCCGGTGGTGGGAGCCGGCCACCGGGCACGCCCTGGTCGCCGCGGCGGCGACCAGGGGCGGCACGGTGCTCCGGCCGGCCCTGCCCGGGCAGCGGTACCGCGCCGGAGCGGTCGAGCTGGCGGTGCTGGGCCCGCCGTACGCCCTGCACGGCACGCGCTCCGACCCCAACAACAACTCGATCGTCCTGCGCGCCACGGTGGCCGGGGTGAGCATCCTGCTGCCCGGCGACGCGGAGACCGAGGAGCAGCAGGCCCTGCTGGAGCGGTCGCCACCCGGGACGTTCCGGGCCGACGTGCTGAAGGTGGCCCATCACGGCAGCTCCTACCAGGACCCGGCCTTCCTTGACGCGGTCCGGCCGGCCGTGGCACTGGTGCAGGTCGGCGTCGGCAACATGTACGGCCATCCGAGCCCCGAGATCCTGGACCGCCTCGCCCGGGGCGGCGTCCGGGTGCTCCGCACCGACCTCGACGGAGACGTCGCGGTGCGGGCCGGCCCGGGCGGGCTGGCGGTCGCGAAACGGGGCATCCCGGCGGGCCGCCGGCAGTGAGGGCCCCGGGCTGGCCGGCTGGACGCGGGCCCGATCTGGCCTCGATCGGTCGTGCCACCCGGCCGGGCAGGGTGGACCCGGCCTGCCCTGTTCCGGTGCCGGGCCCGGCGCACTGCGGCAAGTTCGTATGACTTGCCGGGAAGGCGTAGACTGTGGTGAATGTCGGGTTTTGCGTTGTGTGCGGGCTGTGCCGCCCGAGCGGCCGATGAGCAGGCACGATCCGGCCGGGAGCCGTGCGACTATGGGCGGCGTGACCGCCGCCAGCCTCCCTCCCATTCTGCTCGTCCTGGGTGACGAGGAACTGCTCGCCACGCGCGCGGTCTCCGAAGCCGTGGCCACGGCCCGCCGGGTCGACCCCGAGGTGGACGTGCGCGAGTACCAGGCGGGTGCGCTCACGGTGGGCGAGATCGCCGAGATGCTCAGCCCGTCGCTCTTCGGCGGCCGCCGCGTCCTCGTGCTGCGCTCCGCCCAGGACGCCCGCAAGGACCTCGTCACCGCGCTGCTGGCGTACGCGAAGAACCCCGACCCGGACGTGCAACTGGTCGCCCTGCACGTCGGCGGGGCCAAGGGCAAGGCCTTCGCCGACGGCCTGCGCAGCGCGGGGGCCACCGTGGTGCCCGCCGCGAAGCTCAAGGGGCACCGGGAGCGGGTGGCGTTCGTCCGCGACGAGATCCGCCGGGGTGGCGGCAAGTGCACCGACGACGCCGCCGAGGCGCTGATCGCCGCGGTCGGTACGGACCTGCGGGAACTCTCCGCGGCCTGCTCGCAGCTGCTCGCCGACACCGACGGGCGGATCGGCGCGGACACCGTCGCCCGCTACTACCGGGGCCGGGTGGAGGTGACCGGTTTCACCGTCGCCGACGCCACGACGGTCGGGGACGTCGCCGGGGCGCTGGAGGCGTTGCGGTGGGCCCTGCACGTCGGTGTCGACCCGGTGCCGATCGCCGACGCCCTGGCCGACGGGGTACGCACGGTGGCCCGGGTGGCCGCCGCCGGCCGGGGCGACCCGTACCAGCTCGCCGGCACGCTCGGGATGCCCGCCTGGAAGATCAAGAACGCCCAGCAACGCGCCCGGGGCTGGACCCCGGAGGGCCTGGTCGAGGCGATGCGGGCGGCCGCCGAGTGCAACGCGGCCGTCAAGGGCGGGGCGGACGACCGGGCGTACGCCCTGGAGAAGGCCGTCTTCTCGGTCGCCGCCGCACGTCAGGGCGGCGGCCGGTGACCGGGGCGCCGCGGACGGCGTGGGCGACGATCCCGACGGACGAGGAGCGCTTCCGGCCGCTCTACGCCCGGGTGCTCGGGCTGCGTTTCGTCAACCCGGGCGGAGTGCTCTGCTTCCTCTTCTTCGAGGGCGCCGTCGCGCTGGCCGCTCTGCTCGCCCTCGCCGAGCTGGTCAGCTGGTGGGCCGTGCTGGTGCTGCCGGCCGCCGTGGCGCTGATGGTGAAGCTCAACGACATGGTCGCCGAGGTGGTGGTCCGCTCCGCGGCCCTCGTGCCGGAGCAGGAGCGCGACCGGTTCCGGCGGCAGATGGAGCCGGTGGTGGGGCGGGCGCGGGTGGACTGGACGGTCCCCGGCGTGGTGGTGGCGAGCCACCCGACGTTCCACGCGGCCGGACCGGTACGCGAGCTGCCTGCCACCCACGACCTCACCGACCGGCGCGACCTCCGCCGCTGACCGGGCCGCCTCCCAGGACCCAGCCGACGGCGCGGTCCGGCCGGACCGCGCCCGAGGCCGGTGCTGCACCGCGGCACGAGGGCCGGTTGGGCGATCGACCTGTCCGGTGGAACACAGACGACCGGAAGCCCCGGGGGTCACCCCGGGGCTTCCGGTTCAGGTCTGAACTCGGCCGATCAGGCGGAGAACGACGCCACGCGCTTGGCGATCGCCGACTTCCGGTTGGCCGCCTGGTTGGCGTGGATGACGCCCTTGCTGGCAGCCTTGTCCAGCTTGCGGGCGGCGTCCTGCATGAGGACGGTGGCCTTCTCGGTGTCACCGGCCTCCGCAGCCTCCTGGAACTTGCGGATGGCGGTCTTCAGCGACGACTTGACCGACTTGTTACGCAGCCGGCGCTTCTCGTTCTGCCGGTTGCGCTTGATCTGGGACTTGATGTTCGCCACGCGACAGCCTCGTCTTGATAGCTCGGTTTGGTCTGCTTCCGCGCGCGACGAGCATGCGTCATCGCTGCGCGAAGAGCCAGGCTACCAGGTCGGCCCGGACGAGCCAAAACGCTCACGCCCAGCCGCGGCGGGCAGCCAGCCAGTCGAGTGCCTGACCACCGCTGAACCGCTGGTGCGCCCGCAGGTGCGGGGAGGCGGTGGAGGGGCCGTGGGCGGCGCTGGTGAGAAGGTAGCCGGCGAGCGCGGCCAGGGTCACGTCGAGCGAGTCCGGCGGTGCGCCCGCGGTGGCGGGGTGGGTGGCGTAGGCCACGTCGACGTCCAGCCCGCTCGCGTACGCGGTGATCAGCAGTCCGGCCAGGTCGAACCAGGCCGGCCCGTGGCAGAGCCAGTTCCAGTCGCAGAACCAGGCCCGGCCGGCGGGGTCGATCAGCACGTTGTCCAGTCGCAGGTCGCAGTGGATCAACCCGCGCGCGGTGGCCGCGTACGCCGGCAGTCGGGCCTCCAGCGCGGCCAGCTCCGGCAGCCGCGGGACGGCCCAGTCCGGTAGCCGGGGCGTCGGCTCCCGGCCGGCGGCCACCTCGCCCCAGCGCAGGATGTCCGTCCGGGCCAGGTCGGCCAGGTGCGGCAGGCCGAGGGCGACCAGCTCCGGTGGTGGGTCGGCGAGCGCGGCGGCCACCTCGGCGTACCCGGCGAGGGTGGCGGTCAGCTCGGCCGGGTTCCAGGGCAGCCGGGGCAGCTCGCCGTCGACGGCGTCCAGGGCGACCGCGTACCAGCCGGCGGCGTCGAGCGCCCAGTGCGGCCGGGGGACCGGCAGTCCGGCGGGGAGCCGGGCCAGCACCAGCGCCTCCCGGTGGTACCAGTCGGCCAGGTGCCGTTGGTGGGACAGGTCGGCCGCCTTGACGAACACCCGGCCGCCGGCGGTCTCCAGCAGGCCGGCGAAGCCGCGGGTGAAGCCCGCCCCGGCGGTCCGCGCCGCCACCACCGGGCCGCCGAGCCGGCCGGCCACCGCGGCGCGCAGCTCCGCCGGCAGCTCCGGCCAGTGCGGCCGGGCGGCGGTGGCGTCGTACGGCACCGGGGGCAGGACGGGCTCGCGCACACCCGTCATGCTCCCGCACCGGCCGTGTCGGGCCGTACCGGCCGCCGGCCGCGTCGTGCCGCGTCCGGGATGTCGGCCCGCTCTGCGACACTGCCTGACCATGAGGACCGACGAGTTCTGGCAGCTGATCGACGACGCCCGGGCCGGGGCCGGGGGAGAGGCCGACGCGGTCGCCGCCCGGGCGGTCGCGCTGCTCGCCGAGCGCGACCCGGAGGAGATCGCCGGGTACGCGGAGCACCAGCGGCGGGTGCTGACCGCCTCGCACAAGGTCGACCTCTGGGGCGCGGCGTACCTGATCAACGGTGGCGTCTCGGCCGACGGCTTCGCGTACTTCCGGGGCTGGTTGATGACCCAGGGCCGGGCGGTCTTCGCCGGGGCGGTGGGGCAGCCGGACTCCCTGGCCGAGCTGCCCCGGGTGCGGGCTGCCGCGCTCAGCGGCGAGGAGTTCCAGTGCGAGCCGATGCTCACGGTGGCCTGGGACGCGTACCGGAAGGCGACAGCGGCCGAGCTGCCGGCGGAGCCCTTCACGGCCGCCGAGCCGGACCTGAACGACTTCTGGGACTTCGACGACGAGGACGAGGCCCGTCGCCGGCTGCCGAAGCTCGCGGCCCTCTTCGTCGAGCCGCCGATGGAGTGAGCCGGGGTTACCGGCCGCGCACCCCAGGAGTGATCCGACCGCGTCCGGAGCGACGTGGGAGCATAGAGGGGGCCGGCGGCACGCCGGCCCGCTCACGTCAGCCGACCAGAACGGACCGCTGTGCCACCGACGCTCGATCCCGGCGCGAACGCTCCTGGTGCCACCGACCCGGCGCGCATCAGGAACTTCGGCATCATCGCCCACATCGACCACGGAAAGTCGACGTTGGCCGACCGGATGTTGCAGCTCACCGGTGTGGTCGATCCCCGGCAGATGCGCGCGCAGTACCTGGACCGGATGGACATCGAGCGCGAGCGCGGCATCACCATCAAGAGCCAGGCCGTCCGCATGCCGTGGACGATCCGGGAGGGCGACCGGGCCGGCGAGGCCGCCGTACTCAACATGATCGACACCCCGGGCCACGTGGACTTCACCTACGAGGTGTCCCGTTCGCTGGCCGCCTGCGAGGGCGCGATCCTGCTGGTCGACGCCGCCCAGGGGATCGAGGCGCAGACGCTGGCCAACCTCTACCTGGCGCTCGAGAACGACCTGCGCATCATCCCGGTGCTCAACAAGATCGACCTGCCGGCCGCCCAGCCGGAGAAGTACGCCGAGGAGTTGGCCCACCTGATCGGCGGCGACCCGGCGGACTGCATCCGGGTCTCCGGCAAGACCGGCGAGGGTGTGCCGTACCTGCTCGACGAGATCGTCCGGCAGTTCGTCCCGCCCACCGGGGAGGCCGACTCCCCGGCCCGGGCGATGATCTTCGACTCGGTGTACGACGTCTATCGGGGCGTGGTCACCTACGTCCGGGTGGTCGATGGGCGGATCAGCGCCCGGGACCGGATCAAGATGATGTCCACCGGCGCGGTGCACGAGCTGCTGGAGATCGGCGTCATCTCGCCGGAGATGGTGAAGGCCGAGGCGCTCGGCGTCGGCGAGGTGGGTTACCTGATCACCGGCGTGAAGGACGTCCGCCAGTCCCGGGTCGGTGACACGGTCACCATCAACGGCAACCCGGCCAAGGAGGCGCTCGGCGGCTACAAGGACCCGAAGCCGATGGTCTACTCCGGCCTCTACCCGATCGACGGCTCGGACTACCCCAACCTGCGCGAGGCGCTGGACAAGCTCAAGCTCAACGACGCCGCGCTGGACTACGAGCCGGAGACCTCCGGCGCGCTCGGCTTCGGTTTCCGCTGCGGCTTCCTCGGCCTGCTGCACCTGGAGATCATCCGGGAGCGGCTGGAGCGCGAGTACAACCTCGACCTGATCTCCACCGCGCCGAACGTGGTCTACCGGGCCATCACGGAGGACGGCCAGGAGATCGTGGTGACCAACCCGAGCGAGTACCCGACCGGCAAGATCGCCGAGGTGTACGAGCCGGTCGTGCGGGCCACCGTGCTCACCCCGAACGACTACGTCGGCGCGGTGATGGAGCTCTGCCAGGGGCGCCGGGGCAACCTGCTCGGCATGGACTACCTCTCCGCCGACCGGGTGGAACTGCGCTACACGCTCCCGCTCGCGGAGATCATCTTCGACTTCTTCGACCAGTTGAAGAGCCGTACCAAGGGCTACGCCTCGCTGGACTACGAGCCCTCCGGCGAGCAGGCGTCCGACCTGGTGAAGGTGGACATCCTGCTGCACGGCGAGCCGGTGGACGCGTTCAGCGCCATCGTGCACAAGGACAAGGCGTACAACTACGGCACGTCGATCGCGGCGAAGCTGCGCAACCTGATCCCGCGCCAGCAGTTCGAGGTGCCGATCCAGGCGGCCATCGGCAGCCGGGTGATCGCCCGGGAGACCATCCGGGCGATCCGCAAGGACGTGCTGGCCAAGTGCTACGGCGGTGACATCAGCCGGAAGCGCAAGCTGCTGGAGAAGCAGAAGGAAGGCAAGAAGCGGATGAAGATGGTCGGCCGGGTGGAGGTTCCGCAGGAGGCCTTCATCGCCGCCCTCTCGTCCGACTCCGGCGACGCCAAGGCCGCCGGCAAGAAGTAGGCACCCGGTCGTTCCAGGGCCGGCGCCGGAGGTGGTGCCACGGACCGCGACGGTCCCGCACCGCCTCCGGCGCCGGCCTTTTCGGCGTACGCCCTCGCGCGGCCTCGCCTCGCCCTCCCGCTGTCCGGCCGCCTGGCCCTCCTGCGGCCTTGCCTCCCGCTGTCCGGCCGCCTGGCCCTCCTGCGGCCTTGCCTCCCGCTGTCCGGCCGCCTGGCCCTCCTGCGGCCTTGCCTCCCGCCGCCCCGTCGGCCCGAGATGCGGTCATCCCGGGGCTTCCAGCTGGCCCATGCCCGAGTGCGGCGCTCCGGGCCGCGCTGCGCCCCGTCGCTGAGTGCGGCATCTCGTGGCCTCCGACGCGTCTCGCACCCCCGGGATGCGGTCATCCTGGTGGCGGAACGGGGGTTGAACCCGGGTCCGGCGAAGAAATTTTGACGTCTCCGGCACGCCGTCCATCGATCGGTCGCACCCTTCCCGACCTGCGGTCCTGTCGGATCGACGCAGCCTCGGCCATCGACGTACGGCGGTCTCCCGCCAGATGAGTCGGTTTGGCTTTTCGGCGCTTCGGGCATCTAGCGGTCACGACAAGAACCACACGAAAACGTGTGAACGGGATCTTTTAGAAGGAGGAGCGACCATGGAGCTCACCGTTTGGGGCATCATCACCGCGCTCGTCGTCGGTCTCATCGTCGGCGCGCTGGGCCGCCTGGTCGTTCCGGGCCGGCAGAACATGCCGATGTGGCTGCACATGCTGATCGGCGTCGGCGCCGCGCTGCTCGGTACGGTTCTGGCTCGGGCCATGGGCATCGCGACCGAGACCGCCGGCATCGACTGGCGTGAGCTGTTCGTCCAGGTCGTGCTGGCCGCCATCGCCGTCGCCCTGGTGGCCGGTGTGGGTCGTCGTCGCCACCACGTCACCCGGTAATTTCGCGACACCTTGCGACTTCGAGCGGGCGCCCGACCATCACGGTCGGGCGCCCGCTCGCGTCGTGCCCCCACCCAGGCCACAACATCAAGGATGTCGTGTCCTTCTGCTGGCCTGAGCCGACAGCTTCAGGGATGTTGGGGCCTCGTGCGGGCCGGGCGCACTACACCGGGAAGTTGTGGGCTCGTGCGGGCCGAGCCCACTACATCGGGGAAGTTGTCGCCTCCCGTAGGTCGGAGCCGACAACTTCAGGGATCTTGTGGCCTCCTGTCGATCCGCGCTCACTGCGTCAGCGATGTTGGGGCCTCGTGCGGGCCGGGCGCACTGCACCGGGGATGTTGTCGCCTCCTGCGGATCCGAGCCGACGACATCCCCGAAGCTGTGGCTTCCTGCGGTTCCGGGTAGCGGCAGCGGGAACTCGTCGGATCCTGCGAGTTCGACCGCCGGCAGGCGGGGGAGTTGTGGCTCCACTGGCGGGTGAGGATGGCGTGCGTCAATGGGGGCGGGTGGTGCGGCGGTGCCCGGGCCGGGTTCGTGAGCTGGGCGGACGCGGTTGCTTCGTCCCCGAACGGGGGATCTGCGGACCTCCTGGGGCGAAAGTCGGTTTGGTTTTTCGGCGGGTCGGGAACTAAGCGGTCACGACAGGAACCACACGAAAACGTGTGACGAAACTTCGAAGGAGGAGGGCGACCATGGAGCTCACCGTCTGGGGCATCATCACCGCGCTCGTCGTCGGTCTCATCGTCGGCGCGCTGGGCCGCCTGGTCGTTCCGGGCCGGCAGAACATGCCGATGTGGCTGCACATGCTGATCGGCGTCGGCGCCGCGCTGCTCGGTACGGTTCTGGCTCGGGCCATGGGCATCGCGACCGAGACCGCCGGCATCGACTGGCGTGAGCTGTTCGTCCAGGTCGTGCTGGCCGCCATCGCCGTGGCGCTGGTCGCCGGGGTGGGCCGCCGCCGGAGCGTCTCGCGCTACTGATCCACTCGCAACCTCAGCGGGCGTCCGACCTCCGGGTCGGGCGCCCGCTCGCGTTGCGTCCGCCACCCGGTCGCGCCCCGCCGGCGGCGGGGGCCCGGCCCGCAGCGCACCGTCAGGCCCGCGGGGTCACCGTGGGCCGCAGGGTCATCGCCGGACCGCAGGGGTCGCCGCCGGATCGTGGGGCCACGGAAGCGCGCATCCGGGCCCGAGCGGCTCTCGTGGCGGTCCGTCCAGGTTCCGTTCCGATAACACCGCGGCACCGGTGCCGCCGGTCCCGTGGTGACTCGTCCCGATCTGCCGGGGGCCCCGCGAGCTGCGGTACGGTCGCCTCGCCGTGGCTTCCCGTCCACCCCCTGTCGTAAAGGAATTTTTCCTACTAAGGTGCGGCGGAGAAGGTTAGTGCCAGGACGGCGCGAGGGAGATGTGGCGTGAACAGGTGGAAGCGGCTGGCTCCGGTCACCGCCTTCGTGGCGTCGGCCGCGATGGTGCTGACCGGTTGTGGGGGCTCGGACAAGGACGAGGCCGCCGACGACAGCAAGCTGACGGTCTGGATGATGGGTGAGGGTGGGGACGCGCAGAACGCGTTCCTCGACACCGTCGAGACCGAGTTCCGCAAGAAGCACCCGGACACCGACGTGGTCGTCCAGTACATCCCCTGGCTCGAGGCGCCGAAGAAGTTCCAGGCGGCGCTCGCCGGCGGGGAGGGTCCGGACGTCACCGAGCTGGGCAACACCGAGACCCAGGGCTGGGCCGCCCAGGAGGCGCTCGCCGACGTCAGCGACAAGTTCAACGGCTGGTCCGAGGGCAAGGACATCCTTCCCGACCTGGTCAAGAACGCCCAGCTCGACGGCAAGCAGTACGGCGTGCCGTGGTACGCGGGCGTGCGCGGCATCTACTACCGCACCGACTGGTTCGCCGAGGCCGGCGTGCAGCCGCCGAAGACCTGGGACGAGCTGGTCACCGTCGCCAAGGCCGTCCAGGCCAAGAAGCCCGGCACCTACGGCATCGCCCTGCCCGGCAACTCCGAGCTGCCGTTCTACTCCTTCCTCTGGGGTGCCGGCGCGGAGATCGCCACCAAGCAGGGCGACACCTGGAAGTCCGGCTACAACACGCCGGAGGCCCAGAAGGCGGTCAAGTTCTGGACCGACCTGGTCACCGTGCACAAGGTCGCCCCGCCGGCCGCCGCCGGCTGGAACGAGGTCGACGCCCGGACCCAGTTCGCCACCGGCAAGGCCGCGATGGCGTTCGCCGGCAGCTGGCAGGGTGGCGCGATGAAGAAGGACAACCCGGAGATCGAGAAGGTCTGGGGCACCTTCCCCATCCCCGGCCCGGACGGTCAGGCGGCCCCCGCCTTCGCCGGTGGCTCCGACATCGCCATCTGGAAGGACAGCGAGCGCCAGGACCTGGCCTGGGACTACACCACCGTGCTGCTGAGCAAGCAGAAGGACAAGGAGTTCGCCAGCAGCCTGGGCTTCTTCCCGGTCTACAGCGACCTGGTCGGCGGCAGTGAGTACACCAACGACAAGGTGATGGCCGCGTTCGCCACCGCGATGCAGAAGACCAAGCTGACGCCGCTCACGCCGAAGTGGGTCGAGGTCAGCCGGACCAAGACGGTCACCCAGGCGATGAACAGCTCGGTCATCAAGGGCCAGAAGACGGTCGAGCAGGCAACCGCCGACGCGGCCACCGAGATGGAAAGCATCCTCAACGCCAAGTGAGCACCCTGACCGAGGCTCCGGAGTCGGCCGCCGCGCGGGACACCCCCGCGCGGCGGCGGCCCCGCGTCGACCGCCTGCCGTACCTGCTGCTCCTGCCCTGCCTGGCGATCATCGCGGTGCTGCTGCTCTGGCCGCTCGGCCAGGTGGTGGCGATGTCGTTCTACAAGCTCAACAACGTCCGGCAGCTACGGGGTACGCGCGAGTGGCCGTGGGTCGGGCTGGACAACTACGTCCAGATCCTCGGCGACCCGTTCTTCCTCAAGGTGCTGCGCAACACGGTGCTCTTCGCCGCCGCGAACGTGCTGCTGACGATGGTCTTCGGCACCCTGGTCGGACTGCTGCTCAACCGGCTCGGCAAGAAGATGGCCACCTTCGTCGCCAGCTGCGTGATGCTGGCCTGGGCCACCCCGGCGCTGACCGGCACCATCGTCTGGAAGTGGATCTTCGACGACACCAGTGGCCTGGTCACCTGGTTGTTCAACAAGCTGCCCGACGGGCTGTCCAACGCCGTGTTCGGGCGCAGCGACTGGACCGGGTACGGCTGGTTCAACTCGCCGCTGCTCTTCTTCGCCATCCTCACCCTGGTGGTGGTCTGGCACTCGTTCCCGTTCATCGCGGTCAGTGTGCTGGCCGGGCTGAAGAGCGTACCCAGTGAGCTGCACGAGGCGGCCCGGGTCGACGGCGCGGGCCCGTGGCGGGTCTTCTGGTCGGTGACCTTCCCGATGCTCCGGCCGGTCTTCGGGATCCTGGTGGTGCTCTCCACCATCTGGGACTTCAAGGTCTTCACCCAGCAGTTCGTGCTGGCCGGCGGCACCCAGGACCGGACGACCTTCATGCTCTCCATCTACTCCTACGCGGAGGCGTTCTCGCCGCCGCCGAAGTACGGCCTGGGCGCGGCGATCGCGGTCATCCTGACCCTGATCCTGCTCATGGTCACCGGGATCTACGTCCGCATGGTGCTCCGGCAGGAGGAGGAAGCGTGAAGCGCATCGCGCTCAACGGAGCCGGTCTGCTGGTCGCGCTCTTCGCCGCCTTCCCGGTCTACTGGATGGTCGCCACCTCGCTCAAGCCGAACCGCGAGATCTTCGCGTCGACGCCGCGCCCGGTGCCCGCCCAGCCGACCCTGGAGCACTACCGGGAGATCCTCACCGGCAACCTGATCCCGGGCGTGACGTTCCTCGACTTCTTCCTGAACAGCGTGCTGGTCGCGGTGGCGACCGTGCTGCTCAGCGGGCTGGTGGCGCTGCTCGCCGCGACGGCGGTGGCGCGGTTCCGGTTCAAGCTGCGGACCAGCTTCCTGATCATGCTGCTGGTGGTGCAGATGATCCCGTTGGAGGCGCTGGTCATCCCGCTGTTCCTGATGATCCAGCGGCTCGGCCTCTACAACACGCTGCCCAGCCTGATCCTCACGTACCTCGGCTTCTCGCTGCCGTTCGCGGTGTGGATGCTGCGCGGTTTCGTCGCGGCCGTGCCCAAGGAGCTGGAGGAGGCGGCGGCGATCGACGGCGCCAGCCGGATGCAGACCTTCCGCCGGATCCTCTTCCCGCTGGTGGCGCCCGGCCTGGTCGCGACCAGCATCTTCTCCTTCATCACCGCCTGGAACGAGCTGATCTTCGCGTTGACCTTCATCAACGACCAGAGCCGCTACACCCTGCCGGTCGCCATGACCTTCTTCTTCGGCCGGGACGACACGGCCTGGGGGTCGGTGATGGCCGCGTCGACGCTCTTCACCCTCCCGGTGATCGTGTTCTTTCTGCTGGTGCAGCGCCGGATGGTCTCCGGGCTGGTCGCCGGCGCCGTCAAGGGCTGAGGGACGTGGGAGGGCCCTTCTCGACGCCTCCGGTGCGGCAGGGGGCCCGTCCAACGCATTTCCCGCCGCGAACCCGCCGCACTAGGCTCACCGGCATGACGGGCAGGCTGGCGGCGGTGAACCTCGGCACGGTGACCGAGGCGGAGTGGGCGGGCGACGCGAGCGGTCGCAGCGGCATCGACAAGCGTCCGGCCGACGGGCCGGTGCCGGTCCGCCGCGACGGGCTGGTCGGCGACTTCATCGCCGAGCGGGCCCACCACGGCGGCCTCGACCAGGCGGTCTACGCGTACGCCGAGGAGGACGCCGGCTGGTGGGCGGCCGAGCTGGGCCGGGCGGTCCCGGCCGGCGCGTTCGGCGAGAACCTCACCACGTACGCCGTGGACGTCACCGGCGCGGTGATCGGCGAGCAGTGGGCGGTCGGCTCGGCGCTGCTCCAGGTGACCAAGCCGCGCACCCCGTGCACGACCTTCGCCGGCTTCTGGGGGGTGCCGGACCTGATCAAGCGGTTCACCGTGCGGGCCCTGCCGGGGGCGTACCTGCGGGTGCTCCGCGAGGGCGAGTTCGGCCCCGGTGACCCGGTCGAGGTGGTGGAGCGGCCCGCGCACGGGGTCACCATCGGCGAGGTGTTCCGGGCGATGAGCCTGGAGCCGGAGCTGCTGCCCCGGCTGGTCGAGGCCACCGAGCTGCCCGAGCAACTGCGCGAGAAGGCCCGCCGCCGGCTCGCCGGCACCCGCCCCTGACGTCGCCGCGCCGCGGCGGGGTCACGCGTCGGCGAAGACCTCGGCGAGCACCCGTGCGTCGTCCGGCCGGTCATCGGTGATCTTGTTCCACTTGCCGGCCGTCGCGGTCCACTCCAGGTCGCCGAAGCGCACCCGCTTGACCCCGTGGTCGTGGGCGTGCGAGACCAGCCAGTGCGCGTACCGCCAGCCGTCGCGCAGGTCGGGGGCGGGAACGGCGAGGCCGGTCAGGTCGGTGGCGGCGGCGCTGCCCAGGCCGAGCCCCCAGTCCAGGGTCAGCCCCTGGGTCAGCGCCACGGCCGCGGCCTGGCCGCGCATCGTCGGGTACGGCCCGACCGCGCAGGCCACCGCCCCGGTGGCCTCGCCGAGCAGCGCCCGGGTCAGCACCTGGGACTCGTCCGACCACTTCTCGTACGCCTCCGGGAAGGCCGACCGCTGCACCGCCTGGGCGGCGTCGGTGACCCGCATCCGCTCCCAGCCGCGCACCTTGCCCAGCGCCGTGTAGAACCGCTTGGCGGCGTACCTCGGGTCGCGGATCTGCGTCGGGGTGCCCCAACCCTGGCTGGGGCGCTGCTGGAACAGGCCGACCGAGTCGCGGTCGCCGCCGGCCAGGTTGCGCAGCCCTGATTCCTGGTACGCGGCGGCCAGCGCGACCACCACGGCCCGCTCGGGCAGCCGCTGCTGGGTGCCGATCGCCGCGATGGTCGCCGCGTTGGCCATCTGGTCGCCGTCCAGCACGACCCGGCCGTCGGCCTGTACGGTGCACGACCGGTCGGCGACGGGAAGGCGCAGGTTGTCGGCCACGTGACGGGCGACGACCCAGACCCCGATGACGGCGACGACGACCAGAGCCACGCCGGCCGCCACGATTGCCCGAGTTCGCACCCGCACCTCCCGTTCATCAGTCCGACAAGAGTACGTCTCCAAAACCACCGTTCGGGTCGTCCGACCGGCCGAGCTGCGCTACGTGACCGACCGGTCGCACCGCGTGTTCGCGCCGCCGGGCGGAGGAGTTCCCCCGGCCGGCGACGCAGAAACTCACTCGGCGGGCACCCAGGCGGCGGCGCGCTTCTCCCGGAAGGCCAGCACCCCTTCCCGGCCCTCCTCGGAGAGGAAGTAGCCGGTGGAGCGGGCGGCCAGGTCGGCGATCTCGGCCCGCAGGTCGGTGTCGGCCGGCCGGCGCAGCAGCTCCTTCGCCCCGGCCAGCGCCTTCGGGGCACCCTTGACCAGCGACGCGCAGTACCGCGCCACCGCCTCGTCCAGCCCGTCCGCCGGCACGGCGGCGGTGACCAGCCCGACCTCGGCGGCCCGCCGGCCGTCGAAGGTGTCCCCGGTGAGGTAGAGCTCGGCGGCGGCGCGCGGGTGCAGCCGGGGCAGCACGGTGGCGGAGATGACCGCCGGGATCACCCCGATCCGCACCTCGGTGAAGGCGAACGTCGCCTCCTCGGCGCAGACCGCCAGGTCGGCCGCCGCGATCAGGCCCAGCCCACCGGCCCGCGCCGGGCCGGCCACCCGGGCCACCACCGGCTTCGGGCACTCCCAGACCGCGGCAAGCACGTCGCCCAGCTTCCCGGCCGGGACCGTGCCGGAGGCGTACGCGGCGGCGGTCTCCTTCAGGTCCGCACCGGAGCAGAAGACCGGCCCGGTGTGGTCCAGCACGATCACCCGGACCGTGTCGTCGGCCACGGCGGCGGCCAGCCCGTCCAGCAGCTGGGTCATCAGCGCGGTGGAGAGCGCGTTGCGGTTGTGCGGGCTGTCCAGGGTGAGGGTGGTCACCCCGCGGGCCGTGGAGACCCGCACGAGCGCGTCGGAGGAGGTCATGCCGGGCACACTAGTGGCCATGCCCGGCGCTCTTCCAGAAGGCGAAGCCGTCCCCGCGGACGGTTCGCTGCCCGCCACCGCCACCCGCGCCGTCGGCGCGCGAGGCTTCGGCGTCTACGTCCACGTCCCCTTCTGCGCCAGCCGCTGCGGCTACTGCGACTTCAACACGTACACCTCGGCGGAGCTGGGTGGTGGCGCCGACCGCGAGTCGTACGCCGACACGGTGCTCGCCGAGCTGGCGCTGGCCGCCCGGGTCCTGGGCGACACCCCGCCGCGCCGGGTGGACACCGTCTTCGTCGGCGGTGGCACCCCGACCCTGCTCCCCGCCGGCGACCTGGCCCGGATCCTCGACGGCATCGACCGCACCTGGGGGCTGGCCGCCGACGCCGAGGTGACCACCGAGGCCAACCCCGAGTCGGTGACCCCGGAGTCGCTGCGGACGCTGCGGGCCGCCGGCTACACCCGGATCTCGCTGGGCATGCAGTCCGCCGCGCCGGGGGTGCTGGCGATCCTCGACCGGAAGCACAGCGCCGGCCGGGCCACCGCCGCCGCCCTGGAGGCCCGGGACGCCGGCTTCGACCACGTCAACCTGGACCTGATCTACGGCACGCCGGGGGAGAGCGCCGACGACTTCGCCGCCTCGCTGGCGCAGGTGGTGGCCGCCGGGGTGGACCACGTCAGCGCGTACGCCCTGATCGTGGAGGACGGCACCCGGCTGGCCGCCCGGATGCGCCGGGGCGAGCTGCCGTACCCCTCCGACGACGTGGCGGCGGACCGCTACCTGGCCGCGGAGGCCGCCCTCGACGCGGCCGGTTTCGCCTGGTACGAGGTCTCCAACTGGGCCCGCTCGGAGGCCGCCCGGTGCCGGCACAACCTGCTCTACTGGACCGGCGCCGACTGGTGGGGCCTCGGCTCGGGGGCGCACAGCCACGTCGGCGGGGTGCGCTGGTGGAACGTCAAGCACCCGACCGCGTACGCGAAGCGGCTCGCCGCCGGGGAGTCACCCGGCCTGGCCCGCGAGCTGCTCACGCCGGACGAGGCGCACATGGAGGACGTGATGCTGCGACTGCGGTTGGCCTCCGGCCTGCCGCTTTCCGCGCTGGACGACGCGGGCCGGGCCGGGGCGGAACGGGCCCGGGCGGCCGGCCTGCTGGACGCCGACCGGTACGCGGGTGGGCAGGCGGTGCTCACCCTGCGCGGCCGGCTGCTGGCCGACGCGGTGGTCCGCGACCTGCTGCCCTGAGCCGGCGGGGCCCCGCCTCACGCCGGGGCCCCGCCGTGCGGGGTCACTTCACCAGGCGGATCGACATCGGGTAGCGGTAGAGCTGCCCCTCACCGGCCTTGACCCCGGCGATCACACCGAAGATCACCCCGACCAGCCAGGGCCCGCCGAGCAGGACGAACAGCACGCTGCCGAGGCCGAGGGTGACCACCGTGCCGCAGCACAGCACGATCGACAGCGCGACCGACGCGCCCAGCCAGGTGAGCTGGAAGTTGAGCGCCTCCACGGCGTGCGCCCGGACGGTCGGGGACTGCGCGCCGCGGCCCATCATGGCGATCAGTGGTGGCAGGAACCCCAGCCAGGCGGTGAAGAAGGTGGCGGCGGCGCCACCCCAGTGGGCGACCAGCGCCCAGGTCTTGTCCTCGCCGTTGGCGTAGCCGACCGGTGGGCCGTACGCCCCGCCGGTCGGATAGCCGACGCCCGGCGGAGGGTGGCCACCGGGCGGCGGGTAACCACCGGCGGGCGGGGGAGAGTCGCCGGCTGTGGGCTGCCCGGGAGCCCCGGACAGCGGTGCGGTGGGCTCGCCGCCTGCGGGCGGGCCGAACGGGGCCGAGGGCGGGGTCGGTTCCGGCTGGTACGGGCCGGGTTCCCCCGATCCCGGTGGGCGAGGTGGCTCAGTCATGACGTCACGGTAGGGGCTGGTGACAAGGGGACACCAGGGGACACTGGTCCCCTCGGCGCGCCGATCGGCCAGGCGTGGATCCACGACGGGCGGACGCCGGTGGACGGGCCGGTGGGTCGTGATCATCGCGTCGGCGGGGGTGCCGACGTAGACTGGCACTCGCTACAGTCGAGTGCCAAGATGCTCGCCCCGGTGCGCCGCAGGCCCCGGGCGGGCGCGCGAGGAGGTGGGGAGATGGGTCTCGACGACCGCAAGCTCGCCGTGCTGCGCGCGATCGTCGAGGACTACGTCGCCACGCAGGAGCCGGTGGGCAGCAGGGCGCTGGTCGAGCGGCACCAGCTGGGCGTCTCGCCGGCCACCGTGCGCAACGACATGGCGGTGCTGGAGGAGGAGGGGTACATCCGGCAGCCGCACACCAGTGCCGGCCGGGTGCCCACCGACCGCGGCTACCGGCTCTTCGTCGACCGGCTCTCCCGGGTCAAGCCGCTCAGCCCCGCCGAGCGGCGGGCCATCGAGCGGTTCCTGGTCGGCGCGGTCGACCTGGACGACGTGGTGCACCGCACCGTGCGGCTGCTGGCCCAGCTCACCCGCCAGGTGGCCGTGGTGCAGTACCCGTCGCTGGCCCGCTCCAAGGTGCGCCACCTGGAGCTGGTGCCGATCTCCACCACCCGGCTGATGCTGGTCATGATCGCCGACACCGGCCGGGTCGAGCAGCGGCTGGTCGAGCTGCCCGGCCCGATCCCCGCCGACGACGTCACCGACCTGCGCCGGCTGGTCAACGAGAAGCTGGTCGGCAGCCAGCTGACCGACACCCCGCCGCTGGTGCAGGCGCTGGTCGACGAGGCCACCCCGCAGCTGCGCGGCGCCATGACCACCCTCTCCACGGTGCTGCTGGAGACCCTCGTCGAACGGCACGAGGAGCGCATCGCGCTGGCCGGCACCGCCAACCTCACCCGGGGTGGCCTGCTCGACTTCCAGGGCTCGCTGCGACCCATCCTCGAGGCGCTCGAGGAGGAGGTGGTGATGCTCAAGCTCATCGGCGAGGCCGAGTCGACCACCACCCGGGTGCTGATCGGCGACGAGAACGAGATCGACAACCTGCGGGCCGCCTCCGTGGTCAGCACCGGATACGGCCCGGGGGCGACCGCGCTCGGCGGGCTCGGCGTGTTGGGGCCGACCCGGATGGACTACCCCGGCACCATCGCCACGGTGAGGGCCGTGGCACGCTACGTGGGCGAGCTGCTGGCCCAGAACTGATCCCCGACACCGGGCCGGCAGATGGCTCCGGCCGACGACCGCGCAACGCGACACGAACATGAGGACACGGAACGCAGTGGCCAGGGACTACTACGGCATTCTCGGCGTGAGCCGGGAAGCCTCCGACGACGAGATCAAGCGCGCCTACCGCAAGCTGGCGCGGCAGTTCCACCCGGACGTCAATCCGGACCCGGAGGCACAGGAGAAGTTCAAGGACATCAACGCCGCGTACGAGGTCCTCTCGGACGACCGGAAACGGCAGATCGTCGACCTGGGTGGCGACCCGCTCGCCCCGGGCGGCGGGGGCGCCGGCGGGCCGGGTGGCCCGGGCGGGGCCGGCCCGTTCGTCGGCTTCCAGGACATCATGGACGCGTTCTTCGGCGGCGCGGCCGGTGGCGGCGCCCGGGGGCCGCGCCCGCGTACCCGGCCGGGCGCCGACGCGATCCTGCGCCTGGAGCTCGACCTGCACGAGACGGCCTTCGGCGTCGAGGCGCCGATCACCGTCGACACGGCGGTGCTCTGCACCACCTGCTCCGGCGCCGGCACGGCGGCCGGCACCCACCTGGCCACCTGCGAGGCGTGCGGCGGTCGGGGCGAGGTCCAGTCGGTGCAGCGCACCTTCCTCGGCCAGGTCGTCTCGGCCCGCCCGTGCACCGTCTGCCAGGGCTACGGCACCACCATCCCGCACCCCTGCCCGACCTGCGCCGGTGACGGCCGGGTCCGGACCCGCCGCTCGCTGACCGTCAAGATCCCCGCCGGGGTCGAGGACGGCATGCGGATCCGGCTGGCCCAGCAGGGTGAGGTCGGCCCGGGTGGCGGCACCGCCGGCGACCTCTACGTCGAGATCCACGAGCGCCCGCACGACGTCTACTCCCGCAAGGGCGACGACCTGCACTGCCGGGTGACCGTGCCGATGACGGCCGCGGCGCTCGGCACCCGGCTCACCATCAAGACCCTGGACAGCGAGGAGCCGGTCGACGTGAAGCCGGGCACCCAGCCGGGCAGCACGCTGCGGCTGCGGGCCCGGGGCGTGCCGCACCTGCGTGGCACCGGCCGGGGCGACCTCTACGTCCACCTGGACGTCCGCACCCCCACCAAGCTCGACGCCGACCAGGAGAAGATGCTCCGCGACTTCGCCAAGACCCGCGGCGAGGAGGTCGCCGAGCTGACCAAGCAGGGCGGCTTCTTCTCCCGGATGCGCGACGCCTTCAACGGGCACGCCTGAGGTGTCGGCGCCGCTGTTCCTGGTCGAGGCGCTGCCCACCGCGGACACGCTGACCCTGGACGGACCGGAGGGCCACCACGCCGCCACCGTGCAGCGGCTGCGGGTCGGCGAGGAGCTGCTGCTCGCCGACGGGCGGGGCGGCACGGCCGCCGCCGAGGTCACCGCCGTCGGCAAGGGCACCCTCGACCTCCGGGTCACCTCCCGGGGGTACGTCGACGCCTCCGTCCCCCGGATCGTGGTGGTGCAGGGCATCGCCAAGGGCGACCGGGGCGAGCTGGCCGTACAGGCGATGACCGAGGTCGGCGTGGACGAGATCGTGCCCTGGGCGGCGTCCCGCTCCGTGGTGCAGTGGCGCGGCGATCGGGGCGTACGGGCCCGGGACAAGTGGGCGGCGACCGCCCGGGAGGCCGCCAAGCAGGCCCGCCGGGCGTGGCTGCCGGTGGTGGCCGGGACGCCCGACGAGTCCACCACCACGGTGGTACGCCGGCTGGCTGGGGCCGCCGCCGGGTTCGTGCTGCACGAGGAGGCGCAGGAGCGGCTGACCGCCGTCGAGCTGCCCGACGCGGGGGAGGTCGTGCTGGTGGTCGGCCCGGAAGGCGGCATCGCCCCGGCCGAACTGGCAGCGTTCCGCGAGGCCGGCGCCCGGCCGGTCCGGCTGGGCCCGACGGTGCTGCGCACCTCCACCGCCGGCGTCGCCGCCCTGAGCGTGCTGGCCACCCGCCTGCGCCGCTGGTGAGCGGGCCGCCCGGTCAGGGGCGGGGGAAGACGGGGACGGGTCGGCGGTGAGGTGCAGCGGGGCGGTCTCCGTCATGCCGGTGACCCTCACCCGCGATCGGGCGTCCTCCCGGCGGCGACCCTGACCGTTCGCTGAGCGTTCAGCTGCGCAGGTAGGAGGCGCCGTTGAGGTCCACGATGGTCCCGGACGCCCACTCCGCCTGCGGGCTGGCCAGCCAGTGCACGGCGGCGGCGATCTCGTCCGGACGGGCCACCCGGTT
Organism: Micromonospora siamensis; assembly: GCF_900090305.1. Classification (NCBI taxonomy): domain Bacteria; kingdom Bacillati; phylum Actinomycetota; class Actinomycetes; order Micromonosporales; family Micromonosporaceae; genus Micromonospora; species Micromonospora siamensis. Next base: position 5,443,583 of record NZ_LT607751.1, on the reverse strand, counting down.
GAACGGCGACTGGGCCCGGATCGCGTCGCCCCGCTCACCGGCCAGGTGCGTCGTGGTCATGTCCGTCTCGACGAAGCCGGGCGCGACGGTCGCCACCGCGATCCCGTACGGCGCCAGGGCCAGCGCCAGCGACTGGCCGAGCGCGTTCAGGCCGGCCTTGCTCGCCCCGTACGCGGGCTGCTCCGGCTCGCCCCGGAAGGCGCCCCGGGACGACACGTTGACGATCCGGCCACCCCGCTCCCGCATGTGCTGCGCGGCGCACCAGGTGACGTTGGCGGCGCCGGTCAGGTTGGTCTCCACGACCAGCCGCCACTGTTCCCGCCACTGCTCGTAGGTGTTGCCGAAGACCGGGTGCGGCAGTTCCCGCGGGCCGTACACGCCGGCGTTGTTGACCAGCACGTCCAGCCCGCCCAGGGCCTGCGCCGCCGCGTCCACCATGGCCCGTACGCCGTCGGCGTCGGCCAGGTCGGCGCGGACCACGACGTGCCCGTCGCCGGGCAGTTCGGCCCGCACCTTCTCGGCCAGCTCCGCCGAGTCCCGGTGGTGGATCGCCACCCGGTCCCCGCCCGCCGCGAACGCCCGCGCCACCGCCGCGCCGATGCCGCGCGAGGCCCCCGTCACCAGTACCGCTCGTGAAGTCACGCGGCACATCATGCCGCAGGGGGACCTACGATGCCCCGATGGGAACCGACTGCCTGTTCTGCCGGATCGTCGCCGGGGAGATCCCGGCCACCATCGTGCGGGAGACCGACCGCACCCTCGCCTTCCGGGACATCGACCCGAAGGCGCCCATCCACGTGCTGGTGATCCCCAAGGAGCACTACGCCGACGTGGCGACCCTCGCCCTGGACGACCAGGAGCTGGCCGGGGAGCTGCTGGCCACCGCCGCGGCCGTCGCCGAGGAGGAGGGGCTGGACGCCGACGGCTTCCGGCTGATGTTCAACACCGGCGCGCACGGCGGCCAGGAGGTCTTCCACGTCCACGCCCACCTGCTCGGTGGCGCCCCGCTGGGGCCGATGCTCTGCCGCTGAGGCGGTTCTCAGCCGGCCAGCAGCTCGCGGGCGACGTCGTGGAGCAGCGCGTGCGCCGGCCCGGCCGCGTCCCGCCGCCAGGCCAGCGCCAGCGTCGCCGGGGGAGCGTCGTCGATCGGCACGAAGCTGACGCCGGGCGTGGCGGCGGTGGCGGCGAGCGGGGCGGGCACCGGCGCGCAGCCGGCGTCCGCGGCCACCGCGTCCAGCAGGGCGGCCACCGTGGGCGCCGGGGCGACGGCGGCGAGCGGGGGCGCGGGCACCAGCCGCCAGGCGGCCACGAAGACCGGGTCGACGTCGTCGGGGAGCGGGACCTGCGGCAGTCCGGCCAGGTCGTCGACGCGTACCGCCCCGGCCCGGGCCAGCGGGTGCCGGTCGGCGACGGCCAGCAGGCGCGGGTGGTCACGCAGCGGCTCCACGTGCAGGCCGGCCAGGGTCGCGGCGGTGTAGGGCGGCCACACGTACGCCGCGTCCGCCCGCCCGTCGCGGACCGCCCGGACATGGTCGGCGAAGGGTACGCCGGAAAGCGTCACCCGCAGCTGCGGGGCGCGCCGGCGCAGTGCCACCACCACCCCGGCCTTGCCCTCGTCGATGCTCGCCGCCAGGGTGGTCAGCGCCATCCGCCGGCCGGTGGCCCCGCCGGCCGCCCGGGCGGTGGAGCGCACCGCCTCGTCGGCCGCGGCGAGGAGCCGCTGGGCGTGGTCGAGGAACTCCCGGCCGGCGTCGGTCAGCTCGACCTGCCGGCGGGCCCGGGAGAACAGCTCCACGCCCAGCTCCGCCTCCAGGGCGCGGACCCGGGCCGACAGGGACGGCTGGGCCAGCCCCAGCTCCTGCGCGGCCCGGGTGAAGCTGCGCAGCTCGGCGGTCACCACGAACGCCCTGACCCGGTTCAGATCCACGCCCGCACTGTAGTGAGCCCGGTCACCGCGCCGCCCGTCGACACCTCCCGCGCGACGGCCCGTGGCCTGCTCCGATAGGCGTCGCCGAGGCTGGCCGAGGTGCCGTCTCTTGGACGCCGGCGGGGCGCCGGCGGGATCGTCGCCGGATGGACCGCATCGTGCTCTACGGGGCCACCGGCTACATCGGCGCCCTGACCGCCCGTACCGCCGTCGACCGGGGACTGCGGCCGGTGCTGGCCGGCCGGAACGCCGACCGCCTGGGCCGGCTCGCCGCCGAACTCGGGCTCCCCGCCCGGACCGCCGCGCTGGACGACCCGGCGGCCCTGGACGCCCTCCTCTCCGACGCCGCGGTGCTGCTCAACGCCGCCGGCCCGTTCGCGCGTACCCAGGCGCCCCTGCTCGACGCGTGCCTGCGCACCGGCACCCACTACCTGGACCTGTCCGGGGAGGCCGCGGAGTTCACCGCCGTCCGGGCCCGCGACGCGGAGCTGCGCGCCGCCGGGGTGATGGCGTTGCCCGGTGCGGGTTTCGGGGTGGTCCCCACCGACGCGATGGCGGTCCACCTGATCCGGCGGCTGCCGACGGCGGACCGGCTGGAACTCTCCTTCGCCACCCGGGGCGCGGTCTCCCGGGGCACCCTGGAGACCCTCCTCGCCGGCCTCGGCGGCCCCGGGGTGTGGCGTCGGGGCGGCCGGCTCGTCCCGGTCCACCCGGCCGGCGAGCGGCGCCGGTTCCACCACGACGGCCGCACCGTCACCGTGCACGCCAATCCCTGGCGGGCCGACGTGGTCTCCGCCGGCACGTCGACCGGGGTGCCGGACGTGTCGGCGTTCACCGCGTTCCCCGCGCCGGTGGTGCTGGCCATGCGGCTGGCCCGCCGGGTGCCCGCCCTGGTGACCGCCGCGCCGAGCCGGCGGCTCCAGGCCCGGCTGCTGCGCCGGCTGCCGGCCGGCCCCACCGCGGGGCAGCTCGCCGCCGGCGCTGCCGTCGTTCACGGAGTCGCCACCGATTCCGCCGGGGGCCGGGTCGCGGCACTGCTCACCGGCCCCGACGCGTACCTCTGGACGGCCCACGCCGCGGTCGAGCTGCTGGCCCGGACGGCGGCCGGTGGCGCGGCACCCGGGTACGCCACCCCGGCGCAGCGGTTCGGGCTGGAGGTCGCCCTGACCACCCCGGGCACCGCGCTGCGGGACCTCGGGTGACCGCCCCGGACTGGCCGGCCGGCCTGACCCCCGACCGGGCGCCGGTGCACACCCGCAACGAGCTGCTGGTGCCGTTGCCACCGGCGCGGGTGTGGCAGCGGCTGGTGGCGGCGCCGGCCTGGCCCGACTGGTACGCGGGCGCCCGCGACGTGGCGCTCCCCGCCGGCCGCGGCGAGCTGGGGCCGGGGGTGGTCTTCGACTGGACCACGCTGGGCGTGCGCGTGCGCTGCCGGGTGGACCTGTGGCGGCCGTACGCGGCGCTGGGCTGGAGTGGCCGGGCACTCGGCTCGACGGGGCACCACCGGTGGCTGCTCACCGCCGAGGGCGACGGGACCCGGGTGGTCACCGAGGAGGTGCAGGCCGGTCCGGTGCCGGCCGTCGGCAGGTGGTGGCTGCGCCGCTCCCTGCTGGGCTGGCACCAGCGCTGGCTGGCGGGCCTGGCCGGCGGACCGGGGACTGCCCCCGGAGCGGGCCGGCCCGTAGGGTGACGGCGTGACGGACGTGAACGACCGGCTCGGCCGGATTGTGCGCCGGGTGCAGGCCGACGCCCGGGTGCCCGCCCTCGCGGCGGCCCTGCACCGGGCCGACCGCCCGCTCTGGAGCTGCGCGGCGGGCGGCACCGGCAACGGCACCCCGCTGGACGCCGACACCGTGTTCCGGATCGGCTCGGTCACCAAGACCTTCACCGCGGTGCTCGTGCTCCAGTGCCGCGACGACGGGCTGCTCGACCTGGACGACCCGATCGGCCGGCACCTGGACCTGCCCGCGCACGGCGAGCTGCCGGTCCGCCGGCTGCTCTCGCACACCTCCGGCCTGCAACGCGAGCCGCACGGCGACGTCTGGGACAGCCTGCGCGCCCCGGACGCCGACCAGCTCCTCGCCGAGCTGGCCCGGGTGGAGCGGGTGCTCCCGCCGGCCCGCCGCTACCACTACTCCAACCTCGGGATGGCGCTGCTCGGGGCGCTGGTCGGCCGGCTGCGCGGCGGGACCTGGGCGCAGGTGCTGACCGAGCGGGTGCTCGACCCGCTCGGGCTCACCGGCACCGCCGTCCGGCCGGGGGAGCGGGCCGCCACCGGTTTCCTGGTCGACGCGTACTCCGACGAGGCCCACCCGGAGCCACCCACCGACTTCGGCGCGGTCGGTCCGGCCGCGCAGCTCTGGAGCACGGCGCCCGACATGGCCCGCTGGGCGGCCTTCCTGGCCGACCCGGCGGCGCTGGATCCGGCCGGCGCGGTGCTGACCCCGGCCACCGTCGACGAGATGCGCTGGCCGCTGACCGTGACCGACGAGACGGCCTGGGGCACCGGCTTCGGCCTCGGGCTGATCCTCGTGCCGCAGGGCGGCCGGGTGACGCACGTCGGACACGACGGCGCGATGCCGGGCTTCCTGGCCGCCGTCTACGGCCGCCGGGGCGGGGAGGGCACGGCCGGCGCGATGGGCGCCGCGGTGCTCGCCTCCTCCGGCACCGCCGCGGAGATCTTCGACCTGCCGCACCGGCTGCTCGCCACGGCGGCCGAGCACGACCCGGCGGAGATCACCCCCTGGCGGCCGGGACCGCCCGCGCCGGAGCACCTGCGCGGGATGCTGGGCCGCTGGTGGGGTGAGGGTTTCGAGTACGTCTTCTCCTGGCACGACGGCACCCTGCGGGCGCGCGGCGCGGACGACCCGGCCGGCAAGCCGCCGGCGGTCTTCGCCCCGTTGCCGGAGCGACCCGACGTGTTCCGCACGGTCTCCGGCCGGGAGGTCGGCGAGCTGCTCCGGCTGACCCGCGACGAACGCGGCGTGGTCGTGCGGATGCACTGGGCGACGTACCGGTTCACCAGCACCCAGGAGACCTTCGACGGGTACGACTTCCGCGCCGGGAGTTGACCTTCGGGCGCTGGAAATGGGCGAGGTGCGTCCGGTGTTGACCCGATACGATGGGAGCAACGTCCGTCCGCCGCGCCAGCTGGGCCCGGCACCGAGATCGAGAGCAGGTGGCGCAGGGCCCGACGGGCCCGATCTATGACCGGCACCCCACCTCCCGGCCCGCCCCGCGTGCAGACCAGGATCACGGTCCCCGACCCGAAGATCATGGTCAACCTCCTCGGCGCGGGTGACGAGATCCTGCGGCTCGTCGAACGCTCGGTCACCAGTGACGTCCACGTCCGCGGCAACGAGATCACCATCACCGGCGCGCCCGCGGACAACGCCCTCGCCGAGCGGCTCTTCAGTGAGCTGATCGAACTCATCGAGAAAGGCGAGACCCTGACCACTGACGCGGTGCGGCGCACCGTCGGCATGCTCGAACAGGGCACCGCCGAGCGGCCCGCCGAGGTCCTGACGCTCAACATCCTCTCCCGGCGCGGGCGCACCATCCGTCCCAAGACCCTCGGCCAGAAGAAGTACGTCGACGCGATCGACGCGAACACCATCGTCTTCGGCATCGGGCCGGCCGGCACCGGCAAGACCTACCTCGCCATGGCGAAGGCCGTCCAGGCGCTCCAGGCCAAGCAGGTCGACCGGATCATCCTCACCCGGCCGGCGGTCGAGGCGGGGGAGCGGCTGGGCTTCCTGCCGGGCACCCTCAACGAGAAGATCGACCCGTACCTGCGGCCGCTCTACGACGCGCTGCACGACATGCTCGACCCGGAGACCATCCCCAAGCTGATGGCCGCCGGCACCATCGAGGTCGCGCCGCTGGCGTACATGCGGGGCAGGACCCTGAACAGCGCGTTCATCATCCTGGACGAGGCGCAGAACACCACGCCCGAGCAGATGAAGATGTTCCTGACCCGCCTCGGCTTCGGTTCCAAGATCGTGGTGACCGGTGACGTCACCCAGGTGGACCTTCCCGGCGGGACCACCAGCGGCCTGCGGGTGGTCCGGGAGATCCTGAGCAACGTCGAGGACGTGCACTTCGCCCAGCTCTCCAGCTCGGACGTGGTCCGCCATCGACTGGTCGGCGAGATCGTCGACGCGTACGCCCGCTGGGACGAGCGGGAGAACCAGCAGGCGCAGGGCGTGCACGCCGTGCCCGGGCGGCCCGCCCAGGGCGGCCGGGCAAGCCGGCGCCGTTAATTTCCACCAGAGGAAGACAGTTGTCCATCGAGATCGCCAACGAGTCCGGTGTCGAGGTCGACACCGACGCCGTGCTCGCCGTGGCCCGGCACGCGCTCGACGAGATGGGGGTCAACCCCCTCGCCGAGCTCTCCGTGCTGCTGGTCGACGTCGGCTACATGACCGAGCTGAACCACCGCTGGATGGGTGGTGACGGTCCGACCGACGTGCTCGCCTTCCCCATGGACGAGGGCAGCGTCGACCACGGGCCCGGTGAGGCCGCCTCCGCCGGTGGCGAGCCGGCCCTGCTCGGCGACATCGTGCTCTGCCCGGAGGTGGCGGCCAAGCAGGCGGCCACCGCCGGTCACTCCGCCGCCGACGAGCTGCACCTGCTCACCGTGCACGGGGTGCTGCACCTGCTCGGCTACGACCACGCCGAGCCGGAGGAGGAGCGCGAGATGTTCGGGCTCCAGGCCAAACTGCTGGCCAGTTGGCGGTCGACCCGGTCCCGGTGATGTCCTCCCCGACACTCGCGGCCGGCCCCGCCGGCCTTCCTGACCTGCAACTGATCTTCTTCGCCGCCGGTCTGGTGGTGCTCGCCGGCCTGATCGCGATGACCGAGGCGGCGCTGGCCGCGGTCTCCCCGGCCCGGGCCGCCGAGCTGGCCCGGGACGGTGCCCGTGGCGCGCGTACCCTCCAGGCGGTCGCCGGTGACGTGGTCCGCCACCTCAACCTGTTGCTGCTGTTGCGGCTGCTGGCCGAGCTGACCGCGACCACGCTGGTCGCGCTGGTCGCGGTGGACAGCTTCGGCGCCGGCTGGCGGGCCGCGCTGGTCACCGCGGGCGCGATGACCGTGGTCAGCTTCGTGGTGGTCGGCGTGGCGCCGCGCACGATCGGCCGGCAGCACGCGTACGCGGTCGGCCGTGCGGTGGCGCCGTTGGTGCGCTGGCTGGGCCGGGCGCTCAACCCGCTCGCCTCGCTGCTGATCCTGATCGGCAACGCGGTCACCCCGGGCAAGGGTTTCCGGGAGGGGCCGTTCGCCAGCCAGATCGAGCTGCGTGAGCTGGTCGACCTGGCCGAGCAGCGCGGTGTGGTCGAGCACGGCGAGCGGCAGATGATCCACTCGGTCTTCGCGTTGGGTGACACCATCGCCCGCGAGGTGATGGTGCCGCGTACCGAGATGGTGTGGATAGAGGAGGGCAAGACCCTCTCCCAGGCGCTGGCGCTCTTCCTGCGGTCCGGCTTCTCCCGGATCCCGGTGATCGGCGAGAGCGTCGACGACGTGCTCGGCGTGCTCTACCTCAAGGACCTGATCCGGCGTACCCGGGGTGGTGACCCGCGCGCCCACCAGACGCCGGTGTCGGAGCTGATGCGTCCGGCGACCTTCGTGCCCGAGTCTAAGCCGGTCGACGACCTGCTCTCGGAGATGCAGGCCGCCCGCAACCACCTGGTGATCGTCGTCGACGAGTACGGCGGCACCGGTGGACTGGTCACCATCGAGGACATCCTGGAGGAGATCGTCGGGGAGATCACCGACGAGTACGATGTCGAGCGCCCGCCGGTGGAGCACCTGCCCGACGGCTCGGTCCGGGTCACCGCGCGCCTGCCGGTGGAGAACCTGGGCGAGCTGTTCGACACCGAGCTGCCCACCGACGAGGTGGAGACGGTCGGTGGCCTGCTGGCCCAGGCGCTCGGCCGGGTCCCGATCCCCGGGGCCGCGGCCGAGGTGGCGGGGCTCCGGCTGGTCGCCGAGGGCACCACCGGCCGGCGTAACCGGATCGACTCGGTGCTGGTCAGCCGGGTCGAGTCGACCGAGGGGCAGGACGCCCCGGGGCGCGGCGAGCACGCCGAGTCCCGCAACCACCCGAACCGATCCGAGGAGAGGCTGCCCGCCGATGCCTGAGTCCGCTGCCGTACCGGCCGCCCGGCCCACCCCGTCCGACCCGGCCGAGTTGAGCGCCGAGGACGGCAAGCTGGTCGTCCTGGCCCGGGGTGCGCGCGGCCGGGTGGCCGCCGTGGAGGGCGCGGCCGTCCGTGACCAGGACGGCCGGACGTACGCGGCGGCCAGCGTCTCGCTGCCGTCGCTGACGCTGACCGCGTTGCAGCTCGCCGTCGCCTCGGCGGTCGCCGCCGGGGCGAGCCGGCTGGAGGCGGCCGTGGTGGTCACCGAGGCTTCGACACTGGACGGTGCGGGACACGCGGCGGTCCGCGACCTGGCCGCCGACGCGCCGATCCACGTGGCGGCGCCGGACGGCACGGTCCTCGGCACGGTGGTCGAGTGACCGGGGCAGCCCAGCCGCAGGAACGCCCGTACCGGGCGGGTTTCGCCTGTTTCGTCGGGCGGCCGAACGCCGGCAAGTCGACGCTGACCAACGCCATCGTCGGGCAGAAGATCGCCATCACCTCGAACAAGCCGCAGACCACCCGGCACGTGATCCGGGCGGTGCTGCACCGTCCCGAGTCGCAGCTGGTGCTGGTCGACACCCCCGGGCTGCACCGCCCCCGCACGCTGCTGGGCGAGCGGCTGAACGACCTGGTCCGCTCCACCTGGAGCGAGGTCGACGTGATCGGGCTCTGCATCCCGGCGGACGAGCCGATCGGCCGTGGCGACCGGTTCATCACCGGCGAGCTGGCCGAGTTGAAGGCGACCGTCATCGCGGTGGTGACCAAGACCGACCTCGTGGACAAGAAGCGGCTGGCCGAGCAGTTGTTGGCGGTCAGCGAGCTGGGCGAGTTCGCCGACGTGGTGCCGGTCAGCGCGGTCTCCGGGCACCAGGTGGAGACGCTGGTCGACGTGATGACCGGCTACCTGCCGCCGTCGCCGCAGCTCTATCCCGACGACATGCTCACCGACGATCCGGAGCAGGTGCTGGTCGCCGAGCTGATCCGGGAGGCCGCCCTGGAGGGGGTCCGCGACGAGCTGCCGCACTCCATCGCGGTGGTGGTCGAGGAGATGATCCCCGAAGGCCAGGTCATCAAGATCTACGCCGACGTGTACGTCGAGCGGCCCAGCCAGAAGGCGATCGTGCTCGGTCACAAGGCGAGCCGGCTCAAGCACGTGGGCACGACCGCCCGCAAGCAGATCGAGGAGCTGCTGGGCAGCCGGGTCTACCTGGACCTGCACGTCCGGGTGGCCAAGGACTGGCAGCGCGACCCGAAGCAGCTGCGCAAGCTCGGCTTCTGACCGGCGCGGACAAGATCGGCGCGAGTTGCGGCAGGTCGGTGCTTTCCCGCCGCGTTCAAGGCCGTCCTGCCGCATCTGGTGCGGCGTCCGACGGGCGGGGGCAGGGGGCCAGAAGTGCCTGTCGGTGCCTACGGACTTGAGAGCGTGGACGACTCAGGCCGGCGGACCCGGCCCCCGCTCCGCTGAGTCGTTGGTGCTCTCAAGTTCGTAGGCGCCGCAACGAGTCCCCCGGGGCGGTCGGCGAGAACGGCGATGGGTGCCGGCTGCTGCATTGGTCCGGTTCGTTCTGGTTGCCCGCCCTGGTGTTCCGACCGACGATCCGGGCTGGTCTGGCATATGGGATGTTTCACTTTGCGTCGGCTCGGTTGGCCGTTTGTCGTCGCCGCGCCGCAGGGTAGGGAACGCTTCACCCCCTGCCCCCGGAGACAGATCCAGGCCGATGCGAAACCGATACTTGGACCTGCTGCGCTTCCTGGCGATCCTCCGCGTGGTCGTCTACCACGTGACCGGCTACGCCGTGCTGACCCTGGTCTTCCCGGCCATGTCGGTCATGTTCGCGCTGGCCGGGTCGCTGATGGCGGCGTCGCTGGACCGGTCCGGCGTACGCGCGGTGGGACGCCGGCTGCGTCGCCTGCTGCCCTCGCTGTGGGTGGTGGCGGCGGTCTTCGTGCCGGCGATGCTGCTCACCGGCCTGCCGTTCACCAGTCGGGTGCTGCTGTGGCTCTTCCCGGTGGCCGACCCGCCGGCCAACCACTGGGGGGCGCTCGCGCTGAGCGTCATCTGGTACCTACGCGACTACCTCTGGTTCGTGCTCGCCTCGCCGGTCGCGCTGTGGCTGTTCCGCCGGGCGCCCGTGCCCACCCTCGCCACCCCGTACGCGCTGCTCGCCGCGATCGAGTTCGGCCTGCTGCCGGGCGCCCCGCTGGTGCTGCGCGAGTTCGGGCTCTACTTCGGCGCCTGGATGCTCGGCTTCGCCCACCACGACGGACTGCTCCGCCGGCTGGCCAACCGGGTGCTGGTGCCGGTGGCCCTGGTGGTGGGCGCCGTGGGCTGGGCGTGGATCCTCACCCATCCGGGTGCCCGCGGCTACGACCTCAACGACATCCACCTGGGCAACGCGCTCTGGTCCACCGCGTTCATCCTGGTCATGTTGGGTCGGGCGCCGGCCGGCGCCGCGTGGGTCGACCGCAGCGCGCTGTTCAGCCGGGCGGTCACCGTGGTCAACCGGCGGGCGCTGACCATCTACCTCTGGCACATGCCCTTCGTGATCGCCCTCACTCCGCTGGTCGACGTGGTCGGGATGTCCCGCACCGACCCGGTGGGCCTGGCGATCCGGGTGCTGCTGGTCTTCGCCCTGGTCGGGGTGGTTACCCTGCTGGTCGGCTGGGTGGAGGACGTCGCGGCCCGGCGCCGTCCGGAGCTGATCCCCGGCGGACGCCGTACCCCAGCCGCCGCGCCGACCAGCCCCGCGCCGGCCGGGCCGGCCGTGCCGGTGCTCGTCGGGGGTCGCCCGCCCGGCCAGCGCCAGGCCGAGGCCAGCGTCGTCGGATACCTCAGCGGGCGGTGAGCGTCACGTTGCCGCTGTCGGCGCTGACGTCCAGCAGCACGGTTGCCTTGGGGTCGTCGGCGAGCCCGATGTCCTTGTTGCCGGAGTCCGCCCGGGCGCGGACCCGGTAGGCGCCCGGAGGCACCAGCACCGACACGTCGCCACTGGCGGCGTGGGCGCGGACCGCGGTCGGGGCGCTCACGTCGAGGGTGATGTTGCCCGAGTCGGCATCGGCGTCGACCGGACCGGCGAGCCGGGTGCCGGTGACGTCGCCGGAGTTGGCCCTCAGCCGGACCGGCCCGGTCAGGTCGGACACCTCGACGTTGCCCGAGTTGGCCTCGATCCGGACCGGTCCGGTGGCCCCCGCCACCCGCACGTCACCGGAGCGGACGGTGAACTGCACCTCCCCGGTGCCGGCCAGCTCGACGTTGCCGGAGGCGGTCTCGCCGCGTACCGGGACGCCCTTGGGGAGCGTGACGTCGTAGGAGATCGAGCAGCGCGGCCCGCAGTCGGTGTCCAGCACCAGTTCGCCGCCGTCGACCCGCCAGGTCTGCCCCGGCTGGTCACCCTGGTAGCGCAGGGTGCGCTTCACCCGTACCTGCCCGGCCGGGCCGGTGCCGTGCAGCACCACGTCGCCCGCGCCGCGCAGCACGGTGACCCGATCGATCCGGGCCTGCTCGGTGGTGTCGAAGTCGAGCCGGCGGGAGGCGATGGTGTCGCACCCGGCAAGGACGATCAGCAGGGCGGCGGCACCGGCTGCGCGGCGGACGCGGGGAGAGGACATGGCAGCACGCTACGACCGCCCGACCGAGGGCACATCGGGGTTCCGCCGCCGGCACACCCCGAACAGACCCTGAATTCCTACCCTGAGGGAGAATGACCGGATGGCCGGATACCGCCGTCAGCTCTACCGCGACGACGCGGTGGTGCTGCGCGTGCAGAAACTCGGCGAGTCCGACCGGATCATCACCCTGCTCACCCGCCGGCACGGCCGGCTGCGCGCGGTGGCCCGTGGGGTACGCCGCACCACCAGCAAGTTCGGGGCCCGGCTGGAGCCGTTCGGGCACGTGGACGTGCAGCTCGCCGGCGACCCGAAGGGCAACACCGGCAGCGCCCTGCACAGCGTCAGCCAGGTCGAGGGGATCGACCTCTACGGCAAGCGGTTCCTCGGGGACTACCCCCGCTACACGGCGGCCAGCGCGATCGCCGAGACCGCCGAGCGGCTCACCCCGGTCGAGCGGGAGCCGTCGCTGCGGCTGTTCCAGCTCACCCTCGGCGCGTTGAAGTCGCTCGCCCGGGGGGAGCACGCCACCACGCTGGTGCTCGACGCGTACCTGCTGCGCGGGATGACCCTGGCCGGGTGGGCGCCGGCGCTCACCGCGTGCGCGGTGTGTGGCACCCCCGGCCGACACCGGGCGTTCTCCGTGCCGGCCGGCGGCGCGGTCTGCCCGGACTGCCGGCCACCCGGCGCGGCCCACCCCGCGCCGGCCACCATCGACCTGATGTCCGCGCTGACCAGCGGCGACTGGGTGCTCGCCGACGCCACCGAGACCGGCGTACGCCGGGAGTGCAGCGGCCTGGTCGCGGCGCACCTGCAGTGGCACCTGGAACGCGCGCTACGCTCGCTGCCGCTGGTCGACCGGGGGGCCACCCCGATGGCCGGCCCGGTCCGCCAGGCCGGCCCCGGCGGGCTGCCGGGCCGGGTCGGCGAGGCCGGGGCAGTGGACGTGAGCAGGGAGATGACCGAGTGATCCGATCGATGAGGGCCGGCCGGCGTGAGCCGGTGCCGCCGACACCGCACCCGTCGGGCGCCCGGCCGCCGGCGCTGCCCGCCGAGGCGAAGCCGAAGCACGTGGCGGTGGTGATGGACGGCAACGGCCGCTGGGCCAAGGACCGCGGGCTGCCCCGTACCAAGGGCCACGAGGCGGGCGAGCACTCCCTCTTCGACACCATCGAGGGCGCGATCGAGCTGGGCATCCCCTACCTCTCGGCGTACGCCTTCTCCACCGAGAACTGGCGGCGCTCCCCGGAGGAGGTCCGCTTCCTGATGGGCTTCAACCGGGACGTCATCCGGCGTCGCCGGGACCAGCTCGTCGAGCTGGGCGTACGCGTGGTCTGGTCGGGGCGGGCCGGTCGACTGTGGAAGAGCGTCATCTCCGAGCTGCAGACCGCGGAGGAGATGTCCCGCGGCAACTCCACGCTGACCCTGCAGTTCTGCGTGAACTACGGCGGTCAGGCGGAGATCGCCGACGCCGCCGCGGCCATCGCCCGGGACGTGGCCGCCGGAAGGCTGCACCCGGACAAGGTCACCGAGAAGACCATCGCCAAGTACCTCTACCACCCGGAGATCCCGGAGGTGGACCTGTTCCTGCGCCCCTCCGGCGAGGAACGGATCTCCAACTTCCTGCTCTGGCAGACCGCGTACGCCGAACTGGTCTTCCTGGACACGCTCTGGCCGGACTTCGACCGCCGCCACCTCTGGTACGCCTGCGAGCTGTACGCGCAGCGCGACCGGCGCTTCGGCGGCGCCCTGCCGAACCCGGTGGCCCCGCAGGGCCCGGGTCACGCTTAGCCCGAGCCGGGGCTGGGTATCACCTTCATCGCAGCAGACAAACGCGGAGGTGAACCCACATGATTCAGAAGCGCATCGCCCAGTGGGCGTTCATGGCGGTCGCCGTGCCGCTGGCGGCGGCCGGCGCACGTCGGCTCAGCCACTCGCTGGAGGCCAAGCGTGGCCCGTCCGGCGTGAGCCGACTGCTCAACAAGGGCGCGGACATGCTCCGTCCCCAGAAGGCCAAGCGTCGCCGGTTCTTCTGAGCCGGTAGGTACGGCGCCGCACGTCCCCCGGACGTGCGGCGCCGTCGCGTTTCACCACCCCTCGGGTACGCCGACAGTAGGGTCGGCCGCGGGGGTGCGCGATGGTGGAGCTGCGAGACAAGATGATCACGGCGTTGGCCGCCGCCGACCTGGCCGGCCCGGCCCGGGAGCAGGTCGCCGCGGTCTGCGCGGAGGTCGCCGAGCGGCACTGCCAGGAGTTCGGACACGCCCCTGCCGTACGCTCCGGCGAGATCGGCGAACTGGCCGACGGGGAGCCGGCGCTCGGCTGGGCACCCACCGAACCCGGCCAGCGAGCCTGGTGACCGCAGGGGCGGCGCGGCCGCACCCGCTCTGACACCCTGGACCGGTGACCGGACGCCGGGTGCCCTGGGACGAGGACGCGTACCTGCGTCGGGTGCGGGCCGCCTGCTTCGTCTGCGAGGCGCTGGCCGGGAATCCCGACTACCGGCACCACGAGCTGCACCGCGACGACGACGCCGTGGTCTTCCTCAGCCGGTGGCCGTGGCTGCGCGGGCACACCCTGGTCGCCCCGGTGCGGCACCGGGAACGGGTCGTCGGCGACTTCACCACCGAGGAATACCTGCGTCTGCAGCGGGTCCTGCACGCCACCGGCGCGGCGCTGGAGAACACCCTGACGGTCGAGCGGCTCTACGTGCTCAGCCTCGGCAGTCAGCAGGGCAACTGCCACGTCCACTGGCACGTGGCGCCGCTGCCGCCCGGCGTGCCCTACGCCGAGCAGCAACTCGCCGCCCTCGACGGTGACCGGGGCTGGCTCGACGTGCCGGCGGACGAGCAGGCCGAGCTTGCCGGGCGGCTGCGGGACGCGCTCGCCCGGCTGCTCGACACGTGACCGGGGTCAGGCCTGCACCTCGGAGCGGTCGCCGGCCCAGAGGGTGTGGAAGGTGCCTTCCCGGTCCACCCGGTGGTAGGTGTGCGCGCCGAAGTCGTCCCGCAGGCCCTGGATCAGGGCGGCCGGCAGCCGCTCGGCGCGCAGCGCGTCGAAGTAGGCCAGTGACGACGAGAATGCCGGCGTCGGCACTCCGGCCCGGGCCGCGTCGGCGACCACCCGCCGCCAACCCGGCACGCCGTCGGAGACCCGCTCGGCGAACCACGGCGCCACCAGCAGCGTGGTCAGTTCCGGCTCGGCGTCGTACGCCTCCCGGATCCGGTCGAGGAAGCGGGCCCGGATGATGCAGCCGCCCCGCCAGATGGTGGCGGTGCCGCCGAGGCCGATGTCCCAGTCGTACTCCCGGCTGCCGGCCCGGATGTGGTCGAAGCCCTGCGCGTACGCGACGATCTTGCTGGCCAGCAGCGCGCGCCGGACGTCCTCGACGAAGGTGTCCCGGTCGTCGACCTGCCACTTCTCGCCCGCGTCGCCGAAGGCGCGGCGGGCCTCGGCGCGTTGGTCGGCGTGTCCGGACAGCGACCGGGCGAAGGTCGCCTCGGCGATGCCGGTGATCGGGATGCCGAGGTCCAGCGCGCTCTGCACCGTCCACCGGCCGGTGCCCTTCTGCTCGGCCTGGTCGAGCACCACGTCGACGAACGGGCGGCCGGTCGCCGCGTCGGTGTGCGCCAGCACGTCGGCGGTGATCTCGATGAGGAAGGACTCCAGCTCGCCGCCGTTCCACTCCCGGAAGATCTCCGCGATCTCCGCCGGGCTCGCCGACAGGCCGGCCCGCAGCAGGTCGTACGCCTCGGCGATGAGCTGCATGTCGGCGTACTCGATGCCGTTGTGGACCATCTTGACGAAGTGGCCGGCGCCGTCGGGGCCGATGTGCCGGCAGCACGGGGTGCCGTCCACCTGCGCGGCGATCTTCTCGAACATCGGGCCGAGCTTCTGGTAGGACTCGGCCGAACCGCCGGGCATGATGCTCGGACCGAGCAGCGCGCCCTCCTCGCCGCCGGAGACGCCGGTGCCGACGAAGTGCAGCCCGTGCCCGCGCAGCGCCTCCTCCCGGCGGCGGGTGTCGGCGAAGTGCGCGTTGCCGGCGTCGACGATGATGTCCCCCTCCTCGAGCAGCGGGACCAGCTCGTCGATCACCGCGTCGGTGGGGGCGCCCGCCTTCACCATCACGATCACCGCGCGTGGACGCTCCAGCGAGGCGACGAAGTCCGCCATGGACTCCGCCGGCACGAAGGTGCCCTCGTCGCCGTGCTCGGCCACCAGGCTGCGGGTGCGCTCGGGCGACCGGTTGTGCAGCGCCACCCGGAAGCCGTTGCGGGCGAGGTTGCGGGCCAGGTTGCGCCCCATCACCGCCAGCCCGGTGACCCCGATCTGCGCCGTCGCCTGCTGTGCCATGCGTACCGCCACCCTTCGTCTTCGATCCCGCGTCCTGCTTCGATGCCCGTCCTGCGACCGTATCGCGGCCGACGACGCACCGGGTCCGGTCGTCGACGGTGGGTACGCGAGCGGGCACGCAGTGCCGCGCCTGCCGGTCAGCCCTGGGCCAGGCGGGCCTCGACGTGGGCGACCTTGGCGGTCATCGCGTCGGTGACGCCGGGGCGGACGTCGGCCTTGAGCACCAGGCTGACCCGGGGCGCCTGCGTGGCGACCGTGTCGACGGCCCGCTTGACCACCGCCATCACCTCGTCCCACTCGCCCTCGACGGTGGTGAACATGGCGTCGGTCCGGTTGGGCAGCCCGGACTCGCGGACCACCCGGACCGCGTCGGCGACGAGGTCGCCGACGGACTCACCCACGCCGAGCGGGGTGATGGAGAACGCGATCAGCATGCCTGTGATCGTGTCAGGGATCCGGGCCGGCGTCCGTACCCGTTGCACCGGTCGCGGCGTGACCGGCCGAATTCTTGTGCCAGCCAATTCGGATGCGGTCCCGACCGGCCCTCGGCTAGCGTGCCGGTATGCGCATCTGACGCCCACCTTCCGAGCCGGCCCGCCGCCATCGCCGCGGTCCGTGCCCCGGGCGTCCGCATCCCCACCCTTCTCCGGTGGCGTTCGCGTGGTCGGTCGCCCGGTTCGTCCCTGCCCGTCGACCGCCCGCCGTGGTGGCGCGGTCGCCCCGTCGAAGGAGGAACCGTATGCCAGCCAAGCGCAGTTCCCGCTCGTCCCGTCCGTCCCGCCCGCTGCGGGAGTCCGGTGCGCAGAAGGGGCGCGAGCCGGATCCGGGCACGCTCACCGGTGCGACGGATCTCGCCGGCCCGCCCGCGTCGCCGGTGACCGGTACCGCCCTTCTGCCGGCGCTGTCCGTCGGGCTGTCTGGAACGGAAGGGCCTGGCCTGCCGCAGGCCGAGATCCGGCCGGTGGCTGATGGGCGTACGGCTGATCGGCGGTCTACACCGCCGCCGTCCCGTTCGGGCGCGCCGGTCCGTAAGGGCGCCACGACGGCCGCCGTCCCGAGCCGCCGGTACGCCTTCCGGCGCAGCTGATCGCCCGGGCACAGCTGACCGTTCACCAGCCATGATCGACTCCGCCTGCGGCATCCTGGCCTTCCCGGTCCATGGAAGGCGCGCCTCGCGGCAGCCGGAGTCGATCATGGTCTGGATGGCGCCGGTTGCGGCACGTGGAGTCGGCCCTGGCTCGGCGGTCAGCCGATCAGCGGGCGGAACGTCCCCAGCAGCACGCTCACCGTCAGCGCCGCCCCGGCAAGCACCGCCGCCCCGGCGATCAGCGCCCAGTCCGCGGCCCCGAACCGCTGCCGGCGGGCCACGCTCCGGGGGACACCGGCGTCGAAGCCGCGGGCGTCCATCGCGACGGCCAGCCGGGTGCCCCGGCGGATCGCCCCGACCAGCAGCGCGAACGCGGTCGAGACGAAGAGCCGCAGCTTGGCCACGGGGTTGCGACCGGCGTCCACGCCCCGGGCCCGACGGGCCATGCTGATCATCTGCCACTCCTGCCCGAGCAGCGGCACCAGCCGGAACGCGGCCAGCGCGCCGATCGCGAACCGGGCCGGCGCCTTCGCGTTCTGGACCAGCGCGTCGGCCAGGTCGGTGGCGTCGGTGGTGGCGAAGACGATGATGCCGGGCAGCGCCACGGCCAGCAGCCGCAGCACCAGCCCGAGCGCGGTGACCAGCACCCCGGAGGTGACCAGGACCGGGCCGGCGTCGAGCAGTACCCGGCCGGAGCGGTCGGCGGCGAAGAGCACCAGGGTGACCAGGACGCCGACGGCGCTGGCCAGCAGCGGCCAGGCCCGCCGGGCCAGCAGCCGGTAGCGGACGCCGAACAGCGGCAGCACGGCCAGCTCGACGGCGATGGCCAGCGCCGGGGCCACCGGATCCAGGGTGGCGAGCAGGACGAACGAGAAGACCAGCGCGGCGGCCACCTTCGCCACCGGGTTGCGCCTGGCCAGCGGCGCACCGGGCGCGGCGATCGGCTCGATGTCGATCACGGGCGACGCTCCGAGGTGGCCGGCCGGCCGGCGACCGGGCCGACGGCCCCTGCGCCGTCATGGCGGACGGCCGCGACGTCGCCGCGACGGCGGGCGGCGGCGGTGGTCACGGGCGGCGCTCCAGGGTGACGGTGCGGTCGGCGAGGGCGGCGACGAAGTCCGCGTCGTGGGTGACCGCGACGATGCCGTGTCCCGCGTCGCGCAGCCCGGCGAGGAGGTCCACCAACTCCCGCCAGGTCCGCCGGTCCTGGCCGAAGGTGGGTTCGTCGCAGATCAGCAGGCGGGGCGCGGTGGCCAGGGCGGTCGCCACGCTCAGCCGCCGCGCCTCGCCACCGGAGAGGGTGTACGGGTTGGCGCCGGCCAGCGCGGCCAGGCCGAGTCGCTCCAGCAGGGCGTCCACGGTGGCCAGTACGGCCGGTTCGGGCGTTCCGGTGCGGCGGGGGCCGAGGGCCAGTTCGTCGCGGACGGTACCGGTGACGAACTGGTGCTCGGGGTCCTGGAAGACCGAGCCGATCCGGCGGGCCAGGGCGGGCGCCCGCCAGCGGTGCGGGGGCGTGCGGGCGTCCCGGCCGGCCAGTTCGGCGCTGGCGGTCACCCCTCCGGTGCCGGGGCGGAGCAGGCCGCCCAGCAGCAGGGCGAGGGTGGACTTGCCGGCGCCGTTCGGGCCGAGGACGGCGAGCGCCTCGCCGGCGCGTACCCGGAGGTCGGTCGGGGCCAGCCGGGGTGGCAGGCCGAGCCGGTCGGCGGTGAGCAGCAGGTCACCGGCCGGGCCGGCGGCGCGGCGCGGCGGTACGGGGTGGCCCGGCACCCAGACGCCCTCGGCGGCGAGCGCGTCGCCGTGGGCGGCGAAGACCGCCTCGGGTGTGCCGTCGGCCCGCACCCCGCCGCCTGCCTCGACGACGACCACCCGGTCGACCAGCGGCAACGCCTCGGCGACCCGGTGTTCGACCAGGATCACGGTGGTGTCGGCGTCGAGGGCGTCGGCGACGGCCCGGCGGACCTGGGTGGCGCCGGCGAGGTCGAGGTTGGCGGTGGGTTCGTCGAGCAGCAGCAGTTCCGGCCGCAGGGCGAGCGCCCCGGCCAGCGCGAGCCGCTGCTGCTCGCCGCCGGAGAGCGCGGCGGTGGGCCGGTCCCGCCGGTACGGGAAGCCGACCCGGTGCAGTGCCTCGTCCACCCGGGGCCAGATCTCCTCGGCCGGCACGCCCCGGTTCTCCAGCCCGAACGCGACGTCGTCGCCGCAGCGGGCCATCACCAGCTGGCTCTCCGGGTCCTGGAAGACGATGCCGACCCGTTCCCGGGCCTTGCGGGGGTCGAGCCCGTCGATCTCGACGGTGCCCTCCTGCTCGCCGGAGTCCTCGGGCAGCAGCCCGGCCAGCGCGGCGAGCAGGGTGCTCTTGCCGGCGCCGGACGGTCCGAGCAGCAGCACCCGCTCGCCGCGCTCGATGCGCAGGTCCAGGTCGCGTACGGCCCAGCGTTTCCGCCCGGCGTGCCGCCACCCGAACCCGCGCAACTGCACCGAACCCACCCTGCACCCCCTCTGCGGATCCGGGCGGTCAGACGGTGGCGCGGTCGCGGGCGACGGGGAAGCGGTCCAGGGCGCCGGTGTTGGCCAGCGCGCGGGTGAGGTAGTAGCCGCCGACGCCCGCGATCAGGGCCGAGCTGACCACGGTCAGCGCCGCGTACGGCAGACGGTAGTCGACCAGGGCGTACTCGGAGTTCCAGACGAAGAAGTCGAACAGGGCGGCGCTGAGGCCGGTCAGCGCGCCGGCCAGCACCGCCACCGGCAGCCGGTACGACCGGTACCGGAACGCGGCGAAGGCCAGCTCGGCGCCGAGCCCCTGGACCAGTCCCTGGACGATGACGACGCCACCCCACTGGCTGCCCAGCAGGGCGGAGACGACCGCCGCGACCGTCTCGCAGAACAGGGCCGCGCCCGGCTTGCGGATGACCAGGCCACCCAGCACGGCGGGGACCAGCCAGACGCCGTACATGATCGCCTGGGTGGCGGGGGCGGCGGCGAAGGCCGGGTCGGCGGCCTTCCAGACCAGCCCCCACGCCCAGAAGACGACGCCGAAGGCGACGGCGATCACGGCGGCGACCACGATGTCGATGGTGCGCCAGCGGTTGCTGTCGGTGTGGTTCATGGTGTGCTCCCAGTCCAGTGAACGAACCAGGAGAAGACGCACGCCGCGTCCGGTGTCGCCGGACGGCGGCGCGGCTGGAGGTCGACCGAACTCCCTGCGCTGGCATTACCCAGATCAGGTTCGAGGGTCTGCGGGCGGTGCCCGCACTCTCAGCGCTGTGCGCTCCCCTGTCGGATGTGAAGTTGTCTCGGTGCAGACGCTAGCACCGCACCTGGCCGGCGGCCCAGTGGGCCGACGGTGGGTAGGCTGCCGATCATGCGGGTCGACGCGCGAGGTCTGACGTTCGAGGTACGCACCGGCGGTCCCGAGGACGGCCTGCCCGTCCTGCTGCTGCACGGCTTCCCCCAGCACAGCGGCGAGTGGGACGAGGTCCTGCCGACGCTGCACGCCGCCGGGCTGCGCACGTACGCCCTGGACCAGCGCGGCTACTCGCCGGGGGCGCGGCCGGCGGAGGTCGGGGCGTACTCGATCCCGGAGCTGGTGGCCGACGCGGCCGGCGTGCTCGACGCGCTCGGGGTGACCGCCGCGCACGTGGTGGGACACGACTGGGGCGCCATCGTCGCCTGGGGCCTGGCCGCCGCGCACCCCGACCGGGTCCGCACGCTGACCGCGGTCTCCGTGCCGCACCCGGCGGCGATGGGCCACGCCCTGGCCACCGACCCGCAGCAGAAGGCCCGCTCGTCCTACATCGCGCTGTTCCGCAAGCCGGGCAAGGCGGAGAAGGTGCTGCTGGCGTTCAACGCGACCGCGCTGCGCAAGCTGCTCTCCGGGGTGGGCGACCGGGCCCGGGTGGCCCGCTACGCGGACCCGATGCGGGCGCCGGGCGCATTGACCGCCGCCCTGAACTGGTACCGGGCCATGACCGGCTCCGACATGAAGGCCGTCGGCCCGGTGGCCGTCCCCACCACCTACGTCTGGAGCGACAAGGACATCGCCATCGGCCGCACGGCGGCCGAGGCGTGCGTCGGGCACGTCGAGGGCGACTACCGCTTCGTGGCCCTGTCCGGCGTCACCCACTGGATCCCCGACGAGGCGCCGGGGCCGCTGGCCGAGGCGATCCTCGCCCGGGTCCGCGGGTGACCGCGACGCCCGCGCCGGCCGGGCCGCACACCCGCGCGTCGCTCGCCGCGCAGTTCCAGGACCTGGGAGTACGCCCCGGCGGGGTGCTCCTGGTGCACGCCGCGTTGCGCCCTCTGGGTTTCCTCTGCGGTGGCCCGGAGGCGGTGGTGGCGGCCCTGCGCGACGTGCTCGGACCGGACGGGACGATCGTGGTGCCCACCCACACCCCGGAGAACAGCGACCCGGCCGGCTGGACCAACCCGCCGGTGCCGGCGCACTGGTGGCCGGTGATCCGGGCGCAGTGGCCCGGCTTCGACCCGGCGCGGACGCCGAGCCGGTTCATGGGGGCCGTCGCCGAGCAGGTGCGGACCTGGCCGGGGGCCCGGCGCAGCGCCCACCCGCACGTCTCGTTCGCCGCGCTCGGCCCGGCGGCCGACCGGATCGTGGCCGACCACGCGCTGACCGACATGCTGGGGGAGACCTCCCCGCTGGCCCGCCTCTACGACCTCGACGCCGACGTGCTGCTGCTCGGCGTCGACCACGGTTCCAACACCTCGCTGCACCTGGCGGAATACCGGCTGCCCGGCCTGCCCCGGCAGCGTTGCGGCGCGGCCGTGTCGACCGGTGACGGTGGCCGGGAGTGGGTCTGGTGGGACGACGTCGACGTCGACGAGAGCGATTTCGCCCGGCTGGGCGACGACCTGGAGGCCACCGGCGCGGTCCGCCTGGGCCCGGTCGGCGACGGGACGGGCCGGCTGGTCCGGCAGCGGGCGGCGGTCGACTTCGCGGTGGACTGGTTGGGGCGGGAACGACGGACGGAGACGGCATGACGGTGGGCGCGGAGGCATACCTCGCGGTGGTGCGCGAGACGATCGACCGGGTGGCGACCGGCCAGCGGGCCGCGGTGGGGGAGGCCGCCGACCTGATCGCCGAGGCCCTGTCGGCCGACGGGGTGGTCCACGCGTTCGGCACCGGGCACTCCGAGGCGCTGGCCATGGAGATCGCCGGCCGGGCCGGTGGGCTGGTCCCGACCAACCGGATCGCGCTGCGCGACCTGGTGCTGTACGGCGGGCAACCGGCCGGCATCCTCGGCCCGAAGCTGGAACGCGACCCCGAGGTGGCGCACCGCCTCTACGACCTGGCCCCGGTCCGCCCGCCGGACATCTTCGTGCTGGCCTCCAACTCCGGGGTCAACGGGGCGATGGTGGAGTTCGCGTCGCTGGTGAAGGAGCGCGGGCACCGGCTGGTCGCGATCACCTCGGTGGCGCATTCGGCCCGGATGACCTCCCGCCACCCGTCCGGGCGCAAGCTGGCCGACCTCGCCGACGTGGTGCTGGACAACGGCTCCCCGTACGGGGACGCGACGCTGCCGCTGCCCGGTGGCGGCGCGGTCGGCGCGGTCTCCTCGATCACCGCCGCCCTGCTGGCGCAGCAGATCGTCGCCGAGGTGGTGGCCCGGCTGCTCGCCACGGGGCAGACCCCGCCGGTCTACCTGTCGGCGAACATCACCGGCGGCGACGCGCACAACGACGCCCTGGAGGCCCGGTACGCCGGCCGGATCCGGCGCGGGTCGTGAACCGGTTTCACCGAGGTCGAAATCGGGCACTGGGCGGGCGCCGGCGGAGTGGGACCTCTCGCCGGCAGCCGCGTCTCAGTGGGAGGTAGCACCACGTGTCGAAGGAAACCGAGAAGCAGCGCTGGCAGCGCAACTTCGCCGATCTCCTCCAGGAGTTGCGGGTCGCGCAGACGGGTGTGCAGATCCTCTTCGCCTTCCTGCTCACCCTTCCGTTCAGTGGTGGCTTCAATCGGACCACCGAGTTCCAGCGGGACGTCTACATCGTCGCTCTGCTCGCGGCCGCCGCCGCCGCCGCGATGATCATCTCGCCGGTGGCCTTCCACCGGGCGCTGTTCCGGCAGGGCCGCAAGCCGGAACTGGTCCGCTTCGCGCACACCATGGCCAGCGGCGGCCTGGGCTTCATGCTGATCTCCATGGTCAGCGCGGTGCTGCTGGTCACCGACTTCGTCCTGGACCGGCCGATCGCCTTCCTGCTCTCCGGGATCACCGCGCTGTGGTTCCTGACCTTCTGGGTCTTCCTGCCCTTCGCCCGCCGCAACTGGGGCGACGACGACATCGACGATGATGATGACGACCCGGAGACCCTGTCGGGTCGCTGACCTTCCGCGCCTCGCGGCCGCTGCGAAAAATCGGACGTGCACACAACGCTACCCCTGGGTAACACCCGGGGGTAGCGTTGCATTCGCGCACGTCGACGCAGCCGGACCGAGGTTTCGAGGGGGCAGCCGTGACCACGACGCAGGACAACAGCTCATCCACCCAGGACGGAGCCGCGCCGCGGCCGTTGGCGGACGGCCAGGTCTCCGAGAAGGAGGCCCGCCAGGTCGCCGAGGCCGCCCGCGAGGCGGCCTGGGACCGGCCCAGTTTCGGTAAGGAACTCTTCCTCGGCCGGTTCCGCCTCGACCTGATCGACCCGTGGCCGCGCTCGGACCCGGCCGACGACGCCCGCGCCGAGGAGTTCCTCACCGCGCTGCGGTCGTACCTGGCCTCCGAGGTGGACGGCGGTGCGATCGAGCGGGACGCCCGCATCCCCGACGACGTCTTCCACGGACTGGCCCGGCTCGGCGCGTTCGGCATGAAGATCGACCGGAAGTACGGCGGCCTCGGCCTGAGCAACCTGCACTACTGCCGAGCCCTGATGCTGGCCGGTTCGGTCAGCCCGGCGATCGGCGCGCTGCTCTCCGCGCACCAGTCCATCGGGGTGCCGCAGCCGCTGAAGATGTTCGGCACCACCGAGCAGAAGGAACGCTTCCTGCCCCGGCTCGCCGCCGGTGAGGTGTCGGCGTTCCTGCTCACCGAGCCGGACGTCGGCTCGGACCCGGCCCGGCTGGCCACCACCGCCACCCCGACCGCCGACGGCACCGGCTACCGGCTCGACGGCGTGAAGCTCTGGGCCACCAACGGCACCGTGGCCACCCTGCTGGTGGTGATGGCCCGGGTGCCGGCCGGCGAGGGACGCCGGGGCGGGATCACCGCGTTCGTGGTCGACGGGGACGCCGAGGGCATCACCGTCGAGCGGCGCAACGCCTTCGTCGGCCTGCGTGGCCTGGAGAACAGCCTCACCCGCTTCCACGACGTCTTCGTGCCGAAGGAGAACGTCATCGGGGGCGAGGGGAAGGGCCTGAAGATCGCCCTGACCACGCTGAACACCGGCCGGCTGTCGCTGCCCGCGATGTGCGTCGGCGCCGGCAAGTGGTCGCTGAACGTGGCCCGCGAGTGGGCCGCCGACCGGGTCCAGTGGGGCCGGCCGGTCGGCGAGCACGAGGCCGTGGCCAAGAAGCTGGCCTTCATCGCCGCCACGACGTACGGCATGGAGACCATGCTCGACCTGTGCTGCCTCCTGGCCGACGACGACCGCAACGACATCCGGATCGAGGCGGCCCTGGTCAAGCTCTACGCCAGCGAGATGGCCTGGACCATCGGCGACGAGCTGATCCAGATTCGCGGCGGGCGCGGCTACGAGACGGCCGACTCGCTGGCCGCCCGCGGCGAACGCCCGGCCGCGGTCGAGCAGATCCTGCGCGACCTGCGGATCAACCGGATCTTCGAGGGCTCGACCGAGATCATGCACCTGCTGATCGCCCGGGAGGCCGTCGACGCCCACCTCTCCGTCGCCGGCGACATCATCGACCCGGACGCAGGTCCCGTCCGCAAGGCGAGGGCGGGTGCCCGGGCCGGCGCGTTCTACGCGAAGTGGCTGCCCACCCTGGCCGTCGGCGCCGGGCAACGGCCAGGCGCGTACGCCGAGTTCGGGCCGCTCGCCGGGCACCTGCGGCACGTCGAGCGGACCTCCCGCAAGCTGGCCCGGTCCACCTTCTACGCGATGTCCCGGTGGCAGGGAAAGATGGAACGCAAGCAGGCGTTCCTCGGCCGGGTCGTGGACATCGGGGCGGAGCTGTTCGCCATCTCCGCGGTCTGCGTACGGGCCACCGCCGAGCGGGACACCCGACCGGAGAACATCGAGCTGGCCGACCTGTTCTGCCGGCAGGCCCGGGTCCGGATCGACCAGCTCTTCACCGGCCTCTGGGACAACACCGACTCGGTGGACGTGGCGGCGGCCAGGCGGATCCTCGACGGCCGGTACGCCGCGCTGGAGGAAGGGGTCATCACCCCGCCCGCCGACGCCCCGTGGGTGGCCCGCTGGACCCCCGGCCCGTCCACCGCCGAGGACGTCCGCCGCCGCATCCCGCCCGTGTCCTGACCCGCTGACCTGCGTCCGCTGCCGGCTTGGCACCGGTCAACTTCGGGGAAGATGTCCCCTCTGCTCGCGGCGGGGCGGCGGGGCGGGTCAGCGGCGGGCGATGGCCCAGGCCAGCACGGCGGCCAGGATCAGGCCGTTGAGCAGCGCCAGCACCAGGTACGCCTGCGGCGGGATCTTGCGCCCCCGGCGGACGTAGCTCACCAGCACGGCCGCGTACGCCAGCAGCGCCACGGCGACGACGATCAGGAAGTAGAGCACCCGCACACCCTAGCGGCCGCCCTTGAGGCCGAGTCGGCGCAGCTCCAGCGCGGCGAGCGCGTCGAGGGTGGCGTCGTCGCCGCGCCGCCACGCCTCGGCCACGTCCGGCGCGATCCGGGCGAGCCGGCCCAGCGGCTGGCCGGTCAGCGCGCGCAGCGCGAGCAGGTCCCGCCCGGCGGGCGCGGCGGCGAGCGACTTCGCCGCACCGGCCCGGCGCATCCAGCGCAGCCGCAGCGGCAGCCAGCCGAAGAGGACCAGGCCGAGCGGGAAGATCAGCACCGCCACGGTCAGCGCCAGAGCCAGCTGCCCGACCAGGTCCTGCTGGTCCTGGCCCGCCTCGGCGACCGAGCGGGCGGCCTCGGCGGCCCTGGTGAACGGGGCGGTCAGCTCGTCGCCGACCAGCGGGACCCGGCCGACCTTGCCGCCGGCGTCGGCCAGGTTGTCGGCGAGGCCGGTGCCCGCGCCCTCCAGCTTCTGACCGGGTACGGCGAGCTTCTCCACCAGGTCGTGCAGCCACAGCGCGAAGCGCACCGCGGCGTACACCCAGGCGACGACGAGCAGGTCGGTGAGGAGCTGACGGGCGGCGGTGGGAAAACGGTCGGCGTAGATCTTCACGCCGGACAGCGTGCCACGCCCCGCGCGGCCCGGCATCCCCGCCGACGCGGGGCGGCCGGCCGGCCGCGAGGTGCCGAGAAGGGGGCCCTGCTCACCCGCAGGTGGCGCAAGTGCCGAAGATCTCCAGGGTGTGGCTGACATCGGAGAAACCGTGCTGGGCGGCCACCCGCTCGGCCCAGGTCTCCACCGCCGGGCCGGCCACCTCGACCGTCCGGCCGCAGGCGCGGCAGACCAGGTGGTGGTGGTGGCCCTGGCTGCACCGGCGGTAGAGGTGCTCCCCGCCCGGGGGTCGCATCACGTCGATCTCGCCCGCGTCGGCCAGCCCCTGCAACGTGCGGTAGACGGTGGTCAAGCCGACCCGCTCGCCGCGTTGCCGCAGCATGGCGTGCAGATCCTGGGCGCTGTGGAAGCCCTCGACCTCGGCGAGCAGCGCGCTCACCGCCGAGCGCTGCCGGGTGTTGCGGACCACGGTGCCGGACTCGGTCATGTCACCTCCCGAAGTGGCGGTGCCGCGTCGCGGGGCCGGCACCGGTCGGGCCGTGTCGGTCACGTGCCCTCTCCGGCGTGGCTGACGGCGTCGGCCACGATGTGCGCGACGTGCTCGTCGACCAGCGCGTACGCGATCTCCCGGCCGCGCCGGGAGCCACGCACCACCCCGGCGCCGCGCAGCACCCGCAGGTGCTGGGAGACCAGCGGCTGCGGGGCGCCGAGCTTGTCGACCAGTTCGTGCACGCACCGTTCACCCTGCGCCAACTCGCTCACGATCGCCAGCCGGATCGGAGCCGCCAGGGCGCGCAGCAGGTCACCCGCGCCCTCGAAGGCGTCGTACCCGTTCGTGCCGGTCACCGGGTCACGGTAACCAACCGAGCGCCCCGGCGGGTGCCAGCCTCACCGGAGCACCACCTCGTGCTCGTGCGGTTCGGTCGCCGGGGCCGGCTGCGGGGTGCGCCGCCGGCGTAGCGCCCGCCACCCGGCCGCCGCCACCGCGACCACCAGGAAACTCGCGATGGCCAGCAGCACCACCGACGCGCCGGGGGCGGTGTTCGCGTTCGCGGCGACCACGACGCCACCGCCGGCGGCGAACAGGCCGAGCGTCATCGCCGCCGCCATGGTGCTGCGGAAACCGCGGGTGACCTGCTGCGCGGTGGCCACCGGCACCACCATCAGGGCGCTGATCAGCAGGACGCCGACGGCCCGCATGGCGATGGTGACGGTCACTGCGGTGGTCACCGCGAGCAGCATGTTCAGCGCCCGGACGGGCAGGCCGGAGACCCGGGCGTACTCCTCGTCGTGGCAGACCGCGAAGAGCGCCGGGCGCAGCACCAGCATGAGCACCAGGATCGCCACGCCGAGCACGCCGATGGTGACCAGGTCCGTCGGGGACGTGGTGGTCAACGACCCGAAGAGGTACGCGTTGAGCGACGCGTTGCTGGCGTTGGAGAGCCCGACCAGCATCACCCCGCCGGCGATGCCGCCGTAGAAGAGCAGCGCCAGGGCCAGGTCGCCGGAGGTGCGGCCCCGCGAGCGGACCAGCTCGATGGTGACCGCGCCGAGGGTGGCGGCGAGCACCGCCACCAGCACGGGGGAGCGGTTGAGCAGCAGCCCCGCGCCGACCCCGGTGAGCGCGACGTGCCCGATGCCGTCGCCGATCAGCGCCAGCCGCCGCTGCACCAGGTAGATCCCGAGGGCCGGGGCGGCCAGCCCGATGATCAGGGCGCCGACCAGGGCGCGCAGCATGAAGTCGTACTGGAAGAGGTCCATCACATGCTCCACAGCCCGGCGGGCTCCTCGTCACAGTGCGGGTGCACGTGGTCGTGGTCCGGCTCCGCGTGGTGGCCGGCGGGTTCCGGGACCGCGCCGTCGTGGGCGATGCCGCCCTGGTGGACGACGACCGCCCGGCTGATCAGCGGGCGCAGCGGGCCCAGCTCGTGCGCCACCAGCAGCACCGTGCCGCCGCCGTCGACGAAGCCGCGCAACGCCCCGGCGAACGCCTCCTGGCTGGCCGCGTCCACCCCGGCGGTGGGCTCGTCGAGCACCAGCAGCTCCGGTTCGCCGGCCAGCGCCCGGGCGATCAGGGTGCGCTGCTGCTGGCCGCCGGAGAGGGTGGCCACCGGGTCACCGGCCCGGTCGGCCAGCCCGACCGCGTGCAGCGCGGCGCTCACCGCCGCCCGGTCGGCGCGGCCCGCGGGGCGCAGCACGCCCCGCCGGGCCAGCCGCCCGGAGGCCACCACCTCGCCGACCGTGGCCGGTACGCCGCTGCCCGCGCCGAGCCGCTGCGGGACGTACCCGATGCGGTGCCACTGCCGGAAGCGGCGCTGCGGCGCGCCGAAGAGGGTGACCGACCCGGCGGCCAGCGGCACCAGGCCGAGCACGGCGCGGATCAGGGTCGACTTGCCGGAGCCGTTGGCGCCGAGGACGGCGACCACCTCCCCGGCGGTCACGGTCAGCGAGACGTCGCGCAGCACGGGCCGGCCGTCGTAGCCGACGGCCGCGTGCGCGACCTGGATCACCGGTGTGCTCATGAGCAGTCCAACGCGGTACGCAGGGTCTGGAGGTTGGTACGCATCGCCGTGAGGTAGTCGCCCTCGGCGGGCGGGCCCTCGATCGGGTCGAGCACCGCGGTCCGCGCCCCGACCGTGCGGGCGACGGTCTCGGCGACCTTGGGGCTGACCAGGGTCTCGAAGAAGATCGTGGTGGCCTGGTGGTCCCGGGCCTCGCGGACCACCTCGGCGAGGCGCTGCGGGGACGGCTCGGCCTCCGGGCTGAGCCCGGTGAGGCCGACCTGCTCCAGCTTGTAGCGCTCGGTGAGGTAGCCGAAGGCGGTGTGGCTGGTCACGATCTCCCGGCGCTGGCAGGTGGCCACGCCGGCGGTGAACTCGCCGTCGAGCTTCGTCAGCTCGGCGCGCAGCGACCCGGCCCGGGCGGTGTAGTCGGCGGCGTGCTCCGGGTCGACCGTGCCGAGCCGTTCGGCGAGCCGGTCGCCGACGGTGGCGAGCCGGGTCGGGTCGAGCCAGAGGTGCGGGTCCTTGCCGCCGTGCTCCTCCTCGGCGTGCCCGGCCTCACCCTCGTGGCCGGCCTCACCCTCGTGGTCGTGGCCGCCGGCCGCGGCGTCGAGCAGCGGCTGCACGCCGGTCACGTCGAAGGCCCGGTCGCCGGCGTTCTGCGCGACCGCCTCGTCGACGCTGGGCTGGAAGCTGCTGAGGTAGACCACCAGCTCCGCCTCGGCGACCTGGCCGACCTGCCGGGGGTTGAGCTCCAGGTCGTGCGGCTCGGCGCCCGGCTTGGCCAGGTCGGTGACCCGTACCGCGTCGCCGCCGATCCGCTCGGCGAGGAAGCGCAGCGGGTAGAAGGCCGCCACCACGTCCACCCGCTGGGGGTCGGCGCCCGCCCCGTCGCGGGTGCAGGCCGCGGTGCCGCCGAGCGTGAGCAGGGCAGCGGCGGTGGCCAGGGCGCGCGGGACGGTGCGGAGCGTCATGCCACCACTGTCCGCCCTAACGAAATTGATTGTCAAAAGCGCATGGTTGCATGTCACAGCAGCTTGGCCAGGGCGACCGCGATCAGCACGGTCAGCATCACCAGCCGGATCAGCCGGATCGCCGGGGCCTGCACCGGCCAGGTGGTGGCCAGCAGCCAGACCAGACCGGCGGCCAGCGCCAGCAGCAGCACCCCGCCCACCGGGCCGGGCGCGAAGAACGCCACCAGCACGATGACCAGGGCGGCCAGGAACGCCGTGGTGGGGTTCACCCGGGCCAACCGGACGAGCAGGGGGCTCTGCGTACGCTGCATCCCACAGACTCTACGAGGAGGATCCCGGTGCTGGTGACCAACCGGTTCGTGGTCGACGAGGATGTCGCGCCCGCCTTCACCGAGCGCGCGCACGCCGCGCTCACCGCGCTCGCCGCCCGCCCCGGCTACCTGCGCGGGGAGCTGCTGCGCGCGCTCGACGACCCCCGGCACTGGTGCCTGGTGACCGACTGGGAGTCGGTCGGCGCGTACCGGCGGGCGCTGGGCGGCTTCGACGTCAAGGTGCACGCCACCCCGCTGCTCGCCGAGTCGCTCGACGAGCCGTCCGCGTACGAGACGCTGGCCAGCGCCGCCCCCAACGGCGAGATCGTCGAGGTGGCCAGCGATCGGGCCGCACGTCCCTACCGGTGAGCCGGCGGGCACTACCCTGCACGGTATGACCGCTCCCGGACCGCCGTACCCCGCCTCCCCCGCCGGCGGTCACCCGGCGTCCCCGGCCGCGCCGCCGCCGGCCCCGGCGGGCGCGCCCGCGCCGCCGCCCGGCCCCGGGGCGGTCCCGCCGTTCGCCGCGCCGCCCACCGAGGGCCGGCAGGCCCGGCTCTGGCTCGGCCTGGGCGTCGGCGCGCTGGCCCTGCTGCTCTGCTGCGGCGGAGGCGGCGCCGCCGTGGTCGGTCTCGCGGTCAGCAACCTCCAGGCGGTACGCGAGCAGGGGAAGACCGCCACCGAGCACTACTACCAGGGGCTGCGCGACCGTAACTACGACGAGTCCTACGACGCGCTCTGCGACGACGCCCAGCGCCGGGAGAGCCGCGCCCAGTTCGAGCGGCGGGTCTCCGAGCAGCCGCAGGTCACCGCGTACCGGGTCGGTGACGTCGACCCGAACACGCTCACCGTGCCGGTCGACGTGACCTTCGCCGGCGGGGACCGGCGCACCCAGCAGGTCACCCTCGCCCCGGACGGCGGCACCGGCTCGATCGAGGTCTGCGGGATCAGCTGACCAGGGGCGGCGAGGAGGCGGCCGACCCCGGCCGACCCCGGCCCGAGTATTCTGCTGGGCTCGGGCTCCCGGTCGCCGTACCGTGGTCCCGAACCGACCGTTCCATCCACATCTCGCCCCCGCCGACCGCCAGCCGGCGTAGGAGGAAACATGCCAGCCGACCGTATCGACGCCGTCGTCAGCCTCGCCAAGCGCCGTGGCTTCGTCTTCCCCTCCAGCGAGATCTACGGAGGCACCCGGTCGGCGTGGGACTACGGCCCGCTCGGTGTGGAGCTGAAGGAGAACGTCCGCCGGCAGTGGTGGCGGACCATGGTCCAGCAGCGCGACGACGTGGTCGGCCTCGACTCCGCGGTCATCCTGGCCCGCAAGGTCTGGGAGGCCAGCGGCCACATCGCCGAGTTCGTCGACCCGCTCACCGAGTGCCAGTCCTGCCACAAGCGGTTCCGCGCCGACCACCTCGAAGAGGCGTACGAGGCCAAGCACGGCAAGCCGCTGACCTCGCTGCAGGAGCTGAACTGCCCGAACTGCGGCAACAAGGGCACCTTCACCGAGCCGAAGATGTTCAACGGCCTGATGAAGACCTACCTGGGCCCGGTGGAGAGCGAGGAGGGGATGCACTACCTGCGCCCCGAGACCGCCCAGGGCATCTTCGTCAACTACAAGAACGTCGAGACCGTCGCCCGTAAGAAGCCGCCGTTCGGCATCGCGCAGACCGGCAAGTCGTTCCGCAACGAGATCACCCCCGGTAACTTCATCTTCCGGACCCGCGAGTTCGAGCAGATGGAGATGGAGTTCTTCGTCGAGCCGGGCACCGACGAGCAGTGGCACGAGTACTGGCTCTCCGAGCGCTGGAACTGGTACCTCGACCTGGGCCTCTCCGAGAGCAACCTGCGCTTCTACGAGCACCCCAAGGAGAAGCTCTCCCACTACTCGAAGCGCACCGTCGACATCGAGTACAAGTTCCAGTTCGGCGGCACCGAGTTCGCCGAGCTGGAGGGCATCGCCAACCGGACCGACTTCGACCTCTCCACGCACAGCAAGCACTCCGGCGTCGACCTGTCGTACTTCGACCAGACCAAGGGCGAGCGCTGGATGCCGTACGTGATCGAGCCGGCCGCCGGCCTCACCCGCGCGGTGCTGGCCTTCCTGCTCGAGGCGTACGACGAGGACGAGGCCCCCAACACCAAGGGCGGCGTGGACAAGCGCACCGTCATGCGCTTCGACCCGCGGCTGGCCCCGGTCAAGGTGGCGGTGCTGCCGCTGTCCCGCAACGAGGCGCTCTCGCCCAAGGCCAAGCAGCTCGCCGCGGACCTGCGCAAGCGCTGGATCGTGGAGTTCGACGACTCGCAGGCGATCGGCCGCCGCTACCGCCGGCAGGACGAGATCGGCACCCCGTTCTGCGTCACCGTCGACTTCGACACCCTCGACGACAACGCCGTCACGGTGCGGAACCGGGACACCATGGCCCAGGAGCGGGTCGCCCTGGACCAGGTGGAGCGCTACCTGATCGAGCGTCTCCCCGGCTGCTGACGCTGGTCACGGGGCCCCGACCTGCCCGGTCGGGGCCCCGTACACTTGTCCGGTGACCGCCCCGACCCTGCCCGCGCTGCGCCCGCTGACCCTCGGCCCCCACCAGGTGTGGCCGCCGGTGGTGCTGGCGCCGATGGCCGGGATCACCAACATCGGCTTCCGGCGGCTCTGCCGGGAGCAGGGCGGTGGCATCTACGTCTGCGAGATGATCACGACGCGGGCGCTGGTCGAGCGGAACCCGAAGACGCTGCGCATGATCGCCTTCGGCGACGACGAGCGGCCGCGCAGCCTCCAGCTCTACGGCACCGACCCGGAGGTCACCGCCGCCGCGGTGCGGATCGTGGTGGAGCGTGATCTCGCCGACCACATCGACCTGAACTTCGGCTGCCCCGTGCCGAAGGTGACCCGGCGTGGCGGCGGCGCCGCGCTGCCCTGGCGGCGCCGGCTCTTCGCCCGGCTGGTGCGGGCCGCCGTGGCCGCGGCGTCACCCGCCGGGGTGCCGGTCACGGTCAAGATGCGCAAGGGCATCGACGACGACCACCTGACGTACGTCGAGGCGGGCCTCGCCGCCCAGGACGCCGGCGTCGCCGCGGTGGCCCTGCACGGGCGTACGGCCTCGCAGCGCTACTCGGGCACCGCCGACTGGGACGCCATCGCCACCCTCAAGCAGGCCCTCGATGTGCCGGTGCTCGGCAACGGCGACATCTGGGAGGCCGACGACGCGCTGCGGATGGTCGCCCACACCGGCGTCGACGGCGTGGTGGTCGGTCGCGGCTGCCTGGGCCGGCCGTGGCTCTTCGCCGACCTGGAGGCCGCCTTCAACGGGCGCCCCGAACGGCGGCTGCCGAACCTCGGCGAGGTGGCGGTGACCATGCGCCGCCACGCCGAGCTGCTGGTCGACCAGTTCGTGGCGGGGGCCCGCAACCCGGCCCGGGGCGAACGCGACGGCTGCACCGACTTCCGCAAGCACGTCGCCTGGTACCTCAAGGGCTTCCCGGTCGGCGGCGAGCTGCGCCGCTCGCTGGCGATGATCGAGAGCCTGGCCCAGCTCGACGACCTGCTCGGCAAGCTCGACCCGGCGGTGCCGTTCCCGGTCGAGACCCTCGGCCAGCCGCGCGGCCGGACCAACTCGCCGGGCAAGGTCGCCCTGCCCGACGGCTGGCTGGCCAGCCGGGACGACGACACCGTCCCGGAGGGCGCCGAAATGGACGACTCCGGCGGCTGACCTGCTGAGACGTGCCGAAGGGCCCGACCCCGGGTGGGGGTCGGGCCCTTCGCGTATCCGTTCGTCAGGAGCTGTAGCCGCGGCTGGCGATCCAGTGCGCCAGGGCGTCGGTGTCCATCCGGTAGGAGGCCTGCTGCGGGTTGGCCGAGTCGGCGATCGTCACGACCTTGCCGCCGTCGCGGTAGCCGACCACGCTGATGTAGTGGCCACCCTCGAAGGAGTGCGCGACACCGTCGGTGTCGGCGGCCGTACCCGCGATGTTGGCCACCACGGCCCGGCCGTCGTCCACGGCCCGCACCACGTCGGCGCGCAGCTGCTCGACCCGCTTGCCGTCGACCTTGTCGGCCGGCAGCTCGGTGCTGTGGTACGCGTTGCGGCCGGTCTCCTTGTTCAGCACCGGGGTGATGTCGTTGATGCTGTTGGTGCCGTCCTCGGTGGTGCCCATCTCCTTGGCCATGGCGTCGACGTCGATGTCCTTGCCCTGGACGGAGAGGGCGTTGCGGGTGGCGGCGGGGCCGCAGTAGTAGAAGTTCGGCTGCGCCTCGTAGCGGACGTTGAGCTCGCGCTCGCCGTGGCCCTTGCGGTCGGTCTGGACCTGGGCGGTCGGGGTGGCGGGGGCGGCCTGGGCGGCGATGGCGGGGCCGGCGATTCCGCCGGCGGTGGCGATGACGCCGGTGGCGGTCAGGACGGTCTTGCGCAGAATGTCGGTACGCATGATGGCGTGCTCCTCTGCGTTCGGGGGTGTGCGCGGCGGGTGTTGCGGGGGTGCCGCGCGGGGGGAGAGTCTGCGGGGTCCCGGCGCTCACGGGGGTGGCTGCTCGGGTGGCCCGGGGATGTAACGGCCGGTGGCCGGGGATGATTCCCGCCGGCTCTGCCGGGGACCGGTGCTGCGTGGTCCGGGGGTGTAACCGTGCGGCTCGGTCCGGCATTCCGCCGGGTCTTGCCGGGGCCGGCGGGCTGGGAGTGCCCGCGGTATGCCAGGTACAACGCCCCGGTCCCACCCGCGATTCCGCCCCCGGGGTGCTGTCGGCCACGGGACGCCGTTCGCAGCCGGGCACGTCCGGCCCGCATCCGGCCGTCCCGAAACGGACATTCAGCCCCAGCCGCAGCGCCCCCGGACATCCCCTCCCGTAGGTTGCGGATGAGCGAACCCGGACACTCCATCGCACGAGCGCTGACGGGGCCCAGGGTGCCCGGTGCCGCCGAGCGGCGGTGCGGCGGCCCGGAACCGGAGGCGACATCGCTGTCGAGCGAGATACCTCAGAGTCATATTTATTCCTCTCAGGTATCACGCTCGTTGGCGTCCATGAGTGCCGATGAGCCTGACTCCCGAGCGGGCCGGAGCGCCGCAGCACCCGAGCGACGACCGCATCCCCCAGCCCCCGACGCCCCACAGGAAGCGGGTGATGGCACCCGGTGAGTGGAACGCCATTGCTGTCACCGATGCCCGGAAACACCCATGCCGTTCCACCGACGGACCCACCGCGCGGAACTTCCCTGAAGATGCTGCCTCGGTCCGTCGCGAGGCAGCATCTTCACCGAAGTTGCCGGTCCGCCCGCCGTGAGGCGGGGTGGGTCAGTGGGTGTCGGGGACGGCGTCGGGTGAGGGCTGGGTCGGGACCGGACGGGCCGGGTCCACCGCGGAGGGCGTCGCGGGCGTCGGCCAGGGGACGTCGGGGGAGCGGTGGAAGGTGATGCCGGCGGCGGTCCAGCGGGGGCCGTGCCCGGCCAGCCGCTCGCGGAACCCGGCCCAGTCGTGCGTCGCCCGGGGTGACCAGCCGAGTTCGGCCAGCGCGGGCAGCCGGGGCAGCAGCAGGAACTCGATGTCGGCGAGGGTGGTGACCGACTCGGTCCAGAGCGGCGCCTCGACGCCGAGCACCGCCTCGGCCGGCACGTCGGTGAGGTGCGTGCCCGGATCCCAGTCGTACGCGCGGTGCACGTCGATCAGGCCGGCCCAGTCGTGCCCGATCGGGGTGTCCGGGGCGTACTTCATGTCCAGGTAGGCGCGGTTGCCGGGGGAGAGGATCAGCCGGTCGCCCCCGCGGACCGCCGCGGCGATGTCCGGGTCGTCGCCGTTGGTGCCCCACCACTGGAGCACCCTGCCGTCGACGTGCGCGGCGGGGGCGAGCTGGTGCCAGCCGACCACCGTCTTGCCGGTGCTCTCGACGATCCGCTGGGCCCGCTCGACGAAGCCGGTGTACGCCTCGCCCTTGACCTTGAACGCCTCGTCGCCGCCGATGTGCAGCCACGGCCCGGGGGTGAGCGCGGCCACCTCGCCGAGCACGTCGGCGACGAAGTCGTACGTTCGCTCGTCGGCGGGGTCGACGTAGCTGAACCCGACCTCGGTGCCGGTGTACGGCGGCGGCGGGACCTTGCCCGGCGCCAGCTCGGGGTACGCGACCAGCGCCGCGTTGGTGTGGCCGGGCAGGTCGATCTCGGGCACCACGGTGACGTGCCGGCGGGCGGCGTACGCGACGATGCGCCGGTAGTCGTCCTTGGTGTACCAGCCGCCGGTGCCGCCGCCGACCTGGGTGGCGCCGCCGACGGGGGCCAGCCGGGGCCAGGAGTCCACCGCGATCCGCCAGCCCTGGTCGTCGGTGAGGTGCAGGTGCAGGTGGTTGAGCTTGTACCGGGCCAGGTGGTCGATCACCCGCAGCACGTCCTCGACGGCGAAGAAGTGCCGCGCCACGTCGAGCATCGCCCCCCGGTACGCGAAGCGCGGCCGGTCCACGATCGTGCCGCCGGGCACCGTCCAGCGCTCGGTCACCGGCGTCCGGCTCTCGACGGCGGCGGGCAGCAGTTGGCGCAGCGTCTGCGCCCCGTGCAGCAGCCCGGCGGCGGTGAGCGCGGTGATCCGGACGGCGGTGGGGGTGACGTCGAGCCGGTACCCCTCGACGCCCAGCTCCCCGGTCTCGGGGAGCCCTGCGGGCCCGGCGTCGCCCGGCCCGGCGACGGAGTCGACGGTGACCGTGGCCGCAGCGTCGAGGGTGAGCGTGAGCGGGGCCCCGCTCGGGCCGACCGGCTCGGGCGTCCCGGTGGCGTGGGCCCCGGCCGGTGACGCTGAGTCCGTGGGGGCGGCGTCGGCGACCGGCAGCGGAAGTCCGGTGGCGGGGCGCAGCAGCTCGGCGAGGAACACGGCGACGTCCCGGGCCCCGCCGTCCGGGCTGATCCGCAGCACGGTGTTGGCGGTCAGCGTGAAGTCGGCGGCCGGGTCCGGGAGCACCCGTTCCGGCGCCGGCACCACGTCGCCCAGGGCGACCGGCGCGGCCGGCGTGAGCTGCGCGCCGGCCGTCTGGGTGGCGGTGCGGGCCAGTTCGGCGGCGGCCGGTCGCCGGGTGGGCGGGACGGCCCGGTCGAGCGGGTCGGGACCGGTCTCGGGGCTGGTGGCGGGGGTGGTCGGCACGGGGACGGCTCCGGGGGTGTATTCGCGTGGGATATGGCAAAAGTCAGGTTCGACGAACCCAGCGCCGTCAAGGGTACGAGGGGAGGCGCGATTGCGTGATCGTGCGCGTGGAAGCGTTCCCAAAAACCGGTACGGACGCGGATAGTGGTGATGGTTGTGCCGATTGTCACCGAACGGTCCCGAGCCACGCGATGTTCGCTTAACCTTCGCCCACCGATCGGCCACGACGCCTGGATTAGCGGTGGTCGGCCCCGGGGTATGAGCAACTGAACCTTCGTTAAGTGTCAATGCGGACGCGCGTGGGAGGCTCTGGTGGCAGCGCAGGACAAGGCCGACGACAAGTACGTGTACGACTTCTCCGAGGGCAACAAGGACCTCAAGGACCTGCTGGGCGGCAAGGGTGCCAACCTGGCCGAGATGACCAATCTCGGCCTGCCGGTCCCGCCCGGCTTCACGATCACCACCGAGGCCTGCAAGGCGTACCTCGCCACCGGGCGGGAGCCCGACGGGCTGGCCGGGCAGATCGAGGCGCACCTGGAGTCGCTGGAGCGCGGCATGGGCCGCAGGCTCGGTGACCCGCAGGACCCGCTGCTGGTCTCCGTGCGTTCGGGGGCCAAGTTCTCCATGCCCGGCATGATGGAGACCGTCCTCAACGTCGGCCTCAACGACCGCAGCGTCGTCGGGCTGAGCAAGCAGGCCGGGGGGAACGACCGGTTCGCCTGGGACTCCTACCGCCGCCTGATCCAGATGTTCGGCAAGACCGTCTGCGAGGTGCCCGGCGAGGAGTTCGAGCACGCCCTGGAGGACGCCAAGCGCGCCAAGGGTACGAAGAACGACCTCGACCTGGACGCCGACGACCTGCGCGGGCTGGTCGACGCGTACAAGAAGATCTTCGCGAAGCACACCGGGCGGGAGTTCCCGCAGGAGCCGCGCGAGCAGCTCGACCTGGCCATCCGCGCGGTCTTCGAGTCGTGGAACGCCGAGCGGGCCATCCTCTACCGCCGCCAGGAGCGGATCCCGGCCGACCTGGGCACCGCGGTCAACGTGGTCGCCATGGTCTTCGGCAACCTCGGCCCGGACTCCGGCACCGGCGTCGCGTTCACCCGTGACCCGGGCAGCGGCGCACAGGGCATCTACGGCGACTACCTGGCCAACGCCCAGGGTGAGGACGTCGTCGCCGGCATCCGCAACACCGTGCCGTTGCAGGAGCTGGAGCAGCTCGACAAGAAGTCCTACGACGAGCTGCTCGGCATCATGGCCCGGCTCGAGGAGCACTACAAGGACCTCTGCGACATCGAGTTCACCATCGAGCGCGGCAAGCTGTGGATGCTCCAGACCCGGGTCGGCAAGCGCACCGCCGCCGCCGCGTTCGTCATCGCCGGGCAGCTCGTCGACGAGGGCCTGATCGACCTGGACGAGGCGCTGCACCGGGTCAACGGCGCGCAGCTGGCCCAGCTGATGTTCCCCCGCTTCCAGCTCGACCACGACTTCCAGCCGGTCGCCAAGGGCATCGGCGCCTCCCCGGGCGCCGCCTCCGGCAAGGTCGTCTTCACCTCCGCCCGCGCCGTCGAGCTGGCCGCCGAGGGGGAGTCGGTGATCCTGGTCCGCCGGGAGACCAACCCCGACGACCTCAACGGCATGATCGCCGCCAAGGGCATCCTGACCTCGCGCGGCGGCAAGACCAGCCACGCTGCCGTGGTGGCCCGCGGCATGGGCAAGACCTGCGTCTCCGGCGCCGACGAGCTCGAGGTCGACGTGCCGGGCAAGAAGTTCACCGTCGGCGGGCAGACCGTCGGCGAGGGTGACGTGGTCTCGATCGACGGCACCACCGGCAAGGTCTACCTCGGCGAGGTGCCGGTCATGCCGTCCGAGGTGGTGCAGTACTTCGAGGGCAGCCTCGACCCCGAGCACATCGACAACGCGCTGGTCCGGGCCGTACACCGGATCATGACGCACGCCGACGGCAAGCGGCGGCTGGCCGTCCGGACGAACGCCGACACCGGTGCGGACGCGGCCCGGGCCCGGCGCTTCGGCGCCGAGGGCATCGGCCTGTGCCGCACCGAGCACATGTTCCTCGGCGACCGCCGCGAGCTGGTCGAGCGGCTGATCCTGGCCCGCACCGACGACGAGCGGGAGGCGTCGCTGGCCGCGCTGCTGCCGTTGCAGCGGGAGGACTTCATCGAGATCTTCCGCGAGATGGACGGCCTGCCGGTCACCGTGCGGCTGATCGACCCGCCGCTGCACGAGTTCCTGCCCCCGCTGGAGC
This sequence comes from Micromonospora siamensis, assembly GCF_900090305.1. Lineage (NCBI taxonomy): Bacteria > Bacillati > Actinomycetota > Actinomycetes > Micromonosporales > Micromonosporaceae > Micromonospora > Micromonospora siamensis. Next base: position 5,403,984 of record NZ_LT607751.1, on the reverse strand, counting down.
AGCTCGCGGTCAACGTCGCCGTCGCCCAGGAGCGCGGCGAGGACGTCGCCAAGGAGGAGGCGCTGCTCGCCGCCGTCCGGCGGATGCACGAGGAGAACCCGATGCTCGGCCTGCGCGGCGTACGCCTGGGCCTGGTCATCCCGGGCCTGTTCGCCATGCAGGTCCGGGCGATCGCGGAGGCCGCGGTCGCGGTGGCCGGGTCCGGCGGCAGCGCCTGCCCGGAGATCATGGTCCCGCTGGTCGGCGCGGTCCAGGAACTCGAGACGGTACGCGCGGAGGCCGAGAAGATCATCGCCGAGGTGGTCGGGGACAGCGGTGTCGAGGTGCTGATCGGCACCATGATCGAGGTGCCCCGGGCGGCGCTGACCGCCGGGCAGATCGCCGAGGCGGCGCAGTTCTTCTCCTTCGGCACCAACGACCTCACCCAGATGGGCTGGGGTTTCTCCCGCGACGACGTCGAGGGCGCGTTCTTCTGGCGCTACCTGGAACTGGGCATCTTCGGCATCTCGCCGTTCGAGTCGATCGACCGGGACGGGGTCGGCCGGCTGGTCCGGATCGCCGCCGAGGAGGGCCGGGCCGCCCGCCCCGGACTCAAGCTCGGCGTCTGCGGCGAGCACGGCGGTGACCCCGACTCGGTGCACTTCTTCCACGAGGTCGGCCTGGACTACGTCTCCTGCTCCCCGTTCCGGGTCCCGGTGGCCCGCCTGGAGGCCGGTCGGGCCGTGGTGGACACCGACGGCTCCGACTCCCGCTGACCAGCGGACCGGCCCCCGCTCCCGGTGGGGTGGGGGCCGGTCGGAGGATGCTTGGGCGGGCCGTTCGGGTCGGGCGGGCGTAACCTGGTTTCGCCCGTGTGCCTGCCGTGCCGAGCGAAGGGTGACCGCATGACCAGCGTCTGGGAGAGCCTGACCGTCGACGCCCGCGACCCGGCGCGGCTGGCCCGCTGGTGGGCGGAGGCGCTCGGCTACCAGATCGTCGCCGAACGCTCCGACGAGGTGGAGATCCGCCCCGGCACGGACCGGCTGCCCGGCATCGTCTTCGTGCCGGTCCGCGACCCCAAGAACGCCAAGAACCGGCTCCACCTCGACCTGCGCCCGACCGACCAGGAGGCGGAGGTCGAGCGGCTGGTCGACATGGGCGCGCGGCACGTGGACGTCGGGCAGGGCGGGGCCGACTGGGTGGTCCTGGCCGACCCGGAGGGCAACGAGTTCTGCGTTCTCCGTGCCCGCAACGAGTGAAGGGGGCGCGCCGGACGAGCGGTGGGTCGGTGAGGCGCCCAAGGACGGCGGCTACGGGCGCTCCCCGTACGAGCGGGACCGGGCCCGGGTGCTGCACTCGGCGGCGTTCCGCCGGCTCGCCGCCAAGACCCAGGTGCACACGGCGGGCACCGACGACTTCCTGCGTACCCGGCTGACCCACTCGCTGGAGGTGGCGCAGATCGCCCGGGAGATGGGCGCCCGGCTGGGCTGCGACCCGGACGTGGTGGACACCGCCGGGCTGGCCCACGACCTCGGGCACCCGCCGTTCGGGCACAACGGCGAGGACGCCCTGGACGAGCTGGCCGCCGACTGCGGCGGCTTCGAGGGCAACGCGCAGACCCTGCGGGTGCTCACCCGGCTGGAGGCCAAGGTGATCGGCCCGGACGGCGCCCCGGCGGGGCTGAACCTGACCCGGGCCTCGCTCGACGCGGTCGCCAAGTACCCGTGGCCCCGGCGGCCCGGCGAGCGCAAGTTCGGCACGTACGCCGACGACCGCCCGGTCTTCGACTGGGTCCGCGTCGGCGCCCCGCCCGGCGTCGGCCTCGACGGCCGGCCGCGCCGCTGCCTGGAGGCGCAGGTGATGGACTGGGCCGACGACGTGGCGTACTCGGTGCACGACGTGGAGGACGGCATCCACGGCGGGTACGTCACCCTCGCCCCGCTGCTCGTCGACGCCGACGAGCGGCGGGCGCTCTGCGCCGACGTGGCCGGGGCGTACTCCGGCGAGTCGCCGGACGACCTGGCCGCCGTGCTGGTGGACCTGCTCGCCGAGCCGGTCCTCGCCCCGCTGGCCGGCTACGACGGCAGCCACCGCGCGCAGGCCGCCCTGAAGGCCACCACCAGCGTGCTGACCGGCCGGTTCGTCTCCACGGTGGTGGCCGCCACCCGGGAGCGGTTCGGCCCCGGCCCGCACCGCCGGTACGCCGCCGACCTGGTGGTGCCCCGCCGGATCCGGGCCCAGTGCGCGCTGCTCAAGGGCATCGCCCTGCGCTACGTGATGCGCCGCCCCGGCGCCCGGGACCGGTACGCCGGCCAGCGGCAGATGCTGGTCGAGCTGGTCGGCACGCTGGCGGACCGGGGGGCCGGCGCGCTGGACCCGGTCTTCGCGCCGCTGTGGCGGGCCGCCCCGGACGACGCCACCCGGCTGCGGGTGGTGATCGACCAGGTGGCCTCGCTGACCGACCCGGCGGCCGTGGCCTGGCACCGGCGGCTGGTGCCCGGCGCACCCGGGGCGGGCGGCGGCACGTTGACTTAGGCTAGCCTAAGCGCCATGACGGAGCGTCCGACGAAGAAGGTCGTCACGGCCACGGTCCTGCGGACCAGCCGGCCCACCCCCCACCTGATCCGCCTGGTCCTGGGCGGCGGGGAACTGACCGGCCTGCCGGTCGGCGCGTACACCGACCACTACGTCAAGCTGGTCTTCCCGCAGCCCGGGGTGACGTACCCGAGGCCGCTGGACATGGCGGCGGTGCGCGCGACGATGCCCCGCGAGCAGTGGCCGCGGCTGCGCGCCTACACGGTGCGGGCGTTCGACGCGGCGGCCGGCGAGCTGACCATCGACGTGGTGCACCACGGGGACGAGGGAGTGGCCGGCCCGTGGGCCGCCGCGCTGCGCCCCGGCGACGAGGTGAGCTTCACCGGACCCGGCGGCGCGTACGCCCCCGACCCGGCCGCCGACTGGCACCTGCTGGTCGGCGACGAGAGCGCCCTGCCGGCGATCGCGGCCAGCCTGGAGCGGCTGCCCACCGGCGCCCGGGCGGTGGTCTTCCTCGAGGTCGACGGCCCGGCCGACGAGCAGCCGCTGACCAGTGCGGGCGCCGTCGAGCTGACCTGGCTGCACCGCGGCGACCGGCCGGTGGGGGAGGCGCTGGTCGCCGCCGTCCGGGCGCTGGAGTTCCCGCCCGGCGCGGTGCACGCCTTCGTGCACGGCGAGGCGACCTTCGTCAAGGAGCTGCGGCACCTGCTGCGCGTCGAGCGGGGGGTGCCCCGCGAGGCGCTCTCCATTTCCGGCTACTGGCGGCGCGGGATGACCGACGAGGGCTGGCGGGCCAGCAAGGCCGACTGGAACGCCCGGGTCGAGGCCGAGGAGGCCGCCGCGGTCGCCTGACCGGCATTCCGCGGACGAGCCGGGCGGGGCGTCAGGCGCCCTGGACGGCGAGCCGGTGCAGCTCCGGCAGCAGCCACGGGGCGATCCACTCGCGGACCCCGCGCGGGGTGAAGTGCAGCCCGTCGCTGCGTACCCGGACCCCGCCGGCCTCCCAGGTGAACTCGCCGTCCGGGCAGACCCGCCGGTTGAGGTCGAGCAGGCTCGCCTCCTTGCGTACGGCCGCGTCGGCGAGCAGCCGGTTCCAGGCGTCCACCCGCTGCGCGTCGTCCTCCGGCCAGAGACCGCCGTCGGGGCGTTCCGCCCGCCGGGTGTACGGCGCGGTGAGCAGCACCACGTGGGCGCCCCGACCGCCCGCGATGTCGATCGCCCGGTCCAGCTCCCCGGCGAGGTACTCGTCGTACGCCGGGTCGCCCACGTGCTGCCACCGCCCGTCGAGCCGGCGGTCGACCAGCTCCCAGCGGTCGAGCAGGATCACCGCGACGTCCGGGTCGTCGGCGTCGACGGACTTCCACCACCGGTTGTCCCAGGTGTCGCAGCCGGGGTAGTTGGTGTGGTCGCCTCCGACGTAGCGCAGCTCGGGCAGGCGGGCGATCCCGCAGCCCTGCACCGCCCGCACGCTCACCGCGAGCCGGTCCTGTTCCGGCAGGTAGCTGGCGAGCGACCAGGAGACCGAGTCGCCGAGGAAGGTGACCCGGGGCAGTCGGCCGGGTTCGCGGCCGGGCCGGCGTACCGGCGGGGTGGGGGCCGCCGAGCCGGCGACCGGGCCGGCGGTGGCGTCGGGCGTCGGGGTGGCGTCCCAGGCGATGGCGGCCGGCGGGGTGGAGGGGACCGGCGGCACGACGGTGCCGAACACGGCGAGCGCCGCCACCGCGGCGACGGCCGCGCCGGCCAGCGCCGCCGCCACCCGGGGCAGCCGCCGGGCCCGTCGGATCGGGCGCTCCACCAGCAGGTACGACGCCACGGCGACGGCCAGGGTGAGCGCGCACCGGGCGGCGAGCAGGGCCGGCCCGGTCAGCCCGGTCCGCTCCGCGTCGCACCACTGGAACAGCGGCCAGTGCCACAGGTACAGCCCGTACGAGATCCGGCCGGTCCACACCAGCGGCGGCAGCGCCAGCAGTCGGGCGGTGGGGCCGCCCGGGCTGACGGTGGCGTGCGCGATGACCGCCGCCACGGCCAGCGCGGCGAGGGTCAGTCCGCCCCGGTAGAGCCAGGGGTCGCCGCCGTTCGCGGTGGCCCAGAGCCAGCCGGTGCCGACCGCGCCGGCGAGCGCCAGCGCGCCGAGGACCCGGCGTACCCGAGGCGACGGCGCACCGGCGGCGGCCGGCGCCGGCGTGGCGTCCTCCGGCGTGGCGTCCTCCGGCGTGGCGTCCTCCGGCGTGGCCGGTGTGGCCGGCGCGTGCGACGTGGCCGGACGGCGGGCCAGCGCCACCGCGAGGGCGGCGCCGATCAGCAGGGCCACCGCCCGGGTGTCGGTGCCGTAGTAGACCCGGTCCACCGCGTCGGGCGCGAAGAGCAGCGCGGCGGCCACCGCCGAGGCCAGCGCGCCGCCCAGGGTGAACGCCAGCACCGCAGCCGACCGCCCGGCCGGGCGGGTTCCCGACCCGGGCGCGCGGCCGGCCCGGCGGGCGGCCAGCGCGAGCAGCAGCCCCAGCAGCAGCGGCCAGCCCAGGTAGAACTGTTCCTCGATGCCGAGCGACCAGGTGTGCTGCAACGGCGACGGGCTGCCGGTGGCGGCGAAGTAGTCGCCGTCCCGGTTCGCCATCCGCCAGTTCGCCACGTAGCCCAACGCGGCCAACGCGTCCCAGCGCAGCGCGGTCAACTCGGTGTCGGGCAGCAGCCACCGGGAGACCAGCAGCACGACGGCGAGCACCAGCAGCAGCGCGGGCAGCAACCGCCGGAACCGGCGACCCCAGAACGCCACCAGGTCGATCCGGCCGGTGTCCCGGTGCTCGGCCAGCAGCAGCGAGGTGATCAGGAACCCGGAGAGCACGAAGAACGCGTCGACGCCGAGGAATCCGCCGGGCAGCGCGGCCACCCCGCCGTGGAAGGCCAGGACGGCGGCCACGGCGAGGCCGCGGACCCCGTCCAGCGCCGGGCGGTACGCGAACCGGGGCGGGGCGGTCGTGGACATGCGGCCCATCCTGCCCCGGGCTCCCGGGGCCACGCGCATCGACCGGTGGGCCCGCCGGACCGGGTGATTACCGCCTTTCCCCCCGTCCGGGGCGGTCCGGGCGGCCAGGATGGTCACCGGGGGTGACTGATGTCCGAACAGGTCGAACGGGAGAGAAGCGGGTCCGTCCGGCGGCCCGACCCGGTGGTGCTCACGCTCAGTGTGGGCGGCGTGCTGGCGGTGGTGGCCTGGGGCCTGCTGGCCCGCGGGTCGCTGGCGGACTTCGGCACGTCCGGGCTGGCCTGGGTGATCCGTACCTTCGGGTGGTTCTTCGTGGTGGCGGCGGACGCCTTCCTGGTGCTGGCGGTGGTCATCGCGGCCTCCCGGTTCGGGCGGATCCGGCTGGGCGCCGACGACGACGAGCCGGAGTTCAGCACGCTGGCCTGGATCGCGATGATGTTCAGCGCCGGGATGGGCATCGGGCTGGTGTTCTTCGCCGTGGCCGAGCCGATCCAGCACTACGCGACGCCGCCGCCGTCCACCGGGGTCGCGGGGCAGACCCCGGCGGCCGGGGCCGCGGCGATGCAGTACACGCTCTTCCACTGGACGCTGCACCCGTGGGGGATCTACGCGATCGCGGCGCTGGCGCTGGCGTACTCGACCTTCCGCAAGGGGCGGGACAACCGGATCTCGGCGGCGTTCCACCCGTTGCTGGGCGCCCGGGCCGACGGCGCGGCCGGTCGGGCGGTGGACCTGCTGGCGGTCTTCGCCACCGTCTTCGGCTCGGCCACCAGCCTCGGCCTGGGCGCGCTCCAGGTCGCTGCCGGGCTGGACCTGGTGACCGGGATCCGGGACACCAGGGGGGTCGAGTTGGTGGTGATCGGCGCGCTGACCCTGGCCTTCGTGGTGTCGGCCTTCTCCGGCCTGCACAAGGGCGTCAAATGGCTGTCCACCACGAACGTGGTGCTGGCGGTGCTGCTGATGGTCTTCGTCTTCGTGGTGGGGCCGACCATCTACACGCTGGAGGTGCTGCCCGCCTCGGTGGGCGACTACCTGAGCAACCTGGTGTTCATGTCGACGCGTACCGGGGCCTTCTCCGACACGGCCTGGCTCGGTTCGTGGACGATCTTCTACTGGGCGTGGTGGATCTCCTGGGCGCCGTTCGTGGGCACCTTCATCGCCCGGATCTCGCGGGGCCGCACGGTGCGGCAGTTCCTGGTCGGGGTGCTGCTGGTGCCCAGCGGGGCCAGCGCGGTCTGGTTCTCGATCATGGGTGGCAGCGCCCTGCGCGCCCAGGCCACCGGCACGCGGGACCTGGTGGCGGACGTCGGCAAGGGCAGTGAGCAGGCGCTGTTCGGCCTGCTCGACGCGCTGCCGCTGGCGACGGTGACCAGCGTGCTGGCGATGGTGCTCATCGCGCTCTACTTCGTCACCAGCGCCGACTCGGCCTCGCTGGTGCTCGGCACGCTCACCTCCAACGGCGCGCTGCGCCCGCACCGGGTGCTGGTGGTGCTCTGGGGGGTGCTGATCGGCGCGGTCGCCGCGGCGCTGCTGCTCGCCGGCGGCCTGGAGGCGCTGCAACAGGCCACCATCCTGGTGGCGCTGCCGTTCGTGGTGGTGATGCTCGGGCTGGCCGCGGCGCTGTGGCGGGACATGGCCGCCGATCCGGCGGCCAACCCGCACCTGGGCCGGGGCCGTCGCTACGGCCTGGCCACCGCCGTGCGGGCCGCCCGGTCGTACGACGAGGAGGACCCGCCGCCGGTGACCCGCTGGCTGCGGCGCAACCCGCGCTGAACCGTTGCCGACCCGGAGCGGATCGGGGCTGCCCGCAATGTAGTAGGGGTGCTACATTTCGCGGTACCGATCCATCATTCCGAGGGATGGCCATGACAGCGGTTGAGCTCGCGGGGGCGACCGAGGCTCCGCATCCACCCGACGCCGACCAGGTGCTCGACGTCCGGGCCCTGCGCATGCGTTACGGCACCGTCGACGTCCTGCACGGCGTGGACTTCACCGCCCGGCGCGGTGAGGTGCTCGCCCTGCTCGGCCCGAACGGGGCCGGCAAGAGCACCACCATCGAGATCCTGGAGGGCTTCCGGCTCCGCTCGGCCGGCGAGGTGCGCGTGCTCGGCACCGACCCGGCCCGGGGCGACGAGGCGTGGCGGGCCCGACTGGGCGTGGTGCTCCAGTCCTGGCGCGACCACGGCCGCTGGCGGGTCGGTGACCTGCTCGCCCACCTGGGCTCCTACTACGCGCCGTACGCGACGGCCGCGATCCGCCGGCCCTGGCCGACCGCCGACCTGCTGGACACGGTGGGGCTGACCGGGCAGGCCGGGCGTCGGGTCAACCAGCTCTCCGGCGGCCAGCGCCGCCGCCTGGACGTGGCGGTCGGCATCGTCGGCCGCCCCGAGCTGCTCTTCCTCGACGAGCCGACGGTCGGCTTCGACCCGGCCGCCCGCCGCGAGTTCCACGAGCTGGTGCACCGGCTGGCCGACCTGGACGAGACCACCATCCTGCTGACCACCCACGACCTCGACGAGGCGGAGAAGCTGGCCGACCGGATCCTGATCCTGGCCGGCGGCCGGATCATCGCCGACGGCTCGGCCGACGAACTGTCCCGGCGGGTGGCCGGCAAGGCCGAGATCCGGTGGAGCGTCGACGGCGAGCGCTTCGTGCACGCCGCGACCGACGCCACCGGCTTCGTCCGCGAGCTGTTCCGGCAGCACGGCGACGCCGTCGCCGACCTGGAGGTCCGCCGGGCCAGCCTGGAGGACGCGTACATGACGTTGGTGCGTGAGCACGAGGCCGGCGGCCGGGCGGACGCCGCGCTGCGGGTGCTGCGCGGGGAGGGGGAGCGGTGAGTCCGACGACCACGGCGGTCCGCGCCGGCCTGCGCCGGGGCCTGATCGAGGTACGCAACACCCTGAGCAACGGCCAGGACCTGTGGAACTACGCCTTCCCCACGGTCGTGCTGCTGGTCGCGATGTTCTTCATGCGCGGCTCCACGGTGCCCGGCACCGGCTTCTCCCTCGGCGCCCGGACGCTGCCCAGCGCGCTCGGCATGGGCATCGCGTTCGGTGGGATGCTGATGCTGGCCCAGCAGCTCATCGTCGACCGCGAGGACGGCACCCTGCTGCGGGCCAAGGCCACCCCCAACGGCATGCTCGGCTATCTGGTCGGCAAGCTGGTGCTGACCTCGTCCGCCGCGGTGCTCGGCCTGCTGCTGCAACTGGTGCCGGGGGTGTTCTTCCTGGACGGGCTCCGGTTGGGCGAGCCCGGCGCCTGGCTCACCCTGGCCTGGGTGGTGCCGCTGGGCCTGGTGGCGGCCCTGCCGCTCGGCGCGGTGATCGGCTCGGTGATCGAGAACCCGCGCAACATGGGCCTGGTGGTGCTGCCGATGATGGGGCTGATCGCCCTCTCCGGCATCTTCTACCCGATCAACGGCTATCCCGGCTGGGTGCAGGCCGTCGCCCAGGCGTTCCCGATCTACTGGTTAGGGTTGGGCATGCGCTCGGCGCTGCTGCCGGACGCCCTGTCGGCGGTCGAGCTCGGCGGGAGCTGGCGGCACCTGGAGACGGTCCTGGCGCTCGGCGGATGGGCCGTGCTGGGGCTGCTGCTGGCCCCGGTCGTGCTGCGCCGGATGGCCCGCCGGGAGTCCGGCTCGCGGGTGGCGGCGCGCCGGGAACGGGCCATGCAACGGGTGATGTGAGAGGGCGTCGCGGATGAGTGAGACGGTGCACAACCGGATCGCGGTGCTGCGCGCCGAGCGGGGCGTCTCCCGCCGCCAGCTCGCCGACGCACTGGGGGTGCATTACCAGACCATCGGTTACCTGGAGCGCGGCGAGTTCCGGCCCAGCCTGCACCTGGCGCTGCGGATCGCCGCGTACTTCGAGGTGCCGGTGGAGGTGGTCTTCTCCATCGAGCCGTTCCCGCGCATCGGCGACGCCACCAGCGGGGTGGGCCGGAGCGCCTGACGGCTGCGCCACACGCCGTCCCCCCGACCGCCGGAACGTCGGTCCGGCAGGGCAGGATGTACGCCGAGGGGGTGGCGGAGATGGCTGGGCGGATCCGGGACGAGGACATCGCGCTGGTCCGGGAACGCGCCTCCATCGCCGAGGTCATCTCCGACACGGTGACCCTGAAGTCGGCCGGTGGCGGCAACCTCAAGGGGCTGTGCCCGTTCCACGACGAGAAGAGCCCGTCGTTCAACGTCTCGCCGGCCCGCAACGTCTACCACTGCTTCGGCTGCGGGGTCGGCGGCGACGCGATCAAGTTCCTGATGGACGCCGAGCACCTGAGCTTCGTCGAGTCCGTCGAACGGCTCGCCGCCCGGGCCGGCATCCAGCTGCGGTACGTCGAGAACGACCAGACCACCCCGCGGCCCCGCCCGCAGCAGGGGCAGAAGCAGCGCCTGGTCGCCGCGCACGCCGCCGCCGTGGAGTTCTACCAGGCCCAGCTCGGCACGGCCGGCGCCCGCCCGGCCCGGGAGTTCCTGGCCCGGCGGGGCTTCGACCGGGCCGCCGCCCAGCGCTACGGCTGCGGTTTCGCCCCGGACGGCTGGGACCTGCTCACCAAGCACCTGCGCCAGCAGGGCTTCACCCACGATGAGCTGGTCACCGCCGGGCTGTCCCGGCCGGCCCGCTCCGGTTCGCTGATCGACCGGTTCCGCCGCCGGCTGATGTGGCCGATCCGGGACATCACCGGCGACGTGATCGGCTTCGGCGCGCGCAAGCTCTTCGACGACGACGACGGCCCGAAATACCTGAACACCCCCGAGACGCCGATCTACAAGAAGTCGCACGTCCTCTACGGCATCGACCAGGCCAAGCGGGAGATCGCCAAGCAGGGCAAGGTGGTCGTCGTCGAGGGCTACACCGACGTGATGGCCTGCCACCTGGCCGGCGTGCCGACGGCGGTGGCCACCTGCGGCACCGCCTTCGCCGCGGACCACATCTCGGTGCTGCGCCGGGTGCTCCTCGACAGCGACGAGCGGGCCGGCGAGATCGTCTTCACCTTCGACGGGGACGCCGCCGGGCAGAAGGCCGCGCTGCGCGCCTTCGAGGACGACCAGCGCTTCGTCGGGCGTACCTTCATCGCGGTCAGCCCCGACAACATGGACCCGTGCGACCTGCGCCTGGCCAAGGGCGACCTGGCCGTCCGCGACCTGGTGGCCCGCCGGGAGCCGCTGGTCGACTTCGCGCTGCGGCACGTGATCAGCCGCTACGACCTGGACACCGTCGACGGCCGGGTGGAGGCGATGCGCAGGGCCGCCCCGCTGGTCGCCAAGATCAAGGACCGGGAGAAGCGCCCGGAGTACGTCCGCAAGCTCGCCGGCGACCTCGGCATGGAGATCGAGCCGGTGCAGCGGGCGGTGCAGGCGGCCGGCGGCGCGCCGACCGGCCCCGCCCAGGACTCCGCCGCGTCGGCCCGGCGCGGCCGCACCCCCGCGCCATCGGTGGACAGCCCGCAGTCGATGGTCGAGCGGGAGGCGCTGAAACTGGCCCTCCAGCAGCCGGTGCTCGCCGGCCCGATGTTCGACGCGGTGGAGGCCGCCGACTACCGGCACCCGGTGCACGTCGCCGTCCGGGCCGCCGTCGCCGAGGCCGGGGGGGCCGCCACCGCCACCGGCGGCGCGGTCTGGATCGAGGCCGTCCGGGACGCCTGCGACGACCTGGCCGCCCAGGCGCTCGTCGGCGAGCTGGCGGTGGAGCCGCTGCGGATCGACGGCGAACCGGACCCGCGGTACGTGTCGATCACCATGGCCCAGTTGCAGTGGGGTTCGGTGACCGCCCGGATCCGGGACCTCAAATCCAAGATCCAGCGGATCAACCCGGTGAACCAGAAGGACGAGTACTTCGCGCTCTTCGGGGAACTGCTCTCGCTGGAACAGCACGCGCGGGCGCTGCGCGAGCAGGCCGCCGGGGGGCTGTGAGATGGGACTGTTCAACCGCAGGCCGAAGCTGCCACCGGCCGCCCGGCCGCCACTGGCCACCGACGAGCGGGTGCTCGCCTGGGCCGCCGCCGGCAACGGCGAGGGCGACGGGGTGGTGGTCGCCAGCAACCTCGGGCTCTGGCTGCCCGGCCGGCCGCACCGGATCGGCTGGCACGACGTGCTCAAGGCCACCTGGTCCGGCCGGGAGCTGACCGTCGTCCCCGCCGAGCGGGTCGCCGAACGCGACGGCTACCTGGTGGTCGCCGACTGCCCCGCCGAGACGTACCTGCTGCTCGACCCGGGGGAGCTACCGCACCAGGTGCGGGCCCGGGTGACCCGCTCGGTGGCGTACACCGCCCAGCACGCCCTGCCCGGCGGGTCCGGCCGGATCGCCGCCCGCCGGGTCGCCGGGGTGGACGGGCTGAGCTGGACCGTCCGCTACGACCCGGGCACCCCGACCGACGACGAGGTACGCGCCGAGACTGACCGGCTGGTCGCCGAGGCCCGCGCCGCCACCGCGCCCGCCGACGTCTGAGCCGGTCAGCCGCCCTGGTAGAACCGGGCCGCCCCCGGGTGCAGCGGGATCGGGTCGGTGCCCGCCGCGGTCGCCCGGGTGAAGTTCCCGCCCTCGGGATGCACCCCCACCAGGTCGGACTGGTACGCGAAGAGCAACCGGGTCAGGTCGTACGCCAACTGCTCCGGCATGTCCGCGTTGACCAGGATCAGGTTCGCCACGGTCACCGTCGGCGTCCCGGTCGGCGTCCCGTACGCCTGGGCGGGCAGCTCCGCCGTGGTGTAGACCGAGCCGTACCGGGCGGTCAACGGTTCGAGCAGGTCGGCCACGGGCAGCAGGACGAACGTCCCCGGCTGGCCGGAGAGCAGGTCGGCGATGCCCGGGGTGGGCAGGCCCCCGGAGAAGAACATCGCGTCCAGGGTGCCGGCGCGCATCCGGTTCACCGTCTCCGGCAGCGACAGCGTCACCCGCCGGACGTCCCGGCCCGGGTCCAGCCCGGCAGCGGTGAGCAGCCGGCCGGCGATGACGTCGGTGCCGGAGCGCGGCGAACCGGTGGAGACCCGCCGGCCGCGCAACCCGGCCAGGTTCGTGACCCGCGCGTCGGCCCGGACGATCACGTGCGTGTAGTTGCGGTAGACCCGGGCCAGCGCCCGCACCGGTTGGGGCCGGCTGAACGCGCCCCGGCCGGCGACCGCGTCGGCGGCCGTGTCGGCCAGGCTGAACGCCACCTCCATGTCACCGCCGGCCAGCCGGGTGACGTTGTCCACCGAGGCGCCGGTCGGTTCGGCCCGCGCCTCGTAGCCGGGCAGGTGCCGGCTGATCACGTCGGCGTACCCGCCGCCGAGCTGGTAGTAGACGCCGGTGGTGTTGCCGGTGGCCAGGAAGATCCGGCCGTCGTGCCAGGCCCGGGGCGGCGCGGCGGGCTGCCCGCAGCCGGTGCCGACCAGCACCGTGGCCAGCACGACGGCCAGCACCCGCAGGGGGAGCGGCGACCGGAACGACCGGCGGCCTGGTCGCAGTGCCCGGCGCGGCCGGCTGGCCGGTCGCGGTGCCCGGCGCCGCAGGGTCACAGCCGGACCGCCGGTTCCAGCGCCTCCGCCACCCGCTGGACCAGCGTCGCCGTCTCGTAGCCGATCTGACCCAGGTCGCAGCCGGGCGCGGCGAGCACCCCGAGCAGCGCCCGTTCGCCGACGGCCATCACCAGCAGCACCCCGCCGTCCATGTCGACGATCTGCTGGCGTACCCGGCCGGCCGACATCAGCCGGGCGGCCCCGACGGTCAGGCTGGCCAGACCGCTGATCACGGCGGCGAGCTGGTCGGCCTGGTCGGGGGAGAGGCCGGGGGAGGTGGCCAACCGCAGGCCGTCGCCGGAGACCGCGAGCGCGTGCGACACGTCCGGGACCTGCTCGGCGAAGTTCTCCAGCAGCCAGTCGAGGCCGGCGTGCAGCGGTGTGGTCATGACGTTCTCCCGTTCGGTTTCGGCTGCTGGCTCTGGCGCATGGCGGTGGCCACCCCGGCGGCGAGGGCGGACAGCCGGGACCGCACCACCTCGGGGTCGAGCAGGTCGTCGGTGGGGCGGGCGGCGGGGGCCGGGTAGCGGGCCGGGAGCTGACCGCCGCGTACCCGGCGGGGCAGCCCGACCGCGGTGGTCGCGCCGGTCGGCGCGGCCGTCGCGGCGACCGCCCGGGCCACTCCTCGGATCGTCGGCGGGCGGCCGGTCGCGGTGACCGCGAGCGGCAGGGCCAGCGCCGGGGCCGGGGCGGGCAGCGGCCGGCGGGCCACCGCGTCGACCCGGGTGAGCAGGGACTCCGGCACGTCCACCTGGGCCACCGTGCCGCCGGCGGTGTGGTGCAGCTGGACCCGGACCCCGAGCCTGGCGGCCAGGTGCGCCACCACGTGCAGGCCCATGCTGCCGGCCGCCGCGCTGGACAGGGTGGCCGGCGCCCGCAGCCGGTCGTTGATCTCGGTCAGCCGGTCGTCGCCGATGCCGATCCCCTGGTCGTGCACCCGCAGGGTGAGCCCGTCGACGGTACGCCGGCCGTCCACCCGCACCGGGCTGCGCGGCGGCGAGTAGGCGGTGGCGTTCTCCAGCAGCTCGGCCAGCAGGTGGGCCAGGTTGCCCACCGCCGTGCCGTGCACCGCCGCGTCGGGCACGTCGATCTCCACCCGCGGGTAGTCCTCGATCTCCGAGGCGGCGGCCCGCAGCACGTCCGCGAGCAGGTGCGCGCCCTCGTCCACCCGGCCGGGTTCCCCACCGGCGAGGACCAGCAGGTTCTCCCCGTTGCGGCGCATCCGGGCGGCGAGGTGGTCCAGCGCGAAGAGCCGGGCCAGGGCGTCCGGGTCGGTCTCCTCCCGCTCGAACTCGTCGAGCAGCCGCAGCTGGCGGGTGATCAGGGTACGGATCCGCCGGGCCAGCGCCTCGGCCATCCGGGTGACGTCCATCCGCAGCTCGGCCTGCTCACCGGCGAGCCGCAGCGCGGCCCGGTTCACCGTGTCGAACGCCTCGGCGACCTGGGCCACCTCGTCGCGGCCCTGGCTGATGCCGGCGGTGAGCCGGGTCGCGACGCCCTCGGCGGGGACGCCGTCGCCGGCCACGATGGCGGTGATCCGGTCCGGCAGTTCGCGGTGGGCCATGGTCAGCGCGGCCACCCGCAGCCGGCGCAGCCGCCGGCTGGTACGCACGGCGAGCAGCGCCGCGGCGACCAGCGAGGCCACCGCCACCGCCGAGGTGCCGCCGGAGGTGAGCAGGGCCCGGCGTTCCGCGTCCCGGGCCAGGCCGGCGGCCTTCCGGTCGAGGGCCTCGGAGAGTTCCCGGCCGAGCAGGTTGTAGCGGCGGATGGTCCCGCTCTGGGCGACGTACCAGGCGTCGCCGTCGGTGCGCAGCGCCCCCGGTTCCGACTCGGCGGCCAGCGCGCCGTCCCGCATCCGCCCGGCGGTCGTCACGTCGGTGCCGGTGACCAGCCGACGCCGGGCGGCGGCGGCCGGCGCGGCGGCGATCCGGGAGAACTCGGCCTGGCGCTGCTCCTGCGCCCCGCGCAGCTGGCCCAGCCGGACCAGCTCACCGTCGACCAGCGAACCCCGGACGAAGACGGCCCGCAGCAGGTCCCGCTCCAGGGAGGCCAGGTGTTCCTGGGCGGCCACGGCCGCCACCTCCCGGGCCCCGTTGGCCAGCTCGGTGTCGCGCAGCTGGGCGGGGAGCGCGTCGGCGACGGCGAGCAGCGACTCGACCAGCGCCGCGTACGCCGGGTCGGCGGTCTCGGTGCGGACCGCCAGCGCCCGGGACGGGTCCAGCTGGCCCAGCTGGCCGTCCGCGTCGTCGAGCACCCGGCCGAGGTCGGGCGCGGCGTCCCGGGCCGCCCGGCTGGCGTCCCGGTAGCGCTGCACGGCGGCGTCCACCCGGCGGCGTTGGGCGTCGACCAGCGGCCGGCCGGTGGCGCCGCTGCGCTGGCGCAGGGCGGCGGTCTCGCCGAGCTCCCGTTCCAGCTCGTGCACCAGCCGCACGGTGGCGGTGGCGGTGCCGGCCAGCACCCGCGCCCGGTCGGCGTCGGCCGAGTCGGCGAGCGCCGTGCGGGTCTGGACGGCGCCGAGCACCACCAGGCCGACGGTAGCCACCAGGATCGGGGCGATCAGTTGGGTACGGACCGACCACAGCCGACCGGTGTGGTCGGCGGGCCGGTCGTGCCGGCGTACGCGGGCGGGGAGCGGCACGGGGTCTCCGTCGGATGTGGGGAGCGCCGGGCCCGGGCGGGGAGACCCGGGCCCGGCGCCGTCGGGGGTCAGCTCGCGCCGAGGTCCTTGAGGGCCTTGTCCGCGCCCCGGTGCAGCGGCACCGGGTCGGTCCTGCGGGCGTTGTCCAGGCTGATGCCCTTGGCCGCCGGGTTCGCCTCGGCCAGGGCGTCCCGGCGTTCGAAGACCGTCTTGGTGATCGCGCAGGCCACGTCGGCGTCCAGGTCCTTGCGGACCAGCAGCACGTTGGGCACCACGATGGTCGGGGTGTCCGCCGCGGTCCGGTAGGTGTCGGCGGGGATGGTCCCGCTCTGGTAGGCCGGGTTCAGCTCGGTCAGCTTGGGCAGCAGCGCGCTGACGTCGAGGAACTTCACCTTGTCGCCGGAGGTGGTGAACAGGTCGGTGACTCCGCCGGTGGGCAGGCCACCGGACCAGAAGAAGCCGTCGACGCTGCCGTCCTTGACGCCCTCGACGGTCTTGGCCAGGTCGAGCCGCTGCGCCTGGATGTCCTTGGCCGGGTCGAGGCCGGCGGCCTCCAGCAGCCGGTTGGCGATGACCTCCGTGCCGGACTTGGGGGAGCCGGTGGAGATCTTCTTGCCCTTCATGCCGGCCACCGACGTGATGCCGGAGTCGGCCCGGACGACCACCTGGGTGTAGTTGTCGTAGATCCGGGCCAGCGCCTGGACGTCCTGCGGGCCGGAGAAGCTGCCCTTGCCCTGCACCGCGTTGACGGCGGTGTCGAAGAGCGAGAAGGCCACGTCGTACTGGCCGGCGACGAGCTGTTCGATGTTCTGCACGGAGGCGCCGGTCTCGGCGGCGGTGCCGGTGAGCCTGCCGCCGGTGGTGGTGGAGAGCTGGCCGGCGAGGGCGTTGCCGACCACGTAGTAGACGCCGGTGGCGTTGCCGGTGGCGATGCCGACCCGGGTGTCCTTGTCGACCTTGCAGGTGATCTCGCTTCTCGCGTCGTCCTTGGCGGCGCTGTCCTGACGGCCCCCGCAGCCGGCAGCACCTGTCACGACCAGGGCCAGCACACCCATGCCGGCGGCCAGCCGCACGTTCGTCCTTCTCACTTGTCGTCCTCCCCAGGAGTGGTGGTCGGTCCGCCGGTCCGGCCGGCGGATCCGCGTCGTACGAGGACACCCGCCACGGTGGCGGCGGCGAGCAGCACGCCGGCCGCGACGGGTACGGGTTCGAGCCAGAGCAGGGCGAGCCCGGCGAGCGCTCCGCAGATCCGCTCCGGCACTCCGGCCGGGCCGACGCCGGGCAGCCAGCCGCCCGCCGCGACGGCGAGCACGGCGACGCCGAGCGCGGAGGCCAGCCCGGCCGCGGCGATCCGGCCCGGGCCACCGATGCCGAGCAGGCCGAGGCCGGTGGGGGTGAGCACGAAGGCGATCGGGATCAGGTAGGCCGGCAGGGCGTACCGGAGGGTCTGCCACATGGTGGGGACCAGCCGGCCGCCGGTGACCGCGGCGGCGGCGACGGCGGCCAGCGCGGTGGGCGGGGAGACCTCGGACAGCACGGCGAAGTAGAAGACGAACATGGCCGCGGCGGGCGCGGCGACACCGAGGTGCAGCAGCGCCGGCCCGATGATCACCCAGCCGATGACGAACGAGGCGGTGACCGGCACGGCCAGCCCGAGCAGGCTGAGCGCCACGGCGGCGAGCAGCGCGGTGAGCGCCAGCACGACCGTGGGGTCGGAGGCGAGCGCCTGCGCCCCGCCGACCAGCAGCGCCGCCGCCTGCGGGCCGAGCCCCGTGCGGGTGGTGGTGGCGGTGATGATGCCGGCGGCGGCGCAGACCGCGCTGACCGCGAGGACCCCGCGCACGCCGGCGCTGAGCGCGGCCACCAGCCGGGGTGGGGTGAGCCGGTGCCGGCGGTCCAGGAAGGACAGCGCGGCGGCGAGGACGGTGGCGGCCACCACCGCCCGGGTGGCCGAGGCACCGACCGCGAGCAGCCCGATGATCACGAAGAGGGAGAGGAAGTGGTAGCCGAAGCGGAGCAGCAGCCGCCCTGCGGAGCCGGCGTCGATCACCACCGGCCGGACGCCGGAGCGGCGGGCGTCGATCTCCACCGAGAGCAGGATGCCCAGGTAATAGAGGATCGTCGGCACGGTCGCCCAGCCGAGCACCTGGAGGTAGGACACCCCGAGGTATTCGGCGATGATGAACGCCGCCGCGCCCAGCGTGGGTGGGGAGAGGATCGCCCCGACCCCGGCAGCGGCCAGCATGCCGCCGGCCCGTTCCGCCGGGTAGCCGGCGCGGCGCAGGATCGGCCAGGTCACCGCGCCGATGCTGACGGTGGTGGCCGCGCCGGAGCCGGAGACGGTGCCGAGCAGGAACCCGGAGGCGACGGCGGTGCGTCCGGCCGCGGTGCGGGAGCGCCGGAACGCGGCGGCGGAGAGTTCCACGAAGAACCGCCCGGCGCCGGAGAGGTCCAGCACCGCGCCGTAGATGGTGAACAGCACGATGTACGTGGCCGCGACGTCGAGCGGGGTGCCGTAGAAGCCGCTGTCGGAGTTGTAGAAGGCGTCGACGAGCTGGTCGAAGTCGAGCCCGGCGTGCGCCACCGGCCAGCCCTGCGGCAGCAGCCCGCCGTAGTAGCCGTAGCCGAGGAACGCCAGGCAGACCGCGGGCAGGATCCAGCCGGTGGTGCGCCGGCAGGCTTCCAGCAGCAGGAGCAGCAGGACGGTGCCCATCACCACGTCGGGCCCGGCCAGCAGCCCCTGCCGGTCGAGGAACGCGTCGTAGCCGCCACCGCCGTCGCCGAGCGCGAACGGCAGCACCGGGTAGAGGCAGGTGACCAGGGCGGCGGCCGCGAGCAGCCAGTCCGCGGCGGTGGGCCGGCCGCGGTCGGCCCGGGCGTCGCCGCCGTCCCCGGTCGGTGCGCCGGTCGCGGTCCGCCGCAGCGGGCGCAGCCCCGACGGGTACGCCAGGAAGACGATCGGCAGCACGCCGGCCAGGAAAATGATCAGGTAATACTTGCTGCCCTGGGCCAGCGGCCGGAATGCCTGGACGAGCGTGAACAGGGCGATCGCGACGGTTGTGCCGGTGACCAGGAGGCCCACCCGGCCGGTGAGCGTACGCCCGGGTTTCTCGTCCTCGAATTGCGCGGCGAGGTCGCGGGGATCGGGCGCCCGGCAGGGGTGGCCGGGGCCGCCCCGCTCCTCCGCCGGCAGCCGGGTGGTCGCGCCGTCGACGGATACGCCCTGGCCAGCCGCGTCGTGGGACGACGGCTGCGCCACGGGGTCCTCGGAGGAGCGTACGGCCGACACGAGGGGGCACGATACGCCGTTTGTCGGACGCGCGGAACATCGCCCGACATCATTGCGGTCGGTAGTCGGAGCGGTTTTGCGGTTACGCTGAGGAACGTTGAATGAGTGCGATCGAGTGACAATTTCGGTGCCAGGCGTTGACAATTTAACCATTGGTGGCCTCGTCCGAAAACGATCTGTCCACTTAGGTCTCTTACGCCCTGCGAGTGATGGTACCGGCACGCAGGGCGACGGTGTGGCCCGGGTCATGGCTGCGCGTTGGTCTTGTCACTTTCCGTTACTTCGCTACGGTCCGTGACGAGGGCTGAGGTCGGCGGCCGGGCCCGAATCGGGTCGAACGTGTCGTAGCCCGGGGCTAGGGTCGGCCGGTGACCACAGGACAGCCACTCATCCAGGCCCGGGGGCTGGTGAAGCGGTTCGGCGACTTCACCGCCGTCGCCGGCATCGACGTCGAGGTGCGCCCGGGCGAGGCGTTCGGCTTCCTCGGCCCCAACGGCGCCGGCAAGTCGTCCACCATGCGGATGGTCGGCTGCGTCTCCCCGCCGACCGGGGGCGAGCTGCGCATCCTCGGGATGGACCCGGTCCGCGACGGGCCGGCCATCCGCGCCCGGCTCGGCGTCTGCCCCCAGGTGGACAGCCTCGACCCCGAGTTGACCGTCCGGGAGAACCTGACCACCTACGCCCGCTACTTCGGCATCCCGCGCAAGGTGGCCCGGCAGCGCGCCGCCGAGCTGCTCGACTTCGTCCAGCTCACCGAGCGGGCCGACAGCAAGGTGGAGCCGCTCTCCGGCGGGATGAAGCGGCGGCTCACCATCGCCCGCGCACTGGTCAACGAGCCCGAGATCGTGCTGCTCGACGAGCCGACCACCGGCCTGGACCCGCAGGCCCGTCACCTGGTCTGGGAGCGGCTGTTCCGGCTCAAGCGGCAGGGCGTGACCCTGGTCCTCACCACCCACTACATGGACGAGGCCGAGCAGCTCTGCGACCGCCTGGTGGTGATGGACGGCGGCCGGATCGTCGCCGAGGGCTCGCCCCGCGCGCTGATCGAGGAGCACTCCACCCGCGAGGTGGTGGAGCTGCGCTTCGCGGCCGAGTCGCAGGAGGCGTTCGCCGGCAAGCTGGAGGGCCTGGCCGAGCGGGTCGAGGTGCTGCCCGACCGGATCCTGCTCTACGTCCCCGACGGTGACGCGGCGGTCGAGGAGGTGACCGGGTTGGGTCTGCAACCGGCCAGCGTGCTGGTGCGGCGCAGCAGCCTGGAGGACGTCTTCCTCCAGCTCACCGGCCGCACCCTCGTCGACTGAGGTGTGGTCAGCGTGACCGGGCCCAGTTGAGGATCCGATCGGCCAACCGGTCCGGCGGGCACTGCCCGGCCAGGTCGACCGTCGCCTCGGCCAGCAGCGTGCCCAGATAGATCAGCAGCGCGGTCCGGTCCTCGCGGTACTCGGCGAGCAGCGCCAGCCGGGCCGCCGAGCACGGCCACCCGGCGCCGCACACCCGGCAGCGCCACCCCGGCCGGGCCGCCACGTGCGGCCGGTAACGCGGCATCAGCGCGGATCCTCTGCGCCACCCGGTCGGCGCGGCGACGGCAGTCGGTGGCCGCCGTTGGCCCGCCACTCCTGGGCCCGGGTCAGCCGCCCCGGACGCCCCGGCCGGTCGACCGGGAACACCTCCGTCGGGGCGGTCGCCCACGCCGGACGATCGTTGCGCGTACGCCGGGGGAGCGGGGCGGGTGCCGTCGGGCGGCACCGCCAGAACCTGATCCGCATCGGGTGGACCTCCGTCGAGTGGGTGAGGGGGTGTCCTGCGTCCGCCGGCCCGCAGGACACCCCGGCCTGGTTCCGCCCGCCGTCGAGATCCCGTGAGCGGTTCCGCTGCGTGACAGTCTGCTGAGGACACGACTACCGTGGGAGGTCCCGCGCGCCGACGACCAGCGCGTATACCGGTCGGCGCAAGCCGGTACGAGGATGTACGGAGGCTGTCCGTGGAGAGCTCGTCGATGCTGGACCACTTCGCCGAGGAGCTGCGGCTGGCCCGGGCCGGTGGCGGCATGTCCCAGGCGGCGCTGGCCGAGGCGCTGAGCTATTCCGGGGCGCTGGTGGCCAAGGTGGAGACCAGCGAACGCCGGCCCAGCCTCGACTTCGCCCGCCGCTGCGACGCGGTGTTCGGGGCGGACGGGCGGTTCGAGCGGATCCAGCGCCGGATCAGCCGGGAGACCGTGGTGCCGTGGGTGCGTGACTGGACGGGCATCGAGGCAGAGGCGACTGCGCTTCGCTGGTTCGAGCCGCTCTACGTGCCGGGCCTTCTGCAGACCGAAGCGTATGCCCAGGCCATCCTGGACGCGGCGGGGCTGTTCGGCTTGGACGAGATAGAGCAGCAGGTAACCACACGGATCGATCGTCAGGCGGTGCTCACCAGGAACAGGCCGCCGCTACTCACCACGGTGGTCGACGAACAAGTGCTGCGCCGCCGAATCGGCGGCTCGGAGGTTATGCGCGAGCAGTTGCGACACCTCGTGAAGCTGGGGTCGGCTCTGCCCAGGGTTCGAATCCAGGTCGTGCCACTCTCGGCGGGTGCCTACCCTGGGCTCGACGGCCCCTTCGTGATCGCTACCTCGCCAGCCGGAGAGGACGTGGTCTACCTGGAGGGACAGCGCCACGGACAGGTGATCGATCGCGCCGAGTACCTGCGGCAGATGGTCGAGGTGTGGGAGTCGATCCGTGGTGAGGCACTATCGCAGCAGCAGTCCCTCGACCTGATCGCGGAAGTGGCGGAGACATGGACCTGAACGACGCCCGGTGGCGCAAGAGCACTCGCAGCAACGGCAGCGGTGGTGCCTGCGTGGAGGTGGCCGACAATCTTCCCGGCGTGGTGGCCGTACGCGATTCGAAGGACCCGGCCGGCCCGGCGCTGGCCTTCGCCCCCGCGGCCTGGCGCGCGTTCGTCGCCGCCCTTCCCGCCCGGTCGTAGGGTGCGGCCATCGCAGGACCGCGACCCGGTATGCCGCACCTCGGGCCCCACGCCGAGGGGCCCATCGCGCCGGGCGGCAAGTCGGTCCTTCCCGTCGGGCTGATGCCCCGACCTGCCGCAGGTGTGCCGCTCTCGCGGCGGCGGGCACCCGTTCGGAGCCTCGACGGGCGAGGATGTCCCGGTGACCGACACACCGCAGCTCGGCCCCGTGCCCGACCGCGTCGCCGTCGACGCGGCGCAGGTGCGGCAGCTCGTCGCCGACCAGTTCCCGCGATGGGCCGGCCTCCCGGTCGAGCCGGTCGCCGACGGTGGCTGGGACAACTGGACGTTCCACCTCGGCCAGGAGCTGTCCGTGCGGCTGCCCAGCGCCGCCCCCTACGCCCTGGCGATCGAGAAGGAACACCGGTGGCTTCCGGTGCTCGCCGCCAGACTTCCGCTGCCGGTCCCCGTTCCGCTGGCGAAGGGCGAACCGGGCGCGGGATACCCGTACCCGTGGTCGGTCTACCGGTGGGTCGACGGCGAGCCGGCGCGGGCCGACCGGATCGCCGACCCGGTGCGGTTCGCCGACGACCTGGCCCGGTTCCTGGTCGCCCTGCGAACCGTGGACCCCACCGACGGCCCGCGTCCCGGCCTGCACAACTGGTTCCGGGGCGGCACCCTGAAGACGTACGACGATCTGGCCCGGCGTGCGCTCGCGGCCCTGGACGGCCACGTCGACACCAACCTGGCCCGGGAGATCTGGGCCGGCGCGCTGGACGCACCCTGGGACGGTGTGGAGCGCTGGTTCCACGGCGACGTGGCCCAGGGCAACCTGCTGCTCGACGGCGGGGAGTTGGCTGCCGTCATCGACTTCGGCACCTGCGGCGTCGGCGACCCGGCCTGCGACCTGGCGGTGGCCTGGACACTGCTGACCGCCGAGGGCCGGCAGGCCTTCCGCGGCCGGCTACCCGTCGACGCGGCGAGCTGGGCGCGCGGGCGCGGCTGGGCCCTGTGGAAGACGCTGACCGCCTGCGCCCGGGCCGTCGACGGCGCCGACGACCCGGACGCGTTCCGCGTCCTCGACGAGATCTTCTCCGAGTACGCCGCCGGCACGCTGCCCGCCGCGGGACCGGCGGCACGGGCCTGATCGGCGAGCACACCCAGGAGGGCTGCACGTGTCCAGCGACCGCTTCATGCGGATCCACAGTCCGGAGTTCCAGGCGATGGCCGAGCGGGTCCTGGAGGTCACCGAGCTGACCACCCGCCTCAACTCCCTGCCCTTCGACGACGAGGCCGGCAAGGCGGAGCTGTTCGCGCAGATCCTCGGCAGGCCGCTGCCCGCCCGGGTGACGATCTACCCGCCCTTCTACACCGACCACGGCCTGCGACTCGACATCGCCGAACGGGTCTTCATCAACCAGAACTGCACGTTCCTCGACTACGCCGGCATCCGGCTCGCGGAGCGGGTGATGATCGGCCCGAAGGTCACCTTCATCACCAACGGCCACCCGGTCGATCCCGGGGAGCGGCGGCTCTATCTCACCGGCGCGCCGATCGACGTGGCGGAGAACGTGTGGATCGGCGCGGGGGCCACGATCCTGCCCGGGGTGAGCATCGGCCGGGACGCGGTGATCGCCGCGGGCGCGGTGGTGGCCGACGACGTCCCGCCGGCGAGCCTGGTGACCGGCCCGAAGGCGACGGTCCGCCGCCAGTGGTGAACCGTCTCGACCAGGAGCGGGCGACGGGAGGTGTGGAGAGATGGCAGCGGACCCGATCTGGGAGTTCGACCGGCGAGTGGCCGAGGTGCGTGCGGACGACGGCGCGACTGGCTATCTGTACGTCGAACTCGACGACTCGCCGCGCGGCGACGGTCTACGGGAGGTGTCCGTCGACATGACGCTCGTTCCCGCGAACGGGGGACCGCGCCGGGCCGGCGACTACTGGTGGTTCAGCGACCGGGCCGACCCCGACCCGGGCGATGCCCGGGAGGAACTGCGCACCGGTCTGGTCGACTGGTACGGGCGGACACTACGGGTGCAGCGCTGGCTGAGCGGGCCTGAGTCGGATCTCATCGTCGGGTGGTTCCCAGGTCGGTTACGCCCGCCCTCGTACGGTGTGGGAGGTGACCGCTGACGGCAGTCCGGCGGAGGTGTCGCACGGCGGGAAGGATGGACCCACCCCATGGTTTCCCAGCATCTGAGTGAGGCTTTTGGCGACGTTCCGCTGTGGCCGGTGGTGCTCGGTCTGTCCGCGTGGTGGGTCGTGCTGCTGGTGCGGGCGATTCTCTGGCGTGCCGTCCCGTGGTATTTGAAGGCGGTCTCCCTGGTCGCCTATCCCATGGCCGTCGCCGCGCTCTTCATGCCCCGCTACGAGTACGCCCTGGGCCTGCCGGCGATAGGCCTTATCTGGGCGGGCTTTGTCATCGACGGGTTGTGGCGGCGGACGGATGTCCTCGGCCGGTTCGATGACGCTGGGAGAAGACCGCTGCGCGGTCGGCGCCGGCGACGGTGACGGCTGATCCTGCCGAAATCCCTGCGACACCTCTCGACGCCCGCCGTAGGGTTGCCGGCGGTCTGTCGTACCCCCGGGGTAGGAAGGTCGTGGTGAGACGGACGGGGGTGGGGCGGTGAGCGTGACGGAGCTGGCCCGGGAACAGGCCCGGCCGGCGTTGCCCAGGGTGCCGGCGCTGGCGGTGCTGGCGCACTACCTGGTCGGCTACCGGCGGACGTGGCGCGGCGGGGTCTTCTCGTCGTTCCTGCTGCCGGTGCTGAGCGTGGTCGGCTTCGGGTTCGGCGTCGGGGCCTACGTCGACCAGGGCGTCGGCGGGGTGCGCTACCTGTACTGGATCGTGCCCGGCCTGATCGCCTCGACCGCCCTCCAGGTGGCGATCAGCGAGTCGACCTGGCCGGTGTTCAGCAACTTCCAGTGGATCAAGACGTACTTCGCGCAGGTCGCCGCGCCGCTGCGGATCGGTGACGTGCTCACCGGTCACCTCGCCTTCGTGCTGTTCCGGGTGATCACCAGCAGCGCCGCGTTCCTGCTGGTGGTGACCCTGTTCGGGGCGGTCCGCTCGCCCTGGGCGCTCGCCGTGCTCCCGGTGGTCGCGCTGCTCGGCCTGGCCGTCGCCGCACCCACCTTCGGGTACGCCTCGGCCGTGTCCAGCGACACCTACCTCGCCCTGCTGTTCCGCTTCGCGGTGATCCCGATGAGCCTCTTCGCCGGGGTGTTTTTCCCCGTCGAGTCGCTGCCGACGGTGCTGCGCTGGTTCGCGTACGCCACCCCGCTCTGGCACGGCGTCGACCTGTGCCGGGCCGCCACGCTCGGGGTGGCGCCGGCCTGGTCGGTGACCGGGCACCTGCTCTACCTCGCGGTGTGGGCGGTGGCCGGCTGGCTGCTCGCGCTGCGGGGCTTCCGTCGCCGGCTCGTCGTCTAGAGAGGCGCCCGTGATCGCCCTCGCCCTGCCCCGGCTGCTCGACCTGCCGGCCGCCTCCCGTCGGTCCGCGTCGGTGGTCGAGCGGAACCTGGCCAGCCTGCGCCCGCTCTACTGGGTGCTGCTGCTGTCCGGCTTCGTCGAGCCGCTGCTCTACCTGTTCTCCATCGGCGTCGGGGTCGGCGCGCTGGTCGGCGACCTGACGCTGCCCGGCGGCGCTGTCGTGTCGTACGCGGCGTTCGTCGCCCCGGCGATGCTCGCCTCGTCGGCGATGACCGGGGCGCTGGCCGAGACCACGTTCAACTTCTTCGGCAAGATGAAATACCTCAAGCTCTACGACGGCATGATCGCCACCCCGGTCCGGCCGTTCGAGATCGCCCTCGGCGAGCTGGCCTGGGCGATGGTCCGGGGCACCGCCTACTCGGCGGCGTTCCTGGTGGTGATGGTGGCGATGGGGCTGACCACGGCCGGGCGGGCCGCCGTGGCGCTGCCGGCCGCCGTGCTGGTCGGCTTCGCCTTCGGTGCGCTGGGCATGGTCGTGGCCACCCTGATGCGCAGCTGGCAGGACTTCGACCTGCTGGGCTCGGCCCAGTTCACCCTCTTCCTCTTCTCCGGCACGTTCGTGCCCGCCGAGGCGTACCCGGCGGTGCTGCGCTGGCTGGTCGAGGTGACCCCGCTCTACCGCTCGGTGCACCTGATCCGGGGCATCACCCTCGGGGAGGGCGGCTGGTCCTGGCTGCCCGACGTGCTCTACCTGCTGGTCGCGACCGGGCTGGGGCTGGGCGTGGCCGCCCGCCGGATGCAGCGGCTGCTCTACCGGTGACGGCGGACTCCTGTCCCGCTCGAAAAGTTAGCGGCGGACCCCGATGGGGCATGAGCAGGGGGACACCGCCGACGAGTGAGGAGGGGCGATGGCCTCCGACGAGTCTTCCGCCCGCGACGGGCGCGACCGGGACGAGCCCGGCAGCACGACCGCCACCGATCGGCGCCCCGGCGACGTCGTCGGTGCCGGCCGGCACGACGACGACGTTCCAGCCAGCCGCCACCACGACGACCCCATTCCGGCCGACCGCCACCACGACGACCCCGTTCGAGCCGGCCGGTCCGACAGGGGCGCCGTCCGCTCCGGCCCGGCCGGTCCCGACGAGGGCCCGGACAGCCCGACCGAGCTGCCCGGCTCCGGGTGGAAGGCGGCGCTGCGCCGCACCGTCAAGGAGTTCCAGGACGACAGCCTCACCGACTGGGCGGCGGCGCTGACCTACTACGGGGTGCTCTCCATCTTCCCCGGCCTGCTGGTGCTGATCTCCCTGCTCGGCCTGCTCGGCACGCGGGCCACGAACGGCGTCCAGGACACCGTGAACGAGGTGGTGCCGGACGGCAGCATCCGGCAGATCATCAGCGGTGCCATCGACCAAGCCGGCGCGTCCGGCGGGCTGGCCAGCGTCGCCGCCGTCATCGGTCTG
Organism: Micromonospora siamensis; assembly: GCF_900090305.1. Classification (NCBI taxonomy): domain Bacteria; kingdom Bacillati; phylum Actinomycetota; class Actinomycetes; order Micromonosporales; family Micromonosporaceae; genus Micromonospora; species Micromonospora siamensis. The sequence continues at coordinate 5,377,226 of NZ_LT607751.1, read as the reverse complement.
CTCGCCGCCTTCTGGTCCGCCTCCGGCTACATCGCCGCCTTCATGCGCGCCTCCAACTCGATCTACGACGTGCCGGAGGGCCGGCCGATCTGGAAGACCCTGCCGATCCGGATCGGGATCACCGCCGTGATCGGCGTGCTGCTCCTGGCCAGCGCGGTGATCGTCGTGTTCACCGGCAGCCTCGCCGAGCAGGCCGGCCAGGCCATCGGCGCCGGTGGAGCCGCCGTCACGGTCTGGAACATCGCCAAGTGGCCGGTGCTGCTGATCCTGGTCAGCCTGATGTTCGCGATCCTCTACTGGGCGTCGCCCAACGCCCGGCACGGCGGCTTCCGCTGGGTCAGCCCGGGCGGCATCCTCGCCGTGGTGATCTGGCTGCTGGTCTCTGGCCTGTTCGCCCTCTACGTCAGCAACTTCGCCTCGTACAACAAGACGTACGGCGCCATCGCCGGCGTGATCGTCTTCCTGGTCTGGTTGTGGCTGAGCAACATCGCCATCCTGCTCGGTGCCGAGTTCGACGCCGAGCTGGAACGTGGCCGGGCCATCTCCGCGGGCCACCCCGCCGACCAGGAGCCCTACGTCGAGCTGCGCGACGACCGCAAGCTGCGCAAGAAGCGCAACGCCGCCGCCGGTCGCTGACCCGCCCGGGTACGCCCCGATCGCCCCGCCGCCCTCCCCGCGGCGGGGCGATCGTCGTCTCCGCCCGCCCGCCCGCGCAGCCGGCCGGCCGGGGCGTCGGCCCGCGTATCCGGCCGGCCGGGGCTTCGGCCCGCGGTTTCGCCGCACCGGCCGCGGATTGGGTCCGCGGTCCGTTTCCGCCGCACCGGCCGCGGATTGGTCCGCGGTCCGTTTCCGCCGCGCCGGCCGCGGATTGGTCCGCGGTCCGTCTCCGCCGCCCCGGCCTGCGGAAGGGGATCGGCACTGGTTCGCACCCCTCACGCCGGTGCCTCGCCCGGTGGTTGCTCCCGGTGCCTACAGACTTGAGAGCACGAACGACTCACCCACCCGTCGGTGCCCGTCCTGTCCGCCCACCGCTGTCGCCCTCACGCGGGTGGCACGACGACCAGGGTGGCCGTAGGGCGGCTGTGCTGTCGGGCCGGGCCACGGTCGTACCGACGGGAGAGTGGCCCCGGCGGGCCCGGTGAGTCATCCACGCTCTCAAGTCTGTAGGCGTCGACGGACCCTCGTCCGCCCCGGCGGGGGACCTGTCGTGTTCGGGTGCGGACGGCAAGTTGGCCTGTCGCCTGGGCCCGGATCGCGGCGAAACGGTCCCTCGCCGAGTCCTCGGCCCGCAGGTTGCGGCAAACGGGCCCTTCCGGAGTGAGTGAAGCGACCGATCGCGGCATGTCGGATTGATCTTGGCCGGCGTGCGGGTGCCGGTCGAGCGGCGCCGACCGAGGGGGGTCGGACAAGGGCTGTGGGGTGGTCGGAAGCGTCGTGCGCCACGTCGAGCGGCACCGGTCGACGGGTTGCCCCAGGTGGGTTCCTCCCGGCTCCGCAGGCGCGGGAAGTGCCGCAATCTGGAGCGATCTTGGGCTGCCGGTCGGGCCGGCGCGGGGGCGCGGAGACGCAGAGAGGCACCCTGACCTGCGAAGACCCAGCGCCCTGCACCTTTTCTAGATCAACTCATAGCTTTTGTTCGCGCGTACAAAAGTTTGCGTCAGATTGGTTGAAGCTCTGGACAGGCGGCACGGAAGGCTCCTACTGTGTCGGACACGACACATCGCCATTGCGTCGATGTGAACGACCCCGATGCGGAGGTGAGTCCCGTGCGGACGGAGGACCCCCTGCACGTGCGGCTGTTGCGGTTGCTCCGCGACGAAGGGGCGGTGTCCCGGGCAGAGCTCGGTGACCGGTTGCAGATGCCCCGCCCGCGCCTGCTCGCCGAGTTGGAACGGCTGGTGAGCCTCGGCTACGTCGCCGAGGCCGGGCTGGCCGCGTCCCGGGGTGGGCGACGCTCCACCCTGGTCGAGTTGAGCCCGCACCTGCGGTTCGCCGCGGTGGACCTGGGTGCCAGCTCGATCGACGTCGAGGTGGTCAACGGCCGGCTGGAGCCGATCGCGGCGTATGCCGAGCCCGCCGACATCCGCTCCGGCCCGAAGGTCACCCTGCAACGGGTCAACGACCTGCTGCACAAGGCCAAGGTGGACGGCGCGTACGAGCGGCTCGACGCGGTCGGCATCGGCGTGCCCGGGCCGGTGAGCTTCCGCGACGGGGTGCCGGTCTCCCCGCCGATCATGCCGGGCTGGGACCGGTTCCCGGTGCGTGAGCTGCTCACCCGGGAGCACGGCTGCCCGGCTGTGGTCGACAACGACGTCAACATCATGGCCATCGGCGAGCGGCACGGCGGCGTGGCCCACTCGGTGGACGACTTCCTCTTCGTGAAGATCGGCACCGGCATCGGCTGCGGCATCTACCTCAGCGGCGAGGTCTACCGGGGCACCGATGGCTGCGCCGGGGACATCGGCCACATCCAGGTCGACGCCAACGGTCCGATGTGCTCGTGCGGCAACATCGGCTGCCTGGAGGCGCTGTTCAGCGGCGCGGCCCTGGCCCGCGAGGCGACCGCCGCCGCGCGCAGCGGCCTCTCCCCGGCGCTGGCCGAGCGGCTGGCCGGGCGGAACGGGCTGACCGCCCTGGACGTCGCCGAGGGCGCCGGCGAGGGCGACGTGACCTGCATCCAGCTGATCCGCGACGGCGGCCGGCGGGTCGGCGGCGTGCTGGCCGGCCTGGTCAGCTTCACCAACCCGTCGATGATCGTGATCGGTGGCGGGCTGGCCCAGCTCGGGCACATCCTGCTCGCCGAGATTCGCAGTGTGGTGTACCGGCGCTCGCTGCCGCTGGCCACCGGAAACCTGCCGGTGGTCCTCTCCGAACTGGGCGGCCGGGCCGGGGTGGCCGGCGCCGCCGTCCTCGCCAGCGACGTCGCCTTCGGGGAGGCATCATGAGCGCATCCGACAAGCCCGCCGACGCCGTCCCGGGCGAGGTGGTGCTGCGCCTCACCGACGTGGTCAAGACCTTCCCCGGCGTACGGGCGCTGGACGGGGTGCAGCTGGAGGTGCGGGCAGGGGAGGTGCACTGCCTGCTCGGCCAGAACGGCGCCGGCAAGTCCACCCTGATCAAGGTGCTTGCCGGGGTGCACCGACCGGACTCGGGGACCGTCGAGTGGCGCGGCCAGCCGGTGAGCTTCGCCAACCCGCAGGCCGCCATGCGCGCCGGCATCGCCACCATCTACCAGGAACTCGACCTGGTCGAGGACCTGTCGGTGGCGGAGAACGCGTTCCTCGGCCACGAGCCGAAGGTGGCCGGCTTCGTCCGGCGCGGCCAGATGGCCCGGCGTACCCGGGAGATCCTGGCCCGGCTCGGGCACGGCGAGATCCCGCCCGGCCGGATGGTCCGGGCGTTGCCCGCCGCCGGCAAGCAGGTGGTGAGCATGGCCCGGGCGCTCTCGCACGAGGCCCGACTGATCATCATGGACGAGCCGAGCGCGGTGCTCGCCCACGACGAGGTGGGCAACCTGTTCCGGATCATCCGGGAACTCACCGCGCAGGGCATCGCGGTCATCTACATCTCCCACCGGATGGAGGAGATCCGCGAGATCGGCGACCGGGTCACCGTACTCAAGGACGGCCGGACCACCGCGGCGAACCTGCCGGCGCGCGACACCCCCACCCGCGACCTGGTGTCCCGGATGACCGGCCGGACCATCGAGTACGTCTTCCCGGACCGCACGACCGACGAGCCGGCGGCCGACGAACTGCTCCGGGTGGACGGGCTGACCCGGGCCGGCGAGTTCGCCGACGTGTCGCTGACCGTGCGGGCCGGCGAGATCGTCGGCATCGCCGGGCTGGTCGGCTCCGGCCGCTCCGAGCTGCTGGAGACGATCTACGGCGCCCGGCGGGCCGAGTCCGGCACGGTACGGATGGCCGGGCGGGCGCTGCGCGCCGGCAGCGTCGGCGCGGCGGTGAAGGCCGGCCTGGGGATGGCCCCGGAGGAGCGCAAGAGTCAGGCGCTGCTGCTCGGCGAGCCGATCTACCGCAACGTCACGCTGGCTACCTTCGGCCGGTACGCCCGCCTCGGCTTCACCGACACCGGCCGGGAACGCGCCGAGGCCACCCGGATCGCCGACGACCTGGAGCTGCGGCCCCGGGACGTGCAGCGCCGGGTGGGCACCCTCTCCGGCGGCAACCAGCAGAAGGTGGTGGTCGGGCGTTGGCTGCTCGGCGGCACGAAGCTGCTGCTGCTCGACGAGCCCACCCGGGGCGTGGACGTGGGTGCCCGGGCCGAGCTCTACCAGGTCATCCGGGGGCTGGCCGAGCAGGGCGTCGGGGTGCTGCTGGTCTCCAGCGAGGTGCCGGAGGTGCTCGGCCTGGCCGACCGGGTGCTGGTCATGCGGGAGGGGCGGCTCGTCCGCGAGGCCCCGGCCGACGAACTCGACGAGAACACCGTCCTCGACCTCGTCATGGCGGGGTCCCTGATGGAAGGCGCACCGGCATGAGCGACACGACACCCACGGCGACGCAGTTGCCGGCCCAGTCGCCGCCGGTCGACCCGGCACAGACCGAGGCCGCCGAGCACACCGCCGCGACGAAGGCCCCGGCGGGCGGCCGGATCCCGTTCTGGAGCGGGGACGGCGGCGAGGGCGCCCGGCGCAACCTGGGCCTGCTCGCCACCCTGGTCATCCTGGTGGTGATCGGCATCGCCACCCGACCCGACCTGTACGGGGACGCGAACTGGGTGTGGGGCAACACCCTCACCATCCTCAAGCTGGCCTCGGTGGTCGGCGTGGTCACCGTCGGGATGACCTTCGTGATCATCGGCGGCGGCATCGACCTGTCGGTCGGCGCGATCGTCGCCCTGGCCGGCGTCTGGTGCACCACCCTGGCCACCCAGAGCTACGGCGCCGGCGGCATGATCTTCAGCGCGCTGGTGGTCGGGCTGGCGGTGGGTCTGGTCAACGGCGTGCTGATCTCCTACGGCCGGCTGGTGCCGTTCATCGCCACGCTGGCCATGATGGTGGCCGCCCGAGGGCTGGCCGCCCAGATCTCCGAGAAGCAGACCCAGGTCTCCAACAGCCAGTTCATCAACGGCATCGCCAGCACCGACGTGCTCGGCATCCCGCTGCTGGTCTACATCCTCGCCGCGGTGGTGCTGGCCGGTTGGGTGCTGCTCAACCGGACCACCTTCGGCCGGCGTACGGTCGCCGTCGGCGGCAACGCCGAGGCCGCCCGGCTGGCCGGCATCAACGTCCGACTGCACACCCTGCTGCTCTACGCGCTCTCCGGCCTCTGCTGCGGCATCGCCGCGATCATGCTGACCGCGCAGGCCAACTCCGCCCAGGCGGCGATGGCGAACCTCTACGAACTGGACGCGATCGCCGCCGCGATCATCGGCGGCACGCTGCTCACCGGCGGGCGGGGCACCATCGTCGGCTCCCTGCTCGGCGTGATCATCTTCTCCACCATCACCAACCTCTTCGCCATCAACGGGCTCTCCACCGAGGCCCAGAACATGGTCAAGGGCGGCATCATCGTCGCCGCGGTCCTGGTCCAGCAGGTGCAGTTCCGGGGCCTGGGCGGCCGGTTCGGGGGCAAGCGGGCCAGCACCGCCTGACCCCGGCACCGACCGACCCGCCGCGACAGCAGGAGCCACCTCCACCCCGTACCCGATCACCGCGAAACCCGCGGCCACCTCGACACACCGACGGTGGCCGGGACGACCACACCCTCTTCCGCTCCCCCCACCCGCATTTCAGGAGGTCGACATGACAACCAGAAGCGACCTGTCCCGCCGCCGGATCCTCTTCGGCTCCGCGGCGCTCGGCGCCGGTGCCCTGCTCACCGCGTGCACCAGCAACGAGGCCACCCCGACCGAGGCACAGACCAAGGCCGCCGCGAACTCCTCCGGCGGCGCCGCCGCCCCGGGCAAGCAGGTCACCATCGGCTTCTCCGCCCCGGCAGCCGACCACGGCTGGATCGCCGCCATCACCAACAACGCCAAGGCGCAGGCCGGGGCGTACTCGGACGTCAAGCTGCAGAGCGTGGAGGCCGGCGCGGACGCGGCGGCCCAGCGCGCGGCGCTGTCCACCCTGATCTCCCAGAAGCCGGACGTGATCGTGCTGCTGCCGCACGACGGCAAGGAGCTCAACGCCTTCGGCCTGGAGGCGATGAAGGCCGGCATCCCGGTGGTCAACCTGGACCGGGCCTTCCCCGACCCGAAGGCCTACCGGTTGCAGATCAAGGGCGACAACTACGGCATGGGCGTCGCCGCCGCGACGTACATCATCGAGCAGCTCAAGGCCAAGGGCGTGAGCAACCCGGTGATCGGTGAGATCCCCGGCATCGACTCGCTGGAGCTGACCCAGGAACGCTCGAAGGGCTTCGCCGACACCCTGGCGGCCAGCGGGCTGAAGGTCGCCAACCGGCGGCCGGCGGAGTTCACCGCCGACTCCGGCCAGCAGGCCGCGACCGGCCTCTTCCAGGCCCTGCCGAAGATCGACGCGATCTGGAACCACGACGACGACCAGGGCATCGGCGTCCTCGCGGCGGTCAACCAGGCCAACCGCAAGGAGTTCTTCATGGTCGGCGGCGCCGGCTCGAAGAAGGCCATGGAGGACATCAAGGCCGACAACACGGTGCTGAAGGCGACCGTCACCTACAGCCCGTCGATGGCCTCGTCGGCGATCTCGCTGGCCCGGCTGATCGGCCAGGGCAAGGGCATGTCCGACCTGGTGGAACTCCAGGTCCCCAAGGAGATCGTGCTGGCCTCCGAGACCATCACCAAGGAGAACGCGGGCGACTACCTGAAGCTCGGGTTCTGACACACGGTTGGGAGACCTCCCTTGTCCACTCACAACAGGCAACTGCGGGTCGGCATGGTCGGCTACGCGTTCATGGGCGCGGCGCACTCGCAGGCGTGGCGCACCGTGAACCGGGTCTACGACCTGCCGGCGCGGGTCCGGATGTCGACGATCTGCGGCCGGGACCCCGGCAAGGTCGCCGACGCCGCCGACCGGCTCGGCTGGGACAGCTGGACCACGGACTGGCGGGCCCTGGTGACGTCCGACGAGATCGACGTCGTCGACATCTGCACACCGGGGGACAGCCACGCCGAGATCGCGCTCGCCGCGCTGGCCGCCGGCAAGCACGTGATCTGCGAGAAGCCGCTGGCCAACACGGTCGCCGAGGCCCGGGAGATGGCCGCCGCGGCGGCCACCGCCCGGACCACCGGGGTGCGCTCGATGTGCGGGTTCAACTACCGCCGGGTGCCCGCGGTCACCCTGATGCGGCAGCTGGTCGAGGCCGGACGCCTCGGCGTGATCCGGCACGTCCGCGCGGCGTACCTGCAGGACTGGATCGTGGACCCGCAGTTCCCGCTGGTCTGGCGGCTGCAGAAGGACAAGGCGGGGTCCGGCGCGCTGGGTGACATCGGCGCCCACATCATCGACCTCACCCAGTACGTCACCGGCCAGCGGATCGGCGGGGTCAGCGCGATCACCGAGACGTTCGTCAAGCAGCGCCCCCTGCCGGCCGGCTCCAGCGGCCTGGCCGCCCAGGTCGACGGGCACGGATCGGTGGACGGGCACGGCTCCGTCGACGGGCACGGCCCGGCCACCGGGCCGGTCACCGTCGACGACGCGGCGGTCTTCGTCGCCCGGCTCGACGGCGGCGCACTGGCCACCTACGAGGCCAGCCGGTTCGCCACCGGCCGCAAGAACGCCCTCCGGGTGGAGATCAACGGTTCGCTCGGCAGCGTGGTGTTCGACCTGGAACGCCTCAACGAGCTGGAGTTCCACGACGCCACGCTGCCCGCCGGCGAGCAGGGCTTCACCCGGATCCTGGTCACCGAACCGGAGCACCCGTACCTGTCGGCGTGGTGGCCGCCCGGCCACATCATCGGCTACGAACACTCCTTCACCCACCAGATGCGCGACTTCGTCGAGGCGGTCGCCACCGGCGCCGACCCGACCCCCTCCTTCGAGGAGGCGCTGCAGGTCCAGCTGGTGCTGGACGCGGTCACCCGCTCCGCCGAGCGGAGCTCCTCCTGGACGGAGGTGGCGTCGACCCCGGCGCCGGTGCCCGCCTGACCCACGCCGGCGCCGTGGTCGGCGCCGGTCGCCCACGCGGTCGCGGCACCCGCCGCGCCGCACCACCCGCGACGGCGGCCCACCCGCCGCCGTCGCCCGACGGCTCCCCGGTGCCGACCGGCGAGGGCCGGCCGCGGTTGCGCCCCGCGGCCGGGACGAGGTCGGCCCCGGAGGGTGTGCGACCGCCGCTGTGGCGACGCACGAGGCACGACGGTCCCGTGGGGCGGTCGGACCGGGATTCCCCGGCCGCCCCGCGGGACCGGGCAGGACCCGACGCGGGGGAGGCAGGACCGGCACGCCGACCGGACCTGCCTACCGGCCCCGCCCGTCCCGGCCGCCCGGACCGCCCGGGCCGGTGCCGCCGAACACCGGCGCCGGGTGCACCCACGACGGGTGGGCGGGCGGGGCCATCCGCGTCGACCACGGTCCGGCGTACGCCGCCGGCCGGCCACCCGCCGGCCGCGACGGGCACCGGTCCCCTCACCCGACGGGAAGGAGCATCATGCGTACGGGTGTCTGGCTGGTGGGGGCGCGCGGTTCGGTCGCGACCACCAGCATCGTCGGGGCGCTCGCCCTGCGGGCCGGCCTGGCCGCCCCGACCGGCTGCGTCACCGAGTTGCCCGAGCTGCGGGGCCCCGCCCTGCCGGCCCTGACCGATCTCGTCTTCGGCGGCCACGACGTGGTGTGCACCCCGCTTACCAAGCGGGCCGAGACGCTCGCCGACGCGGGCGTGGTGCCGGCCCGGCTGGTCGCCGCGTTGACCGCCGAGCTGACCGGGGTGGAGGAGGACCTGCGGCCCGCCCCGACCGGCGGCAGCCAGGCCGACCGGGCCGCCACCCTGGTCCGCGAGCTGACCGGGTTCCGCGACCGGCACGCGCTGGACCGGCTGGTGGTGGTGAACGTGTCGGCCACCGAGCCGGTCGCCGTACCGCACCCGGCCCACGCCGACCTGGCCGCGCTGCGGGCCGCGCTCGCCGGACCGGACGACGTGCTGCCGAACAGCTCACTGTGCGCGTACGCGGCGTTCACCGCCGGGGCCGCCTTCGTCGACTTCACCCCGTCCACGGGGGCCCGGCTGCCGGCCCTGACCGCGCTGGCCGCCGAGCGGGGCCTGCCGTACGCGGGGCACGACGGCAAGACCGGGGAGACCCTGGTCAAGTCGGTGCTCGCCCCGATGTTCGCGATGCGGAACCTGGCCGTGCGCTCCTGGTCCGGCACCAACCTGCTCGGCGGCGGTGACGGCGCCACGCTGGCCGATCCGGCCGCCAACGCGGCCAAGGTGGAGAGCAAGCAGCGGGTGCTGGGCGAGACGCTCGGCTACGTACCGCAGGGCCACACCCGGATCGAGTACGTCGAGGACCTGGGCGACTTCAAGACCGCGTGGGACCTGGTCACCTTCGCCGGCTTCCTCGGCACCGGCATGCGGATGGAGTTCACCTGGCACGGCTGCGACTCGGCGCTGGCCGCCCCGCTGGTGCTGGACCTGGCCCGACTCACCGCCGCCGCGCACGCCACCGGCCACACCGGACCCCTGACCGAGCTGGCGTTCTTCTTCAAGGACCCGCTCGGCGCGGCCACCCACTCGCTGGCCGAGCAGTGGATCCGGCTGGGCGACTTCGTCCGGGCGCTGCACGCCGCCGCGGGAGGTGCCGATGAGCCGCGTGGCTGACCTGGTCGAGCTGGTCCGGGCGCCGGCCGGCCTCTCCGTACCCGGGGACGTGCTGGCCGGGGCGGCGGCGGCCGGGACGCTGGACCGGCGGACGCCCGCTCTGGCCGGCGCGTCGGTGCTGCTCTACTGGGGCGGGATGGCCGCCAACGACTGGGCCGACCGCCGGCTGGACGCGGTGGAGCGGCCCGAGCGGCCCATCCCGAGCGGCCGGATCCGTCCCGGCACGGCGGTCGGTATCGCGGCCGGGCTCACCGCCGCCGGGGTGGCGCTGGCCGCCGTCGCGGGCGGCCGGCGGGCCGCCGCCGTCGCGGTGCCGCTGGCGGCGACCGTCTGGGGGTACGACCTGGCCGCCAAGAACACCGCCGCCGGCCCGGTGGTGATGGCCGCCTGCCGGGGGCTGGACGTGCTGCTCGGCGCGACCGGCGGCCGGCTGCGCCGGGCGTTCCCGGCGGCGCTCACCGTGGCCGCGCACACCTGGACCGTCACCGAGCTGTCCCGCCGTGAGGTGAGCGGCGCCGACCGACGGTTGCCGCGGGCAACCCTGGCCGGCACGGCGCTGGTCGCCGCCGCCGCGGTCGGGCCGGCCGTGGCCCCGGTGCCCGCGCTGCTCGCCGCCGGCTACGCCACCCGCTACGGCGGCGCCCAGGCCCGGGTGCTCGCCGACCCGTCGCCGGGCCGGGTCCGGGCCGCCGTCGGCGCCGGCATCACCGGGCTGCCCGCGTTGCAGGGCGCGCTGACCGCCCGGGCCGGCGCCGGGCTGCTCGGGCTGGCGGTCGCGGCGGCGGCGCCGCTGGGCCACCGGCTGGCCCGACTGGTGTCCCCGACATGAACGCCCCCGCCGCGCTGGACCCGACGGAGCTGCGCCTCGGGTACGGCACCAACGGCTTCGCCAACCACCGGCTCGACGACGCCCTCGCCGTCCTGGCCGACCTGGGTTACCAGGGCGTGGCGCTGACCCTGGACCACGACCACCTGGACCCGTTCGCGCCCGGGCTGGCCGCCCGGGTGGCCGCCGTGCGCCGCCGGCTGGACGCCCTCGGGCTGGCCGTGGTGATCGAGACCGGCGCCCGCTACCTGCTCGACCCGTGGCACAAGCACGCGCCGACCCTGCTGCACGACGACCCGGCGCTGCGGATCGAGTTCCTGCGCCGGGCCGTGGCGATCGGCGCGGACCTGGGCGCCGAGGCGGTCTCCTTCTGGGCCGGCGTACGCCCCGACGGCGTCGAGCCCGACGTGGCCTGGGACCGGCTGGTGGCCGGCTGCGGCACGGTCTGCGACGCCGCCACGGCGGCCGGCGTGACGCTGGGCTTCGAGCCGGAACCGGGGATGCTGGTCGAGGAGATCGCCGGCTGGCGCCGGCTGCACGCCGCCCTCGGCGCCCCACCGGCCTTCGGCCTCACCCTCGACATCGGACACTGCCGCTGCCTGGAACCGGCCCCGGTGCCGGACTGCGTACGCCAGGTCGCCGGACACCTGGTCAACGTGCAGATCGACGACATGCGCCGGGGCGTGCACGAGCACCTGGAGTTCGGCACCGGCGAGATCGACTTCCCGCCGGTGCTGGCCGCCCTGGCCGAGGTCGGCTACCGCGGCCTGGTCGCCGTGGAGCTGCCCCGGCACTCGCACGCCGCCCCGACGGTCGCCGCCGGGTCGCTGGACTTCCTGCGCGCCGCCGCCCGGACCGCGTCGACGCGACCGGATCCGCCGGGCGCGGCACCCGGGCCGGAGGCACCCGACTCCGCCCCTTTGCTCTGCTGCGGCGGAGGCGACACTTCCGGGCCCGCACCGTCGCGTGGGGTGCAGCAGAGCAAAGGGGGCGGCTGAACACGTTCGTGGTCGGCCCGGCCGGGCCGACCACGTCCGGACACCGACATCCGCGCTTGGGGAGGCAACGGTATGGAACCGGAACGACTGCGGGCCGCGCTGCACGGCGTACCCGATCCGGAGTGGCTGGACGAGGCGCTGCGCCGCGTCGCGGCCGAACCGACGACGATCGCGCGGCACTTCGCCGCCGCCGGCCGGCACTGCGGCCGGGCCGAGCTGCCCGACCTGCCCGGCTGGACCGCCGACGAGGCGGCCCGGGTGCTGCTGCTGACCGCGCTGCCCGCCGGTCACGCCGACGCGGCGACCGCCCTCTACCGGCACGGCGACGCCGCCGAGAAGCGGGCCGTGCTGCGCGCCCTGCCGCTGCTGCCCGTCGGCGCGGCCGGCGTGCCGCTGCTGCACGACGCGCTGCGCACCAACGACACCCGGTTGGTCGCCGCCGCGCTCGGCCCCTACGCGAGCCACCTGGACCAGGCGGCCTGGCGGCAGGGGGTGCTCAAGTGCGTCTTCATGGGCGTCCCGCTGGCCGCCGTGGCCGACCTCGACGGGCGCGCCGACGGCGAGCTGGCCGTGATGCTGGCCGGCCTGGCCGCCGAGCGCGCCGCCGCCGGCCGACCGATGCCCGCCGACGCCACCGCCCTGCTCGACCGGCTCGCCGGCGGAGCCGGCCAGGCCACCCCCGCACAGCTCAGCCCCACGGAGGCATGATGCGCATCTTCGACCCGCACATCCACATGACCTCGCGGACCACCGACGACTACGAGCGGATGGCCGCCGCCGGGGTACGCGCCGTGGTGGAGCCCGCGTTCTGGCTCGGCCAGCCCCGCACCGGCCCGGAGAGCTTCGCCGACTACTTCGACTCGCTGATCGGCTGGGAGCCGTTCCGGGCCGGCCAGTTCGGCGTCCGGCACCACGCCACCATCGCGCTCAACCCCAAGGAGGCCAACGACCCGCGCTGCCGGCCCGTGCTCGACCTGCTGCCCCGCTACCTGGACAAGGACGGCGTGGTCGCGGTCGGCGAGATCGGCTACGACTCGATGACCCCGGCCGAGGACGAGGCGTTCGCGGCCCAGCTCGCCCTGGCGGTCGCGCACGAGCTGCCGGCGCTGGTGCACAGCCCGCACCGGGACAAGGCGCGCGGCGTCGAGCGCAGCCTGGCCGTGGTCGCCGAGTCCGGCATCGAACCTGGCCGGGTGGTGATCGACCACCTCAACGAGGTGACCGTGAATCTGGTCCGGGACACCGGCGCCTGGCTCGGCTTCTCCATCTATCCCGACACCAAGATGTCCCCGCCCCGGATGGTGGAGCTGCTCAGGACGTACGGCACCGAGCGGATGCTGGTGAACTCGGCCGCCGACTGGGGCCGGTCCGACCCGCTGCTCACCCGGGCCACCGGCGAGGCGATGCTGGCCGCCGGTTTCACCGACGACGACGTCGACCGGGTGCTGTGGCGCAACCCGGTGGAGTTCTACGGGCAGTCCGGGCGGCTGGACCTGGCCGACCTGGACGTCACCGCCGTGGACCCGGCGACCGGCAACTCGATCCTGCGCGGGGGTGAGTGATGCGGCTGCGGCACGCCGACGGCAGCAACGTGCATCTCGGCTACTGCACCAACGTCCATCCGGCCGAGGACCTGGCCGGCGTCCTCGCCCAGCTCGACACGTACGCGCTGCCGGTGCGGGAACGTCTCGGCGCCGACCTGCTCGGGCTGGGCCTCTGGCTGGCCGCGCCGGTCGCCGCCGAGCTGGCCGCCGACCCGGAGCTGACCCGCCGGTTGCGGACCGAGTTGACCGCGCGCGGGCTGGAGGTGGTCACCCTCAACGGCTTCCCCTACGCGGCGTTCCAGGCCCCGGTGGTCAAGGGCGACGTGTACCAACCGGACTGGACCACCCCGGACCGGCTCGCGTACACCCTGCACCTGGCGAGGATCCTGGCCGACCTGCTGCCCGACGACGCTGCCCGGGGCTCGGTCTCCACCCTGCCGCTGGCCTGGCGCGACCCGTGGGACAGCCGACGGGCCGACGCCGCCCGCCACCGGCTGGACCAGCTCGCCGACGGGCTGGCCACGGTGGAACGGGAGTCCGGCCGGACCGTCCGGGTCGGCTTCGAGCCGGAGCCGGGCTGCGTGGTGGAGTCCACCGGGCAGGCCGCCGCGCTGCTCGCCGGCGTGGACGTCCAGCGGCTCGGGATCTGCCTCGACCTGGCCCACCTGGCCTGCGCCTGGGAGGAGCCGGCCGCCGCGCTGGACCGGCTGCGGACCGCCGGGCTGCCGGTGGTCAAGGTGCAGGTCTCCGCCGCCGTCGAGGCCGCCGACCCGGAGGCCGCCCGGGGGGCGCTGCACCGCTGGGTGGAACCCCGGTTCCTGCACCAGACCCGGTCCGCGAGGTGCGCCGGCGGCGGCGACCCGGCCGACCCGGCGTACGCCGCCGACGACCTGGACGAGGCGCTGGAGCGGCGGCTGCCCGGGGCGTGGCGGGTGCACTACCACGTGCCGTTGCACGCGCCGCCCGAGGAGCCGTTGACCTCCACCGTCCCGGTGCTGCGGGCCGCCCTGGCCGAACTCTTCGCCGGCCCGGCCGCCGGCTGCGACCACCTCGACGTCGAGACGTACACCTGGGGGGTGCTGCCCGTGCAGCGACGACCGCGCACCGATGCGGAGCTGGCCGGCGGCATCGCCGCCGAGCTGGCCTTCGCCCGCGACGAGCTGGTCGCCGTCGGCCTGACGCCGGTGCCGGCCCCGGTGCCGGCCGGATCGGGGGTACGCCGATGAGCCGCCCGGTCGTGGTGCTGAACGTGGTCGGGTTGACCCCTCGGCTGCTGGCGCACATGCCCCGGCTGCGGGCGGTCGCCGACGGCGGGTTCACCGCCGAGCTGGGCACCGTGCTGCCCGCGGTCACCTGCTCCGCGCAGGCCACCTTCCTCACCGGCGAGCTGCCGAAGGAGCACGGCATCGTCGGCAACGGCTGGTACTTCCGCGACCTGGGCGAGGTGCTGCTGTGGCGGCAGCACCACGCGCTGATGGGCGGGGAGAAGGTGTGGCAGGCGGCCCGGCGGCAGCGCCCCGACTGGACGGTGGCCAACGTCTGCTGGTGGTACGCGATGGGCGCCGACGTGGACTGGACGGTCACCCCGCGCCCGGTCTACCACGCCGACGGGCGCAAGGACCCGGACTGCTACACCGACCCGCCGGAGCTGCACGACGAGCTGACCGGCAGGCTCGGCACCTTCCCGCTCTTCACCTACTGGGGGCCGGGCGCGGGGATCGCCTCGTCGCGGTGGATCGCCCGGGCCGCCGAGCAGATCATGGCGGAGAAGAACCCGGACCTGACCCTGGTCTACCTGCCGCACCTGGACTACGACCTGCAACGCTACGGGCCGTCCGCGCCGCAGGCGGCCCGGGCGGCGACCGAGCTGGACAAGGTGCTCGGGCCGCTGCTGGACGCCGCCCGGGGCCGGGACGCGACGGTGGTGGTGCTCTCCGAGTACGGCATCACCGACGTCTCCCGGCCGGTCGACGTCAACCGGGCGCTGCGCGCCGAGGGGCTGCTGCGGGTGCACACCCAGGAGGGGATGGAATACCTCGACCCGTGGGTGTCCCGGGCCTTCGCCGTCGCCGACCACCAGGTCGCCCACGTGTACGTGAAGGACCCGGCGGACCTGCCGACGGTGGCGAAGCTCTGCGCCGGGCTGCCCGGGGTGGCCGAGGTGCTCGACGCCGAGGGCCGGGCGGCGTACGGGCTGGACCACGACCGCGCCGGTGACCTGGTGCTGGTCGCCGAGCCGGACGCCTGGTTCACGTACTACTACTGGCTGGACGACGCCCACGCGCCGGACTTCGCCCGGGTGGTGGAAATTCATCGGAAGCCGGGTTACGACCCGGCCGAGTTGTTCTTCGACCCGGCCGCGCCCGGGGCCGCGAAGCGCCGGGCGGCGGTGGCGCTGGCCCGCAAGAAACTCGGGATGCGGTACCTGATGAGCGTGGTCGGGCTGGACGCCGGCGCGCGGGCGGTACGCGGCTCGCACGGCCGGCTGCCGGAGGACCCGGCGGACGGGCCGGTGCTGCTCTGCTCCGACCCGTCGGCGGCCCGCGAGCGGGTGCCCGCCACCGGGGTGAAGGGGCTGCTGCTGGAGCTGGCCGGCCTGCGTCCGGAGTCCCCGTGACGGTGACCGTCGCCCCGGCCGACGCCGTACGCCTGCGGGCCCGGTTCGACGCGGAACTCGCGGCGTTCCTGGACCGGCAGGGCGTGCAGTGGCCGGACGGGGCGCCCCGGGGCGTCTTCACCGCGCTGCACCGGTTCGTGCTGGCCGGCGGCAAGCGACTGCGCCCGATGTTCTGCTACTGGGGCTGGCGGGCCGCCGGTGGGGGAGACGGCACGCCGATCGTGGTCGCCGCGGCGGCGCTGGAGCTGTTCCACGCCTTCGCGTTGATCCACGACGACATCCTGGACGGCAGCGACCGCCGCCGGGGCGAGCCCTCGGTGCACCGGCTCTTCGCCGACCTGCACGCCCGTTCGTCGTGGCGCGGCGACCCGGAGGCGTACGGGCGCAACACCGCGCTGCTCTGCGGGGACCTCTGCGCCGCCTGGTCGGACCAGATGTTCCACGAGTGCGGGCTGAGCACCGCCGAGGTGCAGCGGGGGTACCGCTGGTTCGCGTTGATGCGTACCGAGGTGATCGCGGGGGAGTACCTGGACCTGGTCTCCGGGGTGGGCGACGGCTCGGTGGCCAGCGCGCTGACGGTGATCCGGATGAAGGCGGCCCGCTACACGGTGACCCGGCCGTTGCAGATCGGGGCGGCGCTGGCCGGCGCGGAACGGGCCCTGCTGGACGCGCTGGTCGAGTTCGGTGACCCGCTGGGCGACGCGTTCCAGCTCCGCGACGACGTGCTGGGGGTGTTCGGTGACCCGGCGGTGACCGGCAAGTCCGTGCTGGACGACCTGCGGGAGGGCAAGCCGACGGTGATGATGGCGCTGGCCCGCGGCGCCGCCGACCGGGTGCAGGCGGCCCGGCTGCGGGAGCTGTTCGGTAACGCGGAGCTGGACGCCGGGGGCGCGGCCGAGCTGCGCGGGATCATCGAGGCGACCGGGGCCCGCGAGCGGATCGAGCGGATGATCCGGGTCCGTGCGGCGGCGGCCCGGGAGGCGTTGGAGCGGTTGCCGCTGGCCGGTCCGGCCCGGGCCGCCCTCGCCGGCCTGGCCGCCCAGGCCGTGCACCGCACCGCCTGACCCGCCCGAGTCCACCCTCGACTTGGACCTCGGCGCGGGCCTGGGCCCGGCGCAGGCTGGGCCTCGGCTCGGCTCGGCTCGGTCCCGGGTCAGGCTCCTGGTTCGGCTCGGTCCCGGGTCAGGCTGCTGGTTCGGCTCGGTCCCGGGTCAGGCTGCTGGTTCGGCTCGGTCCCGGGTCAGGCTGCTGGTTCGGCTCGGTCCCGGGTCAGGCTGCCGGTTCGGCTCGGTCCCGGGGCAGGCCCCCGGCTCGGCTCGAGCCCGGGGCAGGCCTCCCGGTGAGTCCGCCGGGTGCCTACAGACTTGAGAGCGTCAACGACTCACGACCGTTGAGTCGTACACGCTCTCAAGTCTGTAGCGTCCGAGACGGACGTCCGATCCTCCACGCAGGAGCAGGAGCAGGAGCAGGAGCAGGAGCAGGAGCAGGAGCAGGAGCAGGAGCAGGAGCAGGAGCAGGGTGGGGCCCCGACCCCGGCCGGAAGGAGCCTCGGCCATGCGAGCACCGCACATCGTCCTCGGCACGGTCACCGCCCTGCTGGTCACCGCCGCCTGCACCGGCCCGGAGCCGGCGGGCGAGGACGCCCCCGCCGAAGGCCGGTACGAGGTCCTGGTCTTCTCGAAGACCGCCGGGTTCCGGCACGACTCGATCCCGGCGGGCATCGAGGCGGTCCGCGAACTGGGCGCGGCCAACGGCTTCACCGTCACCGCCACCGAGGACGCCACCCGGTTCACCACCGCCGACCTGGCGAAATACCAGGCCGTGGTCTTCCTCAACACCACCGGGGACGTGCTGGACCCGGCCCGGCAGGCGGCGTTCGAGGGTTACGTCCGGGCCGGTGGGGGCTTCGTCGGGGTGCACGCGGCAGCCGATACCGAGGAGGACTGGCCGTTCTACGGGGAACTGGTGGGTGCCCGCTTCGCCCGGCACCCGGCGGTGCAGCGCGCCACCATCCGGGTCGAGGACCGCAGCCATCCGGCCACCGCCCACCTCGGCCCCACCTGGGTCCGCACCGACGAGTGGTACGACTACCGCACCAGCGCCCGCTCCACCGCGCACGTGCTGGCCAGCCTGGACGAGTCGTCGTACGCGGGCGGGGCGATGGGGGCCGACCACCCGCACGCCTGGTATCAGGCGTACGCCGGGGGCCGGTCGTTCTACACCGGCGGCGGCCACACCCCCGCCTCCTACGCGGAGCCGGCGTTCCGGGCGCACCTGCTCGGCGGCATCCGGTACGCGGCCGGCCGGTGACTTTCCGCAGGATGAGCAGAAGTTCATGCTGATCGATCAGAAGACATGGACTTCACAATCGAGAAACGTTAATGTCATTCCGGTTGCAACCACCCCCGCAACGGCATCCGGCGCGACGGCGCGCGCCCCGCCCTGGCAGCTCCAGTCAGGAAGGGACAGCTCGATGTCCAACTCCCCGTACGCCCGTCCTCGACGACCCCGTCCCCGCCCCGCCGCCGGCCTCGCCGCGCTGCTCCTGGTCGCGGCGGCCGGCACCACCACCCTGGCGGCCGGACCGGCCGCCCTCGGCGGGCCCACCCCGGCCGCCGCCCACACCATCACCGCCAGCGACTTCCAGCAGGTCGAGCTGGCCCGCGGCGTCGCCGAGACCGGCGAGCCGATGTCCCTGGCCGTGCTCCCCGACCGCTCGGTGCTGCACACCGCCCGCAACGGCACGCTGCGCCGCACCGACGCCGCCGGCACCACCACCGTGATCGGCACCCTGTCGGTCTACAACCACGACGAGGAGGGGTTGCAGGGCGTCGGCGTCGACCCCGGCTTCGCCACCAACCGGCAGGTCTACCTGTACTACGCCCCGCCGCTGAGCACCCCCGCCGGGGACGCCCCCGCCACCGGCACCGACTTCTCCGCCTGGCAGGGCGTCAACCGGCTCTCCCGGTTCACCCTCAACGCCGACTGGACGCTCAACCAGTCCAGCCGGGTCGACGTGCTCGACGTGCCCGCCGACCGGGGCATCTGCTGCCACGTCGGCGGGGACATCGACTTCGACGCCGCCGGCAACCTCTACCTCTCCACCGGCGACGACACCAACCCGTTCGACTCCGGCGGCTACTCGCCGATCGACGAGCGGACCAACCGCAACCCGGCGTACGACGCGCAGCGCAGCGCCGGCAACACCAACGACCTGCGCGGCAAGATCCTGCGGATCAAGGTGAACGCCGACGGGTCGTACTCGATCCCGGCCGGCAACCTCTTCTCGGTCGGCACCGCGAAGACCCGCCCCGAGATCTACGCGATGGGCTTCCGCAACCCGTTCCGGATCAGCGTCGACAAGGCCACCGGCGTGGTCTACGTCGGCGACTACGGGCCGGACGCCGGCACCAGCTCCACCCGCGGCCCGTCCGGCCAGGTCGAGTTCGACCGGGTCACCGGCCCCGGCAACTACGGCTGGCCGTACTGCACCGGCACCAACACCGCCGCCGAGACGTACGCCGAGTGGGACTTCGCCACCGGCACCGCCGGGCCGAAGTTCAACTGCGCGGGCGGCCCGACCAACAACTCGTTCCGCAACACCGGCCAGGCCACCCTGCCCGCGGCCAAACCCGCCTGGATCCGGTACGGCGGCGACGCCGGCACCCCGGCCGAGTTCGGCGGCGGCTCCGAGTCCCCGATGGCCGGCCCGGTCTACCGCTACAACGCCTCCTCCACCTCGACCACCAAGTTCCCGCAGTCCTTCGACGGGCAGTTCTTCGCCACCGAGTTCGGCCGCGGCTGGATCAAGCCGATCCACCTCAACGCCGACGGCACCCCGGGCACCATCGACGCCTTCCCGTGGACCGGCAAACAGGTGATGGACTCGGCGTTCGGGCCGGACGGCTCGTACTACGTGCTCGACTACGGCACCGGCTACTTCAACGGCGACGCCAACTCGGCGCTATACCGCTTCGACCACGTCGGCTCCGGCAACCGGGCGCCGGTGGCGAAGGCGGCGGCAGACCGGACCTCCGGCGCGGCCCCGTTGACCGTCAACTTCTCCTCGGCCGGTTCGGCGGACCCGGAGGGCGGCGCGTTGACGTACTCGTGGGCGTTCGGTGACGGCACCAGCTCGACGGCCGCCAACCCGGCGCACACCTACTCGGCGAACGGCACGTACACGGCGACGCTGACCGTGCGCGACCCGCAGGGCGCGACCGGCACGGCGAGCGTGCCGATCAGCGTCGGCAACACCGCGCCGACGGTCACCGTGAACACCCCCGGCAACGGCCAGCTCTTCTCGTACGGCGACACGGTGCCCTTCTCGATCACCGTCACCGACCCGGAGGACGGCGCGATCGACTGCGCGAAGGTCAAGATGACCTACGTGCTCGGCCACGACCAGCACGGCCACCAGATCACCTCGGTGAACGGCTGCACCGGCTCGATCACCATCCCGGTCGACGGCGAGCACGACGACGCGGCGAACATCTTCGCCATCTTCGACGCCGAGTACACCGACTCCGGTGGCCTGACCACGCACACCCAGCAGACCCTGCAACCCCGGCACCGGCAGGCCGAGCACTTCAAGACCTCGTCCGGAATCGCCACCTTCGACAAGGCCACCGCCGAGGGCGGGAAGACCGTCGGCAACATCGACAACGGGGACTGGATCGCGTTCACCCCGTACCAGCTGGGCAACGTCACCTCGTTCAGCGCCCGGGTCTCCTCCGCCGGGCAGGGCGGCACCCTCCAGCTGCGCGCCGGCTCACCCACCGGCACCGTGCTCGGCTCCGCCACCGTCCCGGTCACCGGCGCCTGGGACTCGTTCACCACGGTCACCGGCGCGGTCTCCGGCGCCCCGGCCGGCACCACCACGCTCTACCTGACCTTCGCCGGCCCCACCACCGGCGCCCTCTACGACGTGGACTCCTTCACCCTGACCACGTCGGCCGTGCGCACCGGACCGGTCAAGGGGCTGGCCGGCAAGTGCCTGGACGTCCGCAACGCGGCCACCGCCGACGGCACCCAGATCCAGCTCTACACCTGCAACGGCACCGGGGCGCAGAGCTGGACGGTGACGCCGAACTCCACGGTCAGGGCGCTGGGCAAGTGCCTGGACGTCTCCGGCGGCGGCTCCGCGGACGGCACCAAGATCCAGCTCTGGACCTGCAACGGGACCGGCGCACAGAACTGGTCGGCGCAGGCCGACGGGACGCTGCGCAACCCGCAGTCCGGCAAGTGCCTGGACGTCTCCGGCAACAACTCCGCCGACAGCACCCCGGTCCATCTGTGGACCTGCACCGGCGCCGCCAACCAGAAGTGGACCCTGCCATGAGGATTCCCCGACCAGTTCTCGGCGCGGCCACCGCCGTCCTCGCCGCCGTCGCCTGCACCGTCCCCGCCACCCCGGCGGCCGCCGCCGACGCCCCGTACGACGTGCTGGTCTTCTCCAAGACCGCGGGCTTCCGGCACGACTCCATCGCGGTCGGCACCCAGGCCATCCGGGACCTGGGCGCGGCCAACAACTTCACCGTCACCGCCACCGAGGACGCCATCCGGTTCACCACCGCGAACCTGGCGCAGTACGAGGCGGTGGTCTTCCTGAACACCACCGGCGACGTGCTCGACCCGACCCAGCAGAGCGCCTTCGAGTCGTACATCGGTGCGGGTGGGGGCTTCGTCGGGGTGCACTCCGCCGCCGACACCGAGTACGACTGGCCGTTCTACGGCAACCTGGTCGGCGCCTGGTTCGCCTCCCACCCGGCCATCCAGCAGGCGAACGTCAAGGTGGAGGATCGGGCGCACGCCGCCACCGCCCACCTGCCGCAGACCTGGACCCGCACCGACGAGTGGTACAACTACCGCACCAACGCCCGCTCCACCGCGCACGTGCTGGCGAGCCTGGACGAGTCGTCGTACTCCGGCGGGTCGATGGCCGGCGACCACCCGCACGCCTGGTGCAAGGCGTACTCCGGGGGCCGGTCCTTCTACACCGGCGGCGGCCACACCCAGGCCTCCTACAGCGACCCGGCGTTCCGCGCCCACCTGCTCGGCGGCATCCGGTACGCGGCCGGCCGCGCCAAGGCCGACTGCCGGGCGGAGACCGGCTACACCGCCCTCTACAACGGCGCCACCACCGGCTGGTCCCAGGCCGGGCCGGGCAGTTTCACCAACTCCGACGCCACCCTCACCTCGGTGGGCGGCATGGGCCTGTACTGGTACAGCGCGAAGCAGTTCACCAGCTACTCACTGAAACTGGACTGGAGGCTGGCCGGGGACGACAACTCCGGGGTGTTCATCGGCTTCCCGCCGTCGACCGACCCGAACTCGGCGGTGAGCAACGGCTACGAGGTGCAGATCGACCCCACCGACACCCCGGACAGGACCACCGGCGCGGTCTACGGCTTCAAGTCCGCCGACCTGGCGGCCCGGGACGCCGCGCTCAACCCGGCGGGGGAGTGGAACACCTACGAGCTGCGGGTCGAGGGGGAGCGCCTGCAGGTCTTCCTCAACGGGGTGAAGATCAACGACTTCACCAACACCGATCCGGTCCGCTCGCTCGCCGGCCACATCGGCATCCAGAACCACGGGACCGGCGACGACGTCTCGTTCCGCAACATCCGGATCAAGGAACTCGGCGGCACCCCGCCGCCGAGCGGCGACACCACCGTCCAGGCCGAGGCGTACAGCACCGCCAGCGGCGTCAGCCCGTACACCAAGGCCGGGGCCAACGGCGGCCAGACCCTCGGGTACGTCGACCCGGGCGACTGGGCCGCGTACAACGGCCTGGACCTGACCGGGGTGACCTCGCTGCGGGCCCGGGTGGTCTCCGGCGGCCCGGGCGGCACCATCCAGGTCCGGACCGGTTCGCCCACCGGCACCGTGCTCGGGCAGGTGACCGTGCCGAACACCGGCAGCTGGACCACCTACGCCGACGTCGGCACCACGCTGACCGGGGTGCCGTCGGGTAGCCAGAACCTGTACCTGACCTTCACCGGTTCCGGCTCCGGGCTCTTCGACGTCGACGACTTCACCCTGGTCCGGGGCGGCTCCACCACCCGTACCGGCCCGGTCAAGGGGCTGGCCGGCAAGTGCCTGGACGTGCGCAACGCGGCCACCGCCGACGGCACCCAGATCCAGCTCTACACCTGCAACGGCTCCGCTGCCCAGACCTGGACGGTGACGCCGAACTCCACGGTCAAGGCGCTGGGCAAGTGCCTGGACGTCTCCGGCGGCGGCTCCGCCGACGGCACGAAGATCCAGCTCTGGACGTGCAACGGCACCGGTGCCCAGAACTGGTCCGCCCAGGCCGACGGCACTGTCCGGAACCCGCAGTCCGGCAAGTGCCTCGACGTCAGCGGCAACAACTCCGCCGACGGCACGCCCGTGCACCTGTGGACCTGCACCGGCGCCGCCAACCAGAAGTGGGTGCTGCCCTGACGCAGCTGACCCCCTGACCGCCCCGACCCGTCCGGCCCTCCCGCCGGGCGGGTCGTGCGGGTCGTGGATTTTGCGGGTCGATGCTTCGACCAGCGCGATACCTCAGAGGTATTTCTATGCCTCTCGGGTATCACGCTCGAAAAGTCGTCCGCCCCGAGCGGGTCCGGCAAGCCGGCCTGGTCCGCGCCGACCGGCCCCGGCACGCCGGCCGTCGAGGCGGGCGGTCCGACCACAGGTCGCTGCCGTACCTTGGCCGCATGGGACGCCTCGCGGACTGGCGTCGGGTCGCCCGGACGCACCCGACGGTCGCCGACGCGCTGCTGGCCGCGCTGCTCTTCGCGGTCAGCCTGCTGCCGGTGAACCCGCCCGGCGGCCCACCCCGCGACCCGCTCACCTTGGGCGCGGTGCTGCTCGCCCTGATCGGCTGCGGCGCGCTGGCCGTACGCCGCCGGCACCCGCTGCCGGTGCTGGCCGTGGCGCTGGTCGCGGTGATCCTGTCGCTGCTCAGCCACCAGGCGCGCGGTCCCTTCGTGCTCAGCGTGGCGATCGCCGCGTACACCGTGGCCACCCGGACCGACCGGCGGACCGCCTTCCTGGCGGGCGGGGTGAGCGCGCTGCTGCTCGGTGCGGCCGGCGTGGCCACTCTCGGCGTGGGCTGGCTGGACCCGGCCGTGGTCGTGCTGATCCTCTGGTTCGGGGTGGCGGTGGCCTTCGGCGACGCGGTGCGCAGCCGCCGGGCGTACGTGGCGGTGCTGGAGGAGCGGGCCCGGCGCGCCGAGCGGACCCGGGAGGAGGAGGCCCGCCGACGGGTCGCCGAGGAACGGCTGCGCATCTCCCGCGAACTGCACGACGTGGTCGCCCACCACATCGCGGTGATCAACGTGCAGGCCGGGGTGGCCGGGCACCTGCTGCGCGAGCGGCCCGACGCCGCCGAGGAGGCGCTCGGGCACGTCCGCTCGGCCAGCCGGTCGGTCCTCGACGAGCTGGGCGCCCTGCTCGGCGTGCTGCGCCGGGACGGCGAGCCCGAGCCGGCCGCCCCCACCGAACCGGCGCCCAGCCTCAACCGCCTCGACGCGCTGGTCGAGGGGTTCAGCGCCGGCCAGCCGGTGCGCTGGACCGTGGGCGGCGCGCCGCGCCCGCTGCCCACCGCCGTCGACGTGGCCGCGTACCGGATCATCCAGGAGTCGCTGACCAACGCCCACCGGCACGCGCCGGGCGCGGCCGTCGCGGTCCGCCTGCGCTACGACCCCGAGGGCGTCACCATCGAGGTACGCGACGACGGCGTACCCGCGGGTGGGACGCCGCCGACGCCCCGACCCGGCGGCGGTCTCGGGCTGCTCGGCATGCGGGAGCGCGCCGAGGCCGTCGGCGGCACCTTCACCGCCGGCCCCCGCCCCGAGGGCGGCTTCGCGGTGCGCGCCCAACTCCCCGCCCCCGAGGAGGAGGCATGATCCGGGTACTGCTCACCGACGACCAGAAGCTGATCCGGGCCGGCTTCCGGGCGCTGGTCGACTCCGCCCCCGACCTGACCGTGGTGGGCGAGGCCGCCACCGGCCGGGAGGCGGTGGAACTGGCCCGCTCCACCCGCGCCGACGTGGTGTTGATGGACATCCGGATGCCCGAGCTGGACGGGCTGGCCGCCACCGAGGCGATCACCGCCGACGACGGGCTGGCCGGCGTGAAGGTGCTGGTGCTGACCACCTTCGAGGTCGACGAGTACGTCTTCCGGGCGCTGCGCGCCGGTGCCAGCGGGTTCCTCGGCAAGGGCGTCGGCCCGACCGAGCTGCTCGACGCGATCCGGACCGTGGCCGCCGGTGAGGCGCTGCTCTCCCCGAAGGCCACCCAGGGGCTGATCGCCCGCTTCCTGGCCCAGCCGGAACTCCAGGAGCGGGCCACCCCCGAACGGCTGCGGGTGCTCACCGACCGGGAACGGGAGGTGCTGGGTCTGGTGGCGGCCGGGCTGTCCAACGAGCAGATCGCCGAGCGGCTGGTCGTCTCGCCGCTGACGGCGAAGACCCACGTGAACCGGGCCATGATGAAGCTGGGCGCCCGCGACCGGGCGCAGCTCGTCGTGATCGCGTACCAGAGCGGGCTGGTCCGGGTCGACCAGCCGCCGGCGCGCTGAGGCGGCCCGCGCCCGCGGTAGCCGGCGTCCCCGCCTACCACGTCCGCGGTACGCGCAGGTGTCCGCGCCCGGCCGACGCGCAGGCAGGGGTACGCGGGCGATCGTTGGACGCATGATCGATGTGACCAACCTGAGCAAGCGGTACGGCGACAAGGTCGCCGTCGACGACCTGACCTTCCAGGTGCGGCCCGGGATCGTCACCGGGTTCCTCGGCCCGAACGGCGCCGGCAAGTCCACCACCATGCGGATGATCATCGGCCTGGACGCCCCCACCTCCGGCACCGTCACCGTCGACGGCCGCCGGTACGCCGACCACCCGGCCCCGCTGCGCGAGGTCGGCGCCCTGCTGGAGGCGAAGGCGGTGCACACCGGGCGGTCGGCCCGCAACCACCTGCTGGCGATGGCCGCCACCCACGGCATCGGCGCCCGACGGGTCGACGAGGTGATCGAGCTGGTCGGGCTGCGTGAGGTGGCCGGTCAGCGGGCCGGCGGGTTCTCCCTCGGCATGGGCCAGCGGCTCGGCATCGCCGCCGCGCTGCTCGGCGACCCCAAGGTGGTGATGCTCGACGAGCCGGTCAACGGCCTCGACCCGGACGGCATCCGGTGGATCCGCGGCCTGCTCAAGGGGCTGGCCGCGCAGGGCCGCACGGTCCTCGTCTCCTCCCACCTGATGAGCGAGATGGCGCAGACCGCCGAGCACCTGATCGTGGTCGGCCGGGGCCGGCTGATCGCCGACGTGCCGCTGGCCGAGTTCACCCGGCAGGCGTCCCGGACCACCGTGCGGGTCCGCTCCCCGCAGGCCGGCACCCTGCGTGAGCTGCTGCTCGGCCCGGACGTGACGGTCACCTCCGGCGAGCCGGGGCTGCTGGAGGTGACCGGGCTGACCCGCGAGCAGATCGGCGACCGGGCCGCCACGGCCGGCCTCACCCTGCACGAACTCTCCGCCACCGAGGCCTCCCTGGAGGAGGCGTTCATGACCATGACCCGGGACGCCGTCGAGTACCACGGCGAGACCGACCGGCCCGCCGTAGGGAGCGCCCGATGACCGCCACCACCGTCCCGCGTCCCACCGTGCCCGCCGACGCCCGGGTCACCGGGTGGCGGGTGCTCCGCGCCGAGTGGATCAAGTTCCGCTCGCTGCGGTCGTCGCTGATCATGCTGGCCGCCACCGTCGTCGTCCTCGCCGGCCTCGGGCTTGCCTTCTCCGCCTTCCTCGCCAACACCACCATCGAGCCGGGCACGCCCGCGCCACCCGGTGGGCCGTCCTCACTCGACCCGCTCGGCGCCAGCCTCGGCGGGGTGAACCTCGCCCAGCTGCTGATCGGCACCCTCGGCGTGCTGCTGGTCGCCGGCGAGTACTCCACCGGCATGATCCGTTCCTCGCTGGCGGCCGTGCCGAGGCGCTGGCCGGTGCTGGTCGGCAAGGTCGGCGTACTGGCCGGGGTGTCGCTGGCGGTGCTGGTGCCGACCGCGCTACTCACCTTCGGAGGCGGGCAGGCGATCCTCGGCGACAAGGGTGTCGCGCTGACCGACGACGGGGTGCTGCGTGCCGTGCTGGGCACCGCGGGCTACCTGGCCGGGGTGGGCGTGCTCGGGGCGGCGCTGGGCGCGCTGCTGCGCAACACGGCCGGCGCGCTGACCAGCGTGGTGGCGCTGTTGCTGGTGGTGCCGGGGGTGGTGTCGCTGCTGCCGGAGAGCTGGTCGGATGCCGTGTCGCCGTACCTGCCGTCGAACGCCGGCCAGGCGTTCATGTCGATCGGGTCGAACCCCGACCTGCTCTCCCCGGCGGCCGGCGCGGCGGTCTTCGTGGCCTGGCTCGCGGTGCTGCTCGGCGCCGCCGTCGTCCAGCTCCGCCGCCGCGACGCCTGAGGCGTGGAAAGGGGCCCGGTGCCATCGGGCCCCTTTCCCAACCGCCGGGGCGGTTCTAGAGTGGGGGCGGCGACCGTGCCGGCCGCCGGTGCACCGACGGGAGGCGCAACCCGTCGGTCCCAGGTGCTTCCCGCGCCCACCGGTGTCCCACGGCGGTCCGCCGTGCTCCACCCCGGTCGCCCCCGCCCCGGTCCCGCACCGAGGAATCCCCATCACGACAGGGGAGAGAACAGACAATGGCGCGACCCATCACGCTCTTCACCGGCCAGTGGGCCGACCTCCCGTTCGACGAGGTCTGCCGGCTCGCCTCCGAATGGGGCTACGACGGCCTGGAGATCGCCTGCTGGGGCGACCACTTCGAGGTCGACAAGGCGCTCGCCGACGACTCGTACGTCGAGCGCAGGAAGGAGACGCTGGCCAAGCACAACCTCCAGGTCTTCACCATCTCCAACCACCTGGTCGGCCAGGCCGTCTGCGACCACCCGATCGACGAGCGCCACCAGGACATCCTGCCCGCGCGGATCTGGGGCGACGGCGAACCCGAGGGGGTACGCCGGCGCGCCGCCGAGGAGATCAAGGACACCGCCCGGGCGGCGGCGAAGCTCGGGGTGAAGACCGTCGTCGGGTTCACCGGTTCGTCGATCTGGCACACCCTGGCGATGTTCCCGCCGGTCCCGCCCGCGATGATCGAGCGCGGCTACCAGGACTTCGCCGACCGGTGGAACCCGATCCTCGACGTCTTCGACGAGGTGGGCGTGCGCTTCGCGCACGAGGTGCACCCCAGCGAGATCGCGTACGACTACTGGACCACCAGGCGCACCCTGGAGGCGATCGGGCACCGGCCCGCGTTCGGGCTGAACTGGGACCCGTCGCACTTCGTCTGGCAGGAGCTGGACCCGGTGAACTTCATCTTCGACTTCGCCGACCGGATCTACCACGTGGACTGCAAGGACGCGAAGGTGCGTACCGGCGACGGGCGGCGCGGCCGGCTCGCCTCCCACCTGCCCTGGGCCGACCTGCGGCGCGGCTGGGACTTCGTCTCCACCGGCCACGGCGACGTGCCGTGGGAGGACTGCTTCCGGGCGTTGAACGCGATCGGCTACGACGGCCCGATCTCGATCGAGTGGGAGGACGCCGGCATGGACCGGCTGGTAGGCGCGCCGGAGGCGCTGCAGTTCGTCCGCCGGCTGGCCTTCGACGCCCCGTCGGCCGCGTTCGACGCCGCGTTCAGCAGCACCCGCGACTGACCCGCCGCGCGGCTGTCCGTCGCCGGTGACCCTCCAAGATCACGTTCGATCCAGGATGTAGTGGCCTCCTCGTCGATCCGAGGCCACTACATCCTGGAAACAGCACGATCTTGGGCGCGGGACGGCGCGGCGCAGCGGCACGCGCCGCGGGAGTGCCGGCCGGTCAGGCGGGGGTGAGGACGTGGTCGCTGGCCAGCCGGGCCGCGCCGATCACGCCGGCGCAGTCGTCCAGGTCCGACAGGACGATCGGCATGGTGCCGGTGGAGAGCGGGGTGGACCGCCGGTAGACCAGCCCCCGGATCTCGGCCAGCAGCACCGGCCCGATGCCCGGGGCCACGCCACCGATGATGACGATGCCCGGGTTGAAGAAGCTGACCAGCCCGACCAGGATCTGCCCCAACCGGCGGGCCGCGGCCCGGACCAGGGCCTGTGCGGCGGCGTCCCCGCCGGTGGCCGCCCGGGCCACGTCGAGGACGGTCAGCTCGCCGGCCTCGTCCAGCCGCTCGGCGAGCACCGTCGAACGGCCGGTCCGGGCGGCGGTCACCGCCTCCCGGACCAGGGCGGCGTCACCGCTGTACGCCTCCAGGCAGCCGTTGTCGCCGCAGGCGCAGAGCGGGCCGTCGTCGGCCAGGCGCAGGTGAGCGATGTCGCCCGCGCCGCTGGTGGCACCCCGGTAGACCTGGCCGCCGAGCACCAGCCCGCAGCCGATCGCCGAGCCGAGCTTGAGATGGAGGAAGTCGTCGAAGGCCCGGGCGGTGCCGGCGTGCTTCTCCCCGAGCGCCATCAGGTTGGCGTCGTTGTCCACCAGCACCGGGCAGCCCAGGTCGGCGGCGAGCGTCTCGCGGATCGGAAAGCGGTGCCAGCCGGGCAGGGCCGGGGGTGACACCGGTACCCCCTCGGCGAAGGCGACCGGCGCCGGCAGGCCGACACCCACGGCGGTGAGCTGATTCAGGCCCAGCTCGGCGCGGAGCTTGCCGATCAGCTCGACCACCCGGGCGCAGATCGCCTCCGGCCCGGCCCGGACGTCCGCCGGCTCGCTGGTCCGGGCGAGCACGGCCAGCTCGCCGTCGGTCACCGCGACGTCGATGCGCTGCGGCGAGACGATCACCCCGGCGAACCGGACGGTGGCGGCGAGCCGGAGCAGCGGCGACCGGCGGCCACCCCGGGAGGCAGCCGGTCCGGCGTTCTCCACCAGGCCGCGCTCGATCAGCCGGTCGGCCTCCGCGGCCAGCCGGGACCGGGCCAGGTCGACGGCGTCCCCCAGCTCCGCACGGGAGCGGGGCCCGTCGTCGCGCAGCAGGCGCAACAGCCGCGCCTGGTGCGCGTTCTCCGGTCGTACGACGGCCACGTGACCACCTCCACCGGAGAATCTTGCCCGACGCGCGCCCGGACGTACGGAAGCGGGCCGGTCGCCGAGGCGATCGACCCGCTTCCGGGAGTACGTGGACTCAGATGGTGCTGCCGTTGGCGCCGGTGCCGGACGGCTTGGTGCGCGGGGTGGTGGTGGCCGACGTGGTGGTCGAACCGGTGCTGGACGAGCTGCTGCCCGCCTTGGCGGCGACCGTGGCCGGCGTGCCGGCGAACGCGTCGTCGGCGGCGGTCAGCTCCTGCCGGCTGCTGCCGTTGCTGCCGGTGCTCGTGCTGAGCTTCTCGCCCAGCTTGGACTGGCCGAGCTTGTCCTTGCCCTCGCTGTAGAGCCGGGTCGCCTGGGCCTGCGCGACGCCCGCCGCCTCCTGGACGGTCGGGTGGTCGAGCACCTTGCGGCCCCGCACCACCAGCTCCTCGTACTTCTCCCGGCCGGCACGGGCGCCCAGGACGAACCCCGCAGCCAGCCCGCCAAGGAACATGATCTTTCCGCGCATGGCGGCTCCTTTCGTACCTGACGCGCCGTCGAACCCGACGGGGTGACCCGCTCGGGGCGACCTTTTCGCGCCTGCGTCCTCTGTCCGCAGCTAACTACCCATCCTGCTCCGTCCTCATACCTCCTTGTGCCGGGATGACGATATGTCCGGTTATGCCATCGGTCGAGGCGGTCGTCGTGGGAGGGGGTAACCCCCTGGACCAACACCCCCCGGTTTCCTGTACTCTTGTCCCGTCGCCGAGCACCGGGGAGATCCGGGGTGAAAGCGATGAGCAGTCCCCTGTAGCTCAATTGGCAGAGCAGCCGGCTGTTAACCGGCAGGTTATTGGTTCGAGTCCAATCGGGGGAGCTTCTCCACCAGACGCCCGTCGGCCCAGGCCGACGGGCGTTCGTCGTTCCGCCGCCGACCCGACTTGTGCCGCTGCCCGGGTTGCGGCGGCTGGTGCCCTCACCGCTCGGGAAAGCGCCTAATTGCCGCAAGTTGCGCCTTCGTCCGGGCTCGGCCGGCAGGATGGTCGATGTCGACTTAGACTCCCGCTGCGTCGATTGGTGCGTCGATTTCAAGGACGGGTGCAGATGGCCGGAGGACGGGGCCGCGCTACGGCCACACTGATCGCGGTGGCGGTCGTGCTCGGATGGCTGGTCGTGGGCGGGATCGCCGGACCGTACTCCGGCAAGTTGGGCGAGGTGTCGACCAACGACAACGCCTCCTTCCTGCCCGCCGACGCCGAGGCCACCCGGGCCCAGGACCTGGCCGCCGGGTTCACCGAGAAGCAGACCACCCCGGCCCTGGTGGTCTACGAACGCAACTCCGGCATCACCGACGCCGACAAGCAGGTCGCCGCCGCCGACGCGGCCCGGTTCGCCCAGGTGCCCGGCGTGGTCGGCCCGCTGCCCCCGCCGATCCCCAGCAAGGACGGCAAGGCGTTGCAGGTGGTCGTCCCGGTCGACGGGACCGACGGCGACCAGATCATCAGCGTCGTGGACCAACTGCGCGCCATCGCCGGCGAGAATCGCGACGGGCTCACCGTCGACGTGGCCGGGCCGGCCGGCCTGCTCGCCGACCTGATCGAGGTCTTCTCCGCCATCGACGGGCCGCTGCTGCTGGTCACCCTGGTCGTGGTGCTGATCATCCTGCTGGTGGTCTACCGCAGTCCGGTGCTCTGGATCGCGCCGCTGCTCGCCGCCGGGATGTCGTACTCGCTGGCCTCGGTCTTCGTCTACTTCCTGGCGAAGAACGACGTGATCAAGCTGAACGGGCAGGCACAGGGCATCCTCACCGTGCTGGTCTTCGGCGCCGGCACCGACTACGCGCTGCTGCTGATCGCCCGCTACCGGGAGGAGTTGCACCGGCACGCCCGTCCCTGGGACGCCATGAAGACCGCCTGGCGGGGTGCCGCCCCGGCGATCATCGCCTCCGGCGGCACCGTCATCCTGAGCCTGCTCTGCCTGCTGCTGTCCAGCCTCAACTCCAACCGGGCGCTCGGACCGGTCGCCGCGATCGGCATCGCCGCCACCCTGCTGGTGATGCTGACCTTCCTGCCGGCCCTGCTGGTGCTCGGCGGCCGGTGGGCGTTCTGGCCCCGGGTGCCCCGGCAGGACCAGGCCGACCCGCAGGCGGAGCACGGCATCTGGAGCCGGATCGCCGGCTTCGTCGCCCGCCGGGCCCGGCCGGTCTGGCTGGTCACGGCCGCGGTGCTGGGGCTGCTCATCCTGGGCCTGCCGCAGCTCGGCGTGACCACCCTCGGCCAGACCGACCTGTTCACCAAGCGCACCGACTCGGTGGCCGGGCAGGAGGTGATCGCCCGACACTTCCCGGGCGGCACCGGCAGCCCCGCCACCATCTTCACCACCCAGCAGACCGCCCGGCAGGTCGCCCAGGTGGCGCAGGGCGTGCCCGGGGTCGCCTCGGTGGCCCCGGTGACCGGCGCCCAGCAGGCCGGCCCGCCCGACCCGAACGCGCAGCCCAAGGTGGTCGACGGGAAGGTCGAGCTCCAGGCCACCCTGGCCGACCCGCCGGACAGCAACGGCGCCGAGCGGACCATCCGCGACCTGCGGGAGGCGGTGCACGCCGTGCCCGGCGCCGACGCGGTGGTCGGCGGCTTCACCGCGATCAACGTGGACACCTCGGACGCCTCCGCCCGGGACCGCAACGTCATCATCCCGGTGGTGCTGGTGGTGATCGCGATCATCCTGGCCCTGCTGCTGCGCGCCCTGCTCGCCCCGCTGCTGCTCATCGCCACCGTGGTGCTGTCGTTCCTGGCCACCCTCGGGCTCTGCGCGCTGATCTTCAAGCACCTGCTGGACTTCCCCGGGGTGGACCAGTCGTTCCCGCTCTTCGCCTTCGTCTTCCTGGTCGCCCTCGGCATCGACTACAACATCTTCCTGATGAGCCGGGTACGCGAGGAATCCGTCAAGCGGGGCACCCGGGCCGGCGTGCTCGCCGGGCTCGCCGTCACCGGTGGGGTGATCACCTCCGCCGGCATCGTGCTGGCCGCCACCTTCTCCGCGCTGGCCGTACTCCCACTGGTGGTGCTGGTGGAGCTGGGCGTGGCGGTGGCCGTCGGCGTCCTGATCGACACCATCATCGTCCGCTCGCTGCTGGTGCCCGCGTTGTCGTACGACATCGGGCCGAAGGTGTGGTGGCCCAGCCGGCTGTCCCGGTCCACGCGCGACGGCGACGACCGGATGGACGCCGGGAGTCACCGTGCCCACTGACACCGACGTCGTGATCGTCGGCGGTGGCCTCGCCGGTCTCGCCGCAGCCCGGCGACTGCACCGCGCCGGCGTGGCGTGGCGGCTGGTCGAGGCGGCCGACCGCCTCGGCGGACGGGTCGCCACCGACGCGGTCGACGGCTACCTGCTGGACCGCGGCTTCCAGGTGCTGAACACCGCCTACCCGCGGCTGGGCACCCTGCTCGACCTGGCCACCCTCGACCTCGGCTGGTTCACCTCCGGGGTGCTGGTCCGCCGCCGCGGCCGGCTGGACCGGCTGGTCAACCCGCTGCGCGAGCCGGCCGGAGCGCCCCGCACCGCGCTCGCCGGGGTCGGTTCGCTGCGCGACCGGCTCCGCTTCGCCGGCCTCGCCACCAGCTGCGCCACCCTGCCCGTCAGTCGGCTGCTCGACGCGCCGGAGACCACCACTGAGGCGGCGTTGCGCCGCGCCGGCCTCTCCACCTCCATCGTCGAGGAGCTGATCCGGCCGTTCCTCTCCGGCGTCTTCATCGACCGGGAGCTGGAGACCTCCAGCCACGTGCTGGCCATGGTGCTTCGCTCCTTCGCCCGTGGCCGGATCGGCCTGCCGGCCCGGGGGATGGGGGCGCTGCCCGCCGCGATCGCGGACCCGCTGCCGACCGGCCTGGTCGAGCTGGGCACCCCGGTCGCCGAGGTGACGCCCGGCCGGGTCCGCACCCCGGCCGGCGAGATCACCTGCCGGGCCGTCGTGGTCGCCGTTGACCCGCCCCGCGCGGCCGCACTGCTGCCGGGCCTCGGTCGGGTACGCATGCACAGCTACACCACCTACTACCACAGCACCGCCGAGGCGCCGCTGGACGAGCCGATCCTGCTGGTCGACGGGGACCGGCGGGAGCTGGTGGCGAACACGGTGGTGATCAGCCGGGCGGCGCCGACGTGCGCGCCGGCCGGACGGCACCTCGTCGCCACCTCCGTGGTCGGGCCGGCCGCGCCACCGGAGCCGGTGATCCGCGCCGAGCTGGAGCGGCTGTACGGGCGGTCCACCGCCGACTGGACGCACCTGACCACCGTGTCCATCCCGGACGCCCTGCCCGCCGCCCCGCCGCCGCAGGGCCGGCTGCGCAAGCCGGTGACGTTCGGCGACGAGCTCTTCGTCGCCGGGGACCACCGGGACAGCCCGTCCATCCAGGGGGCGCTGGCCAGCGGCTGGCGGACCGCCGGGGCGGTGCTGGCGGAGCTGCGCGGAAGGGGCTGACGATCGGGGCGCCGCGGCCGGAGTTGATCACCTGGTATCGCGCCGTGCCCCTCACCCTAGCGGCCAGAACGGACCCGCAGGCCGCGTACCCGCAGGTGCTCGCCCTGCGGGCGGCCCTGCGCGACCACGACTGGCCGGCGTTGCGGGCGATCTTCGACGGTGCCGACTGGGCCGGCTTCACCGCCGCGCCCACCACCTCGGAACGGGCGGTCGACGGCACCGTCCACCACGGGACCGACGACGAGGCCGAACTGACCATCGGCCCCGACGGCGTCACCATGGCGTTCCGCGACGCGATCTCCACCGTCGGGTACGCCGCCTGCGCCGCCCTGCTGGTCTGGCCCGACGGCGCCCGGCGGCTGATCGGCGACGACGGCATCACCCTGCACGTCGAGCCGAATCTCTTCACCCCGACGCCGGACCTGTCGATGGTCGACGAGGCGGTGCCGGGCGAGCGGCACGTCGCCCTGCCGGCCCGCGACCCCGAGCTGATCCCAGCCCCGCCGCCGACGGTGGGTCGCCTCGCCCGGATCACCCGTTCGATCCGGGAGGCGACCAACACCGCCGGGGCATGGCTGTCGGCCACCCTGCTCGACCCGGAACGGTGACGCTCCGGTCGGCCATGGCGGGACCGAACAACCGGCTGCGCGCTGTTATTCTCGCGTTGCCCATCGTGCTGCCCGGATCCTGCGTCGGCCCGTCGGGTGATGGCCGGTGATCCGTTGGGCGGGTTACGATCCGGCGCGGTGACGGGGCGGTAGCTCAGCGGGTTAGAGCAGGGGACTCATAATCCCTCGGTCGCGGGTTCGAGTCCCGCCCGCCCCACCAGCCGTTTTACCTGGTCAACCATGCTGCCGACGACCCGGACGGACCGCATCGAGGTCCGGACCGACACCCTCAGTCCGCACTGAGTCCGCAGCAGCACGACCCGCCGCCCGGTCGAGGCGATCGGCCACCTGGTCCAGGTCGTCTTCGAAGAGGTCCGCGTAGACGTCCAGCGTCATGGCCGCCGAGGCGTGGCCGAGCATCCGCTGCACCGCCTTCACGTTGGCGCCCTCGGCCACCGCGAGACTGGCCGCCGTGTGCCGCAGCTCGTGCGGCGTCAGGCCAGCGAGACCGACCGACTCCGCAGCCCGATCGAAGACCCGGCGACGGAAGTTGTTGTTGCGCAACACGTCGCCGGCCGGGGACGTGAACACCAGCTCGTCACCGGAACGGCCGGCGATCTGGCCGGCGATCGGCTCGACCAGGAACCGGGGGAGCGGCACCGAACGCCGTTGGTGCGTCTTTGGCGTGCCGAACACCGCCCGACCGTTGACCTCCGTCACCGACTCCGCGATCAGCAGCCGGCGCTTCACCAGGTCCACCCGGCGGACCCGAAGCGCGGCCAGCTCGCCCCAGCGCAGCCCGGTGTAAGCCAGGACCCGGATGATCAGCCCATGCGGCTCTGCCGCCGCCGCCAGCTCGGCCACCTGGCCGTGCGTCAGGAACACCTTGTCAGCGCGCCCGACGCGGGGGAGGCGCACGCCCACAGCGACGTTACGAGTCAGCCGACCATCCCGAACCGCCAGCGCCAGCAGCAGCGAGAACACGCGATGGGCTTGCCGAACGGTGGACGGCGCAAGGCCTGCCTGCGTCATGCGGCGCACCCACTCGCCAACGTCGGCGTGCGTGACTGCCGAGAGGGGGACGCGTTCCCACACCGGGAGCACCTGCCGCCGCAGAAGACTGCCGTACCGATGCCGAGTCGAAGGCTTGAGCTGCACCTGATTGGCGAACCACCGGGCAGCCCAGTCGCCAACGGTGACCCGTGAGAGAGCCGGGTCGACCCACTCACCGCGAGCAAGGGCCGTCTTCATCGACGCGTGCCACCGGTCAGCGTCGACCTTGCGGTCAAAGTGGCGAGCGTGCTCCTTGCCCGCAGCATCCCGGTACCGGGCACGCCACTTCCCGTTCGGGCGTTTGACCACGCTCACCGGTCTGCCGCCTCTTCCAGCCAGGCCCGCACGTCGGCCGGGTTGTACCGCAGGTGCCGGCCGACCCGAGACGCCTTGGGTCCGGTCCTGCGGTACCGCCATTGGTAGAGGGTGCTCACCGGGATGCCGAGGAAGGTCGACACGTCCTCAGCCGTCCACAGCGGTTCGATGGTCCGGGTCTTCATGCTGCTCCCTCCTGAGCCGTGGCGGTTGCCGAAACATCGGGTGGTGCCTGGTTGCGTCTGGCCGCGTCGAGTTGGACCCGCCATTGGATGCGCTCGGAGATGGCGCGCAGGACCCGGTGCCCGAGCGGAGCAACGTCCGAATCAGTGGGCTTGGCGAGTTCCCAGGCGTGGCGTTGCTCCCCGCCGGGCGGGGCGGTGTCGGCGTCGGTGGTGACGCCCAGGAGAGCCTTGACCCAGTCGCGTCGGTCGGCCCGGTGGTCAGTCAGCGTTTTGCCGGACCACTGCCGCGAGATCAGTACCCGCCGGCCACCGATGCCAAGGGTTTCCCGCTTGTGGACCTTGTTCTTGCAGTTGCCCGGCCGAAGCCCAGGTCGAGCCTTCTTCGGTTGAATGCCGTAGAGCAGCCAGTTGGCGCACCGCTCCGAGCACGGCGTGTGCCGCAGCTCCTGCCAGAGCCGTTCCAGGTGCGCCCGT
Organism: Micromonospora siamensis; assembly: GCF_900090305.1. NCBI lineage: Bacteria > Bacillati > Actinomycetota > Actinomycetes > Micromonosporales > Micromonosporaceae > Micromonospora > Micromonospora siamensis. Next base: position 5,340,357 of record NZ_LT607751.1, on the reverse strand, counting down.
TGCCGGCCGGTGGTCACGTCGTGGCAGTCGGCGGCCTGCTTGGTCAGGTACTTGGTGATGTACCCAACGCACCGATCCGCGTCCTTGGAGCCGGCGAGCACACCCTTGGCGTCGACCTGCACACCGAAGCGAACGACGTGGACCGGTTCGGCATCGGGGTCGGCGTCGACCAGGTCCAGGGCGTCATCCCACGACGGCAGCAGCCGCCCGGTGGTGGGGTCGGTGTAGCCGGCGGCGTCGGCGTCCCATTGCGGCGCCCGCCCGGGTTCGTAGACCCGCTGCTCGACGGAGGGCCACCACACCTGGTGGTAGGTGGCGGCGGCCACCTGGCGGACCAGGGCGCGGGGGATGGTGCCCCGGATGGCGAAGTGCGCGTGCGGAGCCAGTCGGCGCTGCGGTTCCACGGCACCGGCGTACTGGACGTTCCAGCCGACCGCCCGGCGCAGGTTCTGCCAGAACCGATCGAGCAGCCGCGGGAAGTGGACCGCATCCCACGCTGCTCGCCGGTAGTCGTAGCTGTCGGGGTCGACCGGTGTCCCGTCGGAGTGCACGCGGCCGTAGGAGTCGAGAGTGAGGGTGAGGAACATCGACGGCCGGAACACCTGCCCGCCGTGGCCCTCAAACGTGCGGCCCACGGTCCGGTTCTCCACCGGCAGCCGGGGCAGGTCTGGGGCGTCCTGCCGCCGCTTGGTGGAGCGAACGCGACGCTTGCCGTCGCCGTCCTCCTGGTCCTCGCCGCCGTGCGGTGGGGCGGGCCGCCCGCGCATGCCCTCGATGGTGATCTGGCCTTCCAGCTCGCTGATCGCGTCGTCCAGGTCGGCCACCTGGTCCCACTGCGAAGCCCGAGCAGCCTCATCCCGGGCGAATTCCAGGTGAGCGCGGGCGACGATCAGGCCGCGTTGCGCGTCGGTGGCCGGCTGCGGTCCGGGGTCGGGTTCGTCGTCGCGGTGCCAGCCCTCCCGGATCTGCTGCTGCCGCAGCCGGCGGGCGCGGGTGGCGCAGGCGGGGCACTTGGCTTCCTGCGTGGCGCCGCACGGCATGTCGATGACCTCGGTCTGCCCGCTGTCGAGGTCGGTGCGGCGCAGGGAGACGGGGCGGGTGCAGACGCCGTAGTCGGCGGCTAGGTCCTTGACGACGTCGACGGAGCGGGGCATGAGCATCCGGGCGGCCCGGGAGCCCGGCCTTGGCTCCGCCACGGGGGCGGGGGCGAGGCCGGGCAGCGTCGGGGTGATGGTCATCGGCCCACCCCGACAGTCGGGGTGAGGTCGCGGACGCGGAGGGCGGGGCGCGGGTCGGCGGTGGGGGTGGTGTGGTCGTCGCGCAGCGGGTCGAAGGCGACGACGCCGGCCCGGGTGGTCTTGGCCCGGTACATGGCGGCGTCGGCGTCGGCCAGGGCGGCGGCGAGGCCGGACGGGCTGGCCGGGGCGAGGCCGATGCTGGCGGTCACCGACACCGACACCCCGGACGGCAGCCGGACCGGGGCGGCGATCGCGGCGGCCAGCTGGCGGGCGGCGGTGGCCGGGTTCGGGTCGAGCAGGAGCGCGGCGAACTCGTCCCCGCCGAGCCGGGCGGCCACACCGTGGACCGACCGCAGGCGTTGCGCGACGGCGGTGAGGACCAGGTCTCCGGCGGCGTGGCCGTGGGTGTCGTTGACGGGCTTGAAGCCGTCCAGGTCGACCACCAGCACCCACGGCCGCAGCGCGGCGAGCTGCTCCCACGCCTGGGCGAGGCCGGCGCGGTTGGCGATGCCGGTGAGCGGGTCGCGCAGCGTCGTCCGTTGCAGGGCGGCCAGCTCGTAGCGGGCGGCGTAGAGCCGGTACTGATCCCAGGCGAACAGGGCGAGGCAGGCGGCGAAGAGGACGCCGGAGAGCAGGTTGTCGGTCATCGGGTCACCTCTCCGATCAGCGGCACACCATTGCGGCGGACGAACGCGGCCGGCGGCACCGGAGCCAGCGGAGCGACCGGAGTCGGGACGACCGGGGCGGGACGGGCGGGCTCGACCGGGACCAGGGCGACCGGTTCCGAGGCAGGGGTGGGCGGAGTTGGCGTGACGGCAGGAGCGGGCGGCGTGACCGGGCGGGCGGGCGACGCCGCAGCGGGTGCCGTAGTCGAGGTGGGTTCGTCGGCCTCCGGTGCGGGGGCCGGGGCGGTGGCGAGGACGAGCTTGGACAGGCCCATGAACGCCAGCGCCGGGACGGCGGACAGCAGCCACCCGGACAGGCCCGGCTTGGCCACGGCGAGCTGCGCGGCCAGGGACAGAGCGACGGCAGCGACGAGCAGGAACATCGGGTACCGGATCGAGGCACCGGAACGGCGTCGGCGGCGGATGGTCAGCAGCGCGGCGACCGGGACGAGCTCACTGATGACGGCGTTGGCCCAGCCGAACCACTCGCCCGTGCCAGCCGGAGAGTTGTCGAGAGTCCAGTCCTTGACGTGGGTGAACGACGCGGCCCCGGCGAAGCCGGCGACGAGCAGAAGGATGACGACGAGGACCAGGCCCTCGATGCGGTCGGCGCGGGTGGTGGTGGGGTGGGGCTTCATGCGGCACCTTCCAGGATCTCGCCGTCGATGACCCGGAGCCGGCCGTAGGTGTGGGCCATGTCGCGGATCTCGTCATCGGTCAGGTAGGAGAACCGGACCCGCATCGGCGTCGGGTCACCGTCGATGACCACGAAGCCGACCCCGGGCAGGGATTGCGGGATGCGGTCGCAGAGCGCGCCCCGGTCGCGCATCCCTTCCCCGAGCACGAGGTCGACCTGTGCCGCCTCAGCGAGCCGGAGTCCGATGCGGGTGGGGAACAGGTCGCGGAACGGCAGCACCTCCTTGCGCGGGTCCTGGATCGCGGCCAGGACGTGAACACCAACCGCCCGCCCCTGACTGAGCAGGATCGACAGCGCGGCCTTGATCCGGTCTTTGAGCTGCCGATCGGTGAGGTAGGCGGTCAGGTTGGCCAGCTCATCGATCACCAGGACGATCAGCGGCTCATCCGGCGTCGGCGTGTGCTGGCGGGTGCGGCCGTAGAGCTTGGCTGCTCGCCGCTTGGCCTCGGTGGCGGCTTCCTCGATCAGCTCGCACATCGCGGCGTAGTCCTTGCAGGCGAAGCGGGAGAACATCGGCGCGCCCATCCCGAGTTCCATGCCGCCCTTGGGATCGAGGCCCCAGATCTGCACCAGGCCGGAGGTGACGCCGTTGGCGAGGGAGCGGACGACCGACCAGATGACCGAGCCCTTCCCTGCTCCCGTGGCGCCCACGACGAGGACCTGTGTGCCGAACAGCCGCAGCTCGTAGCCGTCGCCGTCTTCCTGCCGACCGACCGGCAGGGCGGTGAACTCCGGCACGGCCGGCACCGGCACGGGCCGGACGAGCTTCGCCAGGGGGTCACCGCGGAACAGGTGCAGCAGCACCACGTCCGGGCGTGAACCCGGGGCGGCTTTGACCTGCCGGACGCCGAAGGTGTGGGCCAACCTCTCGGCCACCTTGGCGAAGTCGTCGGGGATCTGCCCGGTCACCATCCGCACCGTCACCACGTCCACGCCCGCCGAGCAGCGGACCCGCCGCAGCACCGGCAAGACGGTGTGCGAGTCGAACGAGACGGCCAGCTTCGCGGTCACCATCGCGGCGTGCCAGTTCCGCCGATAGACCATGCGCCGGTAGCGGGACAGGACCGGCCACCACCCGAACCGCAGCCACGACGCCCGATGCGCGAACGCCCACACCGTCGACACCAGCACCACGGCGGCCACTACGGCAGTGGGGCCGAGCCACCCGAAGCGGAGGTAAAGCCAGCCGAAGAAGACGGCCGGGGCGGTCAGGTACCAGAAGCGGACGAGCACGAGGACCAGGCGGCCGAGGGCCTTGGCGGTCCACCACGACAGGGCCAGCCACATCGGGATCCGCACGAACGGGGTACGGACGTTGATCGGCGCGCCCTCGATCCGGTCGCCCCGGATCACGTTGACCAGCGGCATGGCTCAGCCCTCCCCGACCGTCGCGGCGGCGGTGAACAGCGATGCCTGACCAGGGGTGCCGGCACGGCGGATCACCCTGCGGCGCACCGGCATCCGCGCCGGGGCGAGAGCGGCGAGGTTGACCGGACCACAGTCCGGGGCGGGGACGTGGCGGGTCATGGTCGGCAGCCACCGGCCACGACCGAGCACGGCACGCAGGTCGACGCGGTCGGCCACGTGCGGGGCGATGAGGTCCGGGTCGAGGTGCCGCAACTTAACCACCGTCCGCGCCAGCGCTGCGGCGGCGGCGGAGATCTCGACCAGGGCGGCGACGCGGACGGCGTCGGCGGGGACGGTGGTGTAGACCTCGCGGACGGCCCGGATACCGGGGCCGGCGAGGCGCATCACCGTGCGGCGGTGAGTGGTGCGGCGGGGTGCGGGGCGCGGGTTCCCGACGATGCGGGCAGCGTCAGCTAGCGTGGGCATCAGCCCAACTCCTTCCAGGGAGAACGGGTCAGAGCGCGGGGCGGGAATCGACTTGGCGGTAGAGGCCCGCCCCGCGCGTGCAGTTCTGGTCAGGCCGCCTGCTTCGTCGCGGCGACAGCGATGGGCTCGGTCATGGCGCCCGCGCGGATCGACCACGCCTGACGGGCCTTGCACTTGGGCGCGTTGCCCTTGCACCGCTGCGAGTCGACGTACGGAGTGAGGGTCACGTCGGTGAACTCCACCGCCGGCGGGTAGCCCGGGATCTTCGACGCCGGCGGCACCGGCTGCACCGGAGCGGCGATCTTCACCTTCACCTCGTTCGTACCGCCGAACTTCCCGGCCTCCGGGTCCAGGTCCAGGACCTTGACCACCCACAGCCGCTCGCCGGTGTCCTTGTCGCGGGCTTGGTCGTCGGCCTGGCCGCGCTTGTCGAAGTCCGTCACCGGCTGTACGCCCAGGCACAGCACACCAGCGGGGAAGACGTACTCGAACGGAACCGGGACCTTGATCGTGTTGGGGACAGCCATCTCGGCACTCCTTCGTGACGCCGCCGGCCCTCTGCCGGTCTTGGCGGGTCGGAAGACCTATAGAGGACTGTAGGTGCTCTCCGGCCAGTCAGCAAGACCTCTATAGGACCGATGTTGCCGAGAAGTGGAGACGGCATCGGCGCTACCGTGGTCAAGAGGGGTAGACCTCCATAGGACCGGCCCAGGATGGGGCAGACATGACCGACGACCTCGGTGCCAAGGCACCCAAGTACTTGCAGATCGCGGCCCAGCTACGCAGGGAAGTCCGCGAAGGCAAGTTCAAGCCGGACAACCGGCTTCCCGCTGAGACAGCTCTCGCAGAGCGCTTCCGAGTCAGCCCGATCACTCTCCGGAACGCCATCGGCGTACTTCGGGCCGAAGGGCTCATCGAGTCCCGCCACGGCGTCGGCACGTTCGTGCGTGAAAGCCGCCGGCTGCACCGCCGATCCCGCGACCGCTATGGGCGAGCGCGCAAGGATCAGCGGTTGCTTACCTCGCATCTCCGGCACGAGATCGTCTTTGCCGGCCGCATCCCGGTGCCCGCGCACATCGCCGAAGTCATGGACATCGAGCCAGGCACGGAGATCGTGGTGCGCCGCCGCAACCTCTACGACCGGGAGACGGGCAAGCCAGAGGAGATCGGGGCCAGCTACATCCCGGCCGAGTTCGCGGCCGGCACCTACCTAGAGGAACCCACGGTGGTCCCGAAGGGCCTGTTCCTCTGCGTGGAAGACCTGAGCGGCAAGCGCTACACGACGGCGCGAGACCAGTGGGTGGCCCGCCTTCCCACCGCCGACGAAGCGGCAGCTCTCGCACTGCCCATGGGTGCCCCGGTCATGCACGTGATCCATACGGCCCGAGCCGAAGACGGCAGCATCCTCGAAGTCTCAGAGTCGGTATGGCCAGCCGATCGGATCATGGTCATCGACGACTACCAGGTAGAGCCGAGCGCCACCGAGCCCGAAGCGCCCTCGGAAGTCTGACAGGAGAAGTCGTGTCATTCGCAGACCTTGCACCCGGGCAACACGCCGGCCATGTCCGTGACCACTGGTGGTGGCGGCCCGGGTGGCGTGTCGGGCGCCGCTTTTACGCCTTCCACGTGACCTTCGAGGACCAACCCGAGCTGTACCGCTTGGCCGACTCGTACCGGTCGGCGCTGGCCGCAGCTCCCGCCGCAACGCTGATCCCGGATCAGTGGCTACACCTCACCATGCAGGGCATCGGCTTCACCGACGAGACCAGCGACGCGACACTGGCCGCCATCATCGAGGAAGCGGGCAAGCAGCTCGCGCAACTGCCCGCGGTCGCTGTCGAGTTCCGGGAGATCGTGGTGGCTGACGAGGCCATCGTCATGCCCGCGCTGCCCGCCAAGCCTGTCCAACGGCTACGAGCCGCTACCCGGACCGCCATCGGACATGTCGTTGGTGAGGACCAGGTCCCCGAGGACCCGAGCCGATTCCGGCCCCACGTCAGCGTTGCCTACCTGACCACCGATGGCCCATCAGAGCCCTACGTTCAGGCGGTGCAGTCCGTGGCTCCTGAGCCCGCCACCGTCTCGATCAGCCACGTTGATCTGATCGAGATGCACCGAGACCGGCACATGTACGAATGGCAAGTCATCGCTCGGATGCCGCTCGGCTAGCCCTCGGCGGTTTGCGTTGCCGAATTCCGCTCTATCAGATCAAGGCGGCCCGCAAGCGGGCCGCGCCGGCCGCGCTCGGCCTGCTGGCGGCGCAAGCGCCGGCATCGGCCGGCGCGCCGGCCAATTAAGGGCATGCCTCCGGCGGGGGCCAGACGACTCCGAGATGGAGTTGCCGAACGGTTCCGGTTCGTGGGTGGTGGGATGCCATCCCGCCAGCCACCGACCCAGGCAGAGCCGAGCAGACCAGGGCCAGGGCGACAAGGTCGTTCGTCCGGTAGGGCGCTCCACCTTGTCACCCTGGCCCTGGCCCGCTCCACGGTGTGTGGGTCGGCGGCAGACGGGATGGCAGGTCATGTGGGGCTATTCGCCCCACTCCTTTGCCAGAGCATCGCGGCTGGCCTGAATTTTGACCAGCATCTCCTTGCGCATTGCGTACTGATCGGCGACAGCCCACATCATGCTCCTCAGGCGCTCGTTTAAGCGCTCGCCGTCGCCGTCGCCGTTGTCCCGACGAACCGCGATAGTCACCAGAGCCGCGGCTTCCTTGTCGGTCATCATTCGGGTGGCAAGGTGCGCAAGGTAGTCAGCATGAATGCCCAGGCTGTCTAGCCTGTAGAGGCCATCGATACGTCTGCCGATTCCCTTCAACTTCTCGGCAGCGCCCCGCAAGTCCGCTATGCGGGGATCTCCGGGAGCCATTGGCCCGTACTTCAACTTATCCACGGCATCAGCCACCGTGTTGATGGCCTGGTGCGCTACGGCGAAGTCTTCGCGATGGCGCTCACGGCGGATCTGTCGCAACTCTCTCTCTCGCGCTTCTTTGGCGCGAGCTTCTTCGCGTTGCTTGGCCTCCTCGTGCCGTAGCTCAGCGAGCCGGAGCTCTTGCTCCTTCGAACGCTCCGCCTCTAACCGCTGTTGTGCGGCCTCCTTAACTCGGTCCCGACGCTGAAGCTGATACACCAGCACGGCCAGGATCGCCGTCACGATCAAGGAGGCCAGCCCTACAACAGCACCCAGCCAATCGCCGGGCGTGATTCCGACCTGAGCGAGCGGCATCATCGGCCCCCCAAGATCCAGAAGCCGCCATGGGTGCTAAAGGGCAGGAGGGCGACGTCGTGCACATCTCGGAGAGGCTGCATAGCCTTCGATGTTAGCTGCGGAACGCTACGCCACATGTCGAGTCCCACCCGGGAATGTAGGTGTCCGGGCAAACCGGAAGATACCGGCGAACTGGCCACCTCGCGGCAGCAGACAGTCCGCATCCAGTCCGCAAGAAGTCGACGGACGGTGGGGGAGCGGTGAGAGATGTCGAGAGGAGTTTCCGCTGGTAGAGGCCCAGGTATGCAGGCTGCCGGATCGCCCTTCTTGATCTCATAATCCCTCGGTCGCGGGTTCGAGTCCCGCCCGCCCCACCAACCGTTTTCCCTGGTCGATCATGCTGCCGGCGACCCGGACGGACCGCGTCGAGGTCCGGGCCGACGACCCCGGTTCGTCAACGGCACACCCCGCCCGACCGAGGAGTCAGCCGCGGTCGACTAGTGGACCCCGGAACGCGTCAGCCAGCAAGCCAGGGGCGAGGCGGCGCCCTGTCATGCCGAAGAGCGGGTGCCCGATCTCGGCAGGTTCCTGTTGACCTCAACCAGAGTTCAGATGCTTCACTTCGGCCATGAACCTTGACGGTCTGCGCGTCGCCATCACCGGTGCCGCACGTGACACCGGACGACTGCTGGCCGAAGCCTTCGCCGAGCACGGTGCGCAGATCTTCCTTTCGGCCCGCGACCTGGCTGCGGCCGAGCATGTTGCGGATGCGATCAGCCAGCGGGGGCCAGGCCGGGCTGACGTGTTTCACTGCGACCTCGCCGTACCGGAGTCGGTGCGCGCCTTCGCCGGTGCCGTGGCCGAACGGACGAAGCACCTCGACGTGCTGATCAACAATGGTGCCCCATACATCGAAGGCGACGACCTGGGAGACGTCTCGGACGACAGGATCGAAAGCGTGATGGCTGCGGGCGGGACCGGCACCATGTTGTTGACCAAAAATCTACTGCCGCTGCTACGGGCATCGTCGCGGCCCGACATCGTCAACATGATCTCCGCATGCGGCGAGGTGGGGCACCGCCGCTCGGGTGCACATCCCGCGTTCTACGCGGCCAAGCATGCCCACGCCGGACTCGCTGAGATCCTGTCGCACCGGCTCCGGCCAGAAGGGATCCGGGTGATCTCACTGTTTCCGCCGGACTTCGTTCAGGACGGGCCCCGTCAGGCAAACAGCGATCTCACCGCGCGATCGGTCATCGACTGCGTGCTTTTCGCGGTCGGCCAACCACGAGACTGTTTCATTCGCGAGTTCCACTTCGAGCAGGTGCGGCAGGCGTCCACACCCTGACCGCTCACTGCGCGAAGCAGCCCGAGCCCGGTCGAGGGCCCTCGGCAGGGATCCGCCCTTGAGACAGTCACCGCCGGAACCAGGTTCAGGTACGCAGATCTGCCAGGACGCCAGACTGATCGATTCATGGCACCCTACCGGCATGGCGACAACGAGCAGATCGGTGTGGCTCCGTATGACTCGGAAGCAGCGGGCGATCTGGGTCACCGCACTGTGCGTGGGGTTGGCAGGGGTCGCACTGGGCTTCGCCCTGAACCCCGCGCTCGGGGGAATCATCGCGTCGGCATCCACACTCGCCATGATCTTTACCTCGATATTCGCCCCGCCGGATCCCACGCCGTTCGCGGATGCCGGTTCGTCGAGCGTCAGAGGTGGGCCCATGTCCTGGCCGGATGTCACGGTGGTTGATGCGTGCGTGCGGCGCGACGGCCGGGGCGGCAGCCCCACGGCCGTCGCCGACGACGACCCGGCGGCGACGGACGCGGACCGGCGTGCGGTCGCCGCCGCGGCCGGCACCTCGCACGCGGCGTTCCTCGGCCCGGGGCGGACGCCGGACGGTGGCTGGCCGGTCCGGTTCTTCACCGCCACCGCCGAACTGTCCGGCTGCGGCCACGGCACCGTCGCCGCGCAGGCCGTCCGGCTGACCCGCACCGCGCTGGGCGAGCTGAGCGACCGCCAACACACCGGCGGGCGTACGTTCGACACCGTCGCGATCCGCCGCCCCGCCGGCATCGAGGTGTGGTTCGACCAGGGCCTCGTCGCGCTGCGTGACCCGGCACCGGACGAGCGCGCCGCGATCGTCGCCGCGCTCGGGCTCACCGCGGACGACCCGCATCGGACCGACGCGCCACGCATCGCCGCGCCCGGCGCGCCACGCATGCTGGTACCGGTCCACGACCGGTCGGCGTTGCTCCGGGTCCGCCCAGACCTCGGCAGGCTGGCCGCGGCGTGCCGGCGGTACGGGCTCCTCGGCTGTTTCGTGTACGTACCGCCGGTGGGCGACCGACCGGGTGCGGCGCGGATGTTCGCGCCGGCGATCGGTGTCGACGAGGACGTCGCCAACGCCAACAGCACCGGCTGCCTGGCCGCCCACCTGCTCGACACGACAGGGGCACAGACGATCGCGATCGAGGTGGAGCAGGGTGACACCCTCGGCCGGCCGGCCAGCGTGCTCGCTTCCGCACGACGCGTGCCGGCGGGCATCACGACCCGGGTCGGCGGGTTGGCGGTGGTCCGCGACGGACCCCGAGGCGACAACTAGACCGTCCTCTTCTGCCGCGGTCCGGGCGCCACGGCGATGGGCGCCAGGCCCAGCGGACATCCGTGGCCGGCGCGTGGGCGAGCGCGAGTGGCGCGATACGTCCTCAGCGGTTCCCGTGTGGACGCCGCGCGCGAAGGAACGCCGTGGCCATCGTGCGTCGTGTTGGCGTACCGGCCGTGGCCAGGGCGGTCAGGTACGTGTCGAGACGCTCGCGTTCGTCGTCGGTCAGCGCGACATCGATCGCTTCGCCGTACGTGGGGACCAAGGGGTTTGGCGCCGCGCGCTTGAGTGCTTCCCAGTCCCCGATCGGGTGGGAGGGGACGTCGACCTGGGCGCGGTAGTCCAGATCCACCGCCTCGAAGCCGGCGGTCACCGCCCAGTCGACGAGGTCACGCTCGTCGAAGTCCATCATCGGTCGGGTGGCTTCCTCGGTGGTGCTCCGGTAGACGTCGCGGACCTTGGCGATCAGGTCGTCCGCAGGCGAGTCGCCGGTGCCGAACAGATCACCGGGCCGGAGCAGCTCCGCGAAGCGGTTGATGGGCTCGAACAGGGAGATCCGTCCGCCCGGCCGCAGGACCCGGAAGAACTCCGCGAAGGCGGCGGCCTTGCGATCGGAGTAGATGAGCACCGACCGGGTGGTCACGACGTCGACGGAGGCGTCGGCGATTCCGGTGAGGTCGTCGGCCGAGGCGACCACGAAGCTGCACCGCCCGTCGCCACCGGCGGTACGCCGGCACTCGTCGAGCACATCCGGTGAGACGTCACTGAAGATGACACGGCCGTCCGGGCCGAGTCGATCCAGCGCGCCGAACCCGACAAGTCCCGTCCCGCAGCCCACGTCGAGGACCACGTCGTCGGCCGCCAGGCCGGCTCCGTCGAGGACGCCGTCCCGGAACGCGGCCAACTCCGGGGCGTAGCGGGCCCGCAGGTCCGCGCTGTCGCCGTCCCGGCGGCTCAGGAGCCACTGCGCCCACTTGTCCGTCGTCACCGCGCCATCGTAAGGCTCGAGGCATGCACGGACAGACGGGGCAGCGGGAGAGACCGACGCCGGTTGACAATGGCCTGAGCGCCGCAGGACAGGGCGGCGGATGACCGTCGATCCAGCAAGGAGGTCAGATGGCGGGATGGCGCTTCGTGGCGGCCGTCGTCATGAGTCTGGCCATGGGACTCCTCGGTGTTGCCCTGGCCGCCAACCTTCGAGGCGTGACGGAGTGGCACATGCGCCGGTCCATGGCCACCGCCGGTGTGCTGCGCCGAGTGCCGCCGCGGCGCTGGCTGGCGCAAGCCGGGTACGACGAGCGTCTGGCGCGTTTCGTCCTGCTGGAACGGGCGATGGGTGGGATCTTCGCCGCGGTCGGCGTCCTCTTCCTGGTCACTCTCGTCTACGGCCGCCGGTCCGGTGAGCCGATGCCGTCGAGCCGATGAGAACGGCGCCAGCGGATGGCTCAGCGCCTGGTCGAAGCCGGTCGGAGGTCTGATGGAGCAGTCGAACGACACCTGTCCTGAACCGGTGGTCGAGCAAGGTCAGCGACGCGTTCCCGGCCCGGTGGTCGCCGCCGTGACGCTGCTTGTGGCCGCTGCCCTCCCGGCCTCGACGATGCTTGCGAGCGGACCCCGGATGGCCACCGGGTTGGTAGGGGTGGTTCTCCTCCTGGCGATGGCTCACGGCCTGTGGCGAGGCAGCGGGCGGGCCCGGTTCTTGACGACGGTCTTCTCGACCGCCGGCGTCGGGTACGGCGTCGTCGCGATCACCAAGGCGGATCCGTCGGGGTGGCTCCAGATCGTTGCCGCGTCCGCCATCGTCGGCTTGTTGCTGGTGCCCGCATCGTCCCGGCGGTGGTTTCACGACGTGCCGGCGGAGAAGTAGCGCGGGCCGTCGGTAGGGCATGCGGTCCGCCTCGAACCACGGGAGTCGCGACGTGCGACGAAGGCCCACGCAACGCGCCTAGGCGGGCGGGCCGATCGTGTCCCAGCCGGCGACATCGCACTGGTGGCTCTCGTTGGCGCCGGTGGCGACGACCGTTCCGTCCGCGCGTACCCCCAGGGTGTGGGTGGATCCGGCCGCCACCGCGACGATCCGGCGCCAGTCGGCCACGTCGCACTGCCCGAAGTCGTTGCTGCCCACGGCCACGACGCGCCCGGCCGCGGTGACCCCGACGGTGTGGTAGCTCCCGGCCGCCACCGCCACGACGTCCCGCCAGGCGTCGACGTCGCAGGCGCCCGTCGACCGGTCCCCGACCGCCAGCACCCGCCCGTCGCCGGCGAGGCCGACGGTGTGCAGGTAGCCGGCGGCGACGGCCGCGACGTCCCGCCAGCCGTGGACGGCGCACTGCCCGCGGCGGTCGTTCCCCACGGCGACGGCGGTCCCGTCGGCCCGGAGGCCCACCGAATGCCAGTCGCCGCACGCCAGCCCGACGATCTCGCGCCACCCGCTCACGTCGCATGCTCCCTCGTGGAGCCGCCCCGCGGCCAGCACGGTCCCGTCACCGAGCAGCCCGAGGGTACGGCGCCAGCCCGCGGCGACCAGCGTGACACCGCGCCACGACCCGACGTCGCACTGCCCGTCGCCGTTCCAGCCCGTCGCCGACACCGTGCCGTCCGCCCGCAGCCCGACGCTGTGCGACCGCCCGGTGTTCCGAGCTGTGTGCACGTTGCCCGCCGCCACGGCGACCATCCGGGTCCAGCCCTCGACCCGGCACTCGCCGGACGTCCCCGCGCCGGCCGCGACCACGGCGCCGTCGGCACGCAGCCCCAACGAGTGCCGCCGTCCGGCGGCGACGACAGGACCACTCATGTGGACAGCATCCCGGATCCGTGGCCGGGAACCGCGTTGAGGAAGCAGATCCGGGTGACTACGTTTCGCGCATGACATCGACAGCCGACGGGGCCACCCCGGCAGCGGACTGCGTCTTCTGCGGCATCGTGCGCGGGGAACTGGACGCGGCGGCGGAAGCGGTCCGGCTGGCCGCCGCCGGATCGTGACGGACGGTCGCGCGCCGGGCCGCCAGGTCAGGTCCGTCTCAGCGCGCCGTCCAGTGCGCTCATCAGTTCGGCCACCCGGCTCCCGCCGGCCGGAGCGGCGGGGTAGCGCCTGAGCACGGCCACCAGGGCCGGTGTCGCCCGTCGACGAGCCTGCTCGATCCACCGCTCGCCGACCGTCCGGTCCCCGCCGGCAGCCAGCTCTGCCGCGCGTGCCGCGTACGCCCCGGCGCCCAGGATGTGTCCGACCTGGGTGGCGTTCGCCAGCGGGTGCAGGTAGGCCGCGCCGGCGGCGTGACCGGCGGCGCGGGCCGCCTCCCGGGCCGCTTCGGTGGCCGCCTCCCGCGCGGCCCGGTGGGCGGCCCACGCGGTCGTACGCTGAAGGTTCGTCCGCCTCGCGCCCTGGGCGAAGGTCCGGGCGGCCTCGACGGCGGCCCGGGGTCGCCGGTCTCCGGGATGGGCCGCTTCGTAGATCGACAGCGCGTCCTGGGCGCACTGCGCGGCATAGCGGGCGACCACCCGCAGGTCGTCCGGGCTCAGCTGGACGTCGCCGCTCATCCGGCAGCCGTCCCGACGGTCGAGCGGATCAGGTCCGCGACCAGCTCGGGTCGGCTGACCATCGCCAGGTGGTCGGCGTCGACCCGCCGGACCCGCCAGCCCGCCTCCTCGGCCCGGTCGGCCGTGGGCCGGTACGCCGCGCTGAGCTGGAGGTAGCTGGGCCGGGCCGCGTCCCACCCCGCGCCGGTCGGGGGCAGTATCTCGGTGACGACCTGCCACGGCAGCTCCGGCAGGTCGCGCAGCACGTGGCATCGCAGCCGGGGGTCGGGCAGGAGGTCCGCCATGGAGTCGGCCGGGAACCAGGTGTCCCACCTGGGCAGCCGACCCGACGTGGCCCGCTCCCGCAGCCACGCGGCCCGCTCGGGCGGCGACGACCCGAGCCAGCTGGCCCCCGGATGCGGCAGCCTGGCGTCCAGGAACACCACGTCCGGGCCGTCACCGCCGACCGCGTCGACGATGCCGGGCAGGTAGGCCCCGGCCCGGCTGTGGCCGACGACCACGGTGGGTGCCCCGGGCGCGACGTCGGCGGCGACCGCCGCGCGGACGGCCGCATGGAAGGACGGCGCCCGCACCAGCGGACGCAGGTCGGGTACGACCACCCGCCACCCCGCCGTCTCCAGGTACGGCAGCAGCGCGTCCCAGGTCGCCGGGGTGAGGAGCGGGCTGTGCACGAGGAGCATCGTCGGTCGGTCCAGCGGGGTGGCGTGCCGGTCCATCCGTCCATCCTGGCGGCCGGTGCCGGCGGACGCGACCCCGGTCAGGGCATCGGGTCGAAGAGGCGCAACTCCTCTGGTGTGGGACGCTCCCGCTGGAAGAGGTCCCAGGCCCGGTCGAACTGCTCGTCGGTGATCCGGAAGACGCCCGTGCCCGGGTCGGCGTTCCTTACCCGCAACCGGTCGCGCAGCTCCTGCTGCGTGGGTTCGAGCAGGCAGAGCACCACCCGGGCGCCGACGGCCCGGGCCTCGGACCGGTAGCGGTCCCGTTCCTCCCGGGCCCAGAGTCCCCAGTCCAGCGCGACGTTGCAGCCCAGGGTCAGCACCCGCAGCGCCGTCGCCCACTGAATCGCCTCCACCCGGTCCCGGTGGGTGTCGAGTTCCGCCTCGGGCATCCCGGGGTGGAGGTCGTGCAGCCACTCGTCGGCAGTGAGCCGCAGGGCGGCATGTTCCTCCGCGAGGCGGCGGGCCAGGGTGGTCTTGCCGCTGCCCTGGAGGCCGCAGGTCAGGAAGAGCGTGGCCGGCATCGCATGACTGCCTTCCTAGTGCATCCGGCGGACCCGGGCCAGCGGAAAAGCACGGCCCGTGGGCCGCTGACCTCCGGTCGGACGAGGCGGGCATACTGGCCGGATGCCTGATCACGGGCCCTCGACGGGTCAGCGGACGATGCTGGCCGTGCTGCGCGCCGGCACCCGCGAGCAGCATCTCGCCGTCGAGCGGGTGCTGGACCTGCCGGGCCGGGTCCGGGACCGCGACGACCTGGTGATCGTGCTCACCGCCATGCTCGCCGCCTGGCAGCCGCTGGAGGAGCGGCTCGCCGCGGCGTACGGGTGGGATGGGTCGGGTCTGGATCCGCGCCTGGGTGCGGCGGCCGACCTGCTCCGCGCGGACCTGGCGGAGCTCGGCGCGCCGCTGGTGGCGGAGGGTGACGGGCCGGGGGTGGTCGTGCCCCGGTTCGACGGGCTCGCGGCGGCCGTGGGCGGGCGGTACGTGCTGCTGGGCAGCGCGCTCGGCGGGCGGGTGATCGCGCCGGTCGTCGAGCGGCGACTCGGGCTGCCCGAGGGGCGGGGGACCGGCTTCTTCCGGCGGGTCGGGATGGACCCGGACGCGGACTGGCGGGCGTTCCGGGCGGCGGTGGACGGTCACCCGTGGTCGCCGTCGGAGCTGGCGGCGGCGGTCGACGCGGCCGCTGACACCTTCGGGTCGGTCGCCCGGGCGGCGGGGGCGGTCTTCGCCGTCCGGCCCACGAGCACCCGCCGGCGCGCCGGCTGAGGGCCAACCCCACCATTCTCCGCTTTGCCGGTGGCCGGCGCAGTCAGCCGGACGACGGTACCGCCATCGGAAACCGGACAGGACGCAAAGCCCCTGGTGGGGGCAGTGTTGAGGCAGATCAGAGGCGCAGGACGGCGGGCCACGTCCCACCCCTCGGACAGCGGGACCATCCCCTCCCGCTGAACCGGCGCCGAGCCGGGCTCGGCACCCGAGCAGGAAAGAAGGCCCGTCATGGCCGCTCCCAGCGCGTCCGCCTCCCTGAACGCGACCACCTTCTCACCGGGGGAGCAGATGCTCCTCACCGTCACCTACAGTGACCCCGACACCCAGCAGGTGACCGTGACGGTCGTGGTCACCGACTCGAAGGGCAACAGCAGCAACCCGGTCAAGGTCAACGCCGTCATCGACCCGCTGACCGTGACCGTCACCGACGACTCCGGCCGCACCTGGACCCGGGTGTCGGACACCGGTTCGGTCGCCGTCTTCCGGGCGGTGGCGTGATGCCCAGGATCACCGTCACTGTGCGTGACCGGAGCGGCAACGCCGCGACCGCGAGCGTCGACTACGCGCTCGCCGCGCCGGTCCTCGGCGGCTACTACCTCTCCGGCGGCGCCGACCCGACGGCCGACATGGCGGGTGGGAACTTCCGCTCGTTGACCCAGTACCGCAGCTTCGCCGACGCGTACATCTTTCCCGGCTACAACCGGCCGTGGCTGATCACGCTCGGCCAGTCCGGTATCAAGATCAATATGGTGCTGGAGCTGAAGCACTACGGCAGCTCCAGCACCGGGGCGCAGACCTTCACCGTCGACGGGGTCACCTACACCGTCCCGGCGCCCGCGATGACCATCCAGCAGCGACCCGGCACGACCTGGCCCAAGGCGTACGGGTACGGCCAGGTGCTCGCCGGCCAGTGCGACGGCCTGTTCGCCCGCGCCCTGTCCCAGTACCGCACGATGGGTTTCGGCGTGAACATCCAACTCGCCTCCGAGCTGGACACCGACCACGAGTTCGGCACCACCGAGGCCGGGGTGGCCTACACCTGGGCCCAGTCCGATGCCCGGGCGGTGCAGGCGGTGACCTACATCGTCAACTGGTTCAAGGCCCGCGGCCTGCCCGCCGGCACCACCTTCTCGGTGGGCGTCGGCGGCTGGGACCGCGCCTCCTACCAGCGCACCCACCCCGAGTCGCTGATGGCCAAGCTGGACTTCCTCCAGTGGAACGTCTACGCCACCGACCCCACCCACACCGCGCTGGCCCGGTTCCGCCGTACCAAGGACTGGGCGGTCGCCGACCTCGGCCCGATCGCGCTGTCCCGGCCGGTGCTCATCGCCGAGTGGGGCGTCCGGGTCGCCGAGATCCCCGACCAGGCCGGCTGGATCGCCACCGTGCCACCGGCCATCGCGGCGCTCAACGCCCAGACCAGGCCGCGGATCGCCCGCACGAACTACTTCAACTCCGGCTGGGGCACCCTCACCCCGAAGGCGACCGGGCTGGCCGCGCTGCGCGCCGCGTACGCGGTCCCGCCGTACGTCTGAGGCCCGCGGATCCCCCGGGCGGGCTGTGCGCGGCACCACCCGCCCGGGGCCGGCCCCCGGGTCGCGGGCCCCGTCCCGGGTACCCTGACCTGCGCTGTCGACGACGAGGGGCGGGCAATGAGCGGGATCCGGTTCGGGGTGGTGCTGCCGCAGGGCTGGCGTTCCGACCTCACCCACCTGGCCGACCCGGTCGCGCAGTTCGAGGCGATGGTCGGGGTGGCCCGGGAGGCCGACGACCTGGGCTACGACTCGGTGTGGCTCTACGACCACGTGCAGGCGGTCAGCGGCGAGCCGGAGACCACCTTCGAGTGCTGGACCAGCCTGTCGGCGATCGCCCGGGAGACCCGCCGGGTGCGGCTCGGCCAGATCGTCACCTGCAACAGCTTCCGCAACCCGGCGCTGCTGGCCAAGATGGCGGCCACCCTCGACGTGGCCAGCGGCGGCCGGGCCTTCCTCGGCCTGGGCGGCGGCTGGGACCAGCGGGAGTACGACGCGTACGGGTTCGACCAGCCGTACCCGTCGACCGGGGAGCGGCTCACCCGGCTGGACGAGGCCGCCCGGGTGATCACCGCGATGCGGGAACCGGTGGCCACCGTCGACGGCCGCTTCCACCGGGTGACCGGGGCGCAGAACGTGCCCCCCGGGGTGCAGCGACCGCACATCCCGCTGATGATCGGTGGCAGTGGCGAGAAGCGCACCCTGCGCACCGTCGCCCGGTACGCCGACGCCTGCAACCTCACCGACCACACCGACCCGGCGTTCCACCGGCACAAGCTGGACGTCCTCGCCGGCCACTGCGCCGAGGTCGGGCGGGACTACGACGCCATCCTGCGTACCGCGGCGCTGTCGGTGTTCACCGGCGCCACCGACGCCGAGGTGACCGCCCGGCTGGGCGGGCGGGACCGGGCGGAGACGGCCACCGGCAGCGCCGTCGGCACCCCCGCCGAGCTGGTCGACATCCTCGGCCGGCTGGTCGACGCCGGCATCGAGTACTTCATGCTCTATTTCCACGAGCCCACCGACCCGGAGCCGATGCGGCTCTTCGCTCGCGAGGTGGTCCCGCAACTGGGCTGATCCGGAGCGCCGGCTGCCCGCACGGGGCCGCCGGCCCGGCCCCCCCCCCCCGGCCGGCCGGCGGCCGGGCTCAGTACGCCAGCTGCACCGGCCGCCCCAGCAGCCGGGCGCCGTTGTTGCCCAGCCAGCCCTCGGCCGCCGCCGCGTGCTGACCGAAGGTGTGGAGGTCGCGGAACCGGCGCTGGATCGGCGACGAGTCCCGGGTCGCCCCGCCGCCCGCCGCCCGGTAACAGGTGTCCACCGCGGCGGTGACCAGCTCGGTCACCCAGGGCAGGCTGGCCGAGATCGTCGGGTGCAGCTCGGCGACCGCCGACGGCTTCTCGACGCACACCGTCCAGAGCTCGTCGGCGAGGCTGTGCAACAGTGCCCGCGCCGCCCGTACCTGCAGCTCGGCCCGGCCGAGCTGGATCCGGAAGGCGGGCGAGTCGGCCAGCGGCTGCCGGGCGTAGAGGCGCTGCCGGCCGTCCCCGAGCAGCGCCGTCAGGTCGTCCAGCGCGCCCTGCGCGATGCCGACCGCCACCGCACCGAGGTGCAGCACGAAGTGCACCAGCGGCGCGACGAACCCCGGGCCGGGCACGCAGGGCGTCCCGGTGAACAGGTCGAAGGTCTCCTCCGCCGGGCAGAAGACGGGGTCGACCAGTACGTCATGGCTGCCGGTGCCGCGCAGGCCCAGCACGTGCCAGGTGTCGACCACGGTGACCCGGTCGGCCGGGAAGAGCATCGAGCGGGTCTCCGGCGGCTGGCCGGCCGTCCCGGGCAGCGGCTCTCCGTCCCAGGTGAGCACGCAGTTGCCGAAGATCCAGTCGGCGTGCCGGCAGCCGCTGGCGAAGGGCCACCGGCCGGCGACCTGGTAGCCGCCGTCGGCCAGCTCCGCCCGCCCCAAGGGCGCGAAGGCACCCGCCACCACCACGTCCGGGCCGGCCGCGTAGAGCTTGTCGAACCGGTCGCGGGGCAGCATCGCCAGCAGGTGCGGGCTCTCCGCACCGATCATCACCGTCCAACCGGTGGAGCCGTCGGCCCGGGCCAGCGCCTCCAGCACCGCCATCCCGGTGCGCAGGTCCACCTCGTACCCTCCGTGGCTGCGCGGCACGAACATCCGGAAGCAGCCGGCGGTGCGCAACCGGTCGAGCAGGTCGGCCGGGATCTCCCGCTCCCGCTCGATCTCGCCGGCCCGCGCGGTGAGCTCCGGGGCCAGGTCCTGGACGGCGCGGATCAGGTCGTCGGCGTGTTGCTCGGGCATCGAGGGGCCTCCCAGCTCGGTCCTAACGGGCCGCTCCACCGTGACCGGCCCGCCGTCCCGGCCACCAGGGACACCGGCACCGACCGGACGGGACGGTGGACCGCCCGGCGGACACCGGGCGGAACCGCCCGGTCGGGCGGGACGTCGCACCCGTGCGCCCGGGACGGCGGGACGAGCAGGCTGCGCACCACGGCGATCCGCCGGGTCGCCGGTCCGTCCCACAGGAGGAACCATGTCCGTGCCGATGAGCGCCGCCCTCGACGCCGACACCCCGGCAACCCCGACCGCACCGGCCCGACGCGGCTGGGCTGTGGCCGGCGTCCTCGCCGGGGTCACCGGCATCGCCCTGTTCCAGCTCGGCCCGCGGCTGACCGACGTCGACCGGGCGCTGCTCGCCGACAACGGGCGGCTCAGCGCGGCGATGGCCGGCCGGGAGGCGTACGTCTGGATCTTCCAGGTGCTCACCACGCTCGGAGCCGGCTGCCTCGCGGTGTTCGCCGCCGGGCTGCGGCGCCGGCTCGCGGCCCGGGAGCCCGCCGGCGGCCTGCTGCCCGACGTCGCGGCCGGCGGGCTGCTGCTAGTCGCGACGATGCTGCTGGTCGGCGGCGGGGTCGCCACCGAGCTGTACTGGGACCTGGGCCACGTCGACGAGACCGACGCCGACACGGTGGCCGCCCTGGCCGCCGGCTACAACACCTTCCCGTGGGTCTGGGCGGGCGCCGGGCTCAGCGCCGGCGCGGTCGCCGTCGCCGGCCTGCGGCGCCGCTCGGTGAGCCGCTGGCTGGCGGTGTTCAGCCTGCTGATGGCCGCGCTGGTCGCGGTGACCCAGGCGGTGCCGTTGCAGTACCTGGCGCTGGCCCCGGCCGCGCTCTGGGCCACTGTCGCCGGACTGACATTCGCCCTGGAGCGCCGGGGTCTCGGCAACTGAACCGGCGACTGCCAGGATCGGGTCATGCCTGCCGACCTGCTCCCCGTGGCGGACCGACCGCCGGTGGCCGGGGACCACCGCCGGCCGGTCGCCGCCGCGTCGGTGGCCGTCGCCTGCGCCCTGCTCCTCACCGGTACGACCTGCTGTTGGCTGCTCGCCCACCGGCCGTGGGGCCTGTCCGAGCTCTACTTCATGGTCGACTTCACCGACTGCGCCGTCTACGGGACGGTGGCCGCGCTGGTCCTGTGGCGCCGCGGCCACCCGGTCGCCTGGCTGCTCGCCGCGACCGGAGCGGGCGGTGGCCTGTCCGCGTTCGGCGCGCAGTGGACCGCCCTGCTCCGGACGCACCCGGAGCTGCCCGATCCGGTCTGGATCACCTCGGCCCGGCACTGGGCCTGGGCGCCCGGCATGCTCTCGCTGATCGTCGTGCTGCCCTGGTTGGTCCGCGAGGGCCGGTTGCCGGCACCGGCCCGGCTGGCGGTGGCCGTCGGCGCTGCGGTGGTCGCCGCGATCGAGGTGTGCCAGCTGACCTGGCCTGGCCGGCCCGGCCAGCCCTCCGGGGCGCCGCTGCCGATCCGCGGCGCAACCTGGGCCGAGCTGATCGAACGGGCCGAGCCGCTGCTCTTCGCCGCGGTGCCGCTGCTCGGGCTGGTGGCCGCGGCCGGGGTGGTCCGCCGGTGGCGTACCGGGACGCCGGGGCAGCGGGTCGGACTGGGCTGGCTGGCGATCGGTGCCGTGCTGCTCGCGTTGAGCTTCGCGCCGGTCGGCTTCGGTCCGGACGCGTCCCGGCGGATCCCGGAGTGGCTGGCGCCGGTCGCGATGCTCGCCTCCCAGGCGTTCTTCCCGGCCGCCGTGCTGGCCGTGGTGCTCCGGCAGCGGCTGTGGGGGATCGAGATGGCGGTCCGCCGCACGCTGGTCTGGTTCCTGTTGACCTTCCTGCTGGTCGCCGCGTACGTCTCCGGGGTGACCGTGCTGGACGCGGCGCTGCCCGCCTCGTCCGCCGTGCCCGGCGTGCTGGTCACCGCGCTGGTCGCGGCGGGCGTGCACCCGGCCCGGTCCCGGGTGCAGCGCGGCGTCGACCGGCTGATCCACGGCGAGGCGGTCGAGCCGCTCGGGGTCGTACGCGGCGTCGGCGACCGGATCAGCGCCTCCGACGACCCGGTGGAGGTGCTCACCGGGGTGGCGCAGAGCCTCACCGACCTGCTCCGCCTCGGCGGGTGCGAGATCGAGGTGGACGGCCCTCAGGCGTGCGCCGGCCGGTGCGACGCGGCCGGCCCGCGCGGGGAGCCGCTGCTGCTGCCGCTGCGCCGGGCGGACACCGAGATCGGCCGGCTGGTGGCCTGGGCCCGGGCGGGGGAGCGGTTGGACGGTCGGACCCGGGCCGCGCTGCTGGATCTCGTGCCGCTGGTCTCCTCCGCGGCCAGCCTCGCCGCCACCAGCCGGGCCCTCGCCGGCTCCCGGTCCCGGCTGGCCGAGGCCCGCGAGGAGGAGCGGCGGGCGTTGCGCCGGGACCTGCACGACGGGCTCGGCCCGGCGTTGGCCGGGGTGGCGCTCGGCCTCCAGGCGGCCCGCAACCTGCTGACCGTCGACCCACCGGCCGCAGGGCGGCTGCTGGACCGGCTACGTGAGGAGGCCGACCAGCGGGTCGAGCAGATCCGCGACATCGCCCGCGCCCTGCTGCCGCCGGTGCTGGGTGAGCGCGGCCTGGTCCCGGCCCTGCACGAGTTGGCCCAGCGGTACGAACCGTCCGGGCTGGCCGTGCGGGTGGAGGCGGTGCCGCTGCCCCTGCCCGAGCCGGTGGCCACCGCCATCTACGGCATCGTCGCCGAGGCCGTCCGTAACGTGCACCGGCACTCGGGCGCGGGGGCCTGCGCGGTGAGCCTCGTGCGCGGCGCGGACGGGCTGACCGTCCGGGTCACCGACGCCGGCCGGGGCGTGTCGCCGGACGCGCCGGCCGGGGTGGGGATGCGGTCGATGCGCGAACGGGCCGAGGGGATCGGCGGGGTGTGCGTGGTCGGCCCCGCTCGGGACGGCGGCACCGCCGTCACGGTACGGCTGCCGGCGGAGCGGCTGCCGCCCTGGGACGACCCACCGGTCGTACCCGGGCCGGCGGCGTCGCCGGCCGGCCCGCCCGCCGCCGACCCGGCCGTTACGGTGGCACAGCCGGTGGTGGTGGGCCGTGACCGGTGAGGTGATCCGCGTGGCGGTGGTGGACGACCACCCGGTGTTCCGGCTCGGCATGACCGCCCTGCTGGCGTCGACCGCCGGGCTGGAGGTGGTCGGTGAGGCCGCCGACGCCGACGGGGCGTCGCGGGTCGCCGACCTGCGCACACCCGACGTGATCATCATGGATCTGCATCTCGGCGGGCGGTCCGGAGTGGAGGCCACCCGGGAGATCGTCGCCCGACACCCGGGCATCGGGGTCCTGGTGGTGACCATGTTGGACGACGACGACTGGGTCTTCGCCGCGCTGCGCGCGGGCGCCCGGGGCTACCTCCTCAAGGGGGCCGCACCGGCCGAGGTGGAACGCGCGGTGCGCGCCGTCGCCAACGGCGAGGTGCTGCTCGGCCCCGTGGTCGCCAGCCGCGCGGTGAGCTTCCTGTCCGGTGCGAGGGCCGGCGGGGCCGCGCCCTTCCCCGAGTTGACCGACCGGGAGCGGGAGGTGCTCGACCTGGTCGCGCAGGGACTGAGCAACCTGGTCATCGCCCGCCGGTTGACGCTGAGCCCGAAGACCGTGCGCAACCACCTGTCCAACGTGTTGACCAAGCTCCAGGTGGCCGACCGGAGCCAGGCCATCCAACGCGCCCGCCAGGCCGGCCTCGGCCAGCTCTGACCCTCGACCCGCACCCGACTCCGGTCGGGTCGCCGGTGACCCCGACCGCCGGACTACGCGGAAAAAGGTAAGCCTTTCCGCGTCGGCGGGTGCACCGGAATACGATGCGGGAATCGCCCGTGTGATTGTCGGGCCACATCATCCGGTGGGCACGTGAGGCGGCCGGTTGCCCCTTTCCTGCCGGCCGTCCGCCGTTGCCCGACCGCAAGGCCGAGGGCAACACGTTGCCTCGTCCCGCACCCGGATGCCAGGCTGGACGTACGCCAGGGCAACCCCTCCGGCGGCTCCGGCCAACCCCGTCCACGGCCGGACCGTCCTGTCCGGACCCTCGCTTCCGTTCCCGGTGCCGCGCCTTTCCCGCGCCGCACCGGCGTCCGTCGCGAGCCTCGGGAAAGGTCCTTTCGATGGCCGGGATATTCATCAACTACCGCACCGACGACGACGCTTCCGCGGCGGCGCTCGTCGATCGGGAACTGTGCCGCGAGTTCGGTTCGGCGAATGTGTTCCGGGACTGCCGGTCCCTGCCGACCGGTCGGGACTTCGCCCCGGGGATCCGGGACGCGCTGGCCCGCAGCAACGTGCTGCTCGCCCTGGTCGGACCCCGCTGGTGGAATTTGCGCGACGAGCGGGGGCGACGCCGGATCGACGACCCGGACGACTACGTACGCACCGAGATCCGGCACGCGCTGGGTCGCCCCGACATGGCGCTGATCCCGCTGCTGCTCAACGGGGCGACGCTGCCGCGCCGGGAGGAGCTGCCGCCCGACATCGCCGGGTTCGCCGACCGGCACTGGGCCGAGTTCCGGGCCCGCCACGACGACGCCGACCTGCGCACCCTGGTGGAGAAGGTCGCGACGTACCTACCCCGGGTGACCGACCGGGCCGACGAGGCCGGCGGGGCGCGGCGCGGCGGACGGGGCGACGGGCGGCACAGCGCGATCAACATCACCGGCGACCGGCACACCTTCAGCGGGCCGTTCGTCGCCGGGGACCTCTATGGCGACGCGGGAGGATCCCGTGGCTGAGGAGGCGAAGCAGGGCGGCGGCGGGTCCGACGCGGCCCCGGCCGGCGCGGGCGGGAGCCGGCCGGAGGGGGGCCCGGCCGGTACCGACCGGCCGGAGAGCGGTCGGGGGGACGGCGGCCGGCCCGAGGGCCGTCGCCCGGGCGACGGGCCGACGCCGGAGAGCCTGGCCGCCAGCCTGGCCGGGGCGCGGGCCGCCGCGGGGGACGGGACCAGGCCGGGTCGGGCGACCGAGGGGGACGCCCGGGCCGGGGACGAGGAACGCGCCCGCGAGCAGGAGGAGTTCCGGGCCACCCGGTCCCGTGGCCTGGGTACGTACGGTATCCGCACCTCGGCCATCGTCATCACCGGTGACGGGCACACCTTCAGCGGTCCGATGGCGGCCGGGGACAGCATCACCGGCGGTGGCGGCCGCGCCGACATGGTGGCCAACATCCTTCCGGCGTGGCTGGTGGCCGAGGTCGCCCAGGTCTACGTACCCCCGGGCGGGTACGACGAGATCCGCCGGGCCGCCGACCGGCAGTCGCTGCTGCTGCTGCGCTCCTGTCGCCGCTGGGGCGCCACCGCCACCGCGATCGAGCTGCTGCGTGACCTGGAGCGGGTGCACGACCTGCTGTTCGCCGGCGACCTGGCCACCCTGCCGGTGGAGTCCCTGCCGGAGGGGTGCGGCTTCATCCTCGACCGGGTCACCGCACGTCAGGTCGCGCTGCGCGCCCAGGACCTGCCGGTGCTCTCCGAGCGGCTGGCCAAGCGCCGCAGCCGGCTGGTGGTCGTGCTGGACGACCAGGCGCGCATCGCCGACCCCGCCGTGGAGCGGGCGACCCGCCGGATCGCCGCCCCGCCGGCGGCGGTGGAGCTGCTGGCCAGCCACCTGACGGTGCTGCTCGGCTCGGCCGCCCGGGCGGAGTCGCTGCTCGCCGACCCCGAGGTCGCCGCGGAGCTGACCGCCGTCGGACCGGACTCGTTCGACGCCGCCCAACTGGTGGAGCTGGCCCGGGACCTGGCCGAGGTGGACCGGCACGAGCTGACCGTGGCCGACGCGCTGACCCGGTTCCGGGACCTCTCCCAGCGGGACGTCGACACCTGGTACGACGGCATCGAGACCCTCGACCAGCGGGCGCTGGTGCTGTCGCTGGCCGCGCTCCCCTCGATGACGTACGACGCGGTGGCCCGGGCGGCGAGCCGACTGGAACAGGCCTGGCGGGCGGAGGACGGGGGCGCCGGCACCCCTCCGCCGCGTGACCGGCGGCCCCGGGCGGTGCGGCTGCGCGGTGCCCGGGCCCGGATCGGCCGGGAGGTCCGCTACACCCGGTACGGCCCGGCCGAGGTGGAGGTTCCCTCCTTCCTCGACGGCAGCTACCCCGAGCACATCCTGCGGTACGCCTGGCAGGAACACGACTACGACCGGGATCTGCTGCTGCGCTGGCTGCGGGCGGTCGCCGACGACGTGGAGGGCAACGTCGGCATCCGCGCGGCGATGTCCATCGGCTACCTGAGCCGCTGGGCCTTCGACCCGATCCGGCGGGACATCGTCACGTCCTGGGCCGGCAGCGGCCACGGCGGCGAGCGGGAGCGGGCGGTGGCGGCGTTGCACGTGGCGGCCCGCTACCCGGAGACGGCGGTCCGGGTGATCCGGATGGTCCTCGACTGGTGCGAGCGGGGACGCGGTGGCCCGCTGCGGCGTACGGCCGCCCGGGCCCTCGGATCCAGCGTCGGTCTGGTCCTGGCCGACGGCCCCGACGAACACCTCGCCGAGCTGGCCCGCGACGACGACCCGACGCTGCACGTCGCGATCGGGGACAGCATCGCCGAGCTGATGCTGGAGGCCGACCCGGAGCGGCAGATCGAGCTGCTGGGCCTCCTCGACGACTGGTCCGGGGAGCGGCAGTCCGGCCGGCAGTCGGCCGGGGTGCTCGGGTTCCTGGAGGTGGCGGCGTCGACCTGGCGGACCGAGACCACCCCGGACGACAAGGTGCGCTGGCCGCTGCTGCTCTGGCTGTCGAGCGTCGGGGCGACCACCGATCCGGCGCTGGCCCCGATCCGGCCGGTGATCGCCCGGTTGTGGGGGCGGGCGCTGGTCGGCCGGGGCACCGACCATGCCGTGCACCGGGTGCTGCGCGGCTGGGCGGGGAGCGCCGAGCGCTGGCCGGAGCTGCGGCCGCACCTGATCCACCTGCTGTTGGAGGCGGCCGTCACCGAGCGGCAGCTGGGGTTGCTGGCCGGGCACGCGCGGCGGTGGCGGCATCCCGAACCGCTGGCGCCGGACGTGGCCGCCAGATTGTTGGACGTCCTGGACAGAAGGGGCCGTGGGTGAGCATGAATCCGGTGCTGGGTCGTGAGGAGCTGAGCAGGCTGCCGTTCCGGCGGCGTCCGGTACCCCGGCAGGGGACCCGGCTGGTGTTCGAGGGGCCGAACGGGGAGCTGACCGTCCCGCCGCATCCGTACACCGCGGGGGAGGGCTGGTGGCGCGGCCCGCGGGCGATGTACGTGGTGGACGTGACCGAGCACGCCGAGCGGTTCGAGTGCACCCTGCCGTGCCGGGGCGGGGCGCTGCACTTCGACTCCGTGGTCGCGTACTCCTGGCAGGTGGCGGCGCCGGAGGTGGTGGTCCGCGAGCAGGAGGCGGACCCGGCGGCGCATTGCGAGCGGTTCCTGCGGGAGCGGCTGCGCGCGGTGACCAAGCGGTTCACCGCGTTGCAGAGCCACGACGCCGAGGAGGCGATCCGCGCCGAGCTGTCCCCGGTGGAGCTGGTGGTCGGG
The DNA here is from genome assembly GCF_900090305.1 of Micromonospora siamensis. NCBI lineage: Bacteria > Bacillati > Actinomycetota > Actinomycetes > Micromonosporales > Micromonosporaceae > Micromonospora > Micromonospora siamensis. Next base: position 5,313,191 of record NZ_LT607751.1, on the reverse strand, counting down.
CGTGGGCTGCGGATCTCGGCGTTGCGGGTGGAGCTGATCATCAACGCCGAGCAGAAGGTCCTGGCCAGCGAGAAGGAGATCGAGGCGCTGCGGCACGAGGTGGAGATCCTCAAGACGCGGGGACGGATCGAGCGCGACGGGCTCAACCAGGACGCCGAGCTGGAGCAGCAGGAGAAGCGCGCCCGGCACTACGCCGCGCTGCTGGCCGGTGGCGGGCCGGCGCTCGCCGGGATGATCGCCGCCCAGGATCCGAGCAAGGCCGAGGAGGCGGTGCGGTTCATGGTCGAGCTGCACGAGAAGGACCAGCAGATGGCGATCGAGACGCTGAAGGTCATCATCGAGGGCGACCAGCTGCGGCTGGGGGAGCTGGACGACGCGGTGACCACCGCCGTGCAGCGGTTCAAGGCGATCTTCGGGCCGTCCGGCACCCGGTTCGGCACTTCGGCGGCGATCGACCCGACCGAGGAGCCGGAGGCCATCGCCGATCGACCCGCGCCCGAGCCGGACGAGGGCGGGGGCCGGCCGTGAAGCTGCTCGACCTGCTCGCCGGCTGGATCCAGCGGCTGCCGGTGCTGCCCGCCGAGGCGCGGGGCGTGCTCTGGCTGCCGTTGCTCTTCGTGGTCGTCGCGGTCGGCCTGCGGCTGCTGGTCCGGCACGCGCTGCCGCCGCTCGGGCGGCTGGCCTCCGCCGGGTTCGGCCTGGTCGCCGTCCTGCTCGGGGCGGTGCTGCTGCTGCCGGACCTGTTGGTCGCGACGGCGTTCCGGCAGGGCGGCAACCGGCCGCCCGCGGTGATCTACGGCTACGGCGACGCCGTGGTCTCCCTGGTGCTGAGCCTGCAACGGCTCGGGGCCGGCTGCGCGCCGGTGGCCCGCCGGCTGGCCGCGGTGAATCTCGGGCTGATCCTGCTGGTGGCGGTCGGCTGGCTGTGGTGGTGGAACCAGCGGCACTGTCCGGACGGCTCACCCGGCTCCTGCCTGCGCCCGGTGCAGATGTGGACGGCCGCCTTCGACGAGTGAGGGGCCGGGCCGGCCGCGCGGCCGGCCCGGCCCGCGCTCAGTCCAGCCGTTCGGCGTACGCGTCGCGCAGCTCCGCCCAGCCGAAGTCCTTCGCCTCGGCGCCGCGGATCGGGCCGACCGGGTCGCCGTCGAGCAGGTGTCCGGCCACGTCCAGGCAGAGGTGCCAGCCGGCGGCCACCATGGCCGCCTGCTCGGGCCGGTCGATCCGCTGCCGCAGGGTCAGCCGGGTGCCGGTGCCGGCCGGCGCCAGCTCCCACCGGAGCAGGGCGTCGCCCCAGGTGTACTCCAGCACGCTCGGCCGGTCGGCGTGCCGGACGGTGGCCGGCGCGTCGAAGGTCCGGTCGCCGTCGACGGTGCTCAGGGTGGCCTCGCCGGGGCTGCCCAGGTCGCGGCTGGCCAGGAAGGGCGCCCACTGGGCGAGCCGGCCCGGCTCGGTCAGCGCCGCCCAGACCTTCTCCGGCGGGTGGCGCAGGTCGCGGGCGAGGACGAGGTCCCACCGGTCGCCGACGGGCACCCGGGACACCTCGGCGAGCGGACCGGGGTGGAAGTCGCGTCTGTCCATGTCACTCCTGACGGTCGAGATGGCGCTCCAGCGCGTCCAGGTGGTCCGTCCAGATCCGCCGGTAGGGCGCGAGCCACCCGTCGACGGCCTGGAACGGGCGTACGTCGATGCGGTAGATGCGCTGCTGGGCCGCCGTACGGCAGGTGACGAAGCCGGCCTCGCGGAGCACCCGCAGGTGCTTGGAGACGGTGGGCTGGCTGAGCCCGAGCAGGTCGACGAGCTCACCGACGCTCTGCTCCTCGGCGCCCCGCAGGGTGTCGAGGATGCGGCGCCGGGTCGGCTCGGCGAGTACGGCGAAGGCGTCGACGGACACCATCCGAATATGCTCCACTGGTCATATGCCTGTCAAGGAATGCACGCAGGTCGGGATGTCGGGGAGGGACCCTGGCGAGACGGGCCCCTCCCCGCACGTCAGCGCCAGGTGTCGGTGAGGGTGAGCGGGCCGGTGGCGGTGGCGGTCCGGTTCGCGCCGGACTCCCACACCACCGCGCCGGCGTCGGTGCGCTTGACGTACTTGTAGGCGAACGCCGTGCCGGCCGGCAGGGTCAGCCCGCCGGCCCAGACCGGGTAGCCCGCCGCCGACAGCGGCACGCCCCGGGACGGGTCCCAGCCGCCCAGCGCCGGCAGGTCACCCACGACGTACACGTTCTCCCCGGGCACGGTGGTGGCCGTCGCCCGGAAGGTCACCGCGGCCGAGGCCGGCGGCGGGCTGCTCGGCTGGTTCCAGGTCGCGGTCAGCGCGGTGCCGCCGCTGCCGCTGCGGTTCGGGTCGTTCTCCCACTGGGTGGCGCCGTTGCCGACCTTCACCAGCTTCCACTCGAACGGCGTCCCGGCCGGTACGTCCACCGAGCCGGTCCAGGTGGGATAGCTGCCGGCGGTGGTGGCGAGCCGCACCCCGCCCGCCGGGTTCCAGGCGCCCAGCTGCGGCAGCGAGCCCACCACGTACACGTTCTGGCCGTAGTCCGTGGTGGCGGTGACGGTGAACCGGGTCGTCCCGGCCGGCGCGGTCGGGGTCGGGGTCGGCCCCTCGGGCACCGGCGTGGCGCTGGGCGACGGCGTGGCGCTCGGGGTGGGCGACGGGGTCGACCCGCCCACCCGGGCGTCGACGTGCAGGGCGACCGCGTGGTTGGCCGGAACGGTCGCGGTGAACACGCCACCGGAGACGGTCACCGTCGCGCCGGTGCAGACCCCGCCGAGCCGGTCGTACCGGCCCTGGGCCACGTTGCAGTACCGGCCGTCCGGCAGCGGGGTGGCGAACGTCCGGCTCCAGGCGCTGTCGGTGGCGTTGAAGGCCGCGTACCCCCGGGCGCCCCGGGCGAAGGCCAGCCGGCCGCTGCCGTCGGTGACCACCCCGCCGATCCCGGTGCCGGCCACCGCGTTGCGGAAGCCCGCCATCCCGGCGACCTGCGCGTCGCGGTGCTCGCAGATCCACTGCCCGTCGCCGCAGTCGGTGGCCTTCGTGGTGCCGTCCGGACCGCTCGGCGGCCCCTGCGCGGTGACCGCGCCGAAGGCGTAGCTGGACATCAACTGCGGGCGGCCGTACGGGTGGGCCAGCATGAACGCGTCCGCCAGGTAGTAGCGGTCCCCGTTCCGGTAGGTCAGCGTCGGGGTGGAGCGCTGGGTGTCGTGGTTGTCCACGAAGGTGATCGACTGGTTGCCGGTCAGCCCGCCGTAGTTCGGCATCGAGGCGAGCTGCGCGATGCTGCCGTTGCGGAACGCCGACGAGACCGCCTGCTGGTAGTCGAAGTTGGTCACCGCGCCGAACCCGGCGTACGAGGTGTACGGGGTCACCGCGTCGCCGTAGACCTCCTGGAACACGTCCGGCCGGCCGCCGAAGCCGGGCACGTCGTGCAGCCGGCTGTAGATGTCGGCGAGGTGCGCCTCCTGCACGTGCTTGGCGGCGTCCACCCGGAACCCGGCCACGCCGAGGTCGATCACCGAGTTCATGTACTTGGCGATCTTGCGGCGTACCTCGGGGTCGGCGGTGTTCAGGTCGGCCAGGTCCAGCAGCTCGCAGTCCTGCACCTCGGACTTGCTGCTCCAGTTGGTGATCCGGCGGTAGCAGGGGCCGAAGTCGGCGTACTGGTAGCTGTCGCCGGAGCCGTCGGCGAACAGGTTCGGGTAGCTGTACTTGGTGTACGGGGTGCCGGCGCTGCCCGGCCCGTTGCCGGCCGAACCGGTGCCGCTCATGTGGTTGAGCACCACGTCCACGTAGACCTTCACGCCCTGGTCGCGGCAGCGGCGCACCATGTCGACGAACTCGTCCTTCGTCCCGCGCCGGGTCTTGTCCAGCCGGTACGACACCGGTTGGTAGTCCTGCCACCAGGGGTAGCTGGCCCCCTCGGCGCTGGGCACCACCACGTGCTCCTGCGGCGGGGAGACCTGCACCCCGCCCCAGCCGTCCGGGCCGAGGGTGGTCTCGCACTCCTGGGCCACCGACGACCAGCGCCACTGGAACAGGTGGACGATCGCGTCGCCGTTGGCCCGTACCGGCTCGGCGGCTGCCGCCGGAGCGATGCCGGCCGAGGCGGCCACGGTGGTCAGCCCGGCCGCGGCCAGGGCGCAGGCGAGCAGGGCGGCCGGTATGCCGGCCCTGCCTCTCCGGGAACTCGTCAGGGATCGCATGGGGGTGCTCCTCGGGGGACGGAGGCGACGGGGGTCGCGGTGCGTACGGCAGGACTGGGGATTTCCTGCAAGTTACGCAAGAAGTTGCGGGTTTCCGAGACGGTAACAGTGACGCGGGTGATTGTGAACCGCAGATTTCCCGCTCATCCGCTGGCGAACAGGGCGTTGCGTGTGACTGCAAAGCCTGCAAGACTTTGCGGGCGCGTCCGCCGCGTCGTCCGGGCGCGGCGGACCCGCCCCGTCCCTATGCTCGGAGCATGGAACTGCGGATCTTCACCGAACCCCAGCAGGGGGCCAGCTACGACCAGCTGCTCGCCGTGGCGCGCGCCGCGGAGGACGCCGGCTACGGCGCCTTCTTCCGCTCCGACCACTACCTGAAGATGGGCTCGGTCAGCGGCGACCCCGGACCGACCGACGCCTGGACCACCCTCGCCGGCCTGGCCCGGGACACCTCCCGGATCCGGCTGGGCACGCTGATGACCGCGGCCACCTTCCGGCTGCCCGGCCCGCTGGCGATCACCGTCGCCCAGGTCGACCAGATGAGCGGCGGCCGGGTCGAGCTGGGCATCGGCGCCGGCTGGTACGCCGAGGAGCACACCGCGTACGGCATCCCGTTCCCGGCGCTGGGGGAGCGCTTCGACCGGCTGGAGGAGCAGCTCGCGGTCATCACCGGCCTGTGGGAGACGCCGGTGGGCAAGACGTTCGACTTCGCCGGCAGGTACTACCCGGTCAGCGACTCGCCCGCCCTGCCCAAGCCGGTCCAGCAGCCCCGCCCGCCGGTCCTGCTCGGCGGCACCGGGCCGAAGCGCACGCCCCGGCTGGCCGCCCGGTACGCCGACGAGTTCAACCTGCCGTTCGTCTCGGTGGCGGACTCGCCGGCCATCATCGACCGGGTCCGCGCCGCCTGCACCGCGATCGGCCGGGACCCGTCCACCATGGTCTGGTCGCACGCGCTGGTGCTCTGCTGCGGGCGCGACGAGGCCGAGATCGCCCGCCGGGCCGCAGCGATCGGGCGGGAGCCGGCCGAGCTGCGCGAGAACGGCCTCGCCGGCACGCCCGCCGAGATCGTCGACAAGCTCGGCCGGTACGCCGAGGTCGGCAGCCAGCGGGCCTACCTCCAGCTGCTCGACCTGGCCGACCTCGACCACCTCGAACTGGTCGCCGCCGAGGTGCTGCCGCAGCTCTGAGCGGGCGGCGCCCGGTCGGCCGGGCTCAGCGGGGCGCGGTCTCGGCCGCGCCCCGCAGCAGCATCTCCAGCCCGGCGGTGAACAGCTCCGCGGGCACCCGCTCCGGGTCGATCAGGTGCTGCAGCCCGATGCCGATGTCCAGGGCCATGACCAGCGCGGCCAGCCGGTCCGTCGGCACCTCGCGGTTGCCCTTGGCGCTCGCCTCGGCGGCGTTCGCCCGGCGGCCCGCCTCCAGGGCGTCGCTGAGCACCGTGCGCGCCTCGGCGTTGCGCATCCCGTAGAGCCAGAACTCGGCGAACGCCATGGTGAACCGCCGGCTCTCGGCCGTGGCCACGTTCGCCTCGAAGCTCTCACCCAGCCGGCGTTGCCAGGCCTGCGGGTCGGTCGCCCGTTGCTGCCCGTCGTCGCACTGGTCGCCGGCCTCGTTGAGCCGCTGCAACAGCGCCAGCAGCAGGCCGGACTTGCTGTCGAAGTTGGCGTAGACCGCGCCCTTGGACAGGCCCGCCTCGGCCGCGACGTCGTCGAGGCTGGTCCGGTGGATCCCCCGCTCGGCGAAGAGCGCCTCGGCTGCCGCCAGGAGTTGTTCACGGGTCTGCTGCTGCTTCTGGGCGCGGGTGAGTCGGACGGCCATGGGGCCCATTCTGCCATGCGCGTCGGGCTTGACGTACCAATCGGTATCTGAATACGGTTTGGTATCCAAAGACCGATCGGTATGTGAGGCCGCCGTGGTGCTACGCGTGGAGTCATTGACCAAGGAATATCTCAAGGGCAGGAAGGCCAACGACGACATCTCCTTCGAGGTCGCGGCGGGCGAGGTGCTCGGCCTGCTCGGCCACAACGGCGCCGGCAAGACCACGCTGGTCAACCAGGTGGCGGGCCTCGTCCGGCCGACCAGTGGCAGCATCTCGCTGGCCGGCCGCGATCCGGTACGCGAGCCCGCCTTCGCCCGGTCCGCCTGCTCCATCCAGCCGCAGGCGCACGCCCCGCTCAACGGCGTGACGCCGCGGCAGGCGGTGGAGATGCTGGGCCGCATCCGCGGCGGCCGTCGGGACGAGGTGCGGCGGCGCACCGAGGAGCTGTTCGCCGCGCTGGAGATGACCGACTCGGCGGACCTGCCGGGACAGCGGCTCTCCGGCGGCATCCGGCGACTCACCAGCTTCTGCATGGCGGCCGTCGAGCCGGGCAGCCTGGTCCTGCTCGACGAGCCGACCAACGACGTCGACCCGGTCCGCCGGCGGCTGCTCTGGGCGGAGGTGCGCCGCCTGGCCGACGACGGCCGGGCGGTCATCGTCGTCACGCACAGCCTGGGCGAGGCCGAGCGCGGCGTCGACCGGGTGGTGGTGCTCGACGAGGGCCGGGTCGTCGCCCTCGGCACCCCCGCCGAGCTGCGCCGCGCGGTCCCCGGCGAGCTGCGCCTGGAGCTGACCGTGAACCCCCAGGCGCCCGCCCTGGTGGCGCCCTCCTGGGCCGGCCCGCAGGCCACCAACGGCAACCGGACGAGCATCCCGGTTCCGGCGGAATACACCCAGGAGGCGGTCGCCTGGGCCGCGCAGCTGCGCGCCGAGGGGCTGGTGGACGAGTTCGCCCTCAGCCCGGTGACCCTCGAGGACGTATACATCCAGCTCACCGCCGACCAGAAGGAGGCGCGCCATGACGTGGCTGCGTAGCTACGGACTGCTGGTGCGGTGGAGCGCCGTCCGGTTGAAGTTCGTCCTGCCGCTGATGCTGATCGTGCAGACCCTGCTCGCGGTGGGGATCGTCGTCGGCTTCGCCTTCCTGGTGCCCGGGATCGACCAGCAGACCGCGCTCTACCTCTCCACCGGCGCCCCGGCCCTCGGGCTGATCGTCGTCGGCATGGTGCTCGCGCCCCAGATGGTCGCCGAGACCAAGACCAGCGGCACCTTCGAGTACAACCGGACGCTGCCGGTGCCGCGCAGCGCCATCCTCGCCGCCGACCTGAGCATCTGGCTGCTCACCTCGCTGCCCGGCCTGGTCCTGTCGCTGGTCGTGGCCGCGCTGCGGTTCGACCTCACCCTCCGGGTGAGCGCGCTGGTCGTACCGGCGGTGCTGCTGGTGGCGGTGACCGCCACCGCGATCGGCTACGCCATCGCGTACGCGGCGCCGCCGGCCCTGGCGAGCCTCGCCTCCCAGGTGATCGTCTTCTTCGCCCTGATGTTCTCGCCGGTCAACTTCCCGGCCGACCGGCTGCCCGAATGGCTCCAGGCGGTGCACCAGGTGCTGCCCATCCAGTACATGGCCGAGGTGATCCGGCAGACGCTGGTGGTCCCGCCCGACGGGCTCAGCGCCACCCCGTTCCTCATGCTGGCGGTCTGGTGCGTCTTCGGCCTGGCGGTGACGATGAAGGTGATGACCCGGCGCAGCTGAGCCGTCAGTCAACCATGATCACGCTCGATCCTGGATGTAGTGGCCTCTCAGGTCCGGCGATGCCACTACATCCAGGTTGTAGCACGATCTTGCGGGCGGCGCGAGCGGCGCGGGCGGCGCGGGCTCCAGCCGGGCGGCGCTCAGGATGCGCGCGGCGCCGGCCCGGGGCCCGGGGGCGGCGCGGGCTCCGGCTCCGGGGTGGGGTCGGGCACCGGAGCGGTCGACAGCGGGTAGGTCGGGTCCGGGCCGACGCCGGTCGGGTCGATCTCCTCCTCCGACGGGTACACGTCGCCGCGGAGGCTCGGGTCGCGGTAGCTGCTCATCGGCGTATGGTTCCCCGACAGCGGCGGTGACAACCGCGCCCGACCGGGCCGGCCGTCCGGGTGGGGGAGGTACGCGGTGACGGTGGCGACCCGGAACTGGGCCGGCAACATCACGTACGCGGCGGCCCGCCGGCACCGGCCGTCCTCGCTCGACGAGCTGCGTCGCCTGGTCGCCGCCAGCGACCGGCTGCGGGTGGTCGGCACCGGGCACTCGTTCAACCGGTTCGGCGACACCACCGGCGACCTGGTCTCGCTGGCCGGGCTGCCGGCCACCATCGAGATCGACCGGGACCGGGGCACGGTCACCGTCTCCGGGCACCTGCGCCACGGGGACCTCGCCGTCCGGCTGCACGCCGAGGGGCTGGCCCTGGCCAACCTGGCGTCGCTGCCGCACATCTCGGTGGCCGGCGCGGTCGCCACCGGCACCCACGGCAGCGGCGACGGCAACCGCAACCTCGCCGCGGCGGTCGCCGGGCTGGAGCTGGTCACCGCCGACGGGGACCTGCTGACCGTGGACCGCGCCGACGACCGGTTCGCCGGCATGGTGGTGGCGCTGGGCGCGCTCGGGGCGGTCACCCGGGTCACCCTGGACGTCGTACCGGCCTTCGACATCCGGCAGTACGTGCACCGCGAGCTGCCGGCGGCGGCGCTGGACGAGGCGTTCGGCTCGGCGTACAGCGTCAGCGCCTTCACCTGGTGGCGATCGGAGCGGATCGACCTGCTCTGGCGCAAGCAACTCGCGGACCAGGCGCCCCCGCCCGCCGACTGGCTCGGCGCCACCGCGGCCCGCGAGCCGGTCCACCCGGTACGCGGCATGCCGGCGCAGAACGCCACCGTCCAGCTCGGCGAGCCCGGTCCCTGGCACGAGCGGCTGCCGCACTTCCGGCTCGGCTTCACCCCGAGCGCCGGCGACGAGCTCCAGTCGGAGTACCACCTGCCCCGGGCCGCGCTGGCCGACGCGTTCGCCACCCTGGCCGACATGCGGGACCGGCTCGCCCCGGTTACCCAGGTCTGCGAGCTGCGTACGGTCGCCGCCGACGAGCTGTGGCTCAGCCCCAACCACGACCGGGACACCGTGGCGGTGCACTTCACCTGGATCGCCGACGAGGCGGCGGTGGCGCCGGTGCTGGCCGAGGTGGAGCGGCGGCTGGCGCCGTTCGCGCCGCGCCCGCACTGGGGCAAGGTGTTCACCCTGGCGCCGGCGGCGGTGGCCGCCGCCCACCCCCGGCACGGCGACTTCCTGGCCCTGCTGCGCGAGCTGGACCCGGCCGGGACGTTCCGCACCGAGCTGCTGGACCGCTACTTCCCCCGGGGCTGAGCGACGTCGGCGGCGTGGCGGTGGCGGCAGCCGCTGCCGCCAACCTCATCCCGGTCGTTGCTCCCGGCGGGTCGTCCGGGTCAGCTGGTCGATCCGACGCAGCCGGCCGTCGGGGGCCAGCCGGCCGAACATGTGGACCTCGCTGGTCACCTCGCGGCCCCGGTTCACGGCGTGCAGGGCGTAACGGGCCGCGATCCGGTCCCCGTCGCGCAGCACTTCGTGCACCTCGACGTCGCAGCGACTCACGGTCCGGCGCACCGGGCGCGCGTGGTCGATGAGCCGCTGGCGGTCGAGTCGTACGCCGTCGGTCAGCCAGACGACGTCGGGGGTGTGGTAGCGGTCCATCACCCGGCCCGGTTCCTCCTGGCCGAAGGCCATCTCGGCGACGTAAGCGCGGAGGTAGCCACCCAGGTCGCTGCCTGGCAGCACGGTCATGTCAGTCTCCTTCCTTGACAGATGTGTCAAGGCTAAGTGGGTGGCGTACGGTTGACAACCGTGTCAGAGGTTGATCCTGGAAACCGGCAGCGGAAGGTGCGCGTGGAGGCCCGCCGCAGCGTCGCGGCGATCCTCGACGCCGCCCTGCGGGTGCTCGGGGAGCGGCCGCAGGCCAGCATGGACGAGGTGGCCACCGCGGCCGGCGTCTCCCGGCAGACCGTCTACGCCCACTTCCCCTCCCGGGAGGCGCTGATCGGTGCGGCGGTGCGTCGGCTCACCGAGGAGGCCGTCCACGCCATGGACGCCGCCGACCTCGACCGTGGTCCCGCCCGCGAGGCGCTGGCCCGGATGCTCGAGGTGAACTGGCGGATCTTCGAACGCTTTCCGCTGCTCTGGTCCGCCCCGGTCGCCGCCGACGAGGACCTGCACGTGCCGGTCTTCGAGCGGTTGGAGCGGCTGATCCGCCGTGGGCAGGAGGCGGGCGAGTTCGACGCCGCGGCCGCGCCCGGCTGGCTCATCGCCGCCACCGTCGCCCTCGGCCACGCCGCCGGCGTCGAGGTCGCCGCAGGGCGGATGACAGCCGAGGAAGGCAGGGCCGCGCTGCGGACCGGCGTCCTGCGGGTGTACGGGGTGGCGCCGCCCGGCGTCGGTTGAGTCGTCTGCCGGGCCGCGAGGAGGGCCGCTCCGGCTAGTGCCTGCCTCCGGTCGTCTGCTCGCGGAGGCTGCCCCGCTGCACCGCCCGGCTGATGTCGCTGGGCGAGACGATCCCGACCAGCTGATGGTCGGCGACGACCAGCGCCCGGCCGTCGGCGCACTCGCTGAGCCGGGGGAGCAGGTCGGTGAGCTCCTCGTCCGGCCGGGCCAGCACCAGCTCGTCGGCCCGGCAGGCCACCTCGGCCAGCGTGGTCGAGGCCCGCCGGTCGGCCGGGATGTGCCGGACCCGGTCCAGCGTCACCAGGCCCACCGGCCGGCCCTCCTCGGTCAGCGGCAGCGCCGAGTGCCGGTACGCGAAGAGGTAGTGGTCGACGAAGTCGGCGACGGTCATCGTCCCGGCGGCGGTCTGCGGCTGCGGGGTCATCACGTCGGCGACCCGGATGCCGCGCAGCGCGCTGCCCATCCGGGCCTGGCGTTCCTCCATGCCGGCGGCCCCGATCAGGAACCAGCCGATCAGCGCCAGCCAGAGCCCGCCGACGCCGGCGCCGACCAGGAACTGCCACAACCCCAGCCCGATCAGCACCGCGCCGAGCACCCAGCCGGCCCGGGCGGCCACCACCGAGGCCCTCGTCCGGTCGCCGGTGGCCTTCCAGACGGCGGCGCGCAGCAGCCGGCCGCCGTCCAGCGGCGCCGCCGGCAGCACGTTGAAGATCGCCAGCAGGATGTTGATGCCGGCGAGCCAGGCCAGCGCCCCGAGCAGCAGCCCGTGCACCCCGGCCAGGGTGAGCAGCACGGCGATGGCGCCGAAGAAGACACCGATGATCAGACTGACCAGCGGCCCGATGCCGGCGATCCGCAGCTCGGCGCCCGGGTCGCGGGCCTCGCCCTTGAGTTCGGAGACGCCGCCGAAGAGCCAGAGGGTGATCCCCTCCACCTCGATGCCGTTGCGCTTCGCCACCACCGAGTGGGACACCTCGTGGGCCAGCAGGCCGAGGAAGAAGACCACCGCCGCGGCCAGCCCGGCCAGCCAGTACTCGACCACCGGCCGGCCGGGGTAGGCGCGTGGGAACTGGCTCGCCGACAGCCCCCAGGCGATCAGCAGGAAGATGACCAGGACGCTCCAGTTGACCCCGACGGGTACGCCTGCGATCCGGCCAAGCCGGAAGCTCGCCCTCATGCCTGTCGTCATACCCGGGGATCGGGTGCCCATGCCAGGGCGGAAAGTCCCGCTTCGGACCTCGACGCGGCGTTGACCGCTAGCCGAGTATGCAGCGGGTATCCTCGGAGTATGACTCGCCGCATCACGATCAGCCTGCCCGACGACGTGGCCGCGTACGTGGAGCGCACCCAGGGCAACACGTCGGGCTTCATCGCCGGTGTCCTCCGCCGGAAGATGCGCGCCGACGGCCTCCGGGCCGCCTGGGCCCAGCGCGGCTACCTGGTGACCGACGAGGACGTCGAGCGGACCAGGGAGCGCCTTGCGGCGCTTCCCCCGATCAGCGACGAGCAGCACGCCCGCAACCTCGAATGGCTCCGCCAGCTCGACGACGAGGGGACCGCCGCCGCGTGAACGGGCTGGTCCTCGACACCTCGGCACTGCTCGCCTACGCCTCGGGAACCAGCGTCGAGCCGGGCGCCATGCTCACCCTCGCCGAGGAGGACCCTGAGCAGCAGGTGTGGATCCCCGCCCTGTGCCTCGGTCAGGCGCAACTCGAACTGGCCGGCACTGCCGGGACGAACATGCTCGACCTGCTCTTCACCGAGGACCGCGACATCCACGTGGCGGTCTACGACGCTCCCACGGCCCGGCGGGTCGCGCGGATCGCCGCCCGTGCCCAGGCGCCGCTGGACGTCGCGCACGCCGTCGCCACCGCGGTGCTCTACCGCTGCTACCCGGTCACCAGGGACCCGAAGGCGCTCCTGCCGGCGGTGCCGCCAAGGATGGACATCCTCGACATCAGCCAGACCTGGGACTGACCTGCCTTCGGCCTGGCTCCGACCGGCTGGTCGCCGTCACCGGCGGGGGCTCTCGCTGACCACGGTCGGGGAGTACTGGTTCGCCGCCTCCACCGCCCACTCCAGCGCGAAGTCCGCCTCCTCCTCCCAGCCGGGCTCGCCGCCGACGAAGTGCGACCGGCCCGGGTACTCCCGGTAGCCGGTGATCGCCGTCGAACCGCGGTACAGGTTGGCGTTGGCCGACACCACCGACGGCGGCACCACGTGGTCCTCGCCGCCGGCGGTCAGCAGCAGCGGGGCCCGGTCGGCCCGCTTGGTGTCCACCGCCGTGGCCGCGTGCGGGTCCAGGTTGGCGAACGCCGCCTCGAACAGGACGTGCCCGGCGCCGGGTACGGCGTACCGCTCCCAGGCGGCGTCGGACTCCTCCGGGCTGATCGTGTTGCCGAAGGAGTAGCGGAACTCCTCTGCAGGGTCACTCCCGCCCGACGGCACCCCTGACAAACGTCACGGTCGGAAGGTGATGCGCGCTCCGGGGACCGACCCGCGCCCGCCCGCAGCATGGTTGACATGACAGACAGCGCACCGGCCGTCGAGCTGGCCGGACTCACCAAGACCTTCGGCCCGGTCACCGCCGTCGACGGCCTCGACCTGCGCATCGCCCCCGGCGAGGTGGTGGCCTTCCTCGGCCCCAACGGCGCCGGCAAGACCACGACCGTGGACATGCTGCTCGGCCTGGCCCACCCGGACGCCGGCACGGTGCGGCTCTTCGGCGGCTCCCCGGCCGACGCCGTCCGGCTGGGCCGGGTGGCCGCCGTGATGCAGACCGGCGGGCTGCTCAAGGACCTCACCGTCGCCGAGACGGTACGGCTCACCGCCGCCTGCTACGGGCGTACCCGGCCGGTGGCGGAGGTGCTGGACCGGGCCGGGATCGCCGACCTCGCCGACCGGCTGGTCGGTAGATGCTCGGGCGGCCAGCAGCAGCGGCTGCGGTTCGCCCTGGCGCTGCTGCCGGACCCGGACCTGATGGTGCTCGACGAGCCGACCACCGGGATGGACGTGGAGGGGCGGCGGGACTTCTGGCAGGCGATCCGGGCCGACGCCCGGGCCGGCCGGACCGTCCTGTTCGCCACCCACTATCTGGACGAGGCCGACGCGTACGCCGACCGGATCGTGCTGGTCCGGGCGGGCCGGGTGGTCGCGGACGGGACCACCGCGGAGATCAAGAACCTGGCCGCCGGCCGGGTCGTCCGGGCCACCCTGCCCGGCGCCGACCAGAGCGCACTGGCCGCGCTGCCCGGCGTCCGTTCCGTCGAGGTACGCGGCGACGCCGTCCTGCTGCACACCGAGGACTCGGACCTGGTCGCCCGGCACCTGCTCACCCGCACCGACGCGCGGGACCTGGAGATCACCTCCCGCAACCTCGAGGACGCCTTCCTCGCCCTGACCACCGCCTGACCGTGGAGCCCGTGATGACCGTGACCGACCCGTCCGCCCGTACCGCATCCACCCTCGACGACCGCCGGCCGCCCGCGCTGGGCGGGTTCTCCGCCGCGATGCTCGGCATCGAGATCCGGCGGGTGCTGCGCAACCGGCGCACGCTGGTGTTCATCCTCGTCATGCCGGCGGTGTTCTTCCTGCTCTTCGGGCTGCCGTCGCGCGGGGACCGGCTCGACAACGGGCTGCCGGTCACCGGCTGGATCATGATCAGCCTCGCCGTCTACGCGGCCATGGTCGCCACCACCAGCGCCGGCGCCGCCGTCGCGACGGAACGCGCGCTGGGGTGGAGCCGCCAGCTCCGGCTCACCCCGCTGCGTCCGGCCGCGTACGTGGGGACGAAGGTGGTCACCGCGATGGTCCTGGGCCTGCTGGGCGTGGTCGTCGAGTTCACCGTCGGCGCCGCCGCGGGCGTCCGGCTGCCCGCGTACATCTGGGTGGCGTCCGGTCTCGTCGCCTGGCTGGGCTCGCTGGTCTTCGCCGCGTTGGGGCTCTTCGTCGGCTACCTCGCCCCGGCCGAGAACGTCATGCAGTTCATGGGCCCGGCGCTGGCCATCCTGGCCATGCTCGGCGGCCTGTTCCTGCCGCTGGAGCTGCTCCCGCACGTCATGCAGCAGATCGCGAAGTTCACCCCGGTTTACGGCGTCGGCCAGCTCGCCCGCGCCCCGCTGACCGGCGACGGGATGGACTGGGCGGCGCTGGGCAACCTGGCCGGCTGGACGGCGTTCTTCACCCTCGGCGCGGCCCGGCTGTTCCGCCGGGACACCACCCGGGTCTGAGCGGGGTTAGCGTGAGCGCCGTGCCACTGGTGCCCGAGGACCCCTATCCGGTGAGCCGTCGCTGGCGGCTCACCGGATGGCTGCTGGCGGCGGTCTGGCTGATCTTCCTCAACACCGCCCTGGACACCGCGCTGCACCAGGAGCAGGTCTGGCGGCGGGTGCTGGGCGTGGGCACCCTGGTCGCCTTCGGACTCGGCTACGTCCTCGCGTTCGAGTGGGGGCGGTTGATGCGCCGCTCCGGGCGCCCGATCCCGTCACGCCGGGCCTGGGCGATCCTCGGTGGACTGCTCGCCCTCGGCCTGGCCGGCATGCCGGGCACCGGGGGCGAGTGGATGGCCACCCTGGTCTTCGTGGCCGCCGCCGCGATCTTCCTGCTGCCGACCCGGCCGGCGGTCGTGGTGGTGCTGCTCGCCGCGACCACCCCGCTGGTCCTGGGCCGGCTGGTGCCCGGCTGGGGGCCGGAGCGGACGATCTTCTTCGCCGTGCTGCTGGCTTCCCTGGCCATGTTCGGGGTGAGCCGGCTGGCCCAGCGCAACGCCGAACTCCAGGCCGCCCAGGCGGAGATCCGCCGGCTCGCGGTCGCCGAGGAGCGTGCCCGCACCGCCCGGGACCTGCACGACATCCTCGGGCACTCGCTGACCGTGGTGGCGGTGAAGGCGGAGCTGGCCGGGCGGCTGCTGGAGCTCGACCCGGCCCGGGCCGCCACCGAGATCGCCGACGTGGAGCGGCTGGCCCGGGAGGCCCTCGCCGACGTGCGGGGCACCGTCGGGGCGTACCGCGGGGTCGGCCTCGGCACGGAGCTGGCCGGCGCCCGCTCGGCGCTGACCGCCGCGGGCATCCGCGCGGAGCTGCCGGACGGTCTGCCGGAGCTGCCGGCGGAGCGCGACGAGCTGTTCGGCTGGGCGGTCCGCGAGGGGGTGACCAACGTGGTGCGGCACAGCGGCGCGCGGCGCTGCGAGATCCGGGTGACCGCGACGGCGGTGGAGGTACGCGACGACGGCCGGGGCCCGGTCGCCGAGTCCGACGCCGCCGGGCACGGGTTGGTGGGGTTGCGCGAGCGGGCCAGCCGGCTGAACGCGGGCGTCACCGTCGGCCGCCGCTCGGGCGGGCCGGGCTTTCTGCTGCGCGTGGCCGTGCCCGGTGCGGAGGACTGAGATGGCGGAACCGATCCGGCTGCTGCTCGCCGACGACCAGGCGCTGGTCCGGGGGGCGCTGGCCGCGCTGCTGTCGATGGAGCCGGACCTGACGGTGGTGGCCGAGGTGGGGCGCGGCGACGAGGTGGTCGCCGAGGCCCGGCGCACCTCGCCCGACGTGGCGCTGCTCGACGTGGAGATGCCCGGCCTGGACGGGATCGCCGCGACGGCCGCGCTGCGGGCCGCGGTGCCCGGCTGCCGGGTGCTGGTGGTGACGACCTTCGGCCGTCCCGGCTACCTGCGCCGGGCGATGGAGGCCGGCGCGGACGGCTTCGTGGTCAAGGACACCCCGGCCCGGCAGCTCGCCGACGCGGTCCGTCGGGTGCGCGCCGGGCTGCGGGTGGTCGACCCGACCCTGGCCGCGGAGACCCTCGCCGCCGGGACGAGCCCGCTGACCGAGCGGGAGACCGAGGTGCTGCGTACCGCCCGGGGCGGCGGGACGGTCGCCGAGCTGGCCCGCACGCTGCACCTGTCCGAGGGGACCGTGCGCAACCACCTGTCGGCGGCGATCGGCAAGACCGGGGCCCGCAACCGGGCCGACGCGGTGCGGATCGCCGAGGAGAACGGCTGGCTGCTCGGCCGGTGAGCCGACCGCTCAGGCGGTGGCCGGCGGGGTGCGCAGCTGGTCGACCACGACCAGGCCGGTGCCGGGCGGCACCTGGTCGAGCAGCAACCGTTGGGCGCTGCGGGTCAGCCGGATGCAGCCGTTGGTGACGTTCTGCCCGAGGGTGTCGTCGTCGTGCCAGCTGTGCAGGCCGATGTGCGCTCCCCTGAGGCCGGTGGGGACGGCGTCCGGGTCGTCGGGCACCGAGCCGAGGGCGAAGATGTCCACCCCGCCGTAGACCTCCTCGGGCGGGGGAGTGCGGCCCAGGATGAAGGTGCGACCCAGCGGGGTCTCCTGGCCGGCCATGCCGAGACTCACCGGCCAGGACCGCATCGCGCGACCGGCGTGCAACCAGGTGAGCCGGTGCGGGCGGCGTTCCACCACGATCTGGTCGGGCAGGGCGACGGTGGTCCAGCCGCCGGTGGGCGGGACCCAGGCGAGCCGGCGGTTGGCCGAGGGGAGCAGCACCGCGGTCCAACCGGTGCGCCGCTGGGCGATCGGCACGGTCAGCGGGACGTCGCTGATGGTGGGGGCGAGGAAGGCCAGCGGCCGGCCGCCCGGCGCGTCGTACACCGGGATCTTCCGGGTGGGCGTCAACCCCTGGGTGAGCGGCCGGGTGTCGCCGGGGCGCGGGTCGGCCGGGAAGCCGGTGGGCGCGGCGGCGTAGTCGATCACCGGCAGGCCGGGCGGCGCGGGCGCCGCGGCCGGCACCGGTTCCGTCGGAGCCGGCGCGGTCGGGGCCGCGGTGGGTGGCGGCGTGGGCGCGGCGGTGCGGTGTGCGGGGGGCGACGGCCGGCCGGCGAACAGCACCGCGGCGAGCAGCAGGGGTACGCCGAGCGCCGCGAGCAGCCAGCCGAGCGTCCAGCGCGAGGTCAACCGGGCAAAGAGCACGAAACCACTCTAAGCGAGCGTACGGTGTCTTCGGCCCGCAACCGGCACGGCGAAGCCCCCGCGCCGTGGGGGCGGTGCGGGGGCTCCGGGTCGGACGGCCGGCCGGATCGGGCGGACCCGGCCTCACAGTCAGGGCAGGCGGGCGCCGATGTGGATGGCGACCGCGTCGTGCGCGTTGATGTTCGCGGCGAACCAGCCGCTGGAGTCGACGGTGATCACCGGCCCGCTGCACGAGCCGTTGCTGAAGTCGCCGTGGACGACGTCGCAGTACCGGCCGGCGGGCAGGCCCGTGTAGTACGAGCGGCCGGTGATCGCGAAGTCCTCGTCGTTGATGGTCAGGAAGCCCTTGCCGGTACGGCTGAAGGCGATGTGCTGGTAGCCGTTGTCGTACCAGTTGCTGACGCCGGCGCCCTGGGTGGCGTTGTTGAAGCCGACCATGTTGGCGATCACCCGCCAGCGGTGCTCGCACTGCCAACCCGAGTAGCAGGTGGTGTTGGTGATCCGGTTGCTGGCGTCCGAGGGCGGGGCCTGGTCCTTGTTGCTGAACGTGAAGCTGGACATCACCGCCGGGGTGCCGTACGGCCAGGCCAGCATGAACGCGTTCGCCAGGGCGTAGGTGGCCCCGTTCTTGTAGGTGAGCACCCCGCCGTCGCGCTGGGTGTCGTGGTTGTCCACGAAGGCCACCGCCTGGCTGCTGGGCAGGTAACCCCACGCCTCGCCGAAGTTCTTCAGGTACGCCAGCCGCTCGTTGTTGAACATCCGGGCCAGGTCCTTGCCGTACCGGAACTCGTGCACGTCGCCGTTGCCGGTGTACTCGGTCGGCTGCACCGGCTCACCGGCACCGTAGATGACCTCCTGCACCAGGTACGCCGAGCGGGAGAGCTTGCTCTTGATGGCGGCGATGTCGGCGGCCGGCATGTGCTTGCTGCCGTCCATCCGGAAGCCGTCGACGCCGAGGGAGAGCAGGTCGTTCATGTACGTGGCGAGCCGGGTGCGGACGTAGTCCGACTCGGTCTTCAGGTCCGCGAGGTTGACCAGCTCGCAGTTCTGCACCTCGTACCGGTCGCTGTAGTTGACGATGTCGTTGTTGCCGTTGCGCCCGCAGTAGTGGAAGTCCTGCGAGCCGTAGGTGCCCGGGTAGTTGTAGTGGCCGTAGCTGGTGCCGGCCCAGCCGGTGCCGCCGTTGTCCTGGCCGGACATGTGGTTGACCACGGTGTCCACGATGACCTTCACCCCGGCGTTGTGGCAGGTGTTGACCATGGACTGGAACTGCGCCCGGGTGCCCTTG
This sequence comes from Micromonospora siamensis, assembly GCF_900090305.1. Lineage (NCBI taxonomy): Bacteria > Bacillati > Actinomycetota > Actinomycetes > Micromonosporales > Micromonosporaceae > Micromonospora > Micromonospora siamensis. The sequence continues at coordinate 5,294,481 of NZ_LT607751.1, read as the reverse complement.
CGGGACTCGATCCTGTAGCTGACCGGCTGGTAGGAGACCCACCACGGTGCGGCGTTGACGTGCTCCTGGGGCGGGGAGACCTGGACCCAGCCGTAGCCCTTTGGGCCCAGCACGTTGGTGCACTCGCTGGCCACCGAGGTCCAGTTCCACTCGAAGAGCTGGACGATGACCTTCTTCGTGCCCGGGGTCGCCGCGACGGCCGGGGGTGCCGCCACGGCGGTGGGTACGAGCAGGCTGGCGATCGCGCCGAGGGCGAGGATCGCCGAGCGGCATCGACGTCGATGCATCGGTACTCCTGGGGGTGCGGGGGACGGGGGTGGTGGTGCGCGCACGGGGGAGGGTTCTTCAGTGCCGGCTTCTTGCAGACCGGACTGAAAATTTTCGGCAAGGTTACAAGCGCGTTGCAAGAGCTGTCAACGGATGGACATACGTCGTTGCGCGGGGTGCTACACGTGCTCCGGGACCGGGCGGTTCGACGATCCGGCCGAGAAATTCGCCACCGACGCTGATCCGTTCACGCGTGGCTTGCGTACTGCTGGACGGAGCAGGGTCGGCCGGCGGGGCGCCGCCGCGAGTTGACGATCGAGGAGCAGATGGGCCGGGGACAGCAGAACCAGAAGGCGGCGACCGTCCGGACCACCAGCACCAGCCGGGGCGTCCGCACCGTGTCCCGGCCGGCGCTCGCGCTGCTCGCCGGCTCCGCCCTCGCCCTGCTGTGGGCGGGTGTGGAGCTCACCGGCGAGGGCGCCACCATGTACGCGTACGGCTTCTTCTTCACCGAGTTCTTCGCCGGCGTCGTCGCCCTGGTCTCGTTGAGCCTGACGGTGATGATGGGCCTGCTCGCCACCGACCGGCTGGTGCTCCAGATCCGGCACCGGGTGCTGCTCCAGTCGGCGCACCGGGCCACCGGCGTCCTGGGCGTGGCCGGCCTGGTCTTCCACGTCATCACCAAGATCGCCATCGGGCGGGCCGGCCCCACCGACGCCGTGCTGCCCTTCCTCGGCGGGCGCGGGCTCTACGTCGGGCTCGGCACGGTGGCCGCCTTCCTCATGGTCAGCGTGCTCTGGACCGGCGTCATCCGGGCCCGGTTCGCCGGCGTCGGACCGAAGTGGGTGTGGCGGTCGCTGCACTCGATGGCGTACCTCTCCTGGCCCTTCGCCCTGCTCCACGGCCTCAACGCCGGCCGCGCCGCCAAGTCCTGGGTGGTGCTCAGCTACCTGGCCTGCGTGCTGCTGGTGGTGGTGGCGCTGCTGGTCCGGCTCTCCGTCCACGTCGGCCGGCGCAGCCGCGAGCAGCAGCAGGCCGCCGCCCGCAACCGGGCGATGGCCGCCCGCCCGGCCGAGGAGACCGGCGCCCGGGGCCTGCTCAGCCGGCTGGGCCGGGGCCGGGCCGACGCCGACACCCGCCCGGAGCAGGGCGCCCGGGGCGGCTGGGCGGAGACCACCGCCACCTCGTGGCCCGGCCCCGCCGGCCCGGCCCGGCGCCGCGACCCGGAGCGGTTCACCGTCCCGGTGGTCCCCGAACCGGGCAGCCTGCGCCAGCCGGTCCGGTCCGCTCGCGCCACCGAGCGACCGGGCCGGGACGAGGAACGCGCCCCCGTCGCCACCGGGCGCCGCGTCCGGCGGGCCGAGGAGAGCGCACCGGTCTCCCCGGGCCGACGCACCCGGTACGCGGACGACCCGGTGCCCGACGAGGCCGACCTGGCCCCGACCTCCGGTGCCCGCCGGTCCCGCCGGGCCGAGGTGGCCGCCCCGGTCTCCGGCGGCCGCCGCGCCCGCCGCGACGACGACGTCCGCTACGCCCCGGACGAGGACCGCGCCGCCGGCTACACCCCCGCGGCGAACCTCGACGAGGGGCCGGAGGAGCCGTGGGACAGCCCGCGCCGCTGGGAGACCGAGGCGCCGCTGTCGGTCGAGCCGGTCTCCGCCGGCCGGCACAGCCTCGACGACGACGTGCCCGAGGAACCGGACTACTGGCGGCCGCCGGCCCGCTACCTGGCGGACGAGCTGCCCGTCGACGACACCCCCACGCTGGTCGACCTGGCCTCCCGCCGGGCGCTGCGGGCCGCCGGGGACAGCCGGTCGAGCCGGCGGCGCCGGGCCAGCGCCGAGGCGGTCGACGGGGCGTACTGGGCCGGGCTGCGTGGGGAGGCGAAGTGATGCGGACGACCGTGCCACCGGTGGCCTGCGTCGGCGAGGCCCGGCTCACCGCCGGCTTCGCCGACTTCGGCCGGCTCGACCTGGCCGCCCACGAGGAGGTGCACGGCCCGATCGGCCCGATCGAGCCGGCGAACCTGCTGCGGCTGGTCGACGGGATCGAGCTCAAGGGCAAGGGCGGGGCCGGTTTCCCGTTCGCCCGCAAGCTGCGCGCGGTGCTGGAGTCCTGCCAGCGGCAGGACGCCCCGGCGGTGGTGGTGGTCAACGCCACCGAGGGAGAGCCGGCCAGCTGGAAGGACAAGGTGCTGCTCACCCGCGCGCCGCACCTCGTGCTGGACGGCGCGGCGCTGGCCGCGTACGCGCTGGACGCCGAGGAGATCGTCATCGGGGTGGCCGACGACGACGTGGGCCGGCCGTCGCTGACCGAGGCGCTGGAGGAACGGCGGATGCCGGTGCCGACCAGCATCGTCACCGTCCCGCACCGGTTCATCTCCGGCGAGGGCGGTGCGCTGGTCAACGGGATCAACGGGCTGCCGCACATCCCGCCCGGCACCAAGAAACGGTCCAGCGACGCAGGCGTCGGCGGGCTGCCCACCCTGCTCTCCAACGCCGAGACGTACGCCCAGCTCGCCGTCGCCGCCCGCCTCGGCCCGTACGAGTACGCGGCGCTCGGCACCGACGCGGAACCCGGCACGGTGCTGCTCACGGTGACCGGCGCCGCCGGCCGGCCCGCCGTGGTCGAGTGCGCGGCGGGGACGCCGCTGCGCGAGATCCTCGAACTCTGCCAGGTGCCCGACGGCCCGGGCATCCTGACCGGCGGCTTCCACGGCAAGTGGATCACCCCGGAGGCCGCGGACCGGGCCGAGGTCTCCCGGGCCGGCCTCACCGCGGTCGGCGGCACCCTCGGCGCCGGCATCATCGTCCCGCTGGGCCGGGACACCTGCCCGCTCGGCGAGAGCGCGCAGGTGGTCCGCTACCTGGCCGGCGAGTCCGCCGGCCAGTGCGGGCCGTGCAAGATGGGGCTGCCCGACCTGGCCCGCGCCGTCGACCTCGCGGTCTCCGGCAGCGCGCCGGTGGAGATCGTCCGCGCGGCGGCCGGCGACGTGCGGGGCCGGGGCGCGTGCAGCCACCCCGACGGTACGGCCCGGTTCGCGCTCTCCGCGGTGGAGGTCTTCGCCGAGGACCTGCGGCTGCACACCACCGGCGAGGGCTGCGGTCGGCGGGTCAAGGGCGTGATGGGGCTGCCCGGCGCCCCGGACGCCGACCCGCAGCGGCTCACCCTCGACTGGTCCCGGTGCGACGGGCACGGGCTCTGCGCGCACGTGGTGCCGGACTTCATCCGGCTCGACGGCAACGGATATCCCGCCTTCCCGCCCACCCCGGTCCCCACCTGGCTGCGCGAGGGGGCCCTGAAGGCGGTCAAGGTCTGCCCCGAGCTGGCGCTCCGACTGGCCAAGGCCGAATAGCACCCTCCCGAGAGGAGCCCGGATGCCCGCGCCTGGACCCGCCGCCCGGCCCGCCCACCGTCCCTACCCGTCTCCTCGGCCCGAGCCGCGCCGGGGCGCGGCCGTCCGGGCCACCGCCTGGCTGGTCGCCGCGCTCGTCTCGGTGACCTCCTGCGCGGTCAGCGAGGCACCCACCGCCCGGACCGACCATCCGGCCGCCGCCGCGACCGCCCCGCCGGGCGCCACGGCCGCCGGCGCCGCCCCGCCGCCCGGCACCAGCACGCCGGCCGCGCCCGCCACCGTGCCGCAGGCGCTGCGGTTCACCGGCACCACCCTGGACGGCGGTTCGTTCTCCGCCGCCGGCCTCGCCGGCCGTCCGGTGGTGCTCTGGTTCTGGGCGCCCTGGTGCGCCACCTGCGCCTCCCAGGCCTGGACGGTCGCCGAGATCGCCCCGAAGTACCGGGACACGGTGCCGATCGTCGGCGTGGCCGGGCTCGGCGAACGACCGGCCATGAAGGACTTCGTCACCGAGTTCGACCTGGCCGGCACCACCCAGCTCGACGACCACGCCGGGGAGCTGTGGCGCCGGTTCAAGGTGGTCGAGCAGAGCACCTTCGTCGTCCTCGACCGCGACGGCCGGGTCGTCCACCGGGGGTTCCTCGACGGCGAGGCGCTGACCCGGCGGGTCGCCGAGCTGGCCGGCTGACCGCCGGTGGGCACCCCGCTGCTGCTGGCGCTCACCGCCGGCATGCTCGGCGCGGTCAACCCGTGCGGCTTCGCCATGCTGCCGGCGTACCTGTCGCTGCTGGTCGCCGGGCCCGCCGACCGGGCCGGCGCGGTCCGCCGCGCGCTGGTCGCCACCGCCGGGCTGACCACCGGGTACGTCGTCGTCTTCGGCGCCTTCGGGCTGGCCCTCGCGCCGCTGGCCGGCTGGCTGCGGCCCCGGCTGCCCTGGCTCACCGTCTGGCTGGGGGTGCTGCTGCTCGCACTCGGCTGCTGGCTGCTCGCCGGCCGGAAGCTGCCGGGCCCGGGGTCCGGGCTGCGGGCGCCCCGGCTCACCCGCTCCTGGGCGTCCATGGCGCTCTTCGGCGCCGCGTACGCGCTGGCCTCGCTGAGCTGCACGATCGGCCCGTTCCTGGCGATCGTGGTGACCAGCCTGCGGGCCGGGTCGACGCTGCGCGGGCTGGCGCTCTTCGGCGCGTACGCGATCGGGATGGGGTTGGTGGTCGGCGTCGCCGCCCTCGGCGTGGCCCTGGTCCGTGGCTCGGTGGTGGCCCGGCTGCGCCGCGCGGGCGCCCTGGTGCCCCGGCTCGGCGGCCTGGTGCTGCTGGTCGCCGGCGGCTACGTCGCCTGGTACGGCTGGTACGAGGTGCGGCTGGCCCTGGGCCGGCACGACGCCCTCGGTGACCCGGTGGTGGTCGCCGCGGCCCGGGTGCAACGGTGGCTGGCCGGCGCGCTGGAGGCGGTCGGCCCCGCCCTGCTGGCGGTCGTGCTGCTCGGCCTGCTCCTCGCCGCCGCTCGGCGACGGCGAGGAGCGGCCCGGGTCAGCGGGGGGTGAGCAGGTCCGTGCCCAGCTTGGGCCGGAGCACCTCGGGCACCACCACCGAGCCGTCGGCCTGCTGGAACTGCTCCAGGATGGCCGGGAAGAGCCGGCTGGTGGCCAGCGCCGACCCGTTGAGGGTGTGCACGAAGCGGGTCTGCTTGCCGCCCGGCTCGCGGTAGCGGATCGCGGCCCGCCGGGCCTGGTAGTCACCGGCCCAGGAGACCGACGACACCTCCTTGTACTTGCCGGTGCTCGGCATCCACACCTCGATGTCCAGGGTCTTCTTCATCGAGGCGCTGGCGTCGCCGGCCGCCAGCAGGCTGGTCTGGTGGTGCAGGCCGAGCTGCTCGACCAGGCCCTCCACGTGGGACACCATCGCGGTCAGCGCCGCGTCGGCCTGCTCCGGCAGGGTGAACTGGAAGATCTCCACCTTGTTGAACTGGTGGCCGCGGACGGTGCCCCGCTCGTCGGAGTGCGACCCGGCCGCCTCCCGCCGGTAGCACGGCGTGTAGGCGAACGCCTTCAGCGGCAGCTTCGACGTCTCCAGGATCTCGTCCTGGTACGCCCCGAGGATCGCCGTCTCCGAGGTGGGCAGCAGGAACTGGCCGCGCGGCGCCGACTCCCGGTCCAGGTGGTAGACGTCGTCGTAGAACTTCGGGAACTGGCCGGCGGCGAAACCGGCGGTGTCCAGCAGCAGGTGCGGCGGGAGCAGGAACTCGTAACCGGCCTCGATGTTCCGCTCGATCAGCCAGTTGAGCAGCGCCCACTCCAGCCGTGCGCCCAGACCGGTGTACATCCAGAACCCGGAACCGCCGAGCTTCACGCCACGCTCGTGGTCCACCAGGCCCAGCATCCGGCTCAGCTCGACGTGGTCGCGTACCTTCTCGATCGTCGGCGGCTCGCCGAAGGTCCGCACCACCCGGTTGGCCTCCTTGCCACCGGGCACCACGTCCTCGGCCGGCAGGTTCGGCAGCTCGCTCATCCGGTCCCGCAGGCGGCCCTGCACCTCGTCCAGCTGGGCCTCCAGCTCGGCGAGCTGCTTGCGCTCACCGTCCGGGCCCACCGGCTCCGGCTCCCGGCCGGCCCGCTTCGCCTCGGCGTACGCCCGGGCCTCGGCCTTGCGGCGCTGCCGCTCGGCGTCGATCCCCGTGATCAGGGCGCGTCGCTCCTGGTCCAGCCGCTGGATCTCGTCCAGGGCCCGGCTGACCTCGGCCGGATCCAAACGCTTGGCCAGCGCGGTCGCCACCGCCTCGCGATCCTTCCGGATCAACTCCATGTCGAGCATGCGCTCCGTACGCCTCCGTCCGGGGACTCGTTCTCAGACCCCCAGATGCTACCGTCGCCGCCCGTGCCGCCGAGATCGCCGTCAGCGGGCTGTCAGAGCCGGCTCCGCTGCCCGGTCAGAGCCGGCTCGCGGCTTGGTCAGAGCCGGCTGCGCTGCTGGGTCAGAGCCTGACCGGCATCAGGATCGAGAAGGCGTCCCCGTCGCCGGGGCGGCGGACCGCCAGCGGGGTGATCGGGCCGTCCAGCTCCAGCACCAGCTGCCCGGCGCCGCCCGCGTCCAGGGCGTCGAGCAGGTAGTGCCGGTTCACCCCGACCCGGACCACCTCGGCGGTGGCCGGCTCGTCGGCCGCCAGCACCCGCAACCCGCCCCCGGCCAGCCCCAGCACCGTCACCTCGTAGCGGGCGCCCTCGTGCTCCCGGACCTGGACCGGCACGTCGGGGGCGGTCAGCGCCGCCCGCAGGGCGGCCACGTCCAGCGGCACCCGGAGCGCCGGCGTCGCGGAGACCGCGTCCCGCAGCAACCGGTGCAGGTCGGGGAAGTCGTACGGCAGCGGAGCGGCCCGCACCACCCGGTCCGCCACCGCGGCGGTCAGCTCGTCGGGGGTCACGGTGAGTTCGACCGCCGGGCCGACGGCGTCCAGCAGGGCGCGCAGCTCGTCCACGGCGGCCACCGGCAGCAGGAACCGGACCGGCGGCCCGGACACCTCCGCGCCGACCCGGGCGGTGGCCAGCCGGTGCCGGTCGGTGGCGATCAGCCGCACCCCGTCCGGCTCCACGTCCAGCAGCACGCCGGCCAGCACCGGCAGCTCCGGGTCGGCGCCGACGGCGAAGCGGACCGCGTCCACGGCGGCGGCCAGGTCTGTGCGGGACAGTGCTAGGCGGGTGGTCATCTCGGACTCCTCGGGATCGATCAGCGTACGGATCCGGAAGAGCTCACGGCGGGCGTCGGCCAGGCCGTCCTCCAGCCGGCGCAGGTGCGCGTCGAGCAGGGCGCCCACCACCGCCGGCTCGTGCCGGTGCCGCAACGCCTCGACGATCCCGGCCAGCGGCATGCCGACCCGGCGCAGCCCGGCCACCAGCCGGGCCGGGGCCACCTGGTCCTCGGCGTACCAGCGGTAGCCGGTCACCGGGTCGACCAGCGCCGGGGCCAGCACCCCGCTGCGGTCGTAGAACCGCAGCGCGCTGACCGTCAGCCCGCTGGCCCGGGCCAGCTCGCCGATGCTGCGCAGTTCGCTCTCCACCCGACCGATCCTGTTCTCTCGACCCGGTCGAGGGTCAAGCCGGCTGCGCCTCCAGGGTGCGGAAGGTGAGGCCGGCGGCGGTGAGCCGGTGCAGCAGCGCGTCGCCCATCGCGGTCACCGGGGTGACCTGGCCGGCGGTGACGGGCAGGTCGTCGCACGCCAGGCAGAGCGCCGACTCGGCCAGCATCTTGGCCGTCTCGTCGTAGCCCGGGTCGCCGCCGGCCACCTCGGTGACCACCCGCCGGCCGCCGCCGGTGCCGACGAACCGGACCTTGAACCAGGACTTCGCCCGCTGCTCGGCACTGGGCCCCTGGCCGGAGGCGAGCCGGCCGAGCAGCCAGCGGCGGGCCGGCGGCAGCTTCACCAGCCCGAGCAGGCCACCCATGCCGACCCCGGCGGCGATCACCGTGGGCAGCCGCTTCACCGCGGCGAAGTGCCGGTAGCGGAAGTCCGGGCCGTACTCCGGGCGGGCCGCCGCCGACCGGCGGACCACCTGCGGGTCGATGGTCGGCAGCGGCACCGCCCACCTGCCGATGTCCGCGGAACGGCCGACCCTGCCGGGTACCGCGCGCACCCGGCGGCCCTCCGGCCGGGGCTCGACCGCCCGGCGCTCCTTCGCCACCCGGGAGGTCTCCTTCATCCGGGAGAACGCGGTCAGCGCCGAGTGGTACGTGCCCGCGGAGAATTTCCCGCCGGCCCGGACGTACCCGTCGACGCTGATCGGCCCGTCGGCCGGCAGCTGCTTGACGGTGAACCACACCCCGAGGTCGTGCGGGATCGAGTCGAAGCCGCAGGTGTGCACCAGCCGCGCGCCGGTGCGGACCGCCTCGGCGTGGTGCCGGACGTACATCGCGTCGACGAACTCCGGCTCGCCGGTGATGTCCAGGTAGTCGGTGCCGGCCGCGGCGCACGCGGCGACCAGCGGCTCCCCGTGGTGCACGTACGGGCCGACCGTGGAGGCCACCACCCGGGCCGCCTCGGCCACCGCCCGCAGCGAGCCTGCGTCGGTCACGTCGGCGGTCAGCAGCGGCAGGTCGGCGAGGCCGGGGTCGATCGCGGCCAGCCGGTCCCGGACCGCGGCCAGCTTCGCCGGGTTGCGCCCGGCGAGGGCCCAGCGCAGCCCCGCCGGGGCGTGCCGGGCCAGGTACTCGGCGGTGAGCCCGCCGGTGAACCCGGTCGCGCCGAACAGGACGAGGTCGTACGCGCGGTCGTCAGCCATCCGCCGAGTGTGCCATCCGCCGCTCAGGGCGAGAACACCGTCCGGACGCAGCCGTCGGCCCGGTCCCGGAACAGCTCGTACCCGGCCGGACCCTGCTCCAGCGGCAACCGATGGGTGGCCAGGTGCTCGGTGGTCAACTGGTCGCGGGCCATCAGCCGCAGCAGCATCGGGATGTAGCGCTGCCCGTGCTGCCGGGCGCCGTGCAGGGTCAGCCCCTTCTGCATCACCGAGCCCAGCGGGAAGGTGTCCACCACCCCGCCGAACGTGCCCAGCACCACCACCGTGCCGCCCTTGCGGCAGGAGTGCACCGCCTCCCGGACGGCCAGCGGCCGTTCCGCCCGACCCACGTCGCCCAGCCGGTCGGCCAGCGAGCGGGAGGCGGCGCCGTCGGCCTCGGTGCCGACCGCCTCCACGCAGACGTCCGGCCCCCGGCCGCCGCTGCGTTCGCGCAGCTCGGCGGGGACGTCGGTGCGCTCGAAGTGCAGCGTCTCCGCCCCGGCGTGCAGCTCGGCCATCAGCAGCCGCTCCGGGTGCCGGTCGATCACGATCACCCGGGCCGCGCCGCGCAGCCGGGCCGCCTGGGCGGTCAGCTGCCCCACCGCCCCGGCGCCCCACACGGCCACCACGTCGCCGGGGCGCACCCCGCCCAGCTCGGCGCCCATCCAGCCGGTCGGCGCCGCGTCCGAGGCGAAGACCGCCCGGTCGTCGTCCAGCGGCTCCGGCACGGTGAACGCGCCGACGTCGGCGTACGGCACCCGGGCGTACTCGGCGTGGCTGCCGGCGAAGCCGCCCAGCGCGGTCGGGTGGCCGTAGCAGCCGCCGGTGGGCTGCCCCCACGCCGCCTCCGCCCGGGCCGGCATGGTGCTGCCGTTGTCGCAGCTGGCGTAGAGGCCCTGCCGGCAGTACCAGCAGGAGCCGCAGGAGACCGCCGCGCAGACCACCACCCGGTCGCCGGGGCGGTGTTCGCGTACCTCCGGGCCGACCTCGACCACCTCGCCGAGGAACTCGTGCCCGAGCACGTCGCCGGCGGACAGGTTCGGGGTCCGGCCGGCGAGCAGGGGCAGGTCCGCGCCGCAGGTGACGCTGCGTCGCACCCGGACGATCATGTCGGCGGCGTTGCGCAGCTCCGGGTCGGGCACCTCGCGTACGGCCAGCGCCCCGGCGCCCTCCCAGCACAGCGCCCTCACCGGCGCACCACCGGGCGGTCCAGCCGGGACCGGTCGGCGCGCAGCACCTCGCCGGTCTCCACGTACTGCTTCGCCCGGCGCAGGGTCTCCCGGATCAGCAGGCCGGGGTCGTCGCCGACCAGGTGCGCGGCCATCCCGGGCAGCTCCGGGCGGCCACCGAGCGGCCGGGCCGACAGCTCCGTGCCGCGACCACCGGGCGCCGGGCGCAGGTACAGCTCCACCGCGCCGTCCAGCGGTCGCAGCGGTTCGGGCCACCGGCCGCCGGGCAGCACCTGCTCCGGCGGGCGGTCCACGGTCACCACCTGCCAGCGCGCCCGGCGCCGGTCCGGCCCGGTGGTGGGCCGCCGCCGCCGGGGTACGACCAACGCCCGGACCGCGCCGGCGGCCGCGGTGGCGAGCACCGTCCCGCCGTGGGCCAGCCGTCCCATCCGTACCACCTGTCCCTCCGCGCGTCGTCCGGGGCGGTCCCGGAGACACCGCGGGCGGCCGGTCACGCGCGGCCGTCGCCCGCGTACGTCCCCATGGTCGGCCGGGTGCGGGTGAAGCGGGCTCCCCCCGAAGGGGTGAACGCGGCCGGGCCGGGTAACCGCTGGCCGCACGGGGACGGGGCGCAGCGTCGGGTGGGGGAGGCCGGATGCCGGTGGAACGGAGCCGGGTCGGGGTGGCGCGCGAGCCGGCGGGGGCCGCGCCGCCCCTGCTGGCCTCCCGGCTGGCGCCGGCCGCCCCACCCGAACCGGTGCTGCTCCGACCCCGCCTGCTGGCCCGCCTCGACGACGCGACGGCCGGGGCGGTGACGGTGGTGACCGCGCCAGCCGGCTGGGGCAAGACCACCCTGCTCGCCTCCTGGGCCCGGGCCGCCGCCGACGACCGGGCGCCGGCCTGGGTGTCGGTGGAGGTGGGGGACACCGGGGAGCGGTTCTGGGCGTACCTGGCGGCGGCGCTGCGGGCCGCGGTGACCGAGGCGGACGAGGTGGCCCCGGTCCCGGACCGGCCACCCCGCCCCGACCAGCTGGAGCTGCTCGCCGCGGCGCTGGCCGCCCGGGACCGGCCGGTGCTGCTGGTCCTGGACGACCTGCACCGGATCACCGACCCGGCGGCGCTGACCGGGCTGGAGTTCCTGCTGCGCCACGCCGAGCAGCGGCTGCGCCTGGTGGCCGGGGCGCGGACCGACCTGCCGCTGCCCCTGCACCGGTTCCGGCTCGCCGGTGAGCTGACCGAACTCGGCCCGGCCGAGCTGGCCTTCACCGACGACGAGGTGGCCGACCTGCTGACCGCGCACGGGGTGGCGCTGCCCGCCGCCTCGGTACGCCGGCTGCGGGAGCGTACCGGCGGATGGCCGGCCGGGCTGCGGCTGGCCGCGCTGGCGCTGCGGGACCGTCCCGACCCGGGCGGCTGGGTGGAGCGGTTCGGTGGGGACCAGCCGGAGGTGACCGGCTACCTGCGCCAGGAGGTGCTGGCCGGGTGGGGCGACCAGGCCCGGGAGCTGCTGGCGCGTACCGCCGTCGCCGACGCGGTCTGCGCGGACCTCGCCGACGCGCTCACCGGCCGGGCGGACGCCGCCTCGGTGCTGGCCGGCCTGGCCCGCGACGGCGGTTTCCTGCATCGCGACGACAGCAGCCCGCCCTGGTACCGCTGCCATCCGCTGCTGGCCGACCTGTTCCGCGCCGAGCTGGGCCGGCTCCCCGCCGACGAGCTGCGTGACCTGCACGAGCGGGCCGCGGGCTGGTACGCCGGGAACGGCCGGCCGGCGCAGGCGCTGCGGCACACGCTGGCCGCCGGCCGGTGGGACGAGGCCACCGAGCTGTTCGTCGCGCGCTGGCCGGACCTGGTCCCGTACGACCGGGAGGACGCCGCCGCGCCGCCGCCCGCCGCGCCGCCCGACGAGGCGGTGCGCCGGGACCCGGAGCTGGGGTTGGCCGCGGCGGCCGAGCGGGCGTACGCCGGCGACCCGGTGACCGCCGCGGACCGGTTGCGCGAGGCGGTGGCCCGGGCGGCGACGCTTGCCGCGCCCCGCCGGGACCGGTTCCGGCGGCTGGCCACCGCGCTGGAGCTCACCCTGGCCCGTTCGGCCGGCGACCCGACCGAGGTACGCGGGGCGGCCGAGCGGCTGCTCGCCACCCGAACCGAGCCGGGACCGGCCGACGACCCGCGGGCCGGGACGGCCGAGGACGCCGACGTCCGGGCGGTGGCCGGCACCGCGCTCGGCCTGGTCGCGCTGGACGAGGGGGACCTGCCGGCCGCGGCGGCGGCCTTCGAGGACGCGCTGGCGGCGGCCCGGACCGCCGGGCGGCAGCGCACCGAACTGGTCTGCGCGAGCCGGCAGGCGCTGCTCGCCGCCGTCCGGGGCGAGCTGCGCGCGGCCGAGCGGACCGCCCGGGAGGCGTTGGCCATGCCGCCCTGCCGAGGCTGGTCCTGCCGCACCGACTGCGCCCACGCCCACCTGGCGCTGGCCCTGGTGGCCGTGCACCGGGACGAGCCGGAGGAAGCCGCCGCGCAGCTCGCCGTGGTGGGGCCGGCGGAGACCGAACCGACCGGAGCCGGCCTGGCCGCGCTCTGCCGGGCCCGGCTGCGTCGCGACGCCGGCGACCTCGCCGCCGCACACCGGCTGCTGGTCGCCGCGCGGGACCGGCTGGGCCACCGGCAGGCGGCCGGGCAGCTGGGGCACTGGCTGCTCGCCGCCGAGGCGGACCTGGGCAGTGCCCGGGGGGATCCGGCCGGCGCCCGCGCCCTGCTCGCCGACCGGGTCCGCGCCGCCGACCCGCCGGACCCGGCGCTCGGCGTCGCGCTGGCCCGGGCTGAGCTGCGCGCCGGTGACCCGCGGGCGGCCGGGTACGCGCTGCCGGCCTGGGACGCCCCGCCGGCCGGCGACTGGCCGCTGCCGGTACGCCTGGACGCCGGGCTGCTGGAGGCGGTGCTGGCCCGCCGGGGCGGGGACGACCGGCGGGCCGGTCGGATCCTGGAGCGGGTGCTCGCGCTGGCCGGGCCGGAGGGGTTCCGCCGGCTCTTCACCCGCGCCGACGAGGAGGTGCGGGACCTGCTCGCCGCCCACCTGGACACCGGCACGGCGCACTGGTCGACGGTGAGCGACCTGGTCCGCAGCGCCGACGAGCACAGCGGTGACGTCCCCGACCGGCCGGTCGGGGACCGGCCCGCCGGTGGTGGCGGGCCGGCGCTGGACGAGCCGCTCACCGAGCGGGAGCTGACGATCCTGCGTTACCTGCAGAGCATCCTGTCCAACGTGGAGATCGCCGCCGAGCTGTCGCTGTCGGTCAACACGGTGAAGACCCACGTGCGCAACATCTACCGGAAGCTGTCCGCCACCCGCCGCCGGGACGCGGTCCGCCGGGCCCGCGAGCTGCGGCTGATCTGAGGCCGGGCCCGGCGGCTCTGATCCGGGCCCGGCGGCGGCGCTCAGGCGTCGGCGGCGGCGTCGACCACGGTGAGCAGTTCGGCCAGGTCGTACCCGCCGTCGTGGCGGACGTCGTTGACGAAGAGCGTCGGCGTGCCGTTCACCCCGCTGCGGATCCCGCTGACGAAGTCCTGGCGCACCCGGTCGCCGTACTCCTGCCGGCCCACCTCGGCGGCGAGTTCGTCGGCGGGCAGGCCGAGCTGCGCCACCCCGAGCGACAGGTGCACCGGGTCCAACTGGTCCTGGTGCTCGTAGAGCCAGTCGTGCATCTCCCAGAACCGGTCCCGCCGGCCGGCCGCCTCCGCCATCTCGGCGGCGTTCTCCGCGTACGGGTGGACGTTGGCGATCGGGAAGTGCCGGTACACCAGCCGCACCGTCTCGGCGCGCTGGCGTCTCAGTTCGGCGAGGTTCGGGTACGCGGCCCCGCAGAACCGGCACTGGAAGTCGCCGTACTCGACGACGGTCACCGGGGCGTCGACCGGACCGCGTACGTGGTCCTGCCCGCCCACCGGGGTACGCAACTTCGCGGTCATCTGCAACGGCGTGGTCATTGGACCGTCACCCGCCGATCGGTGGTGAGCCGCTCCAGCGCGTCGAGGATCCCGTCCGCGCCCGGGTTGACGTCGTCGGGGGACAGGTGGCTCCAGGCCACCGTGCCGGCCGGGTCGAGCACCACCAGCGCCCGGGCGGACACGCCCTGCCCGGTGTACGCGCCGTACCGGCGGGACACCTCGCCCTTGGGCTCGAAGTCGGCCAGCAGCGGGAAGGTGATGCCCCGCTGCTGCGCGAACGCCCGGTGCGACCAGATGCCGTCGACCGAGATGCCGAACAGCGCCGCGTCGTACCGGTCGAACTCCGGCAGCGCCGCCTGGTACAGCGACATCTGGTCGGAGCAGACCGGGCTCCAGTCGGCGGGATAGAAGGCGAGCACCACCGGTCGGCCGGCGTACCGCCCGGGACCCGTCCGGTGCCCGTCCGGGGTGGCCGGCAGGGTGAAGTCCGGCGCGGCGGACCCGGCGGGGATCAGGCCGTGTAGTTCGGTCATGCCTCCCACCCTGCCGCCCGGCCGGGTGAGGGCGGCTCACCCCGGCGGGGTGGTTCCGCTCGGCCGGTCACCCGCTCAGCCGGTCACGGCCAGGTGGTTGTGCACCTCGCGGATGCCGGGGGCGGACCAGACGATCCGCTCCACCTCGTCGCGCTCGGGCACCGAGCGGACCAGCCCTTCCAGCACCGCGGTGTCGCCGTGCACCCGGACGGTGACCCGGTCGGCCTCGGTGGCCCCGCTGCGCAGCAGCGCGTCGACGATCCGGTCCGGCAGCTCACCTTCGCCGGTCCGGTCGGCACGGGTGGCGGGCCGTACGGCGATGCCGTTGCTCACCCCGCGCACGCCGGTCAACCGGCCGACCGTGCGCTGCGCGGCCCGCCGCTGGTACTCCCAGTCGACGTCGCCGCGCAGGGTGACCCAGCCGGCGGAGACGGTCACCTCGATCCGCTCGACCGGCACGAAGGCGTCCCACTCCAGGGTGCGTTCGACGGCGAGGGCGAGGTCGGCGTCGGTGCGCTCGGCCGCCGGGTGCAGCCGGACGGTGAGGTCGTTGGCGACGGCCCGTACCCGGGCCACCCGGTGCGCGGCCTGTTCGGCGGCCCACTTCCGGGCGTAGCTGTCCACCCAGCCGGTCAGCGTGACGACGCCCTCGGCCACGGTCACCCCGATCTCGTGCGGGGACACCCGGGGCTCCCAGGTCAGCTCGTCGAGGACGTCGGTCTGGATGTCCTGGTCGGTGCGGGTGACGGTCGAGGTGGCCATGGTGACTCCCTTCCGGGTCGGTCCGGCGCCGATCGTGCCGCCGTCCCGGGTGAGGCGACCTCGCCCCGAGCGGGTGAGCACCGATCCGTGGGAGCGCTTCCATGTCGGGCCGGCCAGCGGTTAGGGTGAATGCCCCTCGGCTGCGGGAGCCAGCACGCCGACCGGGAGCCCTGGGCAGCTCCCCGCGCGACGACACCACCGGGCACGGTCGTCGCCTCCCGTCCCCACCACACGGGTTCAACCGAGAGGAAGCGCAGATGCGCAGAGGTCTCGTCGGCGCGGTCACGTCCGCGCTGGCCGTGGCGGCGGCAGTCGTCGCCGTCCAGTTCACCGCCGCCCCCACCGCACCGGCCGCCGCGGCGGCCGCCGAACCGTACTCCTGGCGCAACGTCCGGATCGACGGCGGTGGCTTCGTCCCCGGCATCGTCTTCAACCCCACCGAGAAGAACCTGATCTACGCCCGCACCGACATCGGCGGCGCCTACCGCTGGGAGCAGGCCAGCCAGTCGTGGACCCCGCTGCTCGACTGGGTCGGCGCCGACAAGTGGGGCTGGAACGGCGTGGTCAGCCTGGCCACCGACCCGGTCCAGACCAACAGGGTGTACGTCGCCGCCGGCATGTACACCAACGGCTGGGACCCGAACAACGGCGCGGTCCTGCGCTCCGCCGACAAGGGCGCCACCTGGGCGGCCACCGAGCTGCCGTTCCACCTGGGCGGCAACATGCCGGGCCGGGGGATGGGCGAGCGGCTGGTCGTCGACCCCAACCGCAACAGCGTGCTCTACCTCGGCGCGCCCAGCGGCAACGGGCTGTGGCGCAGCACCGACTCCGGCGTCACCTGGGCGAGGGTGACCAGCTTCCCCAACGCCGGCAACTACCCGTCGACCGGCGCCGACAACCAGGGCGTCGTCTGGGTCAGCTTCGACAGGTCCACCGGTACGGCCGGCACCGCGACGAAGACCATCTACGCCGGCGTGGCCGACAAGGCCAACCCGGTCTACCGCTCCACCGACGCGGGCGTCACCTGGCAGCCGCTGCCCGGCGCGCCCACCGGCTTCATCCCGCACAAGGGCGTCGTCGACCCGGTCGGCGGCCACCTCTATCTCGCCACCAGCGACACCGGCGGCCCGTACGACGGCGGCAAGGGCGACGTCTGGAAGTTCACCCGGGCCACCGGCGGCTGGACCAGGATCAGCCCGGTCCCCTCCACCAGCACCGACGACACCTTCGGCTACTCGGGCCTGACCATCGACCGGCAGCACCCGGACACGCTGATGGTCGGCACCCAGGTCTCCTGGTGGCCGGACGCGGTGTTCTGGCGCAGCACCGACGGCGGCGCCACCTGGAGCCGGATCTGGGACTGGGCCGGCTATCCCAACCGTAGCTTCCGCTACAAGATGGACGCGTCCTCGGTGCCCTGGTTGACCTTCGGCAACGCCAACCCCAGCCCGCCGGACACCTCGCCGAAGCTGGGCTGGATGAACGAGTCGATCGAGATCGACCCGTTCGACTCCAACCGGATGATGTACGGCACCGGCGCCACCGTCTACGGCACCACCGACCTCACCAAGTGGGACACCGGCGGTCAGTTCACCATCCGACCCATGGTCAAGGGGCTGGAGGAGACCGCCGTCCTCGACCTGATCAGCCCACCGTCCGGCGCCCCGCTGCTCAGCGCCCTCGGCGACATCGCCGGCTTCAAGCACGACGACCTCGACGTGGTGCCCGGCTGGACGTACACCAACCCCGGCTGGGGGCCGCACGACCTGGACTACGCCGAGACGAAGCCGAGCGTGATCGTCCGCGCCGGCAGCTTCAAGGATGCCGACCGGCCGGGCGACAGCCACGTCGCCTTCTCCACCGACGGCGGCACCACCTGGTTCCAGGGCACCGAGCCGGCTGGGCTCACCAACGGGGGCACGGTCGCCGCGGCGGCCGACGGCAGCCGGTTCCTCTGGGCACCGGGTGACGCGGGCACGGCCGTGGTCGTCTCCACCGGCTTCGGCACCTCCTGGACCGCCGCCACCGGCATCCCGGCGAACGCGCAGGTCGCCGCCGACCGGGTCGACCCGAAACGGTTCTACGGCTTGAGCGGCGGGAAGGTCTACGCCAGCACCGACGGCGGGGCGAGCTTCACCGCCACGGCGGCCACCGGCCTGCCGTCGGCCGGGCGGCTCAAGGCCGTACCCGGCCAGCGGGGCGAGCTGTGGCTGACCGGCTCCGGCGGGCTGTGGCGCTCGACCGACGGCGGCGCCACCTTCACCAAGCTGGCCGCCGTGAGCGCCGCCGGCAACGTCGGCTTCGGCAAGGCCGCGCCGGGCCGGACCCACCCGACGGTCTTCGTGATCGGCACCGTCGACGGCCGGCACGGCGTCCACCGCTCCGACGACGCCGGGGCGAGCTGGGTGCGGATCAACGACGACCAGCACCAGTACGGCAACGCCGGTGACGCGCTGACCGGCGACCCCCGGGTCTACGGCCGGGTCTACCTGGGCACCAACGGCCGGGGCATCCTGGTGGCCGACCCGCTCGGCGGCACGCCGTCCCCGACCACGTCGCCCTCGCCGACCACGTCTCCCTCGCCCACCACCTCGCCGTCCCCGACCACCTCGCCCTCGCCCACCACGTCGCCCTCGCCCACCGGCACGCCGACCACTCCGGTGCCGGCCGGGGGCTGCACGGCGACGTACCGGGTGACGAACTCGTGGGCCGGCGGCTTCCAGGGCGAGGTGACCGTACGCAACGGCGGTTCCCCGTCCAGCTCCTGGTCGGTGGCCTGGAACTACGCCAACGGCCAGAAGCTGACCCAGCTCTGGAACGGCACGTACACCCAGACGGGCACCCAGGTGGTGGTGCGCGACGCCGGCTGGAACGGCGCCCTGGGCGCCGGGGCCAGCACCACGTTCGGCTTCCTCGGCAGCTGGAGCGGCGCCAACCCGGTGCCGTCGCTCACCTGCACGGCCGTCGTCGCCCGGTAGGCGACACCGAGCGGGGCCCGGACCAATGGTCCGGGCCCCGACCCCTGCTCAGCCCTCGTGCGCGTGACGCCGGCCCGCGGTCGCTCCGGGCCAATCCGATGCCCCAGGCCACCCCGACCTGTCGCAGGGCGTGGCCGCTCGCCGGCGGTCGGTCAGCCGTCGGTGCCCACGGGGGAGTTCGGCCGGTCCACGTCGACGAACTCGATCTCGTCGACCTGCCGGTCGCCCTGGCTGCCGGCGGCGCGGGCGGCGGTACCGGCGGCCCAGCCGATGGCGGCACCGACCAGCGCGGCGCTGATCAGCAGCGTCCACGGCAGGGCCGGCCGGCGGCCGGCGAGCGCGTCGAACGCCAGCAGGGCGCGGCGGCGGGCCTCCTCGGCCGCGGAGCCGACCAGGTCACCGGCGCCGTCGGCCAGGTCGAACCCGTTGCGGCGGGCGGACCGGGCGCTGTCCCGGACGCTCTCGCCGGCCGAGGAGACGGCCGACGTGAGGTGCTGCCACGCCTGGTCGGCGATCCGCTCGGGCTTGTTGCGGCGGTCCAGCAGGTTCGTTGCGAACATGGGGTTACCTCCTCGGGGTGCCGAAGCCGGCCGGCCACTTCGGACCACGACCTCTTTCCGGCGCGTCACGCTTCGCTCCCTGCGCCTGTGCCCACCGATCGTGGCACGCAAACCCGATCCGTCGATGTACCGACGCGCGGCCGGTCCCGAGGGCCCGACGGGACCGGCCGGATCCCCGGGGAAAACCCGGATGCGCGGGCGGGACGCGCCGGTGAGACTGGTTGGCGCGAACCCCTGGGACGGCACCGCTACCCTGGTGCGGCGGATCGAGCGGCCCGGTCGGGTCGTTCGTCCCGTGGACGGATGTTCGTGTTCCGGAGCGCCCCGGTGTGCCCGGTCCGCGAATTTGCTCATCCCCGGGGGGTGGCGACCGAGGCCGTCGGAGGAATACTCTCGGTCGCGGCCCGCGTACTGATGAGGCGCCCTGAGAGGGCGGGTGGAGGTGCTCGCGTGAGCCTGTCGATCGTGAAGTCGGTTCTGTCGGGTGGTGTCGTCGAGATCGCCCCGCGTGGTGAGATCGACGTCGACACCGCGTACGAGGTGCGCGAGGCGATCGCCGAGGTGCTCGCCAAGGGGCGCCCCACCCGGATCGAGCTGAACATGCGGCTCGTCACCTTCCTTGACTCCGTCGGCATCAGCGCGATGGTCGCCGGCTTCCAGACCGCCGGGGTGAGCGGGGTGAAGCTGGCCGTCACCCAGCCCAGCCGGTTCGTGCACCGGCAGCTCTGGGTCACCGGGCTGCTCGGTCTCTTCGGCGCCCCCGAGCCGTACTTCGCCGAGAGCGCGCGACCCGAGGTGCTGCCCGGGGCCTGAGTTCCCGCACCCGGGCAGGGCCGGTCGGCCGTTGCCAGGATGCCGGTGGGTGGGCGAGGATCGGGCCACCTACCAGTGGGGGAGACGCGGTGCTCACGCGGGACACGTTCGGCTACACCGTGCAGGCGCGGTGCACGGTGGCGGACGCGCTGGCGTTGCTGAGCGACCTGACCCGGCAGGGGGAGCTGCATCCCCTGATCGTCCGGGTCCGCCGGCTGCCGCCCCGCCCCGGCGCCCGGGCCAGCTACGCGATCACCGATCGGCTGGCGGTCGGGCCGCTGCACTTCCCGGTCACCTACCAGGCCGACGTCCTGGTCGCCACCGAGGACGAGATCGTCACGGTGGCCCGGCAACAGCCGGCGACGACGGTACGCAACCACACCCGGTTGCGCCCGGAGCCCGACGGGCTGCTCCGGATCGACGTCGAGATCACCCTCTCCGCGCCGGCGCCGCTGTTCGCGTACGCCTTCCGCCAGGCCCGGTCGGCGCACCTGGCGCTGGCCACCCGGCTCGGCGCGGCGCTGGAGGAGGACGCCGCCCCGGCCACCGGCTGACCCGCGACGGTCAGCTCCGTCGCCGGGCCGCCGGTCGCCGCCGGCCCCACGGCTTGTAGGTCGAGACGGCCGTGGCGACCAGCAGCAGGCTGGTGGAGATCGCCGGCGGGACGATCAGGTCGGCCCGATCATGGCCGTCGAGGTGCGGCGCCGCCGCGCCGACCGCCCGCAGTCGCGGGGTGAGCAGCAGCAGGACCAGCCCCAGCATGACCGTGGTGAGCACCAGCTTGACCAGCACCCACCGCCAGCGCAGCAGCCCCCACGGGGTGAGCACGGCACTGGCCACGCCGACCAGCCAGACCAGCACGCTCAGCGGGGCGAAGAGGTAGGTGACCAGGAGTCCGGCCGCCGGATAGACCACTGTGGGCTCGGCGCCGCGCCAGCCGGCGAGGCCGAGGGTGAGCAGCACCAGGTCCGCGCCGAGCCAACCCAGCGAGGTGACCAGGTGCAGGGTGAGCAGGGCCTTGCGCCCGGCGGGGGAGAGTCGGCTCATGCTTCCCGATGCTCGCCGCCCGGGCCCGCCACGTCGTGGCCCGGGCGGCGACATCCGGCGTACGTCCCGGAGCGTAGACCGGTCAGTAGACCGACAGGTGCACGTGGTTGGTGTGGTCGCTGGACGGGTCCCCACCGGCCCCGCTGTACGACTTCCACCCGCTGCTGGGCAGCCAGATCTGCCGGTACCAGATCACGTAGAGCACGGCGAGCCGGTCGGCGTTGCGGATGAAGTAGGCGGCCAGGTTGTCGCCGTACGTCTTGTCCCCGCCGGTGGCGTCGCCGCCGAAGCCGCCCTTCTCGGCGGCGAAGTCGCAGGCCCGACCCTTGGGGTGCTCGCCGGATCCGCTGGGGCGGTGGCAGGAGACGTACCGGGTGAAGCCGGCGGCCTTGGCCTGCTCCAGGGCGTGCAGGGTGCGCGGGGTGATGCAGCCGCTGGCCGGGGTGGGGTCGTCGATGCTGCAGGACTCGGGCGGCCACGAGCCGTCGGAGTTGCGGGGGGCCGGATCGGCGTTGGCGGAGGAGGTGCCGCCGGTGCCGTCGCCGCCGCCGGAGGAGCTGCTGCGCCGCGCGGCGGCGGCCTCCCGCTTGGCCTCGGCCGCGGCGACCTCCAGGGCCTCCTCGGCCTGCTGCTTGCGCTTGGCCATCACCAGCACCTGCTTGCGCTGCTCGACGATCTCGCCGTCCAGGGCGACCTTGGTGCGGTTGGCCCGGTCCCGGGTGTCGAGCAGTCCGCGCAGCGCCCGGTCCTCGTTGGCGGCCACCTGGTCGAGCGTGGCGGCGCGTTCCATGAACGCGTCGGGGCTGCCGCTGTTGAGCAGCACCGCGGCCGTGCCGAGCCGGCCGGTCCGGTACGCCACCCCGGCGATCTCGCCGACCTTGGCGTCGCGGACGCCCAGCTCGCCCTCGATGGTCTTGAGCTGGGTCGCGAGGTCCTTCTGCCGTTTGGTGGAGCGGGCCAGCGCGGTCCGGGCGTCGATCCAGCCCTTGCTGGCGGCGTCGAGTTGTTCGCGCAGCTTCTCGGTGCCGCCCTCGTCGTCGCCGTTGGGCGCCTTGGCGGCGGCGAGCGGGCCGACGGCGGGCGCGGCGAGGGCGGGGGTGACCGGGCCGACGCCGGTGCCGAGGGCGAGCGTCGTCACCATCAGGGCCGCCACCCGGGCGGCGGTACGTCGTACGGGGCCCACTACTGGCATGCACATGTCCTTCCGTCAGCCGCCGACCGGGTTAGCTGACGGGTTCGGGACGGAAGATCCCTACCGCTGACGCGGATGCACCCCACGGACGTGGTTCCCCGGCTCGCCATGGCGGGCGATTAGGCGGCGGCCGCCGCAGGCGCCGGAGGGCGCCGCCCGGCGGTGGCCGTGGCCGAGCCTACCGGCGCGGCGACGGCCGCATGCGGCGCGGCTCCCCGCAACGCGCGGGGCAAGAGTTGCAAATGGGGCATAAGACCACGATAGCCGGAAAGAATTAAGCCTGTGCTAATCACCACTCGATCGACCCGCAGGCGCCGGCTGACGCTCCGGGTTCGACCTGCAACGTCGCGTGGTCGATCCGGAAGTCCTCGTGCAGCGCCACCCGGGCGGCCCGCAGCACCGTACCCACCTCCGCGCCGGGCACCATGGTCAGGTGCGCCGAGGCGACGTCCATGCCGGAGGTGAGCGTCCAGACGTGCAGGTCGTGCACCTCGGCGACACCGGGCACCGCGGTCAGCCGGTCGTGCACGGCGGTCACCTGGAGGTGGTCCGGGGCGGCCTGGACCAGGATCCGCACGGCGGCCCGCCCCAGCCGCCAGGTGCGGGGCAGGATGAACACGCCGATCGCGATCGCCACCACCGGGTCGGCCCACCACCAGCCGGTCAGCGCGATCAGCAGCGCCGCGGCGATCACGCCGAGCGAGCCGAGCAGGTCCCCGAGCACCTCCAGGTACGCCCCGCGCAGGTTGATGCTCTCCTGGGCGCCGGGGCGCAGCAGGGCGAAGGCGACCAGGTTGGCGAGCAGGCCGGCCACGGCCACCGCGAGCATCGGCGCGGCCAGCACCTGCGGTGGGTCACCGAAGCGGCGGACCGCCTCGACCAGGACGTAGAGCGCGACCCCGAAGAGCAGCACGGCGTTGGCCAGCGCGGCCAGCACCTCCAGCCGGTAGAGGCCGAAGGTGCGCTGCGGATCGTCGGTGGCCCGCCGGGTCGCGGTGATCGCGGCCAGGGCCATGCCGATGCCGAGGACGTCGGTGAACATGTGCCCGGCGTCGGAGAGCAGGGCCAGCGAGCCGGTCGCGAAGGCCGCCACCGCCTCCACCAGCATCAGCGCGGTGAGCAGGCCGAAGGCGGCCCAGAGCCGGCCGCGGTGGCGCTGCGCGGCGTTGCTGACCGCGCCCTGGTGGTCATGACCTGCGCCCACGCCCACACCCTCCGTCCTAGCCGCGAACCCAGCCCAATCTATGTTCACATTGCAATATGTGCAACTGACGGGTCGGGTGCCCGACCGAGGTGCTCACCCGGCCCGTCAGGACGCGTCGAGCACGGTCAGCCGCTGGGTGGCCCGGGACAGCGCGACGTAGAGCGTGCGTACCCCGGACGGCTCGGCCCGGATCTCGCCCGGCGCGACCAGCACCACCCCGTCGTACTCCATGCCCTTGGACTGGAGGCTGTTCACCACCTGCAACCGCGGGTCGGTGACCCCGGCCAGCCAGCCGGCGACCTCGTCGCGGCGCGGCACCGGCGCGATCACGCCCACCGTCCCCTCCACCTCGCCCAGCAGCGCGGCGACCGCCTCGACGGTCGCCGCCGGCAGCTGCGCCGCCGGCACCGAACGCTGCACCGGGTCCACGCCGGTGGAGCGCACCGCGGTGGGCAGCGCGAGGTCCGGGTGCAGCCGGCGGATCTCCGCCGCCGCCACCGCGAAGATCTCCGCCGAGTTCCGGTAGTTGGTGGTCAGCGTGAACCGGTGCCGGCGGCGCCGCCCCAACGCCTGGTCCCGGGCCCGGTCCAGCTCGTCCGGGTCGCCCGCCCAGGCCGTCTGCGCCGGATCACCGACCACCGTCCAGGACGCCAGCCGGCCCCGCCGGCCCACCATCCGCCACTGCATCGGCGAGACGTCCTGCGACTCGTCGACCACCACGTGGGCGAAGTCGCGGTAGTCCTCCGGCCGCTCCCGGGCCGCCTCCCGGGCGGCCCGCTGCCGATCGGCGAAGGTGCTCAGCTCGCGGACCCCACCGGCCAGCTGGTACGGGTCGCGCTTCGGCCGGGCGCGGCGCACCGGCGTGCCGAGCAGCGCGTCCAGCTCGTCCAGCAGCGCCACGTCGGCCACCGTGAGTCCCTCGGTGTCCAGCGTCCGGTACGCCCCGACCAGCAGTTCCGTCTCCGAGCGGGACAGCACGCCGCCGGCGTACCGGCGCAGCCGATCCGGGCGGGCCAGCCAGCCCAGCACGTGCCGGGGGTGCAACCGGGGCCACCACGCCTTGAGGAACTCCCGGAACTCCGGCCGCTCGATGATCTCGTCCTCGAAGACGGGCTGCTCCGGCAGGCGCGGCACGGCCAGCCGGCGGGCCTGCGCGAAGAGCGCGGCCAGCACCGCGTCGAAGGCGGCCCGGCGCACCTCGTTGCGGCGGGCCCCCCGGGACAGCGTCCGGTCCCGGATGCCGTCCAGCTCCCGGCGCTCCAACCGCAGCAACTGGCCCTGGTAGAGCAGGCGCAGCTCGCCCGGGCCGTCCGGCACCGCGTCCCGGGCCGCCCGCTCCAGCACCCGCCGCATCCGCAGCGAGCCCTTCACCGCCGCCACCTGCGGCGGATCGGTGCGGGTCGCGCTCATCCCGGGGAAGAGCGTGCCGAGCGAGTGCAGGGTGGCGGTCTCCTCACCCAGCGAGGGCAGCACCGAGGCGATGTACTCCACGAAGACCGTCGACGGGCCGACCACCAGGATCCCGCCGCCGGCGTACCGGCTGCGGTCGGAATAGAGCAGGTACGCGGCCCGGTGCAGGGCCACCGCCGTCTTGCCGGTGCCCGGGCCGCCGGAGACGATCGTCACGCCGGAGCCGGGGGAGCGGATCGCCTCGTCCTGCTCCCGCTGGATGGTGGCCACGATGTCCCGCATCCCGTGGCCGGTCGCCCGGGACAGGGTGGCCAGCAGCGCGCCGTCGCCCACCACCGCCATCTCCGGCGGGGCAGCGGCCGGGTCGAGCAGGTCGTCCTCGATCCGGGTCACCTTCTCACCCGAGGACTGGATGGTGCGCCGACGCACGACGCCCTGTGGATCGGCCGGGGTGGCCTGGTAGAACGCGGCGGCGGCCGGCGCCCGCCAGTCGACCACCAGCGTCTCGGCGTCCTCGCCGCGGATGCCCAGCCGACCGACGTGCAGCACCCGCCGGTCGTGCAGGTCCAGCCGGCCGAAGACCAGCCCCTCGTGCTCGGCGTCCAGCACGTGCCGGCGCTGGGCGGCGTGGAAGACCATCGCGTCCCGCTCCACCAGCGCGCCGAAGTTGCCCACCCGGGCCAGCCGGTAGCCGTCCCGCTCGGCACGGACGGCGGAGCGCCGCAGTTCCGCCAGGCGGGCGTACACCCGGTCGAGATGCCGCTGCTCGACGGCGATCTCCTGCTCCAGGGTGGTCTGGTCGGTCAACGTACCTGCTCCTCCGGACGAACCGCGGGCGGCACGAGGCCGCGCGCCAGGTCAACCGGGTGAGGGTACGGCATGCCCGGCCCGACGGCGCCGGCCTCCGGCCCGGCGGGCCCGGGACCGCCCGGCGGTCAGCACCTGACCGAGCACCCCGTGCAGCGCGGCGTTGACCTCGTCGGGCCGCTCCATCATCAGCATGTGCCCGGCGCCCGGGCAGACCGTCAGCTCCGTGGTCGGCAGCGCCGCCGCGATCGACCGGGCGCACGGCGGCGGGGTGAGCCGGTCCCGGTCGCCGACCAGCGCCGCGGCCGGCAGCCGGCCCAGCTCGGCCAGGGTGTCCAGCCGGTGCTGGGCGCCGACCGAGGCACGGAACCCGCCGATCGAGCGCAGCGAGGCCCGGGCCACCGCCGAGGTGACCAGCCGGATGTCGGTCGGCTCGCAGCGGTCGCCGAAGAGCACCCAGCGGATGCTCGGCTGGATCGCCCGCAGCAGCGCCCGGGGTGGCCGCCACGCGCCGCAGCGGGCCAGCACCCCGGCGCCGGTGGTCTCGGCCAGCCGGATCAACCGGGTGATCCGCGGCGACAGGCCGTACGCGGTGTGCGTGTGCCCCTCGGCGGTGGTCGAGACGAAGACCAGCCCGGCGATCCGGGCGGCGAAGTGCTCCCGGTGCCGGTGCGCGTACTCCATGATCGTCATGCCGCCCAGCGAGTGCCCCACCAGCACCACCCGGTCGGCCGCCACCGCGTCCAGCACGGCGGCCAGGTCGTCGCCGAGCTGCTCGACCGTCGCGGTACGCAGCGCCATGCAGCTGGACCGCCCGTGTCCCCGGGCGTCGTAGGTGACGACCCGCACCCGGTCGCCGTACCGTTCGCGCAGCTCGGCGAGCTGCCGGTGCCAGGCCCGGCCGTCCAGCGTCCAGCCGTGCAGCAGCAGCACCGTGAGTTCGGCGTCGGCCGGGCCGGACGTCTCGACGTGCAGCCGTACGTCGTCCGGGAGGCGGACCTCCACCTGTTCCGGCATCGCCACCTCCCCAGGGCCGCCCGGAAGCGTCACCACCGGGATACCCGGTGGTAACACCGGCTACTCGTCATGAGAGCACGCGAACCGTGCCGGTGAGAAGATTCGCGTTCCCACTCCGTCGGATCGGATCCCTGACCAGGCTTGACCCATGCCGACACCACCGGGGCCGGTGGCCGGGGGGACGCCCCGGGCCGCGCTGGCCGAGCTGCTCAGCGGCAACCGGCGCTTCGTCAGCGGCCAGCCGGTGCACGGCCACGACGTCACCGCCGCCGCGGCCAGCGCCTCCGGCGACCAGCAGCCGTACGCGGTGGTCCTCGGCTGCATCGACTCGCGGGTCCCGCTGGAGGCGATCTTCGACCAGACCTTCGGCTCGATCTGCGTGATCCGCACCGGCGGTCACGTGCTGGACCGGGCCGTGTGCGGCTCGATCGAGTACGTCGTCGGGCAGCTGGGAGTGCCGCTGGTGATGGTGCTCGGGCACGAGCGCTGCGGCGCCGTCGCCTCGGCGGTCGACGCGCTGCGCACCGGCCGGCGCCCCGGTGGCTCGCTCGCCCACCTGGTGGACGAGATCACCCCGGCGGTGCTCGAGGTCGGCGTGGACGACCCGCAGGTGCACCCGATGGCGATCCGCCGGCACGTCCGGCGGACGGTCGAGGCGCTGCGCCGCGACGACCTGCTGGCCGCGCCGGTGGCCGACGGGACGGTGGCCGTGGTCGGCGCCCGGTACGACCTGGCCAGCGGGGAGGTGACCCTCCTCGCCGACTGATCGGGTGTTCGCCGGAGGGGCTCGAGGGCGATCGTCCCCGGCTCCGGGCGGTCAGGCCTGATCCCTGCGACGCCCGGGTGGGGCGGTTCGGATCTTGGACGGTTTCTGTTCGTGGCGAACGGTAAGTGTCCAAGATCTGCTGGATGCGCCGCTGGCCGGCACCCGTCAGGGGTGCCGGCCAGCGGCGTCGTTCAGGTCTGCGGTCAGTTGTTCCAGTGCTGGGCGACCAGGTCGGCGGCCTGCTGCTCCCACTGCGCGTACGCATCCGGGTAGGCCGACACCTGCACCGTCTGCGCGGCGTCGGTCAGCGGCATGTCCTGCCATCCGTCGACCTGCTTCAGACCCTTCAGAAACGCCAGGGTCGAGTACTCAGGATCGGTGATCTGCTCCGGCGTTCCCCAACCACTCGACGGGCGCTGCTGGAACAGGCCCAGCGAGTCGTGGTCGTTGCGGTCGCCCAGGTGGCCCAGGTTCTCCAGCTTCGACTCCTGCAGGCTGGTGGCGATCGAGACCACGGCGGCCCGCTCCGGGAGACCGGCCTTCTTCGTCGCGGCGATGATCGCCTTCACATTCGCGGTCTGCTCGTCGTTCAGATCGATGTGCGACTGGGTGCCCTGCACGCCGTGCGGGATCAGCTTGCCGGCGTCCGGCTTGTCGGCCTGCACCGCCACCGGCTTGCCGTGCACCGGCTCAGCGGCATGAGCGGCGACCGGACCGGCGAACACACCACCGGTGAAAGCCAGACCAGCAACACCCAGCACACTCTTGGTCAGAATCGAGTTCATGACGAAGCTCCTCGGGGGGTCGGCACGCCACCCGACAGGGGACAGGCGACGCGCAAGCACCACGACAGGCGCTCGAAAACACAGGGGAAAGTCTTTGGGGTGTCCGGCACGGCCACGGACCCAGCGGGGCTCGTCGTGGCGGCGGACCATGTGTAACGACCGCCGGCCCCACATCATTCCGGGGCCCGACCCGAGCCCACCAGGTATCGGCGCTGGCAGCCGGGGGTGCTGCTGCGGTCGTCCGGGTGGTGTAACGACCCGGCCCCGGCCGCCATTCCGCCGCCGGGGTGCCACCGGTCACCCGTGATTCGGACAGCCGGCGCCGAATCACCCGGATGGTCGCGAGATCTGCTCCAGCGCCCCCAGGCGGTGAGGTGGGCCGGTCACCAACGCCTCGAACGCCAGTGGTGTGTCGTTCGGGCGCTACCGACCTGAGGGCGCCGGTGACTCACCCGCCGGGTCGCGTACGCGCCCCGGACGCCATGCCCCGACATTCGGGTATTCGCCCGGACCGACCTCCACCGGCGCCGTCCACGCCCGGGTGAGTCGTTCGCGCTCTCAAGTCAGTAGGCCGGCGAGCGCGTGGTCCCACCAGCCCGATCCGCGGCCGTGAGTCTTCATGCCATCAGGTCGACAGCCACCGGCGCCACCGACGCCGAAGTGACCGCCCGGCACGTCGTGACCTCCCGGCCCGGCGCCGGCCCGGGGCCGCGGAAACGCAGCACCGCCCGCCGGGGGAGACCCGACGAGCGGTGCGTGGTGTCGCGGGGGAGGGCTCAGCCCTCGAAGACGCCGGCCTCGACGAGGCGCTTCTCGGTGGCGTCCCAGCCGTCGCCCGGGTGGGCGGCGTTGAGGTTGTTGATCTCAGCGCGGATCTTGGCCGCGTGGCCGGCCGCGGCCAGCACCCGGATCTCCTCGACGAACGCGTCGGAGTCGGTGCGCAGGTGCGCGGTCTTGCCGTTGGTCAGGTTCCGCACGTAGGCGTGCTTGCCGCCGTTGAGCGGGATGAGGTACTTGAACTCGCCCAGCACGCTGAGGGCGCCACCCTGGCCAGCCTGGCCGGCCCGGACTGACGCGCGCGCGGTCTTAGAGGTGTTGCTCGCCACGGAGGTACTCCTTGCAGACGTACGGGAGGACGACGTAAGCGTCCGGGGGCTGTGCGGGTGACGCTCCGGCGAGAGCCTCGGCCCGCGAAGATGTGCGGCGGCACAAACCGCCTACTGAACTGTACACGACCACGACGCCCGGCTGGTCATCGTGCCCGTCCGGACAGCTCAACCGGGTGAACCGTCCCGGCATTCCGCCCGGCGAATTTTCCGATTCTCTGGCGCACCATCCGTCACACCAGTCATCATGTGTTGCAGGTACCACCACGGTGACGAGGTCGTAGGGGAAGACGCACCTCGCTCTCCGGGAGGTCACCGTGCCAACGCGTGGCGTCGTATACGTCCACTCGACCCCGCTCGCCGTGTGCTCGCACGTCGAGTGGGCGATCGCGCGCGTCCTCGCCGCGCCGGTCAACCTGCAGTGGACGGCACAGCCCGTCGACCCCGGCGCCCGCCGGGCGGAGTGCGGGTGGACCGGTCGTCCGGGGACGGGCGCCGAGCTGGCTGCTGCCCTCAGGCAGTGGCCCATGATCCGTTTCGAGGTGACCGAGGAGCCCAGTCCGGGCGCCGACGGCGAGCGCTACATGTACGTGCCGGGGCGCGGCCTGTTCCGGGCCACCGTGGGGGCGGGTGGCGACATCCAGTTGGGCGAGGACCGGTTGCGGGCGATCATGGCCGCCGCCCGCGCCCCGGAGGCGCTGGCGCACGCGCTGGACAAGGCGCTCGGCACCGCCTGGGACGCCGAACTGGAGCCGTACCGCTACGCCGGCGACGGCGCGCCGGTGACCTTGCTCACCCGCGTCGGCTGAAGCCAGGCGCTCCGGCGGTCACCGGAGTGGCCGAGTTGCCCCGATACGCGGAAGGCTGGTGGGATGAGCCGCGTGTCGACCACCCCGCGACGCGTCGGCGTCGCGCTCGCCGTACTGACCACCCTGCTCGCCTCCGGCTGCACCGGCGCCGAGCGCCCCCGATCAGCCACCCCGACCGCCACGCCCTCGACCGTGGCGCCCTCGACCGCGGCGCCGGCCAGCTCCACGCCCATCCCGGCCTCGCCCGGTGACCCGGCTGCCCGGGCGACCGCGCTGGTCGGCCGGCTCGCCGACGAGGACCTGGTCGGCCAGGTGCTGATGCCCTACGCGTACGGCAGCTCGGCCACCGAGGTCTCGGCCGGCTCGGCCGCCGGCAACCGGGCGATGGCCGGGGTGGACACCCCCGCCGAGATGGTGGCGAAGTACCGCCTGGGCGGGGTGATCCTGGTCGGCTTCAGCGCCGACGACCCGACCTCCGGCAACCAGGAGACCACCAACGTCGACAACCCCCGGCAGGTCCGGGCGCTCACCACCGGGCTGCGCGCGGCGGCGGGCAAGCTCCCGGCCGGCGCCGCACCCTTCCTGGTCGGCACCGACCAGGAGTACGGCGTGGTCACCCGGATCACCGACGGCGTCACCGCCCTGCCCAGCCCGCTCGCCGCCGGGGCGGCCGGCCGGCCGGAGCTGACCGAGGCGGCCTGGCGGGCCGCCGGCGCCGAACTGGCCGCGATGGGGATCAACCTCGACTTCGCGCCGGTCGCGGACGTGCTGGCCACCCGCAGCACGGTGATCGGCTCCCGTTCCTTCGGCGCCGACCCGCAGCGCTCCGCCGCCCAGGTCGCCGGCGCGGTCCGCGGCCTCCAGTCCGCCGGCGTGGCGGCCAGCGTCAAGCACTTCCCCGGGCACGGGCTCAGCCCCACCGACTCGCACAAGGACGTCCCGGTCATCCCACAGTCCCGCGCCGAGCTGGACCGCATCGCCTTCCCGCCGTTCCGGGCGGGCGTCGACGCCGGAGCGATGGCGGTCATGTCCGCCCACCTCGACGTCAAGGCTGTCGACCCGGGCACCCCGGCGACCTTCTCCCACAAGCTGCTCACCGACGTGCTCCGCGGCCAGCTCGGGTTCAAGGGCGTGGTGATCACCGACGGGATGAACATGCCGCCGGCCAAGCGCTGGTCGCCGGGCGAGGCCGCGGTCCGCGCCCTGAAGGCCGGCAACGACCTGATCCTGATGACCCCGAACCTCACCCAGGCGTACGACGGGCTGCTCGCCGCGCTGCGCGACGGCTCGCTGCCCCGGGCCCGCCTGGTGGAGGCGGCCACCCGGGTGCTGACCATGAAGTTCCGGCTGGCCGACAAGCCCGCCGCCCCGGCGCTGGACACGCTGGCGTCGCCGGCGCACCAGCAGGCCGCGCAGGTGCTGGCCGCCGCCGCGGTCACCCAGCTGCGCGGGGCCTGCGGGGCGAAGATCCCCGGACCGGTCACCGTCACCTCCTCGGGCGGTCGGGACCACACCCGCGCCCTGCTCACCCGGGCGCTGACCGCCGCCGGGGTGAAGGTGGTGCCCAGCGGGGGCACGGTCGTGCACCTGGTCGGGTACGGCGACGGCGCCGGTGACCTGCGCGCCGACGCGAAGGTGACGGTGGCGATGGACACCCCGTACGTGCTGGCCGGGGCGACGTCCCCGACGCTGCTGGCCACCTACTCGTCCAGCCGGGCGTCGATGGACGGGCTCGCCGCCGTGCTGGCCGGGAAGGCCCGTCCCACCGGCCGCTCCCCGGTGCCGGTGAGCGGCCTGCCCGCCACCACCTGCGCCGGCTGACCGACGTCGGTCGGCGCCCCTCGACCCGCCGGCCCGGCTGGTAGCGTCCGGCCCCGTGACGACGCTCGCCACCGGGGACGACGTGGCACCGGCCACCACCGCACGCCGTGCCGCCGTGCTCCGCTTCGGCCCGGCGCTGGCCTGCTACGCCGTCGTCGCCGCGATCCTGCTCGCCGCCGGCACCCCCGCCGTCGACCTGCTCCGGTACACGCTCTACGCGGCGCTGGCCGTGGTGCTGCCGGGGACGCTGGTCTACCGGTCGCTGCGGTCCGGGCCGCACACCCTGGTCGAGGACCTGGCGATGGGCGCCGCGGTGGGGCTGGTGCTGGAGCTGGGGGCGTGGGCGGGGTTCCTGGCCCTCGGCGCGGGGAGCTGGCTGTGGTGCTGGCCGCTGGCCGTGCTGGTGCCGTACGCGGCGGTGCCCCGGCTGCGCCGGCACTGGCGGGTCAGCTACCCGACCCGGGTGCCGGCCGGCTGGGCCTGGGCGCTGGCCGCGGTGATCGCCGGCTTCACCTGCTATCTCAGCGAGTCGTTCCTCCGGCTCAACCCGGTCCTGCCGACCTCCGAGGACCAGGCGCAGTACATCGACCTGGCCTTCCAGCTGTCGATCGCCGGGGCGGCGACGCACCAGGTCCCGTTGGACGTGCCGCAGGTCGCCGGGGAGCCGCTGCACTACCACTGGTTCGGGTTCGCCCAGATGGCGGCGTCGAGCCTGGTCAGCGGGGTGGACCTGCCGACGGTCTTCTTCCGGCTGGTGGTGCCGGCGTGGTGCGCCCTGGCCGCCGTGCTGGTGGCGGTGGTGGGCTGGCGGATCACCGGCCGGCCGGTGGCCGGGGTGGTGGCGGCCGGGTTGATGTTCACCGTCGGGGAGTTCGGCTTCGAGAACGGGGTACGGCAGCTGTTCGGCACCCAGGCGACGTTCATCGTCTGGGGCAGCCCGTCGATGACGTACAGCTGGGTGCTGCTGCTGCCGTTGATCGCCGCCGTCGCCGCGGTCCTCGGCCGGCCGGGGGCCGGCGGCGTGCCGGCGCTCGGCCGCGGCGCCTGGGTGCTGGTGGTGGTCTTCCTCGCCGCCTCGACCGGGGCCAAGGCCAGCTCGCTGCCGGTGCTGCTGGCCGCGCTGGTGTTCACCGCCGCCGTGCTCCTGGTGTTCCGGCGGCGGCTGCCCCGGGCGCTGCTGCCGGTCGCGGCCGCCACCCTGGCCGCGCAACTCTTCGCCACCGCGGTGCTGTTCGCCTTCGAGAGCCACGGGGTGACCGTCGACCCGTTCTCCGGGCTGCGCCCCTACGTCGGCGCCGCGCCGGGCCGGTCGCTGCTGGCCACCGTGGTGATCTGGGCGGCGGTGCTGGTTGCCTTCCTGCTCAGCCTCCAGCTCCGGCTGGCCGGTGTGGTGGCGCTGCTGCGGCGGCGCCGTTACCGGCTGGAACCGGTCCCGCTGCTCCTGCTCGGCGGTGCGCTGGCCGGCCCGGCCATCTACCTGCTGGTCGGCCACCCGGGCAGCAGCAACCAGTACTTCACCCGGAGCGGGTTCGCCTTCGGGGTGCTGCTGTCCGCCTGGGGCTACGCGGAACTGCTCGACCGGGCCGCGCTGTCCCGCCGGGGCGCGGTGCTGCTCGGGCTGGGCGCCGCCGGGTTCGCCGCCGTGCTCACCGCCGTCCAGCTCCGCCACCCGGCCACCGCGACCGGGCGGCCCGCGTACGAGCCGGTGCTGCCGCTGCTCTGGTGGGCCGGTGCGCTGCTGGTGGCCGTCCTGCTGGTGGCGCTCTGCTGGCCCGCGCTGACCGGCCGGTGGCCGGGGCTGGCCGGCCGGGGCGAGCTGCTGCTGATCACCGCCGTGCTGGTGGCCGGCGCGCCGGGCCTGGTGACCGACGCCGCCGCCGGCCGGCGCTACCCCAACGGTGGGGCGTACGCGGTGGTGCCGATGCCCGCCTCCCGGGTCGAGGCGGCCCGCTGGGTCCGTGCGCACAGCGACCCGGCCGACGTGGTCGCCACCAACGTGCACTGCCGACAGGTGGTGGACGGTTGGTGCGACGCCCGGTCGTTCTGGCTCAGCGCCTACGCCGAGCGCTCCGTGCTGGTCGAGGGGTGGGCGTTCGCCCCCCGGATGGTGGGCCTGCCCGGCGGCCCCTACGCGCCGTTCTGGGACGCCGAGCGGCTGCGCGCCAACGACGCGGCGTTCACCGCGCCCACCGCCGCGGGCCTGGCCGACCTGCGCGACCGCTGGCGGGTGCGGTGGCTGGTCGTCGACCGGACGGTCGCGGTCGAGTCGCCGGAGCTGGCCCGCCTGGCCGACCTGCGGTTCCACACCGACCGGACGGCCGTCTACCGGCTGCGCTGAGCCGCCCCGGTCGCCCCGCGCCGGGTACGCGGCACAGTTTCGGCTGGTAGCGTCCGGCGCATTCGCCCGATCCAGGTGACGGAGGTCGAGGTGGCGCCCACGCGTCCGGAACCGGTCCTCTCGGTCGTCGTGCCGATGTTCAACGAGGAGGCCGTGCTGCCGCTGTTCGCGCGGCGGCTGCGGGTCGTCCTCGACGGGCTCGGCGAGGCGTACGAGGTGGTGGCGGTCGACGACGGCAGCACCGACGGCACGCCGGCCGGGCTTGCCGCCCTGCGGGTGGGCTGGCCGGGGCTGCGGGTGGTCCGGTTGCGCCGCAACAGCGGCCACCAGGCGGCCCTGGTCGCCGGGGTGCTCCGCGCCCACGGCCGGTACGTGGTCAGCATCGACGCCGACCTCCAGGACCCACCCGAGACGATCGGGGAGATGCTGCGCCGGGCCCGTGCCGACGACCTCGACATCGTCTACGGCGTACGCGACGACCGCAGCACCGACAGCCCGTTCAAGCGGTGGACCGCCGGCGCGTACTACCGGCTGATGCGGCGCCTGGTCGGCAAGCAGGTGCCCGCGCAGGCGGGCGACTTCCGGCTGCTCAGCCGGGCCGCCGTGGAGGCGCTGCGGGAGCTGCCCGAACGCAGCCCGGTGCTGCGGCTGGTGGTGCCGTGGCTCGGCTTCCCCAGCGGCGCGGTCACCTACCGCCGCCAGGAGCGGCCCGCCGGCCGGACCAAGTACCCGCTCACCCGGATGGTGGGGCTGGCCGCGGAGAGCGTGACCAGCTTCTCCGCCGCGCCGCTGCGCTTCGCCACCTGGCTGGGCCTGGCCGGGGTGGTGGTCTGCGGGCTGCTGGTGGTGCTGGCGGTGGCCGCCTGGCTGGCCGGGGCGACCGTCACCGGCTGGCCGTCCCTGTACGTCGCGATCCTCTTCCTCGGCGCGGTGCAGCTGCTCTGCCTCGGCCTGCTCGGCGAGTACGTCGCCCGGATCTACACGGCGGTGCAGGGCCGCCCGGCGTACTTCGTCGCCACCGACACCGCCGACGAGCGGCACCGGCCGGCCGAACCGGCGCCGGTCGAGGTGGTGGAGGACACCGACGACCCGGCGCCCGTCGCGGGTGACGCCGCGACGGTGCTCACCGACGCCCGCCGGTGACCGTGGGCCGTCACCCGGCTTCCCAGGCGTCGAGGAAGCGGTCGACGGTGAACTTGGCGTGACGGCGGTCGGAGGGTAGCCGACCCGGGGTGAGCGCGGTGTCCCGTCAGGACGGGCGGTGGGCGCGGAGCATCAGCGACACCCCGGGCAGCGACCGCACCGGCAGGTACCGCTCCGCGGTGATGATGGTCCGCAGCCCCAGGTTCACCATCGGGTGCAGGTCGTCCAGGTCGCTGCCGGTGGAGTTGCGGCGCCGCCAGGCGGCCACCGGCCGCAGCACCACGTTCCAGCTCCACAGCTCGTCGACCACCAGGCCGGCCTTCTCCACCACCGCCCGCAACGACTCCCGGTCGTAGCGGCGGACGTGCCCCACCGCCTCGTCGTGCGCCGACCAGAGCCGCATGTCGCACGGCACGGCGATCAGGGCCGTGCCGCCGGGCCGCAGGGTGCGCCGGAACTCGGCGGCGGCCAGGTGGTCCTCCTCGACGTGTTCGAGGATGTCGAAGGCGACCACCAGGCCCAGCGAGGCCGACGGGACCGGCAGGTGCCGGGCGTCCGCCCGGATCACGTC
This sequence comes from Micromonospora siamensis, assembly GCF_900090305.1. Lineage (NCBI taxonomy): Bacteria > Bacillati > Actinomycetota > Actinomycetes > Micromonosporales > Micromonosporaceae > Micromonospora > Micromonospora siamensis. Next base: position 5,258,823 of record NZ_LT607751.1, on the reverse strand, counting down.
CAGGCCGCGTTCCCGGGCCACCCCGGCGCCCTCCGCGGTGTATTCCAGCGCCAGCGGCCGCCAGCCGTGCGCCCGCAGCACCCGGGTGTTGCCGCCGCCGGCCGCCCCGACGTCCAGCGCCCGCTCCGGGTGTGCCCCGGCCGCCGCCAGCCGCCGCAACGCCCGGGCCAGCAGGGCCCGGCGCTCGCGGTACCACCAGTGGGTGTCCTCGAGCGCGGCGAGCTTGCGGATCTCGGTGGCTTCCACGGGACTCCTCGGACGGCGGGCGGCGGGCCCCACCATAGCTGCCGCACAGCCGGCCCACAGCTGGCCCGCCCGGCGAACGCGTCGGGGCCCGCACCCGATGGATGCGGACCCCGACGCGTGGAACCGGTGCTACAGCGGGATGTTGCCGTGCGCGCCCCGGGCGGCCGGCGCCGCCGCCAGCGCCTCGGCGATCCGCCGCCGGGTCTCCTCGGGCTTGATCACGTCGTCCACCACGCCGATCTCCAGCGCCCGGTTCACCCCACCGGCGACCCGGGTCTGCTCCTCGATCAGCTTGGCGCGCAGCGCCTCGCGCTCCTCGGCCGGCGCCGCGGCGAGCTTCTTGCGGTGCAGGATGTTGACCGCCGCGCTGGCGCCCATCACCGCGACCTCCGCGGTCGGCCAGGCGAAGACCGCGGTGGCGCCGAGCGAGCGGGAGTTCATCGCGATGTACGCCCCGCCGTACGCCTTGCGGGTCACCAGGGTCACCCGCGGCACCACCGCCTCGGCGAAGGCGTGCAGCAGCTTCGCCCCGCGCCGGACCACGCCGTCCCACTCCTGGCCCAGGCCGGGCAGGTAGCCGGGGACGTCCACCAGCACGATCAGCGGCACCCCGAGCGAGTCGCACATCCGCACGAAGCGGGCCGCCTTCTCGGCGCTGGACGCGTCGAGGCAGCCGCCGAGCCGCAGCGGGTTGTTCGCGATGACACCGACCGTCCGGCCGGCGAACCGGCCCAGCGTGGTCACCACGTTCGGCGCCCACTTGGCGTGCAGCTCCACCCCGGGGGCGTCGAGCAGCGCCTTGACCACCGGCTTCACGTCGTACGCCCGGTTGGTCTCGGCCGGCATCTTCGCGGCCAGGTCGTGGCCCTCGACCGCGCCGGCCGGCACGTCGTCGGGGGAGAGTCGACCCTGGTGCCCCAGGAGGGCGGCGAGCTTGCGCGACTCGGCCATCGCGGTCTCGTCGTCGGCGCAGGTCACGTGGACCACGCCGGAGCGCCGGCCGTGCGGCTCGGGACCGCCGAGGCGCTCCATGTCGACCTGCTCGCCGGTGACGCTGCGGACCACCTCGGGGCCGGTGACGAAGATCCGGCCGGCGCCGCTCATCACGACGATGTCGGTCAGCGCCGGGCCGTACGCCGCGCCACCGGCGGCCGGGCCGAGCACCACGGAGATCTGCGGCACCCGGCCGGAGGCCCGGACCATCGCGGCGAAGACCTGGCCGACGGCGTCGAGCGCGACCACGCCCTCGGCCAGCCGGGCCCCGCCGGAGTGCCAGAGCCCGAGCACCGGCACCCGCTCACGTACCGCGGTGTCGATCGCGTCGACGACGTGCCGGCACCCGTCGGTGCCCATCGCGCCACCCATCTTCGTGGCGTCGGTGGCGTACGCGATCGCGGGCGTACCCTCGATCTCGCCCCGCGCCCAGAGCACCCCGGAGGTGTCCCGGGGCGACATCAGGCGCAGCGAGCCGGCGTCGAACAGGCCGCGGAGCCGGACCTCGGGATCGCGGTAGTCCACGGTTGACGAGTCCGCGCTGACGGCGGTCGTGGTCACATGAGCCTCCAAGGCTGTGGTCTCAGGCCCGCGTGAAGACGAGAGCCACGTTGTGCCCGCCGAAACCGAAAGCGTTGTTCAGCGCGGCGGGGATCTCCATGTGGCGCGCCTTGTGGGCGGCCACCTCCAGGGTGAGGCCCTCGTCCGGGTCGTCGAGGTTGATGGTCGGCGGTACGACACCATCGCGGATTGCCAGGATGGTGGCGATCGACTCCAGCGCGCCCGCCGCGCCGAGCAGGTGCCCGGTCATCGACTTGGTCGCGGAGAGCACCATGTGATCGCCCAGCGCCTGACGCAGCGCCCCGATCTCCAGCATGTCGCCGACCGGGGTGGACGTGGCGTGCGCATTGACGTGCACGATGTCCATCTTGGCGACATCCGCGTCCGCGATCGCCTTCGTGATTGCGCGGATCGCGCCCTCACCCTCGGCGTGCGGCTGGACGATGTCGTACGCGTCGGAGGTGATGCCGGCGCCGGCCAGCCGGGCGTACACCCGGGCGCCGCGGGCGGCGGCGTGTTCGGCGCTCTCCAGCACCACCACGCCCGAACCCTCGCCGAGCACGAACCCGTCCCGGCCCTTGTCCCACGGTCGGGAGGCCTTCTCCGGCTCGTCGTTGCGGGTCGACATGGCCCGCATCGAGGCGAAACCGGCGATCGGCAGCGGGTGGATGACCGCCTCGGTGCCGCCGGCCACCACCACGTCGGCGCGGCCGGCGCGGATGATGTCCAGGCCCAGCGCGATGGCCTCCGCGCCGGTGGCGCAGGCGCTGGCCACCGAGTGCACGCCGGCCTTCGCGCCCACCTCCAGCCCGACCCAGGCGGCCGGACCGTTCGGCATCAGCATCGGCACCGTGTGCGGGGAGACCCGCCGCGGGCCGGAGGCCTCCAGGATGTCGTCCTGGGCGAGCAGCGTGGTGGCGCCGCCGATGCCGGAGCCGACGCTGACCGCCAGCCGCTCCGGGTCGAGCCCGGAGTCGGCCAGGCCGGCGTCCGCCCAGGCCTGCTGCGCGGCGATGAGCGCGATCGCCTCCGAGCGGTCCAGCCGGCGCAGCCGGACCCGGTCCAGCACCTCGGACGGGTCCACGGCGAGCTGGGCGGCGATCCGGACGGGCAGCTGCCCGGCCCACTCCTGGGTGAGCGGACCCACCCCGGAGCGGCCGGTGAGCATGGCGTCCCAGGTCGACGCGACGTCCCCGCCCAGCGGGGTGGTCGCGCCGAGCCCGGTGACGACGACGTCGGTGCGAGCCATGATCAGGACTGCGCCGCGATGTAGCTGACGGCGTCGCCGACGGTCTTGAGGTTCTGCACCTCGTTGTCCGGGATCTTCACCCCGAACTTCTCCTCGGCGGCCACCACGACCTCCACCATGGAGAGCGAGTCGACGTCCAGGTCGTCGGTGAAGGACTTGCCCTCGGCCACGTCGTCCGGGTTCACCCCGGCAACCTCTTCGAGGATCTCGGCGAGGCCGGCGGTGATCTCGTCACGGGTCATTGGTGTTGCTTCCTCTCCATCGGGTTTCACTCGGACGGCGGACCGGCCGCCGTCCGTCTCCCCTCGGCGCGCGGGCGCCGGGGTGGGATTCAGGGGCAGCGGACGACCTGACCGGCGTAGGTCAGGCCGCCGCCGAAGCCGAAGAGCAGCACCGGGGCGCCGGCCGGCACCTCGCGCCGCTCGACGAGCTTGGACAGGGCCAGCGGCACGCTCGCCGCCGACGTGTTGCCGGACTCGACGATGTCCTTGGCGATCACCGCGTTCGGGATGTTGAGCCGCTTGACGATCCCGTCGATGATCCGGGCGTTGGCCTGGTGCGGGACGAACGCGGCCAGCTCCGACGGGGCGACCCCGGCCTTCTCGCAGGCCTGCAGCGCCAGCGGCGCCAGCGCGGTGGTGGCCCAGCGGAAGACCGCCTGCCCCTCCTGCGCGATGTACGGCCGCCAGCCCTCGATGCGTACCGCGTCGCTCTTCTCCGGCACCGAGCCCCACACCACCGGGCCGACCCCGGCCGGCTCGCCGTCGGCGGTCGCGGTGACCACCGCGGCCCCCGCCCCGTCGCCGAAGATGATGCAGGTCGACCGGTCGGTCCAGTCGGTGAAGTCGGAGAGCTTCTCGGCGCCCACCACGATCGCGTTGCGGGCGGCGCCGGCGCGGATCGCGTGGTCCACGGTGCCCAGCGCGTACGCGAAGCCGGAGCAGGCGGTGTTGACGTCGTACGCGGCCGGCGCGGTGATGCCGAGCTTGGCGGCGACCCGGCAGGCGACGTTCGGGCTGCGGTCGACCGAGGTGCAGGTGGCGACGACCACCAGGTCGATGTCGGCGGCGGTCAGCCCGGAGTTGGCCAGCGCCTTGCCGGCCGCGGCGGCGGCCATGTCGGCCACCGTCTCGTCGCCGGCGATCCGCCGGGTGACGATGCCGACCCGGTCGCGGATCCACTCGTCGTTGGTGTCGACGAGCTGGGCGAGGTCGTCGTTGGTCACCACCCGGGACGGCTGGTAGTGCCCGAGCGCGACGATCCGGCTGCCGGTCATCGGAGGCCTCCGTTCGTTCGCGACTGCGGGACTCGCAGACCCGGCTCGTTCCTCGCGCTCACCGATACGTTCCCTTCATGGTCGCGACCGCGGTGCGCGCGGGCCCGCTCACGCGTGGCCGCCGATGCGGGCCAGCGGCTGGCCCGGCGCCACCGGGTCGTCGTGGTGGGCGAGCCACTCGGTGAGCAGCCCGCTGTCGTGTGCGGTGACCTCGACCGGGCCCTGTCGGGTGGCGACGTGGCCGATCACCTGGCCGGTCCGCAGGTCGGCGCCCTCGGCGAGCCCCTCGGCGGGGGCGAAGGTGCCGGCTGCGGGGGAGACGACCACCCGGAACTGGATCACCGGCTCGTGGCCGCGCAGTCCGCTGTGCCGGGCGATGAGGTCACGCGCGGCGGGCAGGTCGTCGGGGGTGTTCAGGGTGACGATCTCGGGCGCCCCGGTGGCCTTGAGCTCGCGCTTGACCAGGCCGGCGAGGGTGCCGGCCGGCGGCAGCTCGATCACCCCGGTGACACCGAGGTCGGCCAGGTTGCGCATGCACAGGTCCCAGCGGACCGGCGCGGTGACCTGGCGGACCAGCCGCTGCACCATCTCGCGGCCGTGGCTGACCGCCGAGCCGTCGAGGTTGGACAGCAGGATCCGGACCGGGTCGGCGGGGGTGATACCGGCGGCGACCCGGGCCAGCGCGGTCTCGGCCGGGGCCATGTACGGGGTGTGGAAGGCGCCGGCCACCTGGAGCCGGATCACCCGGGTCCGGGCCGGCGGCTCGGCGGCGAACTTGTCCAGCGCCTCGAGCGAGCCGGCGGCGACGATCTGGCCGGCGCCGTTGCGGTTGGCCGGGTGCAGTCCGTGGGCCTCGATCGCGGCGAGCACCTCGTCGGGGTCGCCGCCGAGGACCGCGGCCATGCCGGTGGGCTCCAGGGCGCAGGCGGCGGCCATCTCCCGGCCGCGGACGCCGGCCAGGGTGATCGCCGCCTCCGGCGTGAGCACCCCGGCGACGGCCGCGGCGCCCAGCTCGCCGACGCTGTGGCCGACGGTGACCGCGACGTCGTAGAGCGGGAGCTGGTCGGCGGCGAGCAGCGCCGCGGCGACCAGCAGGGGCTGGGTGCGGGCGGTGTCCTTGATCTCCTCCGCGTCGGCCGCGGTGCCGAGGTGCACCAGGTCGACCCCGGCCAGCGCGGACCACCAGCGCAGCCGGGACTCGGCGCCGGTCAGGTCGAGCCACGGGGTCAGGAAGCCGGGTTTCTGGGAACCCTGGCCGGGTGAGAGTACGGCGAGCACGTCTACGACTCTGACGGATACCCACCGGTCGCGCTGTGCCGGCAGGCACCAAACCGCACTAGAACCTTTGTCGGGTTCCTACAAAGATCAACGGCGATCGTCGCCTGTCTGTGCTGGTTTGCCGACGGCTGGGCGTCATGTCTGGGTCGGGACCACCGGGACCACCGGGTCCAGTCTGCCGACCGTGAGGGCCACCTGGAGGGCGAACGCGTCCCGGGGCGTCAGTGGGGAGAACCCGGTGACCTCGGCGATCCGGCGCAGCCGGTAACGCACCGTGTTCGGGTGGACGTACAACGCCCGGGCCGCGCTCTCCAGCGTGCCGCCGGCGGCGAAGAAGGCGTCCAACGTCTCCAGCAGCTCGCCCCCGGCGCGGACCAGCGGGGCGTACACGTCCCGGCGCAGCCGCCGCCGGGCCTCCGCGTCGCCGGCCAGGGACCGCTCGGGCAGCAGGTCCGCCGCGGCCACCGGCCGGGGCGCGGTCGGCCAGGCCGGGGCGGCCCGGTAACCGGCCAGCGCGGACCGCGCCGAGTCGGTCGCCTCGTCCAGGCTCGGCACCGCCGGCCCGACCACCACCGGCCCCTCGCCGAACGCCGGCAGCAGCTTCTCGGTGGCCGCGCCCGGGTCCGCGGCCCCACCCAGCACGATGACCAGCCGGTCGCCGTGCACGCCACCGATCACCTCCACGCCGATCCGCCGGGCGTGCCGGTAGACGGTGTGCAGCACGGCGGCCACCTCACCGCCCGGGGAGCGGCCCACCGCCACCGCCACCGGCGGCGCGTCCGACCAGCCCAGCGCCGCCGCCCGGCTGGCCAGCACGTCCGGGGAGTCGCCGCGCAGCAGCGCGTCCACCAGCAGGGCCTGGAGGCGGGCGTCCCAGGAGCCGCGGGACTCGGCGGCGCGGGCGTACACCCGGGCGGCGGCGAAGGCGATCTCCCGGGAGAAGCGCAGCACCGCGTCGCGCAGCTGCTGCTCCTCACCCGGCACCGCGAGCAGCGACACCTGCTCCTCGACCACGTCGATGGTGACCTTGATCAGCGCCACGGTCTGCTGGAGGCTGATCGAGCGGGCCAGCGCCTGCGGGGCGGTGGCGAAGACCTCGTCGGAGACCTCCTGGGTGCTGTCCGCCGTGCCGCCGCCCTCGCGCAGCCACTGCACCAGCGACCGGACGCCGGCCTGGGCCACCAGCATGACCCAGGAGCGCTGGTCGGCGGGGAGCTCCCGGAACCAGGGCAGCGTCTCGTCCATCCGGGAGACGCTCGCGGTGGCCAGCGCCCCCGCCGCGCGCTCGATCCGACGCAGCGTGGCCGTCAGCTCACTACCGCCCGGCTCGCTCACCGCTCCAGCCTGACACGTCCCCGGTCCCGACCCCACCCCGGCCGGCCGGTGCTCGACCCACCCGGGCCGGACTGCCAGGATGATCACCCGTGACCGACACCGACCTCGCCCGCCAGATCGCCGCCACCTGCCGCCTCACCGGCCGCTTCACGCTCCGCTCCGGCCGGGTGGCCGACGAGTACTTCGACAAGTACCGGTTCGAGGCCGACCCGGTGCTGCTGGACCGGGTGGCCGCCGGACTGGCCGGGCTGGTGCCGCCCGGCACGGAGGTGCTGGCCGGGCTGGAGATGGGCGGCATCCCGGTGGTCACCGCGCTGGCCCGGCACGTCGGGCTGCCCTGCGCCTTCGTCCGCAAGACCGCCAAGACGTACGGCACCGCCCGGCTCGCCGAGGGCGCCGACGTGGCCGGCCGCCGGGTGCTGGTGGTGGAGGACGTGGTCACCTCCGGCGGCCAGGTGGTGATCTCCACCGGGCAGCTCCGCGAGCTGGGCGCCGAGGTCACCGACGCGCTCTGCGTGATCGACCGCTCCGAGGGCGGCGCCGAGGCGCTGGCCGACGGGGGCGTCCGGTTGCACGCCCTGTTCACCCGCGCCGACCTGACCGCCTGAACCCGTTGATCTCCGCAGGGCGGGGCGGACGGCGATCCGGGTACGCGGCGTAGGGTCCGTCGGTGCCGGCCAGTACGGTGTCAGGGCACGTCGGGGCGACCGCCCGGCGGGTGGAGGCGAAAAGGTGAGGAGGCCGGCATGGCGCACGGGGAGGCCGAACACGGCTGCTCCCAGGGCGAGTCCTGCCGCCCGGGCCACCACGAGCACGCCAACGGGGGCAAGCACCACCGCCGGCCCGCCGGGCCGTCGTTCCCGGCGGAGCCCACCGTCGGCCGGGCCGAGGACGAGCCGTCGGTGCCCCGGCCGCGCGGCGCCGAGCCGCCCGCCGTCGAGCCGGAGCCGGTGGCCGCGGGCTGCCGCAACGAGCTGGCCGGCTGGGCCGGCGCGCACCGGCACGGCCCGGTCCGCCCCCGCCAGCGCGGCAACCGTCGGGAACGGCCGCCGCGCCGCTGGTGCTGACCACACGGTGGCCGTCCGCCCACTAGCGTGGGCAGGGTGAAGGCGATCGCGATCGACGGGTACGGTCCGGCCGAGCAGCTCCTCCCGCGGGAGCTGCCCGATCCACCGGTCGGCCCGGACACCGTGCTGGTGCGGGTGCGCGCCGCCGGGGTCAACCCGGTGGACTGGAAGATCCGCGAGGGGCACCTGGCCGGGGCGATCCCCGGGCACTTCCCGCTGGTGCCCGGCTGGGACCTGGCCGGCGTCGTCGAGGCGGCCGGGCCGGCGGTCGCCGGGTTCGCCGTCGGGGACGAGGTGATCGCGTACGCCCGGCGCGACGACATCCAGCACGGCACGTACGCCGAGCTGGTCCCCGCCCCGGAACGGTCACTGGCCGACAAGCCACTGCAGGCGTCCTGGGCCCAGGCGGCCGGGCTGCCGCTGGCCGGGCTGACCGCGTACCAGGCGTTGCAGTTGGCGCGTACCGGCGCGGGGGACACCGTGCTGGTGCACGGCGCGGCGGGCGGGGTGGGCCACCTCGCGGTGCAGGTCGCCCGGGCGCTCGGCGCCGACAAGGTGATCGGCACGGCGAGCGAGGCCAACCACGACTTCGTCCGCTCCCTGGGCGCCGAGCCGGTGACGTACGGCCCGGGCCTGCTGGACCGGGTCCGGACGGTCGCGCCCGACGGGGTGGACGTGGCGCTGGACCTCTTCGGCGGGGAGGCGCTGGACGTCTCGGCCGAGCTGCTGTCCCGCCCGGCGCGGCTGGTCTCGACCGCCGACCCGGAGCACGTCACCCGCCTGGGCGGCAGCTACGTCTTCTGCAAGCCGTCCACGGCCGACCTGAGCCTGCTCGCCGGGCTGGTCGACGCCGGCCGGTTGACGGTGCACGTGGAGCGGACCTTCCCGCTGGACGACGCCGCGGACGCGCACCGCCTGGTGGAGGCGGGACACGTCCGCGGCAAGGTGGTCCTGGAGGTCTGAGCGGGCCGGCCACGGGCCCGGTGACGGGCGAGCCGGTCAGCGGGTGCGGCGGCGGATCAGCAGCGCGATCCCGGCGATGCCGAAGGTGATCAGCACCACCACCGAGACGTTGAGCAGCAGCAGGCGGCGCAGCTCGCCGAGGGCGTCGTCGATGTCCTGCCCGGGGTCGAGGGCCTCGGGGATGACCCGCTCGCCGCCACCGACGCCGCCGGAGAGGGTGTCGAACTGCCGCTCCAGCGGCACGCCGACGCTGCGCAGCGTCTCGGACATGGTGAGCCGGCCGAGGAACCACCCGGCGTTGACCGCCCGCGCGCCGGGCTGCTTGGCGGGGCGGAAGATCCGCGGCCCGCCCTCGGCGAACGGGTACAGGTCGAAGGTCCGGACCCGCTTCTCGCCGACGAGGACCACCACGGTGAACTTGCGGCCGAGGCCGGACTTGTCCGGCGCCTTGAGCCGGCCGACCCGGTCGATCCAGTCCACCTGGTCGATGATCGCGAGGACCTGCGGGCGCTGGTCGGGGGAGCGCAGCCGCAGCGGCTCGTCCATCCCGTCGCCGGTGATCTCCACGCCGGCCGTCGGGCCGGGCCGGGACACCGGGTGTGCCGGATCGGCCCGCACCGGACCGGCCAGGCCCAAAGAGAGCGCCCCGGCAACGATCCCGCTGACCAGTACCGCCGCCAGTCGCCTCATCCGTCGGACCATCGCCGCCTCCTCGCCCCGTTCGATGGATGGCCTGCTGCCGGTCACGTGTTGGTCTCCTCGACGGCGGCCGCCCGGTCGAAACGACCGGCCCCACCTTAAAGACTTAGCAGAACGCCACGCGGTTGCAGATGTTGGAACAGTATTTGGAACTATCTGCGATCCCGGTCCGACTAATGGATCAGCACGCCGACCGGCGGGCGGATCGTACCGTTGCGGAGGGATTCATGGGGGGCAGGGTCGCACGCGCGGGGCGTGCCTGGCTAGTCGTATTGGGCGTGGCGCTCGGTGTGTTCCTAGTGTCTCCCGCCACGCCGGCTGCCGCTCACAACTCGTTCACCGGCAGTGTTCCGGCGAACGGCGCCCGGGTGGCCGCCGCGCCGGCCCGGATCGAGTTGCGGTTCCTGTCGAAGGTGGACGCGGGCAACACGGAGATCACTGTGACCGGGCCGGACAACGTCCCGGCGGCCGGTGGTCCGCCCGCGTTCTCCGGCAGCCGGGTCACCGTGCCGTTCAAGGCCGGCGCGGCGGGGCTCTACATCGTCGGCTACCGGGTCGGGTCGGCGGACGGCCATCCGGTCACCGGTGAGATCCGGTTCACCCTGACCACGGGTACGCCAGCACAGCCCTCGTCGGCCGCCTCCCCCTCGGCGGTGCCGTCCGCGCCGTCGTCGGGTGCCGTTCCGTCCTCGCCGTCGGCCGCGGGTCCGTCCTCGGTGGCCGGTGCCCCGCCGTCCGCCGGCGACCCGAGCCCGGCCGCCGACACGTCCTCCGACGACGGTGCGACCTGGCCCTGGCTGCTGGCCCCGGTGGTCCTCCTGGCCGTCCTGGCCGCCGTCTTCGTGGGGCTGCGCCGCCGCCGCTGACCCCGGCCGGGCCGGGTCAGGGCAGTCGGACCCGGCGGGGCCGGGTCAGGGCAGTCGGACGCGGGCGGCGCGCAGCCGGCTGAGGGTCCGCTCGCGGCCGAGCACCTCGAGGGACTCGAAGAGCGGCAGGCCGACCGTCCGGCCGGTGACCGCCACCCGGACCGGGGCCTGCGCCTTGCCCAGCTTGAGCCCGCGCTCGGCGCCGACCGCCTCCAGCGTCGACTTCAGCGACTCGGCGTCCCAGGTCGCCAGCGCCTCGAACGCCGCGACGGCGGCGGCCAGCAGGTCGGCCGCGCCCTCCTTCATCGCCTTGGCCCAGGCCGCCTCGTCGATCAGCGGCGCGGCCAGGAAGAGGAAGTCGACGTTCGGCACGATCTCGCTGAGCACCGCGATGCGGGTCTGGGCCAGCGGCGCGACGGCGGCGAACGCCTCGGCGTCGAACTCCTCCGGCTGCCACGGCGGCGGGGCGATGGTGTCGGTGCCGGTCAGCCAGGGCTGGCAGGCGGCGACGAACTCGTCGACCCCCAGGGCGCGGATGTACTCGCCGTTGAAGGCGCGCAGCTTCTTCTCGTCGAAGAAGGCCGGCGAGGGGTTGACCTCGTCGAGCCGGAACTCGTCCTCGATGACCGACCAGGGCACGATCTCCCGGTCGCCGGAGGGCGCCCAGCCGAGCAGCATCAGGTAGTTGCGCATGGCGCCGGCGAGGTAACCCTCGTCCTTGTACGCCTCCAGGGCGACCTTGTCCCGCCGCTTCGAGAGCTTCTGCCGCTTCTCGTTGACCACCACGGGCACGTGGGCCCAGATCGGCGGCTTGACCCCGAGGGCGTCCCAGAGCAACTGCTGCTTCGGGGTGTTGGGCAGGTGCTCCTCGGCCCGGATCACGTGGGTGATCCCCATGGTCATGTCGTCGACCACGTTGGCGAGCAGGAAGACCGGCGACCCGTCGCCGCGGGCGATGACGAAGTCCTCGATCAACTTGTTCTCGAAGGTCGGCTCGCCGCGGACCAGGTCGACGACCACGGTCACGCCCTCGTCGGGCGTACGGAAGCGCAGCGCCCGCCCCTCGCCGGCCTCGAGCCCGCGGTCCCGGCAGAAGCCGTCGTAGCCGGTGTACTGCGAGCCGGTCCGCGCCTGCACGTCCTCGCGGGTGCAGTCGCAGAAGTAGGCCCGACCGGCGTCGTGGAGGCGCTGGGCGGCGGCGCGGTGCTCGCCGGCGTTCTGCGACTGGAAGTACGGGCCCTCGTAGCCGCCCCGCTCGATGCCGATCCAGTCGAGGGCCGAGAGGATGCCCTCGGTCCACTCGGGCTTGTTGCGGGCCGCGTCGGTGTCCTCGATGCGGAGCACGAACACCCCGCCCTGCTGCTTGGCGTAGATCCAGTTCTGCAGGGCCGAGCGGGCCCCGCCGACGTGGAACATACCGGTCGGGGAGGGGGCGAAGCGCACACGTACCGTCACGTGCTCCAGCCTACGGGCGGCGGCCAGCCGTTTCCGCCAGGGGGCCGGTCACGGGACGGAGCGGATCTTCAGGACCAGGACGCTGCCGAGCACGGTGACCGCCGCGGTGGCCGCGTACAACGTCGGGTATCCGCCCAGGTGCACCACGATCGGCGCGGAGAGCGCGGGGCCGAGGACCTGGGGCGCGGAGTTGGCAATGTTGATCACGCCGAGGTCCTTGGCCCGGTCGGTGGCCGCCGGCAGCACCTGGGTGATGAGCGCCGCGTCCACCGCCAGGTAGACGCCGTAGCCGGCGCCGAGCAGCAGCGCGGCGGCGACCGCCATCGGCCAGACCGGCGCGACGGCCAGCAGCAGCGCGGCCACCGCCATGATCGCGCCGGAGGTGATCACGAAGACCTTCCGCCGGCCGGAGCGGTCGGAGAGCCGGCCGGCGACCACGGCGGTGAGCATCATTCCCAGCGTGTAGAGCAGGATCAGCACCAGCAGGCCGCCCTCGGGGTCGGCCACCCGGACCCCGTCGGTGAGGAAGTACAGCAGGTAGAGGGTGCCCAGCGCGTTGCCGAGCTGGACCAGGAACCGGGTGATCCAGGCCCAGGCGAAGTCGGGGTGCCGGCGCGGGTCGATCCACATCGAGGCGGCCACTGCCCGCCAGCGCAGCGCCGGCCGGTGCTCCCGGGGCAGCGGGTCGTCGGCGGTGAGCAGGGCGAACGGCAGCGACAGCAGCAGCATCGCGCCGGCGATCGCCGCGTACCCGGCGGCGTTTCCGGTGACCACGGCGGTGACCAGCACCGCGCCGAGTACCAGGCCGAGCGCCTGCGGGATGCCCACCCAGCCGGAGACCCCGCCACGCTGCACGACCGGCACCCGGTCCGGGATGGCGGCGGTCAGGCTGGCCAGCATGGCGTTGAAGCAGACCTGCGCCGCGACCCAGCCCAGCGCCACCCCGGCGATGCTGTCCTGCCGGGCGAGCAGCACCAGGGCCAGCGCCCCGAGCACCGCGCCGGAGGCGGTCCAGACGTGCCGCCGGCCGAGGTGCCGGCCCGCCAGCCTGATCACCGTACGGTCGGAGAGCGCGCCGGCGAGCGGGTTGGCCAGCACCGCGGCGAGCGCGCCGAGGCCGGTGACGACGGCGAGCATCGCCTCCTTGTCGGCCGGCGCGATCCGTTCGACCTGCTGCGGCAGCAGCACCTGGATCGGGGTGAAGAACGCCATCCAGACGCCCAGGTTGGCTGCGAAGATCAACGCGATCCAGCTCCGCCGGACCGGCACGGTGGGTTCGGCGAGCGCCGCCGGCAGCGACGCCGGCGTCGGGTCCACCGTGGTCATGGCCGGATCAGGTCCCGCAACCAGGCGTACGACGACTTCGGCGTACGCCGCTGCGTCGGGTAGTCGACGTGCACCAGCCCGAAGCGCTTGGTGAACCCCTCGGCCCACTCCCAGTTGTCCAGCAGCGACCAGACGAAGTACCCGGTGACGTCCACCCCGGCGTCGATCGCCTCGCGGACCGCGCGTAGGTGCCCGTCCAGGTACGCGATCCGCTCCGGGTCGTGCACCCGCCCGGTCACGTCGGGCACGTCGTCGTACGCGCAGCCGCTCTCGGTGACCTGGATCGGCGGGAGTCGGTCGCCGTAGCTGTCCCGGAGGCCGACCAACAGTTCGCGCAGCCCGTCGGGGGCCACCGGCCAGTCGAAGGCGGTCCGCGGATAGCCGTCCAGCGGCACGATCTCGAAGGGCAGCGGCGAGCCCTCCTCGGCGGCCCGTACGCCGGTGGGGTTGTAGTAGTTCACCCCGAGCACGTCGATCGGCGCGGCGATCACGTCGAGGTCGCCGTCGCGCACCACGCCGGGGTCGAAGCCCTGCCCCCGCGGGTAGCCGAGCCCGAGCAGCGGGTCGGTGAAGAGTCGGTTGTGCAGCGCGTCGTACGCCGCGCCGGCCACCCGGTCGGCGTCGGTGTCGCCGAGCACCCGCACCGGTGAGTAGTTGTTGGCGATGGCGACCGGGCTGCTGCTGCGGGCGCGCAGCGCGGAGACCGCGAGCCCGTGGCCGAGCAGTTGGTGGTGGGCGACCGGGAAGGCGTCGAAGAGCAGCAGCCGGCCGGGGGCGTGCACGCCCATGCCGTGGCCGAGGCTCATGTGGATGAACGGCTCGTTGAGGGTGATCCAGAGCTTCACCCGGTCGCCGAGGCGGGCGGCGACCAGGTCGGCGTACTCGGCGAAGCGGGCGGCGGTGTCCCGGGCGAGCCAGCCGCCGGCGTCCTCCAGGGCCTGCGGCAGGTCCCAGTGGAAGAGGGTGGCCACGGGGTCGACGTCCCGTTCCAGCAGCGCGTCGACCAGCCGGTCGTAGAAGTCCAGGCCGGAAGGGTTGGCCGCGCCGGTGCCGGTGGGCTGCACCCGGGGCCAGGCGATCGAGAACCGGTACGCCGACACCCCGAGGTCGGCCAGCAGGGCGACGTCCTCGGCGTACCGGTGGTAGTGGTCGCAGGCGACGTCGCCGGTGCTGCCGTCGACGATCCGGCCGGGGGAGTGGGCGAAGGTGTCCCAGATGGACGGCCCCCGTCCGTCCTCCCGCGCCGCCCCCTCGATCTGGTACGCGGAGGTGGAGACGCCCCAGCGGAATCCGGCGGGGAACTCGGGCATCGGCGTGGTCATCCACCCTCCCGGAGAACGCGAACGGTGTTCGGGACTCTAGGGCGCTGGCCGCCGTTTCGCCATAGGCCGGAGGGCATCCGGGGCGCAAGGGTTTTCGGCGTGTCTTTTCCGAACCCGTCCCATTAAGTCCGATTTAGCGCATACAGTGCCGAATATCGCGGATGTGTTTTAAGTGGGGGAAAGACAGAAATGATCCTCGTGGAACGCAGTGCGCACGTGGTGGCGCCGATCGAAGTGGTCTGGGACGTCGTGCAGCGGGCCGAGCAGTTGCCCGCCTGGCTCGCCGGCGTCCGCGCGGCGGAGGTCCTCTCCGGGGAGGGCTTCGGCCGGCGACAACGCGTCCAGGCCGGACGTGGCGCGGCACACGAGGCCGAGGTGATCGCCTACCAGGAGCCGACCCTGATCGGTTGGCGGGAGCGGGCCAAGGGCGCCGGCGCCCGGGCCGAGGCGCGCACCGAGATCTACGTGCAACTCACCCCCGACGAGGAGGAGGGCGGGACGGTCGTCCGGCTCATCGTCGTACGCTGGCCGGCCGGCCCGGTCAAGGCCGCGTTGCTGCGGCTCGGCCTGCGTCGGGTCGGCGCCGACCTGGAGGACTCGCTGGCCCGGCTCACCGACCTGGCCGCCGTCGGCTGAGCGAGGCCCGTCCTGCGGCGTCACCCGCGACGACGGCGGTCCGGCGTCCCCGCCAGGGGCACCGGACCGCCGTTGCTGCGCTCCGGTACGGACACGACGAGGGGCCCGACGCGGATGCGCCGGGCCCCTCGTGCGTACGACCTAGCTGTCGCCGCCGGTCTCGCCGACCGGGGCGGCGTTCACGTCGTCCAGCGCGTACTTCTTGGCGGCCTCGGCCGGCACGTTCGCCGGCACCGCCTTGCGCAGGGCGAGCTGTCGCAGCGTCGCCACCACCACCGACTCGGCATCGACGTGGAAGTGCCGGCGCAGCGCGTGCCGGGTGTCCGACATGCCGAAGCCGTCGGTGCCGAGCGAGGTGTAGTCACCGGGCACCCAGCGGGCGATCAGGTCCGGCACCGCGCGCATCCAGTCGCTGACCGCGACCTTCGGCCCGTCGGCGTCGGCCAGCTTCTGCTGGACGTACGGCACCCGCGGCTCGCTGCCCGGGTTGAGCAGGTTGTGCTCCTCGCACTCGACCGCGTCGCGGCGCAGCTCGGTCCAGGAGGTCACCGACCAGACGTCGGCGGCCACCCCCCAGTCCTGGGCGAGCAGCTGCTGCGCCTTGACGGCCCACTGCATGCCGGTGCCGGAGGCCAGGATGTTGGCCCGCGGCGCGTCGCCCTCCACCGCCGGGGCGGGGGAGTAGCGGTAGATGCCCTTGAGCAGCCCCTCGACGTCCACCCCGTCGGGCTCGGCCGGCTGGTGGATCGGCTCGTTGTAGACGGTGAGGTAGTAGAAGACGTTCTCCTGCTCCTCGCCGTACATCCGGTGCAGGCCGGCCTCCATGATGTGCGCCAGCTCGTAGGCGAACGCCGCGTCGTACGCGACCACCGCCGGATTGGTGGCGGCGAGCAGCAGCGAGTGGCCGTCCTCGTGCTGGAGGCCCTCACCGTTGAGCGTGGTACGACCGGCGGTCGCGCCGAGCACGAAGCCCCGCGCCATCTGGTCGGCCGCCGCCCAGAACCCGTCGCCGGTGCGCTGGAAGCCGAACATCGAGTAGAAGATGTACAGCGGGATCATCGGCTCGCCGTGGGTGGCGTACGACGTGCCGGCGGCGGTGAACGAGGCCACCGAACCGGCCTCGTTGATCCCCTCGTGCAGGATCTGGCCGGTGGTCGACTCCTTGTACGACAGGAACAGTTCCCGGTCGACCGAGGTGTACTTCTGCCCGTGCGGCGAGTAGATCTTCTGGGTCGGGAAGAGCGAGTCCATGCCGAAGGTGCGGGCCTCGTCCGGGATGATCGGCACCCAGCGCTTGCCGAACTCCTTGTCCTTCATCACGTCCTTGAGCAGACGGACGAAGGCCATCGTGGTGGCCACCTTCTGCTTGCCCGAGCCGCGCTTGACGTCGGCGAACCGCTCCTTGCCCGGGATCGCCAGCGTCTTGTGGCGGGTGTTGCGGGAGGGCAGGTAGCCGCCGAGCTGCTGTCGGCGCTCCTTGAGGTAGGCAAGCTCGTCGGACTTCTCGTCGAGCGAGTAGTACGGCGGGAGGTACGGGTTCTCCTCCAGCTGCTTGTCCGAGATGTCCAGGTAGAGCCGGTCGCGGAAGAGCTTGAGGTCCTCCAGCGTCAGCTTCTTCATCTGGTGGGTGGCGTTGCGGGCCTCGAAGTGCGAGCCCAGCGTCCAGCCCTTGATGGTCTTGGCCAGGATGACGGTCGGCTGACCGGTGTGCTCCATCGCCGCCTTGTAGGCCGCGTAGAGCTTGCGGTAGTCGTGGCCACCCCGCTTGAGGTTCCAGATCTCGTCGTCGCTCAGGTGCTCGACCATCTTGCGGGTCCGCTGGTCGCGGCCGAAGAAGTGCTCCCGGACGTACGCCCCGGACTCCGCCTTGTAGGTCTGGTAGTCACCGTCGGGCGTGGTGTTCATCAGGTTGACCAGCGCGCCGTCGGTGTCCGCCGCGAGCAGCGGGTCCCACTCCCGGCCCCAGACCACCTTGATGACGTTCCACCCGGCGCCCCGGAAGAACGCCTCCAGCTCCTGCATGACCTTGCCGTTGCCGCGGACCGGCCCGTCCAGGCGCTGCAGGTTGCAGTTGATCACGAAGGTGAGGTTGTCCAGCTCCTCGCGGGCGGCCACGCCGATCGCGCCGAGCGACTCGACCTCGTCCATCTCGCCGTCACCGAGGAACGCCCAGACGTGCTGCTGGGAGGTGTCCTTGATGCCGCGGTGGTGCAGGTACCGGTTGAACCGGGCCTGGTAGATCGCGTTGAGCGGGCCGAGGCCCATGGAGACGGTGGGGAACTCCCAGAAGTCCGGCATCAGCCGCGGGTGCGGGTACGACGGCAGGCCGCCGCCCGGGTGGGAGAGCTCCTGCCGGAACCCGTCGAGCTGGTCGGCGCTGAGCCGCCCCTCCAGGAACGCCCGCGCGTACATGCCGGGGGAGGCGTGGCCCTGGTAGTAGATGTGGTCCCCGCCGCCGGGGTGGTCCTTGCCCCGGAAGAAGTGGTTGAAGCCCACCTCGTAGAGCGAGGCGGAGCTGGCGAAGGTGGAGATGTGCCCGCCCACGCCGATCTCCGGGCGCTGCGCCCGGTGCACCAGCATCGCGGCGTTCCACCGGATGTACGCCCGCAGTCGCCGCTCGATGTGCTCGTCACCCGGGAACCAGGGCTCCTGCTCCGGGGCGATCGTGTTGATGTAGTCGGTGGTGGTCAGGGACGGCACCCCGACCTGGCGCTCGCGTGCCCGTTCGAGCAGGCGCAGCATCACGTACCGGGCGCGCTTGGTTCCGCGTTCGTCGATGACACCGTCGAGTGACTCGACCCATTCGCTGGTCTCTTCAGGGTCGATGTCCGGAAGCTGGCTCGGCAGACCAGCGGTGATCACCGGGCGCTTGCGTTCCGTAGCCACAGGCGTTCCCTCGGTTGTGTGTGGGATAGGTCTCTAGCGCCATCCTGCCCCCTGGTGGCACCCGTCGTCACCTCTGGCTCCCCGCAACGCGACGCTCAACACAGGTACCCGTCGGTAACTTTGCGCTGCTCCGGGCGGGTTCCCGCGTCCGGGTTGCGCCCGCCCTCTAGGGTCGGGCCATGACCGCGCGCCGTGCCCTGGCCGCCGGCGCCCTGCTGCTCGGCACGACGGCGCTGGTGGTCTCCGTCGTCGGGCTCTTCCGGGGCCACCTCGCCCCGGCGCCGGTCGGGCTGCCCGGGCTGGTGCTGCTCGCGATCGGCCTCAACGGCCTGCTCACCCCGGGACGGCCCAACCTGGCCGGGCCCGGAGGCTGGCCGGAGGGCGGCTGGCCGGACGGCCCCGCCGGGGGCGATCCGTGCGGAGGACCGGCCGGCAGCGGCGGCGGTTCCTGAGCGGTTGCGGCAGAATGCGCCGTATGCGCAGTGAGGTGATCACCGTCCGGACCGGCTCCCGGCCGACCGTCCTGGACATCACGGCCGAGGCCGAGCGGTTCGTCTCCGGGCAGGGCGACGGGCTGCTGCACGTCTTCGTGCCGCACGCCACCGCCGGCCTCGCCATCATCGAGACCGGCGCCGGATCCGACGACGACCTGCTGCGGGCGATCGACGACCTGCTCCCCACCGACGACCGCTGGCGGCACCGGCACGGCTCACCCGGGCACGGACGCGACCACGTGCTGCCCGCCTTCGTCCCGCCGTACGCCACCCTGCCGGTGCTCGACGGCCGGCTCCAGCTCGGCACCTGGCAGTCGGTCTGCCTGGTCGACCCCAACGGCGACAACCCGTCCCGCCAGGTCCGCTTCTCCTTCCTGCCCGGCTGAATCCGGCCCGGCGGCTCCGGCCAGCAGCCGGCGCAGCGCGCCCGGCCCGGTCGACCGGGCCGGGCGCGCGGGCCGCAGGTCAGCCAGTCGGCGGGCGGTCGTAGGTCTGGTGCAGGCCGGGCACGCCGTCGGAGATCACGAACGACGCCCGGGTGTACGCCGGGGCGTCCGGCCGGCTGACGTACGGCAGGACGTCGAAGTCGGCGGCGAGCTGGCCGGGGGTGATGGTGGTGCGGACGTACCCGCGCAGGTTGTTCTGGAACCGCAGGTGCGGGTTGATCCTCAGCCACGGGTGCGAGCCGCTGGCCGAGTCCGCGCCGTCGCCGGTGGAGGTGATCGACGAGCAGACCAGCTCGCTGCCGACGGTGCGGGAGGTCGGATCGGCGTAGTCCAGCTTCAGGTCGCTGGCCCAGTGCGCGTGCACGTCACCGGTGAGCACCACCGGGTTGCGCACCTTCGCCTCCACCCAGCCCCGGGTGATCCGGTCACGGGAGGCGACGTACCCGTCCCAGGCGTCCATGCTGGTCACCGTCAGCGGTCCGGCGTCCCGGTCCCGCTGGGCGAAGAAGACCTGCTGGCCGAGGATGTCCCAGCGGGCCTCGGAGCGGCGGAAGCCGTCGATCAGCCACGCCTCCTGCTCCGCGCCGGTGATCGACCGGGCCGGGTCGTACGCCGCCGCGCAGTTCCGGTAGCCGTCACCGCAGGCCTGGTCGTCGCGGTACTGCCGGGTGTCGAGCATGTGGAAGGTGGCCAGCCGCCCCCAGCGCACCCGCCGGTAGAGCTGCATGTCGATGCCGCGCGGGATCGACGACCGCCGCAGCGGCATGTTCTCGTAGTACGCCTGGAAGGCGGCGGCCCGCCGGGCCGGGAAGTCCGGGTCGGGCGCCTCGGGCACCTCGTCGGCCCAGTTGTTCTCCACCTCGTGGTCGTCGAAGACCACCACCCAGGGGGCGACCGCGTGGGCGGCCTGGAGGTCGGCGTCGGTCTTGTACTGGGCGTGCCGCTGACGGTAGTTGGCCAGCGTCCGGGTCTCCGGGCCCTCGTGGTCGCGCGGGTTGCCGCCCGGAACGTTGTACGTGTCCTTCGCGTACTCGTACTGGTAGTCGCCCAGGTGCAGGATCAGCTCCGGCTCGGTCTCGGCCAGCCGGCGGTAGGCGGTGAAGTACCCGTGCTCGTACTGGGAGCAGGAGGCGAAGCCCATGGCCAGTGCCGACGGCATGGCCCACGGCGCCGGGGCGGTACGGGTCCGGCCGACCGGGGAGATCCAGTTCTCCGCCCGGAACCGGTAGAAGTACTCCCGGGCGGCGAGCAGCCCGTCCAGCTCGACGTGCACGCTGTGCGCCGACCCGGCGTGGGCCAGCTCGACGCCGCGCCGCACCACCTGCCGGAAGTTCTCGTCGGCGGCCAGCTCCCAGTGCACCGGCACCACCCGGTCCGGCATCCCGCCCAGGCCGTCCTCGGCGAGCGGCTCCGGGGCCAGCCGGGTCCAGAGCACGAAGCCCTCGTGGTCCGGGTCGCCCGAGGCCACCCCGAGGGTGAACGGGTCCCGGCGCAGCGGGCCGGCCGCCGCCGCGCCGGCCGCCGCGGGCAGCCCGGCCGCCGCGCCGGCGCCCAGTGCCGCGCCGGTGAGCAGGATCGTACGTCGGGACAGCGCCATGATTTCCTCCCCGGAATCCGATCTGTCGTCGTCCGGGGTCAGCCTCCCGAGCCGGGATGGCCGGCAGGTGACGTCGAGGCGACCGTTGCCGGAGCTTTCCGCCGCGTCGGCCCGCAGCGGTGGAGATCGTCGACCGGTGGGCCGGACGTAGGATCGAGGCATGACCCTCCCCTCCGCCGGAGCCGGCGCGGCCGGCCGTACCGGGCTGGCCGGGGACACGGTGCGCCGGATCATGCACATCGCCTCGGCGATGCGGCACTACCAGGACGAGGAGATCGCCGCCCTGGGCCTGACCCCGGCCGTCGCCCGCGCCCTCGACGAACTGGACCCGGACCGCCCACTGCCGGCCCGGGACCTCGCCGAGCAGCTGCGCTGTGACCGGTCCAACGTCACCGCCCTGGTGGACAAGCTGGAACGGGCCGGCCTGGTCGAACGCCGGGTCGACCGGGCCGACCGCAGGCAGAAGACCCTGCTGGTGACCGAGGCGGGCCGGGCGATGCGGGACCGGGTACGCCGGGTGATGTCCGACTCCCGACTGCTCGCCGGGCTCAGCGCCGACGAGCTGGCCACCCTGCGTGAGCTGGTCTGGAAGGTCTCCGACGGCGGTTGCCCGCAGGAGTGCGGGCCGCGCTGATCCGGGCCGGCCCGGTTCGTGTCCGACTGGGCGACCGGGCCCCGATTCGGTAATGCTGTCGGACGTGACCACGCCGCAAGATCTCGACGACCGGTTCCGGGAGACCCTGGCCGCCCTCGCCGCCGCGCCGCAGCCGCGGGACCGGGGCGAGCCGGTCTCCGACGGCGCCGCGCTGACCGGGCAGCAGCTGCTGGAGATCTTCGACGCCCAGGTCACCAGCCGCCAGCTCGACCTGGCCGGTCGCTGGCTGCGCAGCTTCGGCGAGGGCTTCTACACCATCGGCTCGGCCGGCCACGAGAGCAACGCGGCGGTCGCCGCCGCCCTGCGCCCCACCGATCCCGCCCTGCTGCACTACCGGTCCGGCGCCTTCTACTGCCTGCGCGCCGCCCAGGCGGCCGGCCGCCTGGGCGGCGCCGCCACCCCGGCCGGGCCCGCCAACCCCCCGGACCCCGGGCAACCCGGAGACGCGGCCATGCACTCCGCCGAGACCGCATCCCCCGGCGTCGCAGCCACGCTCACCGCCGAGACCGGGGATACCGGCGTCGCGGCCGCTCAACCCGCCGAGACCACGGACGCGACCGGGTCCGACGGGGCCGTTGGTGCCGTTCCGGACCCGGCGGAGGGCCGGGACCGGGCGCGGCTGGTGCCGCCCGGCGCGGCGATCGCCGTCGACGCGTCCGGGGAGGCGGTCGTCGCCGCCCCCACGCCGGCCGCCCCGCCGCCCGCCCATGCCGAGGGTGCCGAGGACGCGTACACGGAAGCGGCCCGGGACGTGCTGCGGGGCATGGTGGCCTCCGCGCAGGAACCGATCGCCGGTGGGCGGCACAAGGTGTTCGGCCGGGCCGACCTGGCCGTCGTGCCGACCACCTCCACCATCGCCTCGCACCTGCCGCGCGCGGTCGGGATGGGCCTGGCCCTGGAACGGCTGCGCCGCCTCGACGGTGCCGGCCGGCGCGGCGGTCCGGCCGGGGAGCCGGCGGCGGCGCGCTCGCCGTGGCCGCCCGACGCGATCGTGGTCTGCTCGTTCGGTGACGCCTCGGTCAACCACGCCAGCGCCACCGCGGCGCTGAACACCGCCGGCTGGTACGACCACACCGGGCTGCGGATCCCGGTGCTCTTCGTCTGCGAGGACAACGGCCTGGGCATCAGCGTCCGCTCGCCGAAGGGCTGGGTGGCGACGGCGCTGCGGTCCAAGCCGGGGATCCGCTACTTCTCCGCCGACGGCACCGACCCGGTCGGCACGTACGCCGTGGCGGCCGAGGCGGCGGCCTGGGTACGCCGGCACCGCCGCCCGGCGGTGCTGCACCTGGGCACGGTACGGCTGATGGGGCACGCCGGGGCCGACGTGGAGTCCGCGTACCGGGGGGTCGAGGAGATCGCCGCCGACCTGGCGGGCGACCCGTTGCTCGCCACCGCCCGGCTGTTGGTGTCGGCGGGGGTGGCCACCCCGACGGAGCTGCTGGCCCGCTACGACGAGCGGGGCTGGCAGGTCCGCCGGGTCGCCGAGGAGGTGCTCGCCGAGCCGAAGCTGACGGCGGCGGCGGACGTGGTCGCCCCGCTGGCGCCGCGGCGGCCGGTGCGGGTGTCCCGGGCGGTGGCCGACGCGGCGGCCCGGGCCGCCGGTCCGGGGGCGGGGGCGCGCGCCGAGGCGTTCGGCGGCAAGCCGCCCGAGCTGGCCGGGCCGCTGACCCTCGCGCAGAGCATCAACGCCGCGCTCGCCGACGCGATGCTCGACCATCCGCAGCTCGCCCTCTTCGGCGAGGACGTGGCCGCCAAGGGTGGCGTGTACGGGGTGACCAAGGGGCTGCGGGACAGGTTCGGCCCGGCCCGGGTCTTCGACACGCTGCTCGACGAGACGTCGATCCTGGGACTCGGGCTGGGCGCCGGGCTGGCCGGGATGCTGCCGGTGCCGGAGATCCAGTACCTGGCGTACCTGCACAACGCCGAGGACCAGCTGCGCGGCGAGGCGGCGACGATGCAGTTCTTCTCCCAGGGCGCGTTCCGCAACCCGATGGTGGTGCGGGTCGCCGGGCTGGCGTACCAGGAGGGGTTCGGCGGGCACTTCCACAACGACAACTCGGTGGCCGTACTCCGGGACGTCCCGGGTCTGGTGGTCGCGGTGCCGGCGCGGCCGGACGACGCCGCGCCGCTGCTGCGGACCTGCCTGGCCAGCGCGGCGGTGGACGGCACGGTCTGCGTCTTCCTGGAGCCGATCGCGCTCTACCACACCCGCGACCTGTACACCGACGGTGACGAGGAGTGGCTCGCCGGCTACGCCGAGCCGGGCGCCTGGTCCGCCGGGCACGTGCCGGTCGGGCGGGCCCGGGTGTACGGGGTGGGCTCGGCCGAGGACGTCACGATCGTCACCTTCGGCAACGGGGTACGGATGTCGTTGCGGGCGGCGGCGACGCTCGCCGACGAGGGGATCGGCACCCGGGTGGTGGATCTGCGCTGGCTGGCCCCGTTGCCGGTGGCGGACGTGGTCCGGGAGGCCACGGCGACCGGTCGGGTGCTGGTCGTCGACGAGACCCGCCGCTCCGGTGGGGTGGGGGAGGGGATCATCGCCGCCCTGGTCGACGGCGGCTTCGTCGGGGCCGTGCGGCGGGTGGCCGGTGTCGACTCGTTTGTACCATTAGGTCCGGCGGCGCGTCAGGTTCTGGTCTCCGAGGAAGCCATTACCCAGGGTGCCCGTACGCTGCTGGCACGGTAAATTCCGTTCCACCCGGTGCGCCACTTGCATCCGGCGGGATTGGTGTGTGGACTTTGCCTGACGGTGTCGCAGCGACGCCGCGAGCAGGGATGAGATGAGGAGGCACGCGACAGTGAGCGCGACCGCTGGTCAGGCCGCCGACGGGGTACGCAGCCTGGCGGACCGGTTCGGGATCGAGCCGGGGATGGTCGTCATGGAGATGGGGTACGACGACGACGTCGACCAGGATCTCCGGGACGCCCTGACCGACCGCTGTGGAGAACTTGTCGACGAGGACACCGACGAGGTGGTCGACGCCGTGCTGGTGTGGTACCGGGACGGTGACGGTGATCTGTTCGAGCTGCTCGTCGACGCCCTCGGCCCGCTGGCCGACGCCGGTGTGGTGTGGCTCCTGACGCCCAAGGCCGGGCGCGACGGGCACGTCGAACCGAGCGAGGTCGCCGAGTCCGCGCAGACCGCCGGCCTCCAGCAGACCTCCACCATCAACGCCGGCCGGGACTGGAGCGGCGCCCGCCTCGTGCTGCGCCGCGGTTCCAAGGGCAAGAAGTAACCACCCGCGTGCGCTCCCGGCGGCCCCGGCCGCCGGGTGTGGCAGGCTGATCCCACCCCGAGAAGAACCGAGGAGTTCGCATGCCGATCGAGGTTGGCGCGCAGGCGCCGGACTTCGTACTCAAGGACCAGAACAACCAGGAGGTCCGGCTCTCGGACTTCCGGGGCAGCCGCACCGTGCTGCTGGTCTTCTACCCGCTGGCCTTCACCGGCATCTGCCAGGGCGAGCTCTGCGAGGTGCGCGACAACCTCAACGAGTACGTCAACGACGACGTCCAGGTGCTCACCGTCAGCGTGGACTCCGTCTACTCGCACAAGATCTGGGCCGAGAAGGAGGGCTACCAGTTCCCGCTGCTGGCCGACTTCTGGCCGCACGGGGCGGTCGCCCAGGCGTACGGCGTCTTCAACGACGTCGCCGGCATCGCCAACCGGGGCACCTTCGTGATCGACAAGGCCGGCGTGGTCCGCTTCGCCGAGATGAACATGCCGGGTGAGGCCCGCGACCAGCAGGGCTGGCGCAAGGCCCTGGCCGAGGCCGTCGCCGCCTGATCCGTTCCACCGGTACTCGTTCGACCGGGCCGGAGGCGGACAGGTAAGCTGGCCAGCCTCCGGCCCGCCGAACGGGCGTTCCGGGCGCGTAGCTCAGTGGGAGAGCACTCGCCTTACAAGCGAGGGGTCGCAGGTTCGAAACCTGCCGCGCCCACCCTTCACCACCAGCGAAAACCGCCCCGCGAAGATCACTTCCCGGGGCGGTGACAGCACCAGCGGGCCATCGGTCACTGAGCCGGACCAGCCGGCTGCGGCGATGCCTGGTCTCGCATGATGGTTGACACGGCGGCCTCGGACGATGCTTGACACCTGGCATCTTCGAAGGCGCAGCGTCAGTTAGGGGATGCCGCCGTCGCTGTGTAGGAGTTGACCGTTGATCCAGCCCCCATCGGGCGAGCACAGGAACGCGACGAGGTTCGCACAGTCCTGTGGGCGGCCGAGGCGACCGAGCGGGGTGGATCGTAGGACGGCATCCTTGATCTCTGCGGTCATCCAGCCGGTATCGGTTGGGCCGGGATCGATGGCGTTGGCGGTCACGCCGAGGTGGGCCAGTTCTTGAGCGGCGGCCAGGGTGATCCGATCGAGAGCGCCTTTGCTGGCTCCGTAGGGGAGATTTCCGACGGTGGCGTCACTGGTCAGGCTGACGATGCGTCCCGTGCCGTGAGCCCCCTGGAACCGTTGGGCGTACTCGCGAATCAGCAGCCAGCTCGCGCGGGTGTTGACCGCGAAGTGGCGGTCGAAGCTCTCGATACTCGTGTCGAGCAGGCCCGAATTGACGCTCTCGCAGTGGGCGAGGACGAGCGCGCTGACCGAGCCCAGCTCTCGCTCCACGGCCTCGAAGATGTCCGCCGTGGCGTGAGGATCAGCGAGGTCCGCCTCGACCGCGGCAGTTCTCGCCCCGTGCTTGGTGGCTTGGCTGCTGAGCTGCGTCATGGCCTCGGGATCGGCGCCCCATGGCATCCGCTCGTCGTACGGGGTCCAGTAGGTGAACCCGACATCCCAGCCGGTCTGAGCCAGCGTCAGCACCACCGACGCGGCGATGCCGGCGCTGCGGCCGGCACCGGTCACCAGGGCGACGGGTCGATGCTGTTGGTCCGTGCCATCCGTAAGTGCCATCCGTGGTCGCACCCCCTAGACGCACCATCCTTGCTGTCCGCCCGAAGGCCGTCATCGGAATTACCCGGCCACCACAGCTGAGCCAGCGGTGCATCGCCACGGCGTCAAGCATCAACGGAGGCCGCCGTGTCAACCATCAACCGGAGTCGGACAGCCGGCTGCCGGCGAAGTGGACGCTCCTATTGTTCGTCAAGCGGTGTCTCGGGCGGCTGGTTGAGCCCGTATAGCTCGTTGAGGTCGAGCAGGTGGTGGCCGAGTACTGATGCTGTTCGGAGGTTGAGCACGAGCGCCATGAACACGTTCGGGGTTCCGGACGCGATCAGGACGTGCTGGTGGATGCCGTCGGGCATCTGCCAGACGTTCGTCACCTCCTCACGGCTGAAGTCGTGGCCAGCGAGGTGCTCATGGGGGATGGCGTCGTAGTAGGTCCAGAAGTCGAACGGAGGAGGCCCCTCGACGTCGGCCGCTGTTGGCGGTGTCCCGATCGTGGCGGTGAACTCATCTGCCGTCAGTAGTCGCACCGGGTCATGGTGCCTGCTCTGTTGGGCGAGGTGCGAGGTGGGTGAGGGCTTCCCGGGCGATGTAGCGCTTGAGGCAGCGCATGATCTCGGTCTTGGTCCTGCCCTCTGCGGTGCGGCGGGTGACGTAGTCCTTGGTGGGCTGGTGGCAGCGCATGCGGACCAGGGTGATGCGCCAGAGGGCGCGGTTGGCTTCGCGGTCGCCACCACGGTGTAGGCGGTGACGGTCGGTCCGTCCGGAGCTGGCCGGGATGGGGGCGACGCCGCAGAGCCGGGCGAAAGCTCCTTCGGAGTGCAAGCGGTGAGGGTTGTCGCCGGCGGTGACGAGGAGTTGTCCAGCGGTGTCGACGCCGACGCCAGGCAGCGCGACCAAGTCTGGGGCGGTGGCGGTGGCGGGGGCGGCCAAAGTGGCTGTCGAGGTCGTCGATCTCGGCCTGAAGGGCCAGCCAGCGCCGGGCGAGGCTGCGCAGCGCAACTTTCGTGGCGGTCGCCGGATCAGACGTCGGCGAGGTGGTCGCGCTCCCGGCGCTGGCGCTCCTGGTGGTCGAGTAGCGCCAGCCAGGTCCAGTCGGGCAGCGGGAGGATGCTGTGCCCCTCGGTGGCGGCGGGGAGCTTGCGGACCCCCTCGACCGAGGGGCCCTTACCGACGCGATAGCGCGGTGACGGGGTCGCGATCGAGAGCCGTCACTCATATCCCATGGCAGGGATGACCTCGCCGAGCGCTTCTTCGAGGAACTCGCGGGTTTTGTCGTCGAATTGGCCGCTGCGGTTCGTCAGCTTGTGCGCCAGAAACCTTGAAGGGGTGTCGAAGTCGTCGACGTCGAGCCGTTCGAACAGGGCGCGGCGCTGTCCGGACCAGTCGGCGGCGAGGTCTTCTGCTTTCACCTCGATGTATCGCCTGCCCGTCAGGTCGACCGTGTTCCTCCAGGTGAGCCATCGGTGATAGACCGGCTTGAGGTAGGCGAGCGCGCCGTCGACGGTGGGCGGTGCCCATGGCTGGTCCAGGTGGGATGCGAGCACCGAGACCGGGTGACGTTTGATGTGCACAATGGTTGCTTCGGGGATCAGTTCCCAGAGGAATTCCATGTACAGCAGGTTGAACGGTGTCTTCTCGCACCAGGTCGGCTTGCCCGCGTCGGCGGCTGCTCCGCCGAACACGGTGTCGATGAGGCCCCGCAAGATTCGGAGCAGTTCGATCCGGTCGCTGAAATACCTGGGAATCACCCGTCGGCGGCTCAGCGGCTCGAACGGTCCGGCGGGCCGGTCGGCGTTCCCGAAGCCCTCTGCGGGCGCAGGTTCGTCGTATGTGTACGCGATCAACTGCGGCCAGAGCTGTTGCACCGCGTCCCGGTATCGCCGCTCGCCGACCAGCTCGGGAACGGTTTTGCCGCGATCGTCTCGCCGGTCGGGCACTCGGACGGTGAGGAAGTCGCTCAGCCGGTGCAGGGCGTCCTCACCGACGGTGGGGTCGTATCGATCGGTGAGGGCGTCGGCCAGGTCCCGCAGGCCACCCGGGTCGATGAGAAACCGGGTCTCCATGGGAATTCGGTGGATCAGCGGATGTTCGCCGATGATGTCGGCGATCCGTGACGTTCCCGAACGACCCGTACCGGCAACGAAGATCGGTGAGGGGGAAGGCATGGTGAGCAGTCGACTCTCAGCCCGGCACCTGTGCAAGCCTTTTTATTGCCGCACATCCGACGCCTTCCCGAGCGGATCGACCACGCCGGCAGGTCGTCGGTGCCCGCTCACCCGTCGGCCCGCTCGGCCGCTTCGACGTACGCCGCCAGGTTGGCCAGCGACGAGGCCATCGCGGTCTGGTGGTCTGTCTGGTCGATGCCGGCCGGCACGTCGGTGGCGGTGACCGTCACCTGGGTCCCCCCGCCGACGGCGGTGAGCTGCCAGGTCATCGTCATGACCCCCGCGTGCGCCGGGTCGTCGGCCTCGAACACCGCCCGCTGCACCACCCGTTCCGGGGGCGTCAGCTCGGCGAACCCGACCTCCACGGCGTCCGTCGCGTCCGACGTCTTACCCGGAGCGTCGGTGGCGTCGAGGTAGGTGAGGACCATCCGGAATCCGCCGCCCGGCCGGGGATCCCACCGCTCGACCCGGCCGCGCATCCCGTCCGGCGGGAGCCACGCCTCAAGCGCTTCCGGGTCGAGGAGCGCGTCGTAGACGGTGGTCGGCGCCGCGGCGATCACCCGGCTGGCGCGGTCGATCCGTTCCATCGCCCGAGTCTAGGCCCGGCGTTCCGCCGCCGCGGGCTCGTCATCTGCGTCGGGCAGGTGCTCGCGGACCAGGCGCAGCATCTCGTCGACCGAGCCGGCCGGATCGGTGACCGGGAACTGGACGGCGCGTACCGTCGCGGTCGGGTCGACCAGCAGTGTCGCCCGCTTCAGCCGGTCGGCGCCGGCTGCCCGGAAGGTGGGCAGCAGCAGCGCGGCGGCGAGCCGACCGTCGGCGTCGGAGAGCAGCGGGAACGGCAGCTCGGCGTGCGCTGCGAAGGCGGCCAGCTGGTCCGGACGCTGGGTGCTGACCCCGTGGATACGGGCGCCCAGCGCGGCGAAGTCGGCGGCCCGTGACGCGTAGGTGGTGGACTCCAGCGTGCAGCCGGCAGCGCCGGGGATGTCACTCCAGGACGGTGGGAGGCCCTGCGCCCCGGGCACGAACGCGCCGGGGAAGCAGTAGAGCGCCGTCCAGGCGTCCGGGTCGGCGGGCGGCACCGGTACGCCGTCGTGGCGTACCAGGGCCACCTCGGGAAGTCGACGCCCGACCAGGGCGTGCAGGCGGCGGGCCTCCGCCGACCCGGCCGTCGCCGTGGCGGTGAGCGACCCGTCGCCGAGCAGGTGCCGGTCGCCCCACTCCTGCAACGCGATCAGCACCGGCAGCAGGCCCTCGCCTTTCGGGGTGAGCAGGTAGTCGTAGCGCGGTGGGCGATCGGTGTACGGCCGGCGGCGCAGCACGCCGTGCTCGACGAGGGCGGCGAGGCGTTCGGTCAGGGCGCGGCGGCTCATGCCGAGCCCGCGTTGCAGACCGTCGAAGCGGGTCACGCCGCCGGCGATGTCGCGGATGAGCAGGAACGTCCACCAGTCGGACAGCACGCCGAGGGTCTGGGCGATGCCGCAGTCGGCGTCGGCGAGGTCGACTCTTCTCACGCCCTCCACTATAGTGCGTTCCATTATGGAACTCACTGCCTTCTGGCGCTGGTGGACGGCCGGCACGGCCAGTCAACTGGGGTCCGCGGTCGGCGCGGTGGCACTGCCGTTGACCGCCCTCACCGTGCTTAACGCGTCGGCCTTCGAGATGGGTCTCATCACGGCGGCCGGCTACCTCGCGTACCTGCTGGTCAGCCTGCCGGCCGGGGTGATCGTGCAGCGCCTGCCGTTGCGCGGCATGCAGGTCACCCTGGACCTGACCCGGGCCCTCGCGGTCGCGTCGGTGCCGCTGGCCTGGTGGTACGACGCGCTGACGGTGGCCCAGCTGGTCGCCGTCGCCCTGGTGGTGAGCTTCGCCAACGTGCTGTTCGACGTGGCGAACCAGACGTTCCTGCCGGAGATCGTGCCGCCCGCCCAGCTCCAGGCGCGCAACAGCCTGAACTCCGGCACGCACGCCGCCACCCAACTCGGCGGGCCGTCTCTCGGCGGACTCGCGGTGCAGGTGTTGGGTGCGGTGCCGACGCTCCTCGTCGACGCCGTCAGCTATGTCGTCTCCGCCGTGCTGCTGCGGACGCTGCCGGCCCGACGGGTGCAGCGGCCGGCGCAGCGGACGCCGATGGTCACGATGATCCGCGAGGGTTGGCACTTCGTCCTCCGGCACCCGATCATCGGCCCGGCCATGTGGGACGCCACCGTGACGAACTTCGTCGCCGGCGCGATGATCGCCCTCACCCCCTTCTACCTGGTACGCGAGCTGCACGCGTCGCCGTTCCTGGTCGGGCTGCTGCTGGCCACCGACGGCCTCGGCGCGCTCGTCGGCGCCGCGGTGACCACCCGGTTCACCGACCGGGTCGGCACCGCCCGCGGCCTCATCATCGCGTCCGTCGTCGGCGTGGCCGGCGCGCTCATCATCCCGCTGGGCACCGGGGTCGCCGCCTACCTCGCCTTCGCCGTGGGCAACATCGTCCTCGCCGTCTCCTCGGTGGTGCTCAGCGTGACCACTCGCACCTACCGGATGCTCGCCAGCCCGCCCGACCTCCTGTCCCGGGTGATCGCCACGGTCAAGTTCGTCTCCTGGGGGGCCATCCCGCTCGGCGGCCTGCTCGCCGGCGCGCTGGCCGGACCACTCGGTGCCCGCACCACTCTGCTGCTCTTCGCCGCGCTCACCGTGCTGTCCCCGGTCATCTATCTCTCGACCCCGATCCGCCGGCTGCGCGACCTGCCGCTCGACTCCGCTCCGCAACCGGTGGCGGCACGGACCTGACCGACCCGGCCAGCCTCACAGTCAGTCCAGGCAGAACTCGTTGCCCTCCGGGTCGGCCATGACGATGTGGCCGGCGCTCATCGGTGCAGCGGGCTCCTCCCGGCCCAGCCGGGTCGCCCCGAGTGCGACCAGCCGGGCGCACTCGGCCTCCAGCGCCGCCATCCGCTCCTCGCCGCGCAGCCCGGGGGCCGCCCGGACGTCGAGGTGGACCCGGTTCTTGCCGGCCTTGTCCTCCGGCACCTGCTGGAAGAACACCCGCGGGCCGGGCCCGTCCGGATCCTCGATGGCCGACCGGGTGTTGCGCTGCCCCTCCGGCACGCCGATCCGGGCGAGGAAGTCGTCCCAGGCGGCCAGCGGGTCGGCGCCGGCGGGCAACTCCACGCCGGGCGGTCCGGGATGGACGTAGCCGAGCACGTCCCGCCAGAAGGACGACAGCGCGCGCGGGTCGTGGGCGTCGAAGGTGACCTGGACGTGCCGGCTCATCGGGTCGCTCCGTTCGTGGTCAGCGGTCGGTCCGCCCATCATGGCCGCCGGGTACGACAGCCCGAGGTCAGGACAGGCGGGGCAGGAGCAGCCGGGCCACGTCGAGGGCCCGGCTCGCCGGCGAACGGTTCCACGCCGGGCTCCACTCCTCGGCCGTCCACACGTCCGACAGCACCGCCTTGACGAAGCCCCAGGCCACCACCCGCTCCACCGGCATCGCCAGCTCGTCGGCGAGCTGCTCGACCCGGGCCGGCACCAGGCCGGTCAGCGTCGCGCTCCGGTCGTCGGGTGCCGGGTTGTAGAGCAGCGCCCCGACCTCGTACCCGGGATCGCCGACCAGGCCGTGCGGGTCGATGGCGAGCCAGGGCTCCCGGGTGGCGCGCAGGACGTTGTCGTGGTGCAGGTCGCCGTGCAGCACCACCCGGTCGGGGGCCGACGCGCAGAGTTCGTGCATCAGGCCGCCGGCCCGCCTCACCAGGTCGTGCGGCAGCGGCCCGGCCGTGTCGTACCGGTCCAGGTAGCGGTCGAAGGCCCGGGCCTGGGCCGCCGCCTCCCGCAGCGGGCAGCCGGGCGGCGGCGGCCCGTGCAGTCGGCGGATCACGCCGGCCAGCGCCGAGGTGGCCTCGGCGTCGCGGTCGGGCACCAGGTCGCGCAACCGCCCGCCGGGGACCGCCCGCTCCAGCAGCAACGCCCCCCGGTCGAGGTCCACGCGCAGCAGCCGGACCGCGCCCCGGCCGGCGAACGCCGCGAGCGCGGGCGCCTCCTCGGCCAGCGACGTCCCGGTCGGCACCCCCAGCTTGAGTACGGCCGGTGTCCCGTCGGCCAGGGTGGCGGCGGCGACGTAGTGGTAGGACAGCTCGTACGGCTCACCGAGGTCGAGCTGCCAGTCCCGGGCCAGGTCGGCCAGGAGGGTCGGCAGTTCGGCCAGCCACCGCTCGCCGTCGCCGCCCCAGACGCCGACCACGTGCCGCGCCAGCGCGTCGGTGACCACCGGCCGGTGCCGGGTCACCGGGCCGACCGCTTCCGCAGCACCGCCGCGCCGTCGCCGGTCAGCTCGGGCAGCACCACCGTCCGCCCGGTGAGCGCCATCATGATCGCCTCCGCCGTGCCGCGTACCTCCGGGCCGTCGCCCCAGGCCCAGTCCAGGTCGGTGGTCGCGAACCGCAGGCCGCCGCGGAGCCGGCGCGGGCCGAAGGCCACCGACCGGCGGCTGACCAGGAAGTCCAGTGACGTGCGGGCGGGCTCGGGGTCGAGCGCGTACGCCAGGCCGAGCGGGCGCCGGACGTCCTGGGCGTGCACCTGGAGGTCGGTGAGCTGACCGAGCTGCCCGACCACGGGCGGGGCGAACGGGTTGCGGGCGTTGCGTCGCAGCTCGCCGGTCAGCTCGGCGACCGGCCGGCGGGCCACCATCCGGGCCAGCTCGGCGTTCGCCCGGTGCAGGCTGAACCGGCTGTGCAGCAGCAGCGGCAGGAACCAGGACCGCCGCGTGGCGAACGGGGCGACCACGTGCCCGGCGACCTGCCTGACCGTCCACTCGCCGCAGAGGCTGGGGGTGTCGAGCTGCTCGGGGGTCAGCGAGTCGATCAGGTCGGCGAACCGGTGACGTTCCGCCGCGACCAGGTCCAGGAGAGCCACCCGCCCGACGCTACCGGCGGCAACCCGCTCCGCGCTGCCCCGAACTGGCCGGCTGCCGGCCCCGGCCGGGCGCCCGGGCGTGAGGTTTGCCATAGCGGCAGGTCAGCGGTGGGTGGGCGGTGGATAGGGTGGACGCGCGAAGTCGTTCCCCGGACCGGGGTGCGGCTTCGTAGTGCTTCACGGGATCCGTGGAGCCCAGCCGTTCCGACGTTCTCCGGGCCAACCGAAACGGGACGACTGCACCCCTGCAGCCCACGCCGGTGCGTCCGGCGGGCCAACCCGGAACGGAGCAAGCCACGCCATGAGCGTGACCACGCAGGATCCTGCTGCCCCGGTCGAGCCGACGGAACCCGTCGAGCACGGCCGCCTCGACCGCTTCTTCGAGATCACCCGGCGGGGCTCGACCGTCCGCCGCGAGGTGCTCGCCGGCATCACCACCTTCGCCACGATGGCGTACATCGTGGTGCTCAACCCCCTGATCATCGGCACCGCGCCGGACGCCGACGGCAACCTGCTCGGCATCGCGCCGGTCGCCGGGGTCACCGCCCTGGTCGCCGCGGTGATGACCATCCTGATGGGCGTGGTCGGCCGGGTGCCGTTCGCGGTCGCCACCGGCCTGGGCCTGAACGCCTTCGTCGCGTACGCGGTCGCCTCCCAGATGACCTGGGCCGAGGCGATGGGCCTTGTGGTGATCGAGGGTCTGATCATCACCGTGCTGGTGATGACCGGCTTCCGCAAGGCGGTCTTCCGGGCCATCCCGGCGGAGCTGAAGGCAGCCATCGCCGCCGGAATCGGCCTGTTCATCGCCTTCATCGGCTTCGTCGACGGTGGTCTGGTCCGGCGGATGCCGGACGCCGCCGGCACCACGGTCCCGGTGCAGCTCGGCGGCGACGGCACCCTGCGCGGCTGGCCGACCGTCGTCTTCCTGGTCGGCCTGCTCGTCACCGGCATCCTGGTGGCCCGCAAGGTCAAGGCCGGCGTGCTGATCGGCATCGTGGTCACCACCGTCGTCGCGGTGATCGTCAACGCGCTGACCAAGCCGGGCCCGGCGTTCGTCGACGGCAAGCCGAACCCGACCGGCTGGCAGCTCAACGTGCCGACCCTGCCCGACCCGCTGGTCTCCGCCCCCGACCTGCACCTGGTCGGCAACGTGTCGTTCGGCGCGTTCGCGCACGTCGGCGTGATGACCGCGCTGCTGCTGGTCTTCACCCTCGTGCTCGCCGACTTCTTCGACGTCATGGGCACCACGGTGGGCCTGGCCAAGCAGGCCAACCTGACCACCGCCGACGGCACCGACATGCCCCGCCTCGACAAGGTCCTGCTCGTCGACGGCGTGGCCGCGGTCGCCGGTGGCGCCGGCAGCGCCTCCTCGGCCACCACGTACGTCGAGTCCTCCGCCGGCATCGCCGACGGTGGCCGGACCGGCCTGACCAGCGTGGTCACCGGCCTGCTCTTCCTCGGCGCGCTGCTGCTCACCCCGCTGGTGTCGCTGGTGCCCAGCGAGGCCGCCGGCCCGGCCCTGGTGATCGTGGGCGCGCTGATGGTCCGCCAGGTCAAGGAGATCGACTTCACCGACGTGGGGGTCGCCGTCCCGGCGTTCCTGACCATGACCCTGATGCCGTTCACCTACTCGATCACCAACGGCATCGGCGCCGGCTTCGTGAGCTGGGTGGCCATCCGGGTCGCCCAGGGCAAGGCCCGCACCATCCACCCGCTGCTCTGGGCGGTGGCGATCGCGTTCGTCCTGTACTTCGGCATCAACCTGGTCAAGGCCGTCACCGGCGTCAACTGACCGCACCCGTCGCGCCCCCGCTGCCCCCGGCCCACGGCAGCGGGGGCGCGGCGTTTTCCGACCGGCCGGCCCGCCGGTGACGGAGGATGCCGAGGTGAGCTACGCGGACGTCAACGGGGTGCGGCTGTGGTACGAGACGCACGGCGCCGGCCGTCCGCTGGTGCTGCTGCACGGCGCCTTCGGCGCGGTCGAGACGTTCGCGCCGATCCTGCCCACCCTCGCCGCCCGCCGCCGGGTCGTCGCCGTCGACCTCCAGGGCCACGGGCGTACCGCCGACGTGGACCGGCCGCTGCGCCACGAGTCGATGGCCGACGACGTCGCCGCGCTGATCGACCACCTCGGGCTGACCGGGCCGGACCTGATGGGCTACTCGCTGGGCGGAGCCGTGGCGCTGCGTACCGCGATCCAGCACCCGGGGCTGCTGCGCCGGCTGGTGGTGGTGTCGGCGCCGTGCCGGCGGGACGGCTGGTATCCGGAGGTGCTGGCCGCGATGACCGCCCAGGACGAGCGGACCGCGGAACGGATGCGGGGCACCCCACCGCACGAGCTGTACGCCCGGGTGGCGCCGCGCCCCCGGGACTGGCCGGCGCTCTGGACCAAGATGGGGGAGCTGCTGCGCCGCGAGTACGACTGGTCGGCCGAGGTGGCCGCGTTGGCCGTACCCGTGCTGCTGGTGTACGCCGACGCCGACTCGATCCCGGTCCGGCACGCGGCCGAGTTCTTCGGGCTGCTCGGGGGCGGTCTCCGGGACGCGGGCGGGGACGGCGGCGACCGCCCGGTGTCCCGGCTGGCCGTGCTGCCCGGCCTGACCCACCACGACATCGTCGGCTCACCGGCGCTGCCCGCCGTCGCCCTGCCGTTCCTCACCCACGGCGTGCGCCCACCCGGCTGACCCGGCGGCTGGGGACGGGCACGGAACGGGTCCGCGCCCGCCCGCGTCCGGTCAGATGGCGAAGCCGCCGTCGACGTCGACCACCGCGCCGGTGAGGTATCCGGCGTCGGGGCCGGCGAGGTGCGCCACGACCGCCGCGATCTCGGCGGGGGCGGCGTACCGGCCGAGGGCGGTCAGACCGGCGATCGCCCCGGCGTTCGGTCCGTCCGCCGGGTTGCTGTCGGTGTCGGTGGGTCCGGGATTCACCAGGTTGACGGTGATGCCCCGGGGGCCCAGCTCACGGCCCAGCCCCTTGGTCAGGCCCACCAGCGCGGTCTTGCTCATCGAATAGAGCGCGAGCCCCGGGAAGGGCGCCCGGCGGGCGACGTTGCTGCCGATGCTGATGATCCGGCCACCCTCGCCCAGATGTCGGGCAGCCGCCTGGGCGGCCAGGTACGGCGCCCGCACGTTGACCGCCAGCGTCCGGTCCACCTCCTCGGCGCCCAGCTCGTCGACCTGGCCGACCAGGAACACCGCGGCATTGTTCACCAGGATGTCCAGCCGGCCCAGCTCCGCCACCGTGCCGTCCACCGCCGCGCGTACCGCCCGGGGGTCGGCACTGTCGGCGGCGAGCACCAGCGCACGCCGTCCGGCCGCCTCGATCCGCCTGGCCACCGTGGCGGCACTGTCGGCGTCGCGTTCGTAGGTCAGGGCCACCTCGGCCCCCTCGGCCGCCAGGCGGAGGGCGATGGCGGCGCCGATGCCCCGTCCGCCACCGGTGACCAGGGCGACCTTTCCGTTCAAGCTCGTCATGGGAACAGCCTGGCGCGCGCGGGGCGGCCGGTCTGGCGGTGATCGGACGACGCGTTGTGGAACGTCTCGGACACGGCCACCCCCTCACCCCATGAGAACGCCGGCCGGGGATGGTTGAGGCGGACCGGTCAGCGCAGCCGGCGGCGTACCCAGGGCAGCAGCGCGTCGCCCTGGAGTCGCTGGAACGCGCGGACGGTGGGGATGCCGGGCGGGGGAGGCTGCCGGGCGTGGTCGAGGAAGTAGCTGGCCAGTCCGGCGTGGACGCCGGTGAGCAGGTCCGGGTCGACCCCGAAGGTCACCGACGACCGGTGCAGCAGGTCGTCCACGTCGTGTCCGCCGTGCAGCAGCACGTTGACCAGCAGCAGGGCGGTGTCCAACCAGGGCGGGCCGACGCAGGCGTGCGGCCAGTCCACGACCGTGACCGAGCCGGCCGGGTCGATCAGCAGGTTGTCCGCCCGGAGGTCGACGTGGCACAGGGTGTCGCCGACCAGTCCGGTCAGCCCGTACGCCGCGATGTCCCGCAGCTCGTCCAGGTGGGTGGCCGCCCACGGGTCGAGGTCGGCCGGCGGGTCGGCGGCGATCCGCTCCCAGCCGGTGAAGTCGTGGGTGAGCCGTTCGACGGCGGTCGGCGCGTGCGGCACCGGGTTGGGGGTCAGCGTGCCGGCCATCCGGGCCAGGGTGTCCAGCACGGCGGTCAGTTCGTCGGCCCGCCACGGGGTCGTCGGGTGCCGGCCGTCGACGTCGGTGAGGACCAGCGCCACCCATTCGCCGTCGTCGTGGTGGCCGAGGAGCCGGGGAGTGGGGGCGTGGCCGGGCAGCGCCGCCGTCACGGCGGCCTCGACGCGGTGCATCTGCACGGTACTGGCGTTGCGGTGGGTGGCGACCGCCTTGACGAACGCCCGGCCGCCGCCGGCCGTCCGGACCCGGTCGGCGGTGCCGGGGGAGAAGCCGCCCGGCTGGGAGACCGCCTCGACCACCCGGTCGCCCAGCACCTCCTCGACCCCGGCCCGCACCTCGGCGGGCAGGTCGGTCCAGCCGATCCGCGTCGTGTCGCTCATCCGTCCAGGGTCGGCGCGGTGCGGCGGGCCGGGCAAGCGATTTGGGGGCAGGACCGGTCCAGCCGCCGCGCCGATCGGCATCGTGGCTCAGTCGGTGTGCGTCGCGGCGGTGACCGGGCGCAGGTAGCGCAGGATGACCACTCCACTGTCGAACACCCGGCTTCCGGCCAGGGCGAACCGGCTCGGCGCGAAGCCCCGGTCGGCCAGCGGGATGCCGCTGCCGACCACCACCGGGTTGAGCTTGACCGCCAGCTCGTCCACCTCGTCCAGTAGTTGGCCGGCGAGCTGCCCGCCGCCGCAGAGCCAGATGTCGCCGCCGGGTTGCCGCTTCAGCTCGCGGACGAAGGATGCCGGGTCGTCGGCCACGATCCGTACGTCCGGGTGGTCGGACGGCGCCAGGGAACGGCTGAAGACGTACTGCTGGAGGTGCGCGTACGGGCTGGTCACGCCGAACCTCAGGGCCGGCTCGTAGGTGGCGCGGCCCATCAGCAGCGCGTCGAAGCGGCCGGCCGGCGGTGAGGCGATGCCGAACTGGGCGTGGGTGAAGGTGGGGAAGGTCTGGGGCCATTCGGCGGTGAGGTGGGCCGCCACGTCGGGCTCCAGCGTGAGGAAGTCGTAGGACCCGTCGGGGGCGGCGATGAAGCCGTCGAGGGAACTGGCGACGTAGTACACGAGCTTGCGCAAACCGACTCCGATGTCCCGAGGCAACCACGACGGCTGTCGTGGTCGGAGGAAAATGTACAACACCTGTCGTGGTTATTGCTAGGGTGTTCCGCATGCCCCGTAACTCCGAGCGCCGCATCCTGCTGGCCGACGCCGGGCTGCGGGTGCTCGCCGTCGGTGGCGCCCGCGGCCTGACCCACCGGGCGGTGGACGCCGAGGCCGGTGTGCCGGTCGGCACCGCCTCGAACTACTTCCCGTCCCGGGCGGCGCTCCTGGCCGGCCTGGCCGAACGGATCTTCGACCGGATGGCGCCCGACCCGGAGGTGCTGGCCGGACTCGGCCGGCGCGAACCCTCGTTGGCGCTGGTCACCGACTACCTGCGCCACATCGTCCACCGCACCACCCGCGAGCCGGACCTGACCCGAGCCCTGTTCGAGCTGCGGCTGGAGGCGTCCCGCCGCCCGGAGCTGCGATCCGCGCTCGGCGAGGTGCTGCGCCGGGGGTACGCCGACGACGTCGCCTTCCACGTGGCGGCCGGGCTGCCCGGTGGCGCGTTCGAGGTCGCCCTGCTGCACCACGCCGTGGACGGCCTGCTCCTCGACCTCCTGACCACCTCGATCGACGCCGGTTACGACGTCGACCAGGTGGTCTCCGCCCTGGTGTCCCGCCTGGTCGGGGGGAGGGACGGCGGCCCCGTAACCGGCTGAGGTATGTCCACCGGCGCACCGGGAAACCGGCCGGGAACGACCCCGGCGGGAAGGAGCGACGGATGACCCAGGGCCTGTGCATCGGCGTGCTCGGCTCGTACGGTGGCCGCAATCTGGGCGACGAGGCGATCCTCAGCGGCCTGCTGGCGGATCTGCGCAGCCAGGAGCCGAACGCCCGGATCATCGTCTTCTCCCGCAACCCGGCGCATACCGCCCTGACCCACCCGGATGTGGAGGCGGTGCCGTGGGAGGGGGTCAGCCGGGCCGACTCGTCGCTGATGCTGGCCCAGCTCGACCTGCTCATCCTCGGCGGTGGCGGGATCCTCTACGACCGGGAGGCCCGCCGCTACCTGCGGGTCGTACGGGTGGCCCAGGAACGCGGCCTGCCGCTGCTGACGTACGCGGTCGGGGTGGGGCCGCTCAGCGAGAGCGTGGACACCGGCATGGTCCGGGAGACCCTGGCCGGGGCGGCCGAGGTGACCGTCCGCGACCAGGAGTCCCGGATGGTGCTGGAGGAGGCCGGCCTGGTCAACCCGATCACCGTCACCGCCGATCCGGCGTTCCTGCTGGAGCCCGCGGACTTCCCCCGCGACTACCTGCGGGCGGAGGGCGTGCCGGAGGGCACCCGACTGGTCGGGATGAGCGTGCGGGAGCCGGGCCGGGCCGCAGAACGCCTCGACGTGGACGGCTACCACCGGCTGCTCGCGCAGATCGCGGACTTCCTGGTCCACCGGATCGACGCGCACGTGCTCTTCGTCCCGATGGAACGCGACGACATCCGGCACTCGCACGGGGTGATGACCCACATGACGGCGGCGGACCGGGGCCGGATCCTGCACAACGACTACTCGCCGCAGCAGGTCCTCGGGTTGATGCGGCACTTCGACATCGCGGTCGGCATGCGACTGCACTTCCTGATCTTCGCCGCCATGGTCGGCACTCCCTTCCTGCCCCTGCCGTACGCCGGAAAGGTCTTCGACCTGGCCCAACGGCTCGGGGTCCCGGCGCTGCGTGGCGTGGAACGGGAGGTGGAGGGCCCGCTGCTGGCCGAGGTGGATCGGCTCTGGGACGAGCGGGACGCCCGGGCGGCGGCCACCGCGCAGCGGGTGGCCGAGGTCTGCGAGCAGGCCCGCGGCACCTCCCAGGTCACCCGGGGGGTGCTGGAGAGCCTGCGTTCGCAGGCGCTGACCCGCACCGGGGTGACCTGAGCGGCCGGATCGTCAGACCGCCGGCCCTCGCCAGGAGTAGACCCAGTCCCGGTCCCCGTCGTCGGACTCCAGCTCGTAGATCTCCGCCTCGGCGAGACCTTGCGGACCGAGGTGGTGGTGGGTCAGCGGCGGGCGGCCGTTGGGGTCCAGTTCGACGGTGACCGTCTGTCCGTCGGCCGCGCCACCGACCAGGGGGATCTCTACCGTTGATGCCATGCGCCCATCCTGCCCCGCGGGTCGCCGACGCGCAGGATTTGCGGGGCGGGAGGCGCGCGCCCGTCCGGTCAGGCGCGGGGCAGCAGCCCGGGCGGATACTCCATGCCGTCGTGGGTGCAGGCCGCGGCGGCCACCCGGGCCGCGTACGCCGCCGCCCGCGGCAGCGCGTCGCCGCGCAGTCGGGCGGAGATCAGGCCGGCCGCGAAGGCGTCACCGGCGCCGTTGGTGTCCACCACGTCGGCCGGCGGTGCCGTCGCCGGCACGTGCGTCGCCGGGCCGTCGCCGTGGTGCAGCTCCGCGCCGTCCGCGCCCCGGGTGACGACCACGGTGCGCGGGGCCAGGGCGGCGGCCACCGCCGCCGCCTGCCCGCCCAGCCGTACGCCGCTGACGAAGACCAGGCCGGCCGCCTCCGCGAACGGCCGGTGGTAGTCGTTCTCGCCGTCCCAGTCGTGCAGGTCGGTGGAGAGGGTCACCCCGTCGGGCAGCGCCTCGCGCAGCACGGGCAGCGCGTCCCGCGCCCAGTCCATGATCGAGACGTGCACGTGGGCGGCGTCCCGGACCAGCCCGGCCAGCGCCTCGTCGGTGAACGGCGGCACCGGCCCGGACCACGGGCTCGGGTCGTACAGGGACATCCGCCGGCCGGCCGGGTCGACCAGGTTCACCGACTGCCGGGTGCCACCGGGGCTCGGCACGAGCGTGGCGGCCACGGCGGTACGGCCCAGTGCCGCGCGGACCACCGCGCCGGCCGGGTCGGCGCCCAGCACGTCCACCAGCCGCACCCGCAGCCCGAGGGCGTGGGCGGCCAGGGCCACCCCGGAGCCGGTGTTGCCGATCCGCGCCTCGACCGGCGGCACGACCATCGAGTCGGCCGCGGGCAGCGGGATCCCCGGCACCCGTACCCGGAGGTCCACGCCCAACCCGCCGATCACCACCAGGTCCACCATGGCGGCGACGGTAGCCGACGGGTGCCGCCTAAGCTGAGCCCGGGCGTCGACGAGGAGGAAGCTTGCTGGTCATCCACGGGGTGTGGCTGGTCGGCGTCGGCCTCGCCGTCTGGGCCGAGGACAACACCCGCCCGACGGCCCCGCCGCGCCGCCCGGGCCGCGCGCCCCGCGAGCGGCCCCACCCCTTCGCCGCCGCCGCCGGAGAGCTCGCCGCCGCCCTCGCCGACCGGCCCGGTCGGCCGGGTTCGGTGCTGCTGCGCCTGCCCACCCGGGCCGGCGCGCCGCTGGACTCGCCGGAGCTGGTCCGGGCCACCGTCGCCGAACCGGTCCGCGGCGCTGTCACCCTCGCCGGTTGGCGGGCTCCCGCCCTGGTGTACGCCCCGGACGCCGCGCTCGCCCTGCTGACCGCGCTCGACGGCCTCGACGGGTCCGCCGCCGTCCCCGGCGCCGACCTGCGGCACCTCGCCCAGGTCGCCGAGTTCGCCGGGGACCTGGCCACCCGCGGCCGCCTCCTGCCCGGCCTCGCCGGCCTACCTGACCCAACCGGCCGGCCGGGCCTCACCGGCCTACCGGGCCTCACCGGCCTGCCTGGTGGTGCCGGCGTGCCCGGCGGTGTCGCCGAACCAGCCGGCCTCGGCGAGCCGGACGGCCTCGACGGTTCAGCCGGCGTCGGCGCGGGAGCGGCCCGGGCCGTGTGGCGTCCCCTGCTCACCGGCACCGACGCCGGCTGGGCGCGGGCACTCGCCCTGGCCCTGCCCCCGGCCGCCCGCGCCGCTTCGGCCGTGGACCTGGCCGGCTCCGGACCGGCCGACTCCGTCGAACCGGGGACGGTCCGGCGACCTCGGTCTTCCGGCGGGTCGCGACCCGCACCGGCCGCCGCCGGCGAGCCTCCCGGGGCCGGAGCCGTGGTCACCGACGCGCTGGACGCGTTGACCGACGCCGCCGCGCGGGCCGCGCTCGCCGACGTCGACCTGGTCCGCGGCGGCCGGCGCGACGGCGCGGTGGCCGGCTGGCTGCGCGCCCTGGCCGGCCCCGACCCGCTGGTCACCGGCGATCCGGTCGCGTTGCGCACCCTCGCCGGGGAGCTTTCCGGCTGGCAGCGGGACGCGGCCGGCGGGGCGGTACGGGCCAGCTTCCGGCTGGTCGAGCCCGATCCCGACGAGGTCGCCGAGCCGTTGGTGGTGGTGCCGGCCGCCGACCCGGCGACGGTGGTCGGTCCGACCGGTCCGTGGCGGGTGGAGTTCGGCCTCCAGGCGGCCGACGAGCCGGGCCTGCACGTCGAGGCCGGGCAGGTGTGGCGGGAGCCGGAGAGCGTCGCCGCCCTGGCCGCGCACGGCGGTGACCCGCAGGAGACCCTCCTGGCCGAGCTGGGCCGGGCCAGCCGGCTCTGGCCGGAGCTGGAGGACGCGCTGCGTACCGCCACCCCCGAGGGGCTGGAGCTCGACGTCGAGGGGGCGCACCGGTTCCTGCGCGACGGCGCTCCGGTGCTGCACGCCGCCGGCTTCGGGGTGCTGCTGCCCTCGTGGTGGCGGCGCCCCTCCTCCCGGCTGGGCGCCCGGTTGCGGGCCCGCGGCCGGACCGCGCCGGGCACCGTGGCGACCAGCGGCGGTGGGCTCGGCCTGGACGCCCTGGTCGACTACCGGTGGGAGGTGGCGCTCGGCGACCAGCCGCTGACCGCCGAGGAACTTGCGGCGCTGGCCACCGCCAAGACCCCGCTGCTGCGGCTGCGCGGCCGGTGGGTGGAGCTGGACCCGAAGCGGCTCGCCGCCGGGCTGCGGATGCTGCGCTCCAGCGGCGAGTTGACCGTGGCGGACCTGCTGCGGATGGGGCTGGCCGGGGCGGACCGCCCGGACGAGCTGCCGGTGCTGGAGGTGACCGCCGACGGCGCCCTCGGCGACCTGCTGGCCGGGCAGGTGGAGCGCCGGCTCACCCCGGCCGAACCACCGCCGGGCTTCCACGGCACCCTGCGGCCGTACCAGCGGCGCGGGCTGGCCTGGCTGGCGTTCCTCGAGTCCCTCGGGCTGGGTGGGGTGCTCGCCGACGACATGGGGCTGGGAAAGACGGTGCAGCTGCTCGCCCTGCTCGCCGGGGACCCGCCGGAGGCCGGGCCGACCCTGCTGGTCTGCCCGATGTCGCTGGTCGGCAACTGGCAGCGGGAGGCCGCGAAGTTCACCCCGAAGCTGCGCGTACACGTGCACCACGGCGCCGAGCGGGCCCGCGGCGAGAGCTTCACCGCGGCCGTGCACGCCGCGGACCTGGTGGTGACCACCTACTCGGTGGCCGCCCGGGACGCGCCGGACCTGGCCGGGATCGACTGGCACCGGGTGGTGGTCGACGAGGCCCAGGCGATCAAGAACGCCTCGACCAGGCAGGCCGAGGCGGTCCGGTCGCTGCCCGCGCGGCACCGGGTGGCGGTCAGCGGTACGCCGGTGGAGAACCGGCTCGCCGACCTCTGGTCGATCATGCAGTTCACCAATCCGGGGCTGCTCGGCCCGGCCGCCA
Source organism: Micromonospora siamensis (assembly GCF_900090305.1). Classification (NCBI taxonomy): domain Bacteria; kingdom Bacillati; phylum Actinomycetota; class Actinomycetes; order Micromonosporales; family Micromonosporaceae; genus Micromonospora; species Micromonospora siamensis. The sequence continues at coordinate 5,214,741 of NZ_LT607751.1, read as the reverse complement.
CCTTCCGCAAGCGGTTCGCCGAGCCGATCGAGCGGCACGGCGACGCCGAGGTGGCCGAGCGGCTGCGCCGGATCACCGGCCCGTTCGTGCTGCGCCGACTCAAGACCGACCCGTCGATCATCTCCGACCTGCCCGAGAAGCTGGAGATGGAGGTGCTCTGCAACCTCACCGCCGAGCAGGCCGCGCTCTACCGGGCGGTGGTCGACGAGATGCTGGCGAAGATCGAGGCGAGCGACGGCATCGAGCGGCGCGGGCTGGTGCTGGCCACCATGACCCGGCTCAAGCAGGTCTGCAACCACCCGGCCCAGTTGCTGCGCGACGGCTCGCCGCTGCCGGGCCGCTCCGGCAAGCTGGAACGGCTGGAGGAGATCGTCGACGAGGTCCTCGCCGCGGGGGAGAAGGCCCTGCTGTTCACCCAGTACGCCGAGTTCGGCGGGATGCTGCGCGGGCACCTGTCCGCCCGCACCGGCCGCGAGGTGCTCTTCCTGCACGGCGGCGTCGGCAAGGCCGACCGGGACGCCATGGTGACCCGGTTCCAGTCCTCGGACGGCCCGCCGCTGTTCGTGCTGTCGCTCAAGGCCGGCGGCACCGGGCTGACCCTGACCGCCGCCAACCACGTGGTGCACGTCGACCGGTGGTGGAACCCGGCGGTCGAGGACCAGGCCACCGACCGGGCGTTCCGGATCGGCCAGCGCCGCCGGGTGCAGGTCCGCAAGTTCGTCTGCGCGGGCACGGTGGAGGAGAAGGTGGCCGCGGTGATCGCCGACAAGCGCAGCCTGGCCCGCAGCGTGGTCGGCAGCGGCGAGCAGTGGGTCACCGAGCTGTCCACGGGCGCGCTGCGCGACCTGTTCGCGCTGGAGGCAGGGGCGGTGGTGGAGTGAGCGAGCCGAACGGCGGCGGCCGGTTCGCCGACTACGGCCGCCCGGTACGGGTCGACGGTGGGCTGAAGGCGCGCAGCACCCGGGGCGCGATCGGGGTCTCCTGGTGGTCCCGGCGCTTCCTGGAGGTGCTGGAGTCGTTCGCGTTGGGCACCCGGCTGACCCGGGGCCGGTCGTACGCCCGCCGGGGTCAGGTGCTCAGCCTCACCGTCGCGCCGGGCCTGGTCACCGCCGACGTGCAGGGTTCCCGGCCACAGCCGTACCAGGTCGCCATCGAGCTGGCGCCGTTCCCGGCGGCGCTGTGGGACCGGATCGAGCGGGAGTTGGCCGCGCAGGCGTTCTTCAGCGCCCGGCTGCTCGCCGGTGACCTGCCGGCCGAGCTGGAGGAGGTGTTCGTCGCCGCCGGTGCCCCGCTCTTCCCCCGTTCGGTGGGTGAGCTGACCCAGCGGTGCAGCTGCCCCGACTTCGCGGTGCCCTGCAAGCACCTGGCGGCCACCTTCTACCTGCTCGCCGAGGCGTTCGACGCCGACCCGTTCGAGCTGTTGCACTGGCGCGGCCGCAGCCGCACCGAGCTGCTCGACCGGCTCCGGCGGCTGCGCGGCGCCGGTCCGACGGCACCGGGTCGGCCCGGCGGGTCCACGTCGGACGCAGAGACCACGGGCGGCGGACCCGGGCGGTCCACCGGCGCTCCGGAGCTGCCCGCCAACGGCCCGGAGCTGCCGGCCGCCGGCGCGGGGCGGGTGCTGGCGAACCTGCCCGACACCCCCCTCGACGAGACGGTGGCGGCGTTCTGGGCGGCGCCGGTGCCGCTGCCGGACCGGCCGCCGAGCCTGGTCACCGAGCCGGAGCTGCTGCTGCGCCAGCTCGGGGCGCCGGCACCGACGATCGGCGGGCACGGCCTCCTGGAGCGGCTGCGCCGGGCCTACCGGGCGTTGGGCGGGGCCTGATCACCGGGTGCGGACACCTGCGTGAGCGTGACACCTCTCAGGCATATTGATGACTGGGAGGCATCACCCTCGCCGAGGAGTCCGGCGCCGGGCCGTCCGGGCGGTGGCCCCGACCGATGCCCGCGCGAGGTCACACCCCCGCGCGGGTCACCGTCCGCGCGGGTCACAGCCAGCGGCGGCGGAACCGCCACATGAGACCGGCGTTGGCCATCAGCACCACGGCGCAGACCGCGCCGGCCAGCCGTCCGGCGAGCACGGTCAGCGCCGGCAGCGAGGCCCAGAGCACGATGGTCAACAGCATCAGGTACCGGCCGCGCCGGGCCCGGGCCCGCTGGTCGAGGCGGGCGAAGAACTGCGGGTCGCTCTCCCGCAGCTGACGGGTGATCTGTTCGAACCTGCGCTGATCCTCTTTGCTGAGCATGGCGGTGCCTTCCCCTCACGGCTTCAGCGGTCCGGCGGCATACCCGCTGCGACGGGGAGTCACGCCCGCCGTGCTCCTGCTACTTTGACTCCAGCCGTCGCGCGCGCGCAGCGGGTCCGGCCGGCATCTCAGCTCCGGCTTTCCGGCACCTTAAGTTTCCCTGTGCCGTTGAACGGCGCCATCAGCGCCGCCGGGGCGCGGAACGTTACATCGGGGCGTCCTGCGGCCGTGTCGGCCCTGTTCGGGACGGCAGCGCCCGGACCGGGCGCCACCGGGCCCGCGGGCGGGGCGTTGTGCGGTGTCTTAAGTGCCCTGCCCGGCCCGCATCGGCCGCCTTGATGGCCTCCGGGCCCTTCACTACCGTCCCGTAGCAACTCCTCAGGCAGCAGTCGCCGCCACCTTCAGCTCCCCCTGGCAACGCGGTGCTGCGGCGCGATTCAAGAAAACGGGATTGGTACATGGCCGACCAGAATGTGCCACCACGCCATCCGCGGGACGACCGCGGATGGGACGGACGACAGCACCCCGACCCGGACGCGTACGGCGTCCCCACCGCCGGCGACCCGTACCGGCCGGCGCCGGCGTACCCGAATCCCACGGTGGCCCCCACCCCGCAGTGGGTCGGCCCCGAAGGGCTGGGCCGGCAGAGCTTCGCCCAGCCGGCCGGCGCCGGACTGCCCAACCTGGACGACGACGGACCCCGTGGCGGGGCGGGGCGGCGCCGCGCCCTGGTGGCGTTGGGCGGGGCGGCGGTCGTCGCCGGCGGCGCCGCGTTCGCCATGTCCCCGCGGGTACGCGGCCTGTTCGCCGACGAACCGGCGGAGGTCCCGGGGGTGGCCGGTGACGCCACCGGCACCAGGGTGACCGACGGCACCGCCGCCCGCCCCAGCGGCCAGAAGCCGGTCACCGTGCGGACCTACACCGAGCAGAACGAGAGCTACATGGGCTCCCGGGCCGGTGCGGCGCTGAAGAAGAACTCGCCGACCGGCGGCCGGACCTTCTCGGGGCCGGCGGCCGCCGCGAAGGAGACGACGCCGACCGTCCGCACCGTGCTCGCCAAGGACCCGGTCCGGCACCTGGCCAGCCGGGCCACCTTCGGGCCGACGCCCAAGGTGCTCGCCGACATCCGCCGGATGGGCGTCGACGGCTGGGTCCGCTGGCAGCTCGACCCGGAGAAGATCGCCCCCACGAAGGCGGAGCTGAAGCTCTCCGAGCTGAGCACCCTGACGATGGACGCCAAGCGGCTGCGGGAGCAGCGCGACCAGCTCAACCAGCGGGGCGCCCAGCCGGAGAAGGAGATGGTCGACGCGACCATCGCCCGGCAGATCTGGTCCGACCGGCAGCTCTACGAGGTGATGGTCGACTTCTGGAACGACTTCCTGCACGTGTCGGCGGACTTCGACGGCGGCGAGCTGCACCGCAACTCCTTCGACCGGGACGTCATCCGCAAGCACGCCCTGGGCAGCTACCCGGAGATGCTGGTCGCCGCGAACCGCCACCCGGCGCTGCTGCTCTACCTGAACCAGAACGACTCCCGGGCCGACGCGATCAACGAGAACCTGGCCCGGGAGAACCTCGAGCTGTACTCGGTCGGCGTGGACGGCGGCTACACCGAGAAGGACGTCCGGCAGGCGGCCATGCTGCAGACCGGCCGGGGCGTGAAGGACGACGAGTACGTCTTCCGCGCCGAGCGCCACTACAAGGGCAAGGTCAAGGTCCTCGGCTTCAGCCACGCGAACAACTTCGACGACCCGAAGCAGGCCGACAAGGTCATCGACTCGTACATCACCTACATCGCGCTGCACCCGTCGACCGCCCGGTACGTCGCCCGCAGCCTGGCCACCCGGTTCGTCTCCGACACCCCGCCGAAGTCCATCGTGGACCGGCTGGAGCGGGTCTACACGGCCAACCACGGCATGATCAAGCCGGTGCTGATGTCGCTGTTCAGCGCGTCGGAGTTCTGGGCGTCGATCGGCCAGAAGGTGCGCCGGCCGATGGAGTACCTGATCGCCACGTACCGCACGCTGGGCGTGCGGCCGGACGCCTCGCCCGAGCACAAGGCCGGCGACAACCAGCGCACCCCGTACGCGGAGGGGCTGCGGCAGATCCAGGACAAGCTGCGGGAGCTGGGTCAGTACCCGATGGGCCAGCCCACCCCGGACGGCTACCCCGACGTCTACGTCGCCTGGACCTCCGCCGGCACCATGGTCAACGGCTGGAACGAGGCCGGCGACCTGATCGCCGGGTGGCGCACCCACTTCACCTTCACCAAGCCGGAGAAGCTGCTGGCGGACCCGCCGGCCACCGCCGGGGCGTACGTGGACGCGCTGGCCGAGCGGCTGGTGCACCAGAAGCTGACCGCCCGGGAACGGGCCCTGATCCTCGGCGTCGCGGGCGTCGAGGCGAGCACCAAGGTCGACGCAACGTTCAACGGGGCCATCACCGCCGTCGCGCGGGCGATCCTCGCGTCCCCCCAGCACCACCTCCGGTGAGGCACCCGATGGAGAAGACCGTGAACCCGTACCCCCTGCACCCCGACTGCCCCGACCTGCGCCGGCTGGCCGACGACCCGGCCCAGGCGGTGCTGCGGGCCGAGGCCGCCGCCGTGGCGGCCGAGAACGCCGCCGAGCGGGACCGCTACCGCCGGCTGGAGGAGCTGGAGGAGGCCCAGCAGGATGGCCGGGGGGTGACCCGGCGGACCTTCGTGGCCGGTGCCGCGGCCACCGCCACCGCCCTGGCCACCGCCCAGTTCGTCACCACCTCGGCGTCCTTCGCCGCGACGAAGACCGGCACCCTGATCCACGTCTTCCTCTACGGTGGGCTGGACGGGCTGAGCCTGGTCGCCCCGGCGGACGACCCGGTGCTCGGCAAGGTCCGCCCGGACCTGCTGCTCGGCAACGACTCGCTGGCCCTCGGCCGGGGCTTCAAGCTGACCAGCGCGTTCAAGCCGCTGGAGAAGTGGCTCTCCGCCGGCCAGCTCGGCTTCGTGCCGGCGGTCTCCGACGAGCGGCTGTCCCGCAGCCACTTCCAGGCCGCCGACGCCTGCAACCTGGGCGGCCTGCCCAGCGAGACCGGCGGTCGGGGCTGGCTGGACAGCCTGGTCGACACCCTCGGCAAGGGCACCGCGTTCCGCAGCGTCGGTATCGGCAGCACGCTGCCCCGCTCGCTGGTCGGCACCAACGGCGCGCTGTCGCTGAACAGCGTCGGCTCGCTGCGGCTCAACGGTGACGACAAGTACCGGGAGGCCACCGAGAAGGCGATCAAGGGCCTGTTCACCAACATCAACCACCCGGTGGAGGAGGCGGTCCGCGACGGCGTGGGCGCGCTGGCCACCGCGCAGCGCCTCGCCGCCAAGCCGTACCAGCCGGCGGCGGGGATCACCTACGAGGGCGTCGGGTACGCCTTCCAGCAGCTCGCCCAGCTGATCAAGGGCGGGGCGAACGTCCGGGTCGCCACGGTCGGCATGGGTGGCTACGACACCCACGAGAACCAGGGCACCCAGGACGGCGGGCAGCTGTGGCGCAAGCTCAACGAGCTGGCGACCGCGATGGCGGCCTTCTTCACCGACCTCGGGGACCGGGCCGCGGACGTGACGGTGATGGTGTCCAGCGAGTTCGGCCGCCGGGTCGCCTCGAACAGTGGCGGCACCGACCACGGTCACGGCGGGGTGGTCAGCATCCTGTCCGGGCGCCGGCTCGCCGGCTCGCTGCTCGGCACCTGGAACGGGTTGAACGATCTGGACAGTGGCGACGTACCCGAGTACAACAACATGTTCAACGTCTACGGCTCGGTCGCGCAGGGCAGGTTCGGCCTGACGAACGGGCAGGTGGACACGATCTTCCCGAGGCAGAAGTTCAAGCCCATGAAGCTCTACGCGTGACGTACCAGCACACCGACGCCGCCGGCCGTCGTACCGGGACATCCTCCCCGTACGGCGGCCGTCCGGCTGCCTCCGTACCCCCGCCGCTCGCGCTGCCCCGCCGTGGGCCCGGCGCCCGGCGGGCCCTGGCCGCAGCCTTCTGGCTGGGTCTGGTGGCCGCGGTGCTGCCCTGGTGGTGGCAGACCCCGGCCGACTCGCTCGCCGGCACGGCGGACGCGCTCACCGCCGCCGGGCGGATCACCGGCCTGGTCGCCGGCTACCTGCTGCTGGTGCAGGTGCTGATGATGAGTCGCCTGGGGGTGCTGGAACGCGGGCTGGGCGGCGAGCGGATCTCCCGACTGCACCGGGACCTGGGCGCCACCCTGCTCGTCGCCGTCCTGGCCCACCTGTCGCTGCTGGTGGTCGCCTACGCCGAGGTCGAGGGGAACTCGCTGGTCGGCGAGGTCGGCTCGCTGCTGACCGGCTACGAGGACATGGTCTCGGCGTTCGTCGCCGCCGGCCTGATGGTGGCGGTCGGGGTGAGCAGCGTCCGCACGGTCCGCCGGGTGCTGCCCTACGAGCTCTGGTACCACCTGCACCTGGCCAGCTACGCGGTGCTGCTGCTCGGCTTCGGCCACCAGTTCAGCAACGGCGCCCAGCTCTTCCCCGCCGGCCCGGTCCGCACCGGCTGGATCGCCGCCTACCTGCTGGTCGCGGCGGCGGTGGTGTGGGGCCGACTGGTCGCCCCGCTGCGGTTCAACCTGCGGCACCGCCTCCGGGTCGCCGACGTGGTCGCCGAGTCCCCGGACGTCATCTCGATCTACCTGACCGGGCGCCGGCTCAACCAGATCGACCTGCTCGGCGGCCAGTACTTCCGGTGGCGGTTCCTCAACCCGGGCTGCTGGTGGCAGTCCCACCCGTTCTCGTTGTCGGCCGCCGGCAACGGCCGCTGGCTGCGGCTGACCGTCAAGGTCGTCGGCACGCACACCGCCGACCTGCGCGACCTGGAGCCGGGCACCCGGGTCTGGGCGGAGGGCCCGTCCGGGACGTTCACCGCCGCGCACCGTACCCGCGAGCGGGCCCTGCTGATCGCCGGCGGCAGCGGCATCGCCCCGCTGCGGGCCATGCTGGAGGAGTTGCCGGCCGGCGCCGCGCTGATCTACCGCGCCCGCACCCCGGCCGACGTGCTGCTGCACCGGGAGCTGGACTGGATCGCCCAGGCCCGACAGACCTCGGTCTGGTACGTCATCGGCTCCCGGGACGACACCGGGCCGCGCCAGGTGATGACCCCGGCGGGGCTGCTCCGGCTGGTGCCCGACCTGCTCCGCCGGGACGTCTACCTGTGCGGACCGTCCGGCCTGGTCGACCAGTCGGTACGGGTGCTGCGGGAGGCCGGCGTCCCGCGCCGGCAGATCCACCTGGCCACCTTCGAGCTGTAGAGAGGCATTCCACCCCATGCGCCGCGCCCTGCTCGCCATCACCGGCCTGGCCGCCAGCACCACCGCGCTGGTGGTGCTCAAGGGCTCCCCGGGCGCCGGCCAGCCGACCGCCCAGGACCTCCCGGCCGATCAGGCCCCCGCCGTGCCCGGCGCGACCACCGTCGCGCCCGGGTCGCCCGCGGCCACGCCCCCGCCGCGCCCGAAGGCCACCCCGTCGCCGTCGGCCCGGCCCAGCCGGTCGGCCACCCCCCGGCCCAGCCGAACCTCGTCGAGCCCGACCGGCACCCGGACCAGCACCCGGGCCACCACCTCGGCCCCGAAGACCACCACGGCCGCGCCGAAGACCACCACCGCCGCGCCGACCACCCGCAAGGTGACCGGACCGGTGATCTCCAACGAGTACGGCAACGTGCAGGTGCAGATCACCCTCTCCGGCAGCCGGATCACCAACTGCGTGGCCCTGGAACTGCCCCAGGGCGGCCAGTCGGCCCTGCGTAGCGACAAGGTCGACGCCGCCTACAGCGGGACCTCCGGGCAGGTGGTGCAGCGGCAGAGCGCCAGCCTGGACACCGTCTCCGGGGCCACCTACACCAGCAACTCGTACAAGCAGTCGTTGCAGGCCGCGATCGACCAGGCGGGCTGAGATGACCGGCGCGACCCGGCCCGGGCTGCGCCGGGTCGAGCAGGTGATGGGGACCGCGATCAGCCTGGACCTCGCCGACGACCTGCCCACGGCCACCCTGCACGCGCTGGCCGACGAGGTGTTCGGCTGGCTGCGCGAGGTGGACGCCCGGTTCAGCACGTACCGCGCCGACAGCGAGGTGCGCCGCTTCGACCGGGCGGAGCTGCCGCTCGCCGAGGCCTCGGCGGACCTGCGCACGGTCCTGGAACGCTGCGCCGACCTGTGGCGGGCCACCGACGGCTTCTTCGACGCGTACGCCACCGGCGGGCTGGACCCGTCCGGCTACGTCAAGGGCTGGTCGGCGCAGGTCGCCTCGGACCGGCTGCTCGCCGCCGGGTCGGTCGACCACTGCCTGAACGCCGGTGGCGACATCCGGGTGCGGGGCCGCTCGTCGGCCGGCCGGCCGTGGCGGATCGGGGTACGGCACCCGTGGGACGCGGGAGCCACCTGCCTGGTGCTCACCGGCACCGACCTCGCGGTGGCCACCTCCGGCGTCTACGAGCGCGGGCACCACGTGCTCGACCCGCGCCGAGGCGAGCCGGCCCGGGGGCTGCGCTCGGTCACCGTGGTCGGCGCGGACCTGGGCCTGGCCGACGCGTACGCCACCGCGGCCGTCGCGATGGGCCCGGCCGGCGTCTCCTGGCTGGACCGGCTGGCCGACCACACCCACGCCGTGGTCACCGACGACGGCCGCCTGCTGCGCTCCACCGCCCTGCCGCTGACCGACTGACCGCTCCCCGTCCTGGGCGGTCCGCGCCTCAGCGGGCCCGGCGGGGCAGCGGGAGCTGGGTGGGCAGCGCCGGGAGCAGCGGTACGCCCGCGGCGCGCAGCGCCTCGATCAGGGTGTTCTGCACCAGGTAGGAGTCGGGGAGCTGCCAGCGGGCCTGTTCGGGGGCGACCGCCCAGCGGACCATCCCCTCGGGCAGCCGGGTGGGTGGGGCCGGCACCCACGAGCCGGGGCCGTGCCGGACCACCTGGAAGCAGTGCGCCAGCTCGGGCCGGAGCGGGTCACCGGGCCGGACCAGGAACATCCAGCGTCCGGTGGGGGTCACCAGTACCGGGCCGCGCACGCCGGGTCCGGCGGGATGGGTGCGCACCGCGTCGAGCACCGGGCGGCCCAGCTGGGCGGGGACCTCCAGAACGTCGAACGCCCGCCCGGTCGGCAGCAGCACCCCGTGCGGGCGGCTGCGCCACCAGGTGGCCACCCGCGCCGGGTCGGTGCTGGCGCCGTGTTCCCAGTCCTCCAGCGCCGGATGGCAGCCGACCGTCGGGCAGCCCGCCCGGCCGCAGACGAACCGGCTGCGGGCCAGGCACGCGCCGGGGGTCACCTCCCAGCCGTGCATCGCGTAGCGCACCGCGATCCGGCGCAGCCGGACCCGTTCCAGTGGTGTCAGTTGGGCGACACGAGGACCGACATTCCCCCACATTGGTGTGATCTCCCTCCGCCCGATGACCGACAGCCGTCAGGGCACGTGTCGAACGCCGTCACTGCCGTAACCCGCGATCGTTGAGCTGACGAACGGCTGATGCAAGTTGCACGAAAACTACGAGGACGGCCCGTACGGCTGACGTACAGGCTGTGCGACCAGCGAAAACCTGAAGACGGACGGACCCGGCCGGGCGGCGACGAGAGGGACGCGCAGATGGACGAGTTACCCATAGGTCGGCGGGTGGCCTACTGGCGTGGCCGCCGCAAGATGTCCCAGCAGGTCTTCGCCGACCGGCTCGGCAAGTCCAAGAGCTGGGTGGACAAGGTCGAGCGCGGGGTACGCCGGCTGGACAAGTTCTCCGTCCTCTACGAGATCGCCGACATCCTCCAGGTCGACGTGCAGCTGCTCATGGGCAAGGACCCGGAACGCCGTACCGACGCGTTGAACTGCATCGACCAGGTCGAGGTCCAGGAGATCCGCGCCGCCCTCGAGCGGTACGACTCGATGAGCGCGTACTTCGACGCGGCGCCGTACCCGCCGCCCCTGGTCGACCTGCGCAAGGCCGTCAACCACGCCTGGCTGACCTACCAGTACGGCCGCTACGGGATGCTCACCCGCGCCCTGCCCAAGCTGCTGCGCGACGCGCAGGCGGCCGACGCCGGCCACAGCGGTGACGACCCGGCCCGGGAGGCGGCCCACCTGCTCGGGCAGGTCTACCAGATCGCCTCGTCGGTGCTGCGCAAGCTCGGCGAGTGCGAGCTGGCCTGGCTGGCCGCCGACCGGTCGATGGCGGTCGCCCAGCGCGCCGACGACCCGCTGCTGGCCGGGATCGCCACCACCCGGGTCTGCAACGCCATGGCGGCGATGGGCCGGTCCCGGCCGGCGCTGGAGCTCAACGTCACCATCGCCAACCGGCTCGCCCCCGGCGGGGGGAACGACCCCACCCCGGCCCGGCTCTCCGTCTACGGCATGCTGCTGCTCCAGGGCGCCATGGCCGCCGCCCGGCTCGGCGACTCGGCGACCGTGGACGACCTGCTCACCGGCGCCGGTGAGGCGGCGACGCTGCTCGGCGGCGACCACAACCACTACTGGACCTCGTTCGGCCCCACCAACCTGGAGCTGCACCGGGCCGCCGCCGCGGTGGAGCTGGGCGACGGCGGCCGGGCGGTGGAGATCCACCGGCAGCGGATCCAGGAGCCGTCCTTCAACGCGCTGCTGCCCGAACGCCGGGCCCACCACCTGCTCGACATCTCCCGGGGCTTCGCCCAGGTCGGTGACGTGGCCAACGCCGGGGAGATGCTGCTGCGCGGCGACCGGCTCGCCCCGTCGGAGATCCGCTGCCGGCCGATCGCCCACGAAGTGATGTCGGACGTGCTGCGTCGCACACGGGGTGCGCCGCCTCCGCCGATAGCGGAGTTGGCTGAGCACATGGGAGTGGGAGTGTGAACGCGGTGCCGGCCGGATGAGCGGCGCCGACAGCAGCGGGCGCCGCGAGGTGCTCTACGTCATCGCCTGCGGCTCGCCGCTGGCCCGGCACGTCGGGCGGCTGGTGGAGCTCGCCCAGACCGACGGTTGGGACGTCTGCGTCGTCACGACGCCGGACGGGGCGAAGTTCGCCGACCGGGCCGGGCTGGCCCGGCAGACCGGTCACCCGGTCCGGACGCACTACAAGCAGCCGGGCGACCCGGACGTGCTGCCCCCGGCGGACGCCATGATCGTCTGTCCGGCGACGGTGAACACGGTCAACAAGTGGGCGGCCGGGATCACCGACACCCTGGCGCTGGGCCTGCTGATCGAGGGGCAGGGTAGAGGGCTGCCGGTGGTGGCGGTGCCGTTCACCAACGCGGCGATGGCCGCCCACCCGGCGTTCCGGGCCAGCCTGGCCCGGCTGGCGGAGTGGGGGACGACGGTGCTCTTCGGCGACCACTTCTTCCCCCTGCACCCGCCCGGCACGGGGGAGCGGCACCTGCACGCCTTTCCCTGGGACGCCGGCCTGGCGGCCCTGCGCGGCCGGCTCGCCTCGGTCGGCTCGGCCGCCTGAGCCGGTACGCCCCGCCGGGCCGGTAAGCTGACCGGCCGTGAGCCCAACTGCATCCCCGCCCACCGTCGCCGACGTGGTGGCCGAGCTGGAGCGGCGCTACCCGCCGGCCTGGGCGGAGGAGTGGGACCGGGTCGGCCTGGTGGTCGGCGACCCCGCCACTGCGGTACGCCGGGTGGCCTGCGTCGTCGACGTGGTGCCGGAGACCGTCGACGAGGCCCTCGCGGCCGGCGCGGACATGATCGTCGCGCACCATCCGCTGCTGCTGCGGGGCGTGTCGTCGGTGGCGGCGACGTCGTTCAAGGGGCGGATCGTCCACCGGCTGATCAAGGCGGACGTCGCGCTGCACGTGGCGCACACCAACGCCGACACGGCGAACCCGGGCGTCTCGGACGCCCTGGCGGCCCGGTTCGGGCTGACCGGGCTGCGCCCGCTGCACCCAGCGGCGCCGGGCAGCCCCGCCGCGGGCGACGGCCGGGGCATCGGCCGGATCGGCGAGCTGCCCACCCCGATGACCCTGGCCGAGCTGACCCGGCACGCCGCCGCCGTGCTGCCGGTCACCGCCTGGGGGGTCCGCGCCGCGGGCGACCCGGACCGCACGGTGCGTACGCTTGCCGTCAGCGGCGGCTCGGGCGACGCCTTCCTGGCCGAGGCGACCGCCGCCGGGGTGGACGCGTTCCTCACCGCCGACCTGCGCCACCATCCCGCCGGTGAGCACCTCGCCGCCGGCGGCCCCGCCCTGCTGGACGCCGCACACTGGGCGACCGAACGACCCTGGCTGGACGACCTGGCCGCCCACCTTCGGGCCGCCCTGGGCGTCGAGACCATCGTGTCCGACCTGGACACCGACCCGTGGACCGTACACGCCGCCGCACCGACGGTGGCCGAGAAGGAGCCCCGACCGTGAAGGCTGACCCCAAGGTCCAGCGCCGCCTGCTGGATCTCCAGGCGATCGACACCACCCTGGCCCAGCTCGCCCACCGGCGGCGTTCGCTGCCCGAGAAGGCGGAACTAGAGGGGCTGGCCCGGGAGCTCTCCGCGATGGAGGACGAGCGGGTCCGCGCCCAGGTGGCCGTGGACGACCTCGACCGGGACATCGCCCGGCTGGAGAAGGACATCGAGCAGGTCCGCGCCCGCAAGGACAAGGACCAGGCCCGGCTGACCGCCGGCAGCGGCCCGGCCCGCGAGCTGGAGGCGTTGCAGCACGAGCTGGTCTCGCTCAACCGCCGGCAGGGTGACCTGGAGGACGCCGAGCTGGAGCTGATGGAGCAGCGGGAGACCGCGCAGGGCGTCCTCGACGGGATCGAGGGGCGCCTGGCCGAGGCCCGGGACCGGCGGGCGGCGGCCGAGCAGCGCCGCGACGACACCCTCGCCGAGATCGCCAAGGACGAGGAATTCAAGCGGGAGGCACGCAAGCCGCTCGCCGCCGACCTCCCCGGTGACCTGGTCACCCTCTACGACAAGATCCGCGAGGACACCGGGCTGGGCGCCGCCCTGTTCACCGGGGGCCGCTGCGGCGGCTGCCGGCTGGAACTCTCCGGCGCCGACCTGGCCCGGATCCGCAAGGCGGCCCCGGACGACGTGGTCCGCTGCGAGGACTGCCGGCGGATCATGGTCCGCACCAACGAGTCGGGGCTGTAGACCGGTGGCGGTGCGGGCGGTCGTGGTGGAGGCCGACGGCGGCTCCCGGGGCAACCCGGGGCCGGCCGGCTACGGCGCGGTGGTCCGCGACCCGGACTCCGGCGAGGTGCTGCTGGAACGCTCCGAGGCGATCGGCATCACCACCAACAACGTCGCCGAGTACCGCGGCCTGATCGCCGGCCTGGAGGCCGCCGCCGAGCTGGGCGCCGCCCGGGTCGAGGCCCGGATGGACTCCAAGCTGGTGGTCGAGCAGATGTCCGGCCGCTGGCAGATCAAGCACCCGGGGCTGCGCCCGCTGGCCGCCCGGGCCGCCGCGCTGGTCGACCGCTTCGACGCGGTGACCTTCAGCTGGATCCCCCGGGACCGCAACCGGCACGCCGACGCCCTGGCCAACGCCGCGATGGACGCCGCCGCCGGCAAGCCGCCGAAGCAGGTGCCCGACGCCGGCACCGACCCGGCGGCCGTCAAGCCGACCTGGGAGCCGCGGCCGAGCAGCACGGCGACCAGGCTGATCCTGGTCCGGCACGGCGAGACCGAGTGGACCGCGCAGGGCCGCTACGCCGGCCGCGCCGACGTGCCGCTGTCGGACCGGGGCCGCGAGCAGGCCGCCGCGACCGCCGCCCGGGTGGCCGAGCTGGCCCCGGCCGTCGCGGCCGTGGTCAGCTCCCCGCTGTCCAGGTGTACGGCCACCGCCGAGGCGATCGCCGGGGCGCTGGGCGGGCTGCCGGTGCGCCCCGAGGCCGACTGGGTGGAGTGCGACTTCGGCGACTGGGACGGGAAGACCTTCGCCGAGGTACGCGAGGGCTGGCAGGGGGAGCTGGACGCCTGGCTCGCCTCCACCCGGATCGCCCCGCCCGGCGGGGAGCCGTTCACCGCCGTCGGTCAGCGGGTCGAGCGGGCGGTGACGGCGCTGCGCGAGGCGTACCCGGGGGAGACCGTGGTGGTGGTCTCGCACGTCTCGCCGATCAAGCTGGCGCTGCGCGACGCCCTGGCCGCGAGCGACGCCTTCCTGCACCGGCTCTTCCTGGACGCGGCCGGCATTTCCGTGCTCGACATGTGGCCGGACGGCGGGATCGCCGTCCGGTCGGTCAACGACACCGCCCACCTTCCCGCCCGCTGAGTCCGTCGCCGGCCGGTCCTCCGCCGGGCCGCCGGCTGCCGCCGTTCGGCGCATCCCGCGCGCCGTTCGGCGCAGCATCGCCTCCGCGTTGAACGTGACCGCCGTCACGTGGTCGTAGCCTCCGGCCGTCACCTGGCTTGTCACGACATCTCCCGGAGGTGTGTCACATGGCAGCACCCGAACCGGAGGCGCCCGAGGCGCCCACCGCGGCACGGTCGCGGGCGAAGGACCACAGTCCCTGGAACTGGTTGCTCTTCGTCCCGATCGTGGTGCCGCTGATCCCGGCCTTCTTCAACGCCGACTCGCCGCGGCTGTTCGGCTTCCCGCGCTTCTACTGGCTCCAGCTGGCCTGGATCCTGCTCGGCGTGGCCACCACCACGCTGGTCTACCAGATGACGAAGAAGAAGCGGGGTGAGCGCTGATGTGGCGGGACCACCTCACCGAGATCATCGTCTTCTCGTTCCTCTTCCTGCTGGTCAGCGCGATGGGTTTCGTGGCCGCCCGGTGGCGGGCCCCGAAGGACATGGGGCACCTGGACGAGTGGGGGCTGGGCGGGCGCAGCTTCGGCGGCTGGATCACCTGGTTCCTGGTCGGCGGTGACCTCTACACCGCGTACACCTTCGTGGCGGTGCCGGCGCTGATGTTCGGCGCGGGCGCGGCCGGGTTCTTCGCCGTGCCGTACACCATCGTCATCTACCCACTGGTGTTCCTGGTGCTCTGCCGGCTCTGGTCGGTGTCGCACCGGCACGGCTTCGTCACCCCGGCCGACTTCGTCCGCCGCCGGTTCGACTCGCCGGTCCTGGCGCTGCTGATCGCGATCACCGGCATCGTGGCGACCATGCCGTACATCGCGTTGCAGCTGGTCGGCATCGAGGCGGTGCTCAAGACGATGGGGGTGACCGGTGACAGTGCGGTGGCCCGGCACCTGCCGATCATCATCGCCTTCGCGATCCTGGCCGCGTACACCTACCAGTCCGGGCTGCGGGCGCCGGCGCTGATCGCCTTCGTCAAGGACTCGCTGATCTACATCGTGATCCTGGTGGCGGTGGTCTACCTGCCGTACAAGCTCGGTGGCTGGGGCTCGATCTTCGACGCGGCGGACGCGAAGTTCAAGGCGACACCGGCCCCTGGCGACGGCATCCTGCTCAACGGCAACAACCAGCTCCAGTACGTCACCCTGGCGTTCGGCTCGGCGCTGGCGCTGTTCCTCTACCCGCACAGCATCACCGGCGTGCTGGCCAGCCGGAACCGGGACGTGATCAAGCGCAACATGTCGGCACTGCCGGCGTACAGCCTGCTGCTCGGGCTGATCGCGCTGCTCGGTTACATGGCCATCGCGGCGGGCGTGAAACCGCTGCCGGGGGCGAAGGCGGGCAGCGTCGACAGCAACACGGTGGTGCCGGTCCTGTTCGACCAGCAGTTCCCGGACTGGTTCGCCGGGGTGGCGTACGCGGCCATCGGCATCGGCGCGCTGGTGCCGGCGGCGATCATGTCGATCGCGGCGGCGAACCTGTTCACCCGCAACATCTACAAGGAGTACCTGAAGCGCGACGCCACCCCCGCCCAGGAGGCGAACGTCTCGAAGATCACCTCACTGGTGGTCAAGGTCGGCGCGGTGGCCTGCATCGTCTTCCTCGACCCGCAGTTCTCCATCGACCTCCAGCTGATCGGTGGCGTGATCATCCTCCAGACGCTGCCGGCGGTGGCGCTGGGCCTCTACACCCGCTGGTTCCACCGGGGCGCGCTGATCGCGGGCTGGGCGGCCGGCATGGGCCTGGGAATGTGGATGCTCTACCAGATCCCGAACGCGGTGACCAAGCGCGCGCACTTCGGTGGCTCGGCGTTCTCGCTCTCCGACTTCGGGTTCGACACCAAGAAGACGATCTACGTCGGCATCGTGGCCGTCCTGGTCAACCTGGCGGTGGCGGCGCTGCTCACCCTGGTGCTGCGGGCGGCGAAGGTCGCCGACGGTGCCGACGGCACCACCCCGGACGACTACTTCGCCGACGAGGGCGACCCGCGGGTCACCCCCGGGGTCGACCGGGACGCCGACTCCGCCCGGGAGCCCGTCGCCTGACCGTCCCCGCCACCCGGTTCCCACGGTGCACCCCAGCTGGGGCCGGGTGGCGGGTTCGCGCGGCCGGTACCGGCCCGCCGGCTGCGCCGCCCTGCTGCCGGTCCCCGCCGGCTGCGCCGCCCTGCTGCCGGTCCCCGCCGGCTGCGCCGCCCTGCTGCCGGTCCCCGCCGGCTGCGCCGCCCTGCTGCCGGTCCCCGCCGGCTGCGCCGCCCTGCTGCCGGTCCCCGCCGGCTGCGCCGCCCTGCTGCCGGTCCCCGCCGGCTGCGCCGCCCTGCTGCCGGTCCCCGCCGGCTGCGCCGCCCTGCTGTCCGTGCCCGCCGGTCCTGCTGTCCGTGCCCGCCGGTCCTGCTGTCCGTGCCCGCCGGTCCTGCTGTCCGTGCCCGCCGGTCCTGTCCCTGGCCCGGTCGGCCCTGTCCCTGGCCCGGTCGGCTTCGGGCATGCGACGGCGCCGGGCTCCGGGCATACGGGCGCATCGGGTGTGGGTGCTGGCGGGCGCACTGGGCGTGGGTGCTGCTGGCGGCCGCGGCGGGAGAGCCGCCGAGTGCCTACAGACTTGAGAGCGTGAACGACTCACCCGGGGCCACCCGCCTCCGGGACGCCGCCCCGCCCGAGCCCTCCGAGACTCCGGACCGGGTGATGGGGGCGAGGTGAGTCGTCGGTGCTCTCAAGTCTGTAGCGGCCCGGAGACTCATCCCGCTCGCCCGCTCGCCCGCTCGCCCGCTCGCCCGCTCGCCCGCTCGCCCGCTCGCCCGCTCGCCCGCTCGCCCGGCGCGTCTCCGCAGGCCACCGCCCGTCGGTCTGCTGGCTGGTCTCCGCAAGCCCTGCCGTCCGTCGGCCTGCCGGCGCGTCTTCGCAGACCACCGCCCGTCTGCCGGCTCGTCTCCGCAGGTCCCGCCGGCCGCCTTGCCGACCCGGTTTCCGCAGCCCTTGGGCGGCCCATCCGACCTGGCCGGTCGGCCGATTCGCGTCTGCGGCCCCCGGCCCGCCGGAGGGCGGTGACGGGGTCAGCGGCGGCGGGTGCGGCGTTCCAGGGCCTCGTTGAGGCGGCGCAGCATCTCGGCCAGGTTGTCCCGGTCGGCGGGGTCCCAGTCGGCCAGCATGTCGCCGTAGAGGCGGACCCGGGCGGCCTGCACGGCGGCCATCCGGTGCAGGCCCGCCGGGGTCGGGGAGATCACCGTGCCGCGGCCGTCGGTCGGGTCGGGCGCGCGGTCGATCAGGCCGTCGCGTTGCAGCGCCGCGACCTGCCGGGTGACGGTCGAGCCGTCCAGGTTGAGCCGGGCCGCGAGCGCGGAGACGTTCTGCGGGCCGGTCGCGTCCAGGTGCCGCAGGATGACGTACGCGGCACGGTCCAGCACCCGGTGCTCGGCGGTGCCGGTGGCCCGCCGGGTGGCCTCGCCGAGGCGCATCAGCAGGGCGACCTCGGTCTCGATCCGGCTCAGCGTGACGTCGTCCGGATCCGTGGCCGTCTCGTGGTCGTCGCTCATAGCTGTATGATACAACCGACTTACCTGTACGATACAGCTATCTGTCTGGAGGCGCGGAGTGGATCGGCGATCCGAACCCAACCGCAGTGCCATCTACGCCACCACCCTGGTGGCCTTCCTCGCCATCGCCGGCATCGCCGTGGTGGACCCGATCCTCCCGGCCATCGGCGAGGCGATCGGAGTCACCGCCTGGCAGGTCGAGCTGCTCTTCACCGCGTACATCGCGGTGATGGCGCTCGGCATGATCCCGGCGACCCTGGCCAGCGGGAGGTTCGGCTTCAAGCCGGTGCTGATCACCGGCGTCTCGGTGGTCGGCCTGGCCGCCATCCTCGCGTCGTTCAGCAACGACATCGTGCAGCTCTCCGTGCTGCGCGGCGTGTGGGGGCTGGGCAACGCGATGTTCTTCGCCACCGCCATGGTGGTGCTGGTCAACCTCGCGATCGACCGGGAGTGGGTGGTCGGCCTCTTCGAGACCGCGCTCGGCCTCGGCTTCGCTGTCGGCCCGCTGATCGGCGGCCTGCTCGGGCACGTCAGCTGGCGGCTGCCGTTCTTCGTCTGCGGCGTGTTCATGGTGCTGGCGCTGGCCGTCGCCTCCCGCAAGCTGCGTGAGCCGGCCAACCGGCAGGCGCCCGTACGCGTCGGCCAGATCTTCGCCACCTACCGCAAGCCGGCGTTCATCGCGCTCTGCGTGGTCACCGCCGCCTACAACTTCGTCTTCTTCGTGGTGCTCGGATACACCCCGCTCTTCCTGCACCTGGACGTGGTGCCGCTGGGGCTGGCCTTCACCGCGTGGGGCCTCGGCCTGGCCGCCGGCATCCTGGTGATCGGCCACCGGCTCGCCCACCGGATCGGCGCGGTGCAGACCGTCGGTGTGGCCATCGTCGGCCTGCTGCTCTGCATGGTCGGCTTCGCCACCTCGCACAGCACCGCCCGGTCGCTGGTGGTGCTGGTCATCGCCGGCCTGTTCATGGGCCTGGCCAACGCCAACCTCACCGACCTGGCCCTCGGCCTGGGTTCCAGCGACCGCCGGGTGGCCACCGGCGCGTTCAACCTGGTCCGCTGGGGCGCCGCCGCGCCGGCGCCGATCATCTCCGGCAAGCTCGCCGAGCACAGCCTGGCCCTGCCGTTCTGGGTCGGCTTCGGCGTCCTCGCCGTCGGGGTGCTGGCCTTCCTCGCCTTCGGGCACGTGATGGCCGCCGGCTACGGCGAGCGGGTGGTGTGGAACCGGGCCGCCCGCACCGCCGAGCACGCTCCCGAGGAGCCGGTCGGCGAGGCCTACTGACCCAGGGCCCGCCAGAGCAGGTACAGGCCGATCACCGTGCCGAAGGCGACGATCAGCGTCTTCAACACCACCGGCGGCAGCCGCCGGACGAGCCGGGCGCCGACGTACCCGCCGACCAGGGTGGCCGGGGCGACCACCGCCACGGCCGCCCAGTTCACGGGGCCGAAGAGCGCGAACACCACCAGCGTGGTCAGCCCCACCACGGCGGAGAGCAGATTCTTGATCGCCGACACCCGGGCCAGCGTCGCGTCCAGCACCAGGGCCAGCCCGGCCACCAGCATCACCCCGAGCGCCGCGCCGAAGTAGCCGCCGTACACGGTGCCGACCGCGACCATCGCCTGC
Source organism: Micromonospora siamensis (assembly GCF_900090305.1). Taxonomy (NCBI): domain Bacteria; kingdom Bacillati; phylum Actinomycetota; class Actinomycetes; order Micromonosporales; family Micromonosporaceae; genus Micromonospora; species Micromonospora siamensis. The sequence continues at coordinate 5,195,101 of NZ_LT607751.1, read as the reverse complement.
ACGGTGACCGTACGGCGGCGCGGGCTCAGCTGCGCCGGATGCCCGACCAGCCGGCGCAGCGGATCCTGGAACGCCAGCACGGCCGTCGCGCCCAGCACCAGGAACGGCACCACCAGCTCGAAGGCCCGCGCCGGAGTGGCCAGCAGCAGCACGCAGCCGACCACCGTGCCGAGCACCGCGGTCGGCAGCAGCCGCCACAGCCAGCGCCACTCGGGAAGGTCCGCCCGGCTGCCCGCCACACTGGCCACGTAGCCGGGGAAGACCGAGACCGAGTTGCTGACGTTGGCCGGGACCGGGGGCAGCCCGATCGCGATCAGCGCCGGGAAGGTGATCAGTGAACCCCCGCCGGCGACCGCGTTCACCGTGCCCGCGGCGAGACCGGCGGCGACCAGCAGCGCGGCGTGGGAGAGGTCCATGGTGTCCCGAGGCTAGTGGACGCCGGGCGCCCCGGCATGCCGGCCTCGGTGTTCCGATGGACTCAACCTTCCGGGCCGGTCCGGTGTCGTTCCCGGTGAGACCGACGAAGGGGAACGAGCAGATGACCGGTGGAGGGGTGCCGAGTGGATGACCCGGACTTCCGCGAGTTCGTCGAGGTCCGCTACGGCGACCTGCTGCGGACCGCGTACCTGCTGACCGGCAGCCGGGACGCCGCGCAGGACCTGGTGCACGACGCCCTGCTCCGGGCGATGCGGCACTGGTCGCGGGTCGACGAGCCGATGGCGTACGTCCGGCGGGCGATGGTCAACGAGCGCACCAACCGGTGGCGCCGGCTCGGCCTGCGGGAGCTGCTCCCGGGCGTGCTGCCCGACCGGCCCCGCGCCGACGAGACCGACGTGGTGGCCGAGCGGGACGAGTTGCTGGTGGCCCTGGGGCGGCTGCCCGCCCGGATGCGGGCCGTGCTGGTGCTGCGCTACTGGGAGGACCTCTCCGAGGCCGACGTCGCGGCGGCCATGGGGTGCTCGGTGGGAACGGTGAAGAGCCAGGCGGCGCGGGGGCTCGCCCGGCTGAGGGACGTGTTGCGACCGGCCGGCCGCCCGGCGGTGGCCGACCGACTGATCGGGGAGCAGGCATGAGCGTGGACGAACTGCGGGCCGGGCTGGCCCGCGCGGCGGCGACCGTGGTGCCGCCGGACGACCCGTACGGCCGGTTGCTGCGGCACGCGCGGCGGCGCCGGCTGGCCCGGCGCACCGGGATCGGCGCGGCCCTGGCCGGCGCACTCGCCGCCGCCCTGGCGGTGCCCGCCACCGGCATCGGGTTCGGTGGTGGCGGCGGAGACGGACCGGTCGTCTCCCCATGGGTGTGGCGGCTGATCGACGCGCCGACCCGGGGCAACCTGGCCGGCGACACCCGGCTGGTCCAGGAGCTGGCCCGGGCCTTCCACGACGCCCAGCCGGCGACCGGCGTCGGCAAGGAGCTGTCCGAGGTCAAGGTGCTCTTCGTCGACGAGACGGCGGGCATCCGGCAGGTGGTGGTCGTCTACCACTCCGACACCGAGGTGGCGTTGAGCTCCCGCCAGGCCCGAGCCGGGGCCGCGCCGGCGGAGCTGCTGCGCGGCAACGGGAGCACCACCACCCACATCCGCCCGTTCACCCGGGTCAACGGGGTCGGCCCGGCCGAGGAACAGGTGATGATCGGCCTGGTCCCGGGCGGCTGCACCGTGTCCTGGGCGCCGACGGGCCAGCCGGCCGCTGACGGGAGCATCCGACGCACCTGGCGACCGTCGCCGACCCAGGGCTACCTGCTGCTGGCGGAGCCGCAGATCAAAGGCTGGTACCGGGTCGAGTGCGACGGCACGGTCCGGGAGGAGGGCCCGCTGGACAGCACCGTCCAGATCGACGGCGGCCCTCCGCCGCCCCCGACCGGCGCCGACATCCCGGCCACCGAGGCCGCCGCGGCCAGCGCCTACCGGATCTTCGCCCGGGGCAGCGGGCTCGGTAGCGCGCCGGTACGACGCTGGAGCGGCCGGCTCCCCGGCGGCGACGGGCTCCCCGCCGCCGTGGTCACCGGCGGCCCGGCCGGAGCGCCCACCCTCCTCCAGATCGGCCCGAACGGCAACACCATGCTGGCTTTGGCACCGCCGCAGGACGCCGTCCCCGACGACAGCGAGACCCTCGCCGCCGAGCGCGCCGGCTGGTCGCTGGCCAGCACCGCAGCCGGCGGACCGGCCGACCTCACCGTGGTCCGGATCCCGGTCCGGGCCGGTGGGCACGCCGAGCTCGGCGACCAGGTGCTGGTCGTACCCCCGGAGCGGACGGCGTCGGTCGAGGCGTACCGGCCCAACGGCGCGGTGCTGAGCGTGCCGGTCGCCGACGGCGCAGCGGTGCTCGCCGTGCCGGTCGGCGAACGGGCCATGATCCGCGCCCTCGCCGCCGACGGTACGGTCCTGGCCAGCACCGGGCTCCGCGAGCCGGAACACGGCCCGCGCCTCTTCGGCGAGCAGCTCCTCTCCGCCTGGTGACCGGTGGGTCCCGGAGCGGCCCGCCGTCCGCTCCGGGACCCACCGGAAATGCCCACGGCCCGCCCGCCGTTAGGATGGGGGCGCGACGGACGAGTCGACCGGGCGGTCGCGTCGACGGGCTCCGGCCCGTCGCCGAGGAACGTCCGGACTCCACAGGGCAGGGTGGTTGCTAACGGCAACCCGGGGTGACCCGCGGGACAGTGCCACAGAAAACAGACCGCCGGCCCGAAAGGGTCGGTAAGGGTGAAACGGTGGGGTAAGAGCCCACCAGCATCCCGGGTGACCGGGATGGCTCGGTAAACCCCACCCGGAGCAAGGCCAAGCAAGGGCCGTTTCGACGGCCCGGCGCAGACGCTCGAGGGCTGCCCGCCCGATGTCTGCGGGTAGGCCGCATGAGCCTGCCGGCAACGGCAGGCCGAGATGGATGGCCGCCGCCGGCGCGAACCCTTCGGGGGTGCGTGCCGGGCACAGAATCCGGCGTACAGGTCGACTCGTCCGTCGCCCACCGGCTCAGAGCCGTTATCAAGGCTCTGAACTGCGCTTTCATTGGGTTCTCTTGGTCGTCTTCGGTCGTCGTCGCGCGATGCCTGGCGGCCCGACGGCGGCCCGGACGGCCCAAGGGTGGCCCGGGTCGGTACCTCGCTACCGATCACGACGAACCGGCGGCGCCGTGCCGTTGCGCCCGAGCGATGTGCTGCAGGCTCTGCCGTTTGGCGCGGTATTTCCGGTGACGGTCTTTGGGTGGGCTGCAACGATGGCGCGTCGAGGGGGTGCGACCGCAGATGGCGCTCATGGATGGCAGGGATCAACAGCATCGGCCCGTAGCCCTGGTGACCGGCGCCAGCCGTAGTGCTGGCATCGCCGCGTCGGTGGTGCTGACGCTGGCTCAGGCCGGCTGGGATGTCGGGTTCACCTACTGGACCCCGTACGACGAGCGGATGCCATGGGGCGCCGACCCCGAGGCGGTGACGCAACTCAGCAGCCAAGCCGTCGGGCACGGGGCAAGAACTGCCGCGATCGAGGTGGACCTCAGCGATCCTCACGGCGCGGCTGGCATCTTCGAAACCGTGGAGCGAGAGCTGGGTCCGGTCAGTGCGCTCGTCCTGGCCCACTGCGAGAGCGTCAATTCGGGCCTGCTCGACACGAGTATCGAGAGCTTCGACCGCCACTTCGCGGTCAACACCCGCGCGAGCTGGCTGCTGATTCGCGAGTACGCCCAACGGTTCCTGGGGGCTCATGGCACGGGACGCATCGTCAGCCTGACCAGTGACGCCACCGTCGGAAACCTCCCCTACGGAGCGAGCAAAGGCGCTCTCGATCGGATCACCCTGGCCGCCGCCCGAGAATTAGCCCACCTCGGCGTGACCGCCAACGCCATCGATCCCGGCCCAACGGACACCGGCTGGATGACGGCAGAGATCAAGGATGCCGTCCTACGATCCACGCCGCTCGGTCGCCTCGGCCGACCGCAGGACTGCGCCAACCTCGTAGCGTTTCTATGCTCACCCGGCGGCGGCTGGATCAACGGCCAACTCCTACACAGCGACGGCGGAATCTCCTGACCAACGATGCGTCCCGACGACGGCAAGGCGATGCTCCTATGGATGTCAAGGGGTGTGGAGAGCGGCGAAGTCGGCGAGGAGGGCGGTGTGGACCTCGCGGATGACGTATCGCTTGAGGCACCGCATGATCTCTTTCTTGCCGAGGCCCTGTTTGGTGCGTTTGTCGACGTATGCGCGGGTGCGTGGGTCGTAGCGCATCCGGCTGAGCACGATGGTGTGCAGGGCGTTGTTCGCGGCTCTGTCGCCGCCGCGGTTGAGGCGGTGGCGGTCGGTGCGTCCGCTGCTGGCGGGTATCGGGGCGGCGCCGCAGAGGTGGGCCAGGGCTGCTTCGGAGCGGAGCCGGTCGGGGTTGTCGCCGGCGGTGGTCAGCAGTTGCCCCGCGACTTCCGGTCCTGCGCCGAACAGGCGGCTAAGGGCCGGTGCGGTGCGGGCGACGGCGGGGCGCAGTCGTCGATCGGCGTGGGCGATCTCGGCGTTGAGCGCGGTGATCCGAGTGGCGATCGCGGCGAGGGCGGCGTTCGTGGCGTGCACCGGGTCGGTGAGCGTGGACTCCTCGACACGGAGGTCGACGCATCGTTGGACGAGCGCGGCACCGGTGAGGCCGGCCAGATCCTCCCGCAGTGCGTCCGGCGCGGAGGTGATCAGGCCGTGGAGCTGGTTAAGGGCTGCGGTGCGGGCCTTGACCGCGCCGCGGCGGGCCACCCGCAGGACGCGGATCGCCTCGACCGGGCCGGTGCGGGTCTTCGGGACACCGGTGGCCTGCCCGGACAGGGCCGTGCGGGCGGCGGCGAGGGCATCGATCGGGTCGGACTTGCCCTTGCTCCGACGGGTCTTGCGGTCAGGGCGGTCGATCTCGACGACGGTGATGCCCGACGCGCTCAGGTGCCGCGCCAGGCCAGCGCCATAGGCGCCGGTGCCCTCCACCCCGACCTTGACCACCCGGCCGAAGGCGCGCAGCCAGAGCAGCAGCTGCTGATATCCGGCTGCGGTGGCCGGGAACTGCTGGTCACCGAGCACCCGACCCGCCTGGTCGACCGCGGCGGCGTGGTGCGTCTTTCCGTGGGTATCAACCCCACCCGTGACCTGGCGCTTCTTGGCTGTCATCCTGGAACCGTCGTCCCTTTCGCTTGCACCGACAGGGTCGGCACGCACTTGCTGGGACGGGCGGACAGGACAGTGATGGGGCCTCTTGCACAGGCTCCTATCAGGTCACGACGCCCCTGCCAGTGACGTGCAGGAACGGGGTCACCCGGAACCGATCGACGAATCGCACAGCAGGACAGCATCGTCGGTCAGGCGGTGAGTCAGACCAGACCGGGTGACCCCACCTACATCCTCACTGTCAGGCGTCCTCTGACGCTGCTTCGTCAACCATCACCGGGGACGCCACGGGGGACCGGCACAACGGCGCCGTGACGACGGATCGGCCCGGGGACATCAGGCCCGGGGACATCTACGAGGACTGCTCGTTCCATCCCGTCCTGTGCACCCACGTCGACGGCGACGAGATCGGCGGAATCTCCCTGATCGACGCCAGCAGCCCGCGAGCCTGCTCCCTCTCCGGCTGCGCCGTGGTCAAGCTGTCCGTCGCCGACGTGGTCGCTGCCCGGGCCGACTGGCCCCGCTACGAGGCACGCCGGAGGCGGGACTTCGCCTTCGGGCCAGGGGCGGCCGGCGGCTGACCACGTTGGCGCGGCCCTGGCGAGCGGGGTCGCAGTGATCCGGCTTACGGGTCGACTCGTCCGTCGCCCACCGGCTCAGCGACCTGTCCGACCGCGGCCCGCAAGACCCATGACGTGGGTCGAGGCCGGCCGGGAAGGTCGGTACGCCCGGTGGACCAGAGCAGCGCCTGGACCGGTTCCCCGACCGGAGCGTCGGGAAAGAGTCGGGCGAGCACGGCGCGGCAGAGAGATGCGGGTGGCTGCCAGGCGATGCCGAGACCTGCGGTGATGTCGTGGGTGTGCACCAGCGTCTCGTTCACGCCCAGCGCCGCGAAGCCGCTCCGGTCCGTCGGGCCCCAGCGCCAGGCCCGTACCGAGGGGTCGGATGCGGCCAACACGGTGCTCAGCAGCCTGCCTGCGGCGGTGACCGTTCGCAGCAGATCGCGGGGTGACGCGTCGTCGCTTACCACCAGGTCGAACGGAAGGTAGGCGGCGTCGGGCAGGGCGGCGAGTTGGCCGGCGTACGCGAGGAGGTCGTGCGCGACGTGGGCCGCCGTCTCCCAGCAACTCCAGGCGAGCGGGCCGGCCGGGCGTCGCCAGTCCGCCGACTCGTGCGGTGCCAGCACCCGCACCATCTCGGCCACGGCTTCGTCGACGTCACGGCTGTCCATGGGGCGCATGTCGAGAGCCTGCCAGATCTGCGCCATCGCCACCCGTGCCGATCTGGTTTGGCCGGCAGAGCAGCCGGCAACTATCCCGGTCGATCGGATCGGGGGGCGTCATGGACATTGATGACCGGGACAGGAGGCTGGGCGCGGGACGGGCGAAGCCGGCCGTCGCCGTGGGCGTACTGGCCGCGATCGCGGTGGGGTTGTTCGTCTTCTTCATCGGCGTGCCGTCCCGCAGCGGCCCCGACGGGCTCGGCGCCCACGACCGGTCCGCCGCGCTGCTGATCGGCGCGGTGATCGGCGTGGTTGCCGGCTGGCTGACGTTCCGTCGGGGCATCCGCAGCTGGATCGACCCGAACACGGGGCGGACCGACCCGAAGACGCCGCGCCACTGAGCCGGGACGCCAAGCCGCTGAGCCGGGCTCGGCTGGGCCGAGACGCCGAGACGCCGGGCCGCCGGGCCGCGCCACCGCGATCGGCGCGCAGGTCCCGGCCGCCACCGCGCGCCGCTCCGCCAACCCTGAAGCCCGGCATCCTGGCCCAGCCGGTCCGTCGGCGGACTCCGCCTCAGGCGTCCGCCGGCGTCCCGGCCAGCAGCGTCGCGAGCCGTCCGGCCACCGCCGGCGCCGTCAGGTGCAGCCGGGCCACGTTGATGGCGTCCGCGCCGATCACCGCCAGCAGCGCCTGCCCGTCGACGGCGTAGACGCTGAGGTAGCCGGCCTCGTTGCGGACGGTGGACTGCTGGAAGCCGCCCTGCCCGAGTCGCAGCCCGACCTGCCGGCCGAGCCCGTACGTGGTGGCGGCCAGCGCGGCCACGTCGTTCGGGTCGGCGTCGGCGGGCAGGTTGTGCGCGACCAGCAGGCCGTCGACGCCGCCGAGGACGCAGCCCTGCACTCCGGGGATCTGCACCCGCAGCTCGGTCAGCTCCCGGCCGATCGCCGGGTACGGCAGGGACGGGTCGCCGGCCAGCGACGGCGGCAGCTCCCGCGCGGGCGGTGGGTCGGCGGCCCGGCGGGCGGCGCGGCGGGGCAGGGCGGTTGCGGTGTTCTGCGCCGCGGTCACAGTTCCAGGCTCTCCTCGATCACGCGCAGTTGGTGCCGGGCCAGCGCCAGGTTGGCCCGGCTCTTGCTCACCATCAGATAGAGGAAGAGCCCCTTGCCGCTGCGGCTGGTCAGCGGCCGGATCAGGTGGTACTGCTCGCCGAGGGTGATCAGGATGTCCTCGATCTGGTCGTTCAGGTTGAGCATCTCGATGGTGCGCAGCTTGGCGCGTACCACGTCGGTGTTGCCGGCGGCGGCGACCGTCAGGTCGATCTCGCTGGTGCCGCCGGCCACCCCGAGGGTCATGCCGCTGGTGTAGTCGACCAGCGCGGCGCCGATCGCTCCGTCGATGCTCATCGCGCTCTTCAACGCGACGTCAAGGCTTGCCACGGTGTTCTCGTCTCCCCAGGTGCGGTTGCGGCGCGTGGTCGCCCGGATCGTCGTACCGGTGGCGCGGGCGGGGGAGCGCCGCAAGAGTTCCGGTCGAGGCTTGCACGAAAGGGACGTGCGGCGCACGCGCGGGCAGCCGCAACGGGCTGTCCGGCGGGCGAGTGACACCGGGAGTCCCGTCGACGGGACCGCTCCGACGGATGGTCCATCGCGCGTCGGCCTGCTAAGAAGTCCTATGGTGCGGTCAGGCCGCCCAACTCACCGCCCGGCGGACCTTCTCGTACTCGGCGGCCAGCTCGGCGTCGATCCGGGTCCGTCGCTGTTCGGTGAGCACCACCAGCGGCTCGTGCCGGGGACGGCTGGCGAGCAGCCGTTGCCGGAGCCCGGTCGGCGGGTGCTCGGCGAACAGGGTCACCTCGTCCCGTACCGAGAGCTGCCGGACCAGCGGCAACCGGTCCGCGGCGGCGAGGCGGGCGTCGGCCACCGCGGCCCGCCAGCGGTCCGGCCCGTGCCCGGCCCGCGACTCCCGGCGTACGGCCAGCGCGATCGACTCCTGCGCCAGCAGCGCGTCGAGCATGCCGGTCGCCGCGTCGGTGCCGGCCACCCGCGCGGCCATCTCGTCGGCGAGGTACTCGGCCCGCTGGCTGTCCCGCAGCGCGACCGCGACCAGCACCAGTTGCGAGGCGAGCAGCACCCGGGCCAGCACCGCCTGGACGGCGTGGGCCAGCGCCAGGCCGACCAGCTCCAGCAGCCCGGCCCCGGAGACGGTGCCCACCGGGCGCACCAGGTCGGCGGCGGAGCCGAGCATGGTGAGCGCCGGCTGCACCAGCGGCGCCCGGCGCGGGTCCCCGTTGGCGAAGTGGCCCAGCTCGTGGCCGAGCAGCGCGACCCGCTCGCCGGCCGGCAGCGCGCCCCACAGCGGCAGCCCCAGGCAGAGCACCCGGCGTCGGCGCACCCCGACCGTTCCGGCGTACGCGTTGAGGGTCCCGTCCACCGCGAGGACGTGCGGCGCCGGCGTGCCGGCCGCCGCGGCGACCTCGTCGACCAGGGCGAACAGCTCCGGCGCCCGGTCCCGGTCGAGCACGGTGAGGTGCTCGTCGAGCCGGCCGAAGCGGGGCCGGAGCGCGTACGCCAGGGCGAGCAGCACGACGCCGAGCAGCATCGACAGGTTGGGGAACGGGAATGCGACCAGCAGCCACACCCCGGTGGCGGCCAGCGCCAGCACCCCGGCGAGCAGCAGCACCGAGACGGCCATCGTGACGATCCGCGCCACCGGGGATCCGGAGTCGTCCAGCCCGCGCGCGGACAGCCGCGCGAACTGCCCCACCGCCAGCCGGTGCGCCCACCGGTCCAGCCGACCCCAGGCGAACTCGCGCTTCCGCCGGGCCGGGTCGTACGCGTCCAGGTTCCACTCGCAGCCGGGGCACCAGGGCGCGGCCTCCCGCAGCGCGGTGGTGCCTGTCCCGCAGCTCGGGCAGGTGGCCGCCGTCGTCGTCACGCCGGGCACGGCAGCCGCTCGATCGCCGCCGGAACCGGCCGGGCCTGCACCACCAGGGCGAAACAGCCGTCGGCGTTCGCCCGCTGCCAGCCGAACAGCGACGTGGCGGTCTTGGCCACCCGTACCCGGAAGACCAGTCGGACGGCGCGGACCGGCTGGTCCCGCACCTCCAGCACCTCGACCCCGGCGACCTGGGCGGCCGTCGAGCGCAGCCGCTCCCGTGGCGCGGTCGGGGTGGCCAGCAGTTCCGCTCGGGTGCGCTGCGCGGTCGCCGTCACCTCCCGTTCCGCGCGCCGCTCCAGTCGCTGCTGCGAACGGTCCCGCAGCAGCGGAACGCCCGCCACCGTCCCCGCCACGGCCGTCGCCGTCACCGCCGCGGCGGCCACCCGGCCCCGCCGCGTCCTTCGTCCCCCGCGTCGCACCCCGGAATTGTGCGGGACCGGCCGGTCAGCCGTCTGCCCCGTGCCCGCCCGGACCGGCCCGCTTGGCCCTATCGCCCCAGCTCAGCACGGTCGTGGTCGGTTCCGCCGTTTCGGCCCACGAACATCCGACGATCTCTACTGTGGAGGTCATCGGCGACTTTTCCCGGTTCCGGTGGCGGCTGGGCTGATCGCGGTGCACAGTGATCACATGAGCGACGACGGACGTGGTGGGCAGTACTACTGGTGCACTCGACACCACCGGGTCGAGACGGATGCCGACGTGTGCCCCGCGAAGCACGTACTCGGTCCGTACGCCTCGGCGGCCGACGCGGAGAACGCCCTGCAACGAGTGCAGCAGCGTAACGAAGCGTGGGAGGCCGAGGACGCCCGCTGGGCCGGGGAGGGCAGCTAGACGGCGCGGGACGGCCGCGTCGAGGAACTCCGTGCTCCGTGAGGAGACACGTGAGCGCAGGTCCCCAAGGAGGGAATCGACATGGCCGAAGCACGTAAGGCCACCACCCGCCCGGCCGCCAAGCGCACCACCGCGGCGAGTTCCGCCGCGAGGAAGCGGACCACCGGCGCAACCGCCGCGACGTCCACCCGGACGACGTCGGCCGACAAGGCGTCCCCGAACGCCTCCGGCGCCGGCTCGGGCCGCGTCCCGGCGAAGAAGGCCGTGGCGAAGAAGGCGGCGGCCAAGAAGACCGTCGCCCGCAAGGCCTCCACCGCCAAGAAGACGGCGCCGGCCACCCGGACCACCGCCAAGAAGGCGCCCGCCACCCGCACGTCGACCACGGCGGCGAAGAAGACCACCGCCACGAAGACCGCGCCGGCCCGGAAGACCACCGCGGCGAAGAAGACCACCGCGGCGAAGAAGACCACCGCGGCCAAGAAGGCCCCGGCCGCGAAGAGGACCACGGCCGCGGCGAAGGCCCCGGCCGCGAAGAAGACCACGGCCGCGAAGAAGACCACGGCCGCGAAGAAGACCGCCGCCGCGAAGAAGACCACCGCCACCGTGAAGAGGACCGGCGCCGCGGTGAAGGAGACCACCACGGCGGCGAAGAAGGCCCCGGCGAAGAAGACCACCACCGCGCGGAAGACGACCGCCACCCGTCCGACCGGCGGCGCCCGCAAGGCGGCGGCGACGAAGGCGCCGGCGAAGAAGGCCACCGCCACCTCCTCGACCACCGCCCGCAAGGCCGCGGCGAAGAAGGCCCCCGCCGGTACGACCGCCGCCAAGAAGGTCACCGCCCGCAAGGCGCCCGCCCGCGCGGGCGCGTCCCGGGCCACCGCCGCCCGGTCGACTCCGGCCCGGTCGACCGCCGCCCGGGCCTCGGCCCGCAAGTCGGCCCGCTGACCGTCACCGGCGGTACGTCCGACCGGCACCCGGGGCGAACCGTCCGTCCGCCGGAAGGCGGTACGCCGGTTCCGCTGCCAAGATTGACCCGTGGTCATCCGACGCGTACTGGCACCCCGTATCGACTTCGGCGCGCTGCGCCGCGAGCTGAAGCTGCCCGAGCAGTTCCCGCCCGCGGCGCAGCGCGAGGCCGACGAGGCGGCCGCCGCGCCGCTGCCGCCCGCCGCCGACCGCACGGACGTCGAGCTCGTCACCCTCGACCCGGCGAGCTCGCGCGACCTCGACCAGGCCATGCACCTGAGCCGCCGGGGCGACGGCTACCGCGTGCGGTACGCCATCGCCGACGTCGCCACCCACGTACGCCCCGGCGGCGCGCTGGAGGAGGAGACCTGGCGCCGGGGGCAGACGGTCTACCTGCCCGACGGCAACGTGCCGCTGCACCCGCACACGCTCGGCGAGGGCGCGGCCAGCCTGCTGCCCGGCGAGGAGCGGGCCGCGGTGCTCTGGACCATCGACCTGGACCGCGACGGCGGCACCGTCGCGGTCGAGCTGGAACGGGCCCGGGTACGCAGCCGCGCCAAGCTGGACTACCTCGGTGTGCAGGCCGACGCCGAGGCGGGCCGGCTGCCCGACCCGATCGCCCTGCTGCCCGAGATCGGCGCCCTGCTAACCGCCCGCGGGCTGCACCGCGGCGCGATGAACCTGCCGCTGCCGGAGCAGGACGTGGAGCCCGACGGCGACGGCTGGCGGCTGGTGCTGCGCGGGCCGGTCCCGATGGAGGACCACAACGCGCAGATCTCCCTGCTCACCGGCATGGCCGCCGCCGACATCATGCTGGCCGGCCGGATCGGCCTGCTGCGGACCATGCCCCCGCCGAAGCCGGAGGCGGTGCAGCGGCTGCGTACGGCGGCCGCCCCGCTGGGCGTGGACTGGCCGGCCGACGTCGGCGTCGGTGAGCTCCTCGCCCGGCTCGACGCCTCGGAGCCCCGGGCGGCCGCGTTCATCGACCAGGCCGCCGAGTTGATGCGCGGCGCCGGCTACACCGCGTTCGACGGCGAGCTGCCGCAGCAGCCGGAGCACGGCGGCGTCGCGGCCGCGTACGCCCATGTCACGGCGCCGCTGCGCCGGCTGGCCGACCGGTACGCGACGGAGGTCTGCCTGGCCCTGCACGCGGGCCGGGAGGTGCCCGACTGGGCGCGCACGGCGCTGCCGAAGCTGCCGGAGGTGATGGCCGTGACCGACCGGACGGCCTCCGCCGCCACCCGCGGGGCGATCGAGCTGGCCGAGGCGGTCCTGCTGGAGCACCGGGTGGGCGAGACCTTCGACGCGGCCGTGCTCGACGTGGACGCGCCGCCGTCGGGCGAGGCCAAGCCCGGACGGGAGCCCGGCGGGACGGTCGCCCTCGACGAGCCCCCGGTCCGGGCCCGCTGCACCGGCGACCTGCCGCTCGGGGAGCGGGTCCGGGTCCGGCTGGTCACCGCCGACCCGGTGCAGCGCAAGGTCCTCTTCGCCCGCGCCTGACAGTGAGGATGTAGGTGGGGTCACCCGGTCTGGTCTGACTCACCGCCTGACCGACGATGCTGTCCTGCTGTGCGATTCGTCGATCGGTTCCGGGTGACCCCGTTCCTGCACGTCACTGGCAGGGGCGTCGTGACCTGATAGGAGCCTGTGCAAGAGGCCCCATCACTGTCCTGTCCGCCCGTCCCAGCAAGTGCGTGCCGACCCTGTCGGTGCAAGCGAAAGGGACGACGGTTCCAGGATGACAGCCAAGAAGCGCCAGGTCACGGGTGGGGTTGATACCCACGGAAAGACGCACCACGCCGCCGCGGTCGACCAGGCGGGTCGGGTGCTCGGTGACCAGCAGTTCCCGGCCACCGCAGCCGGATATCAGCAGCTGCTGCTCTGGCTGCGCGCCTTCGGCCGGGTGGTCAAGGTCGGGGTGGAGGGCACCGGCGCCTATGGCGCTGGCCTGGCGCGGCACCTGAGCGCGTCGGGCATCACCGTCGTCGAGATCGACCGCCCTGACCGCAAGACCCGTCGGAGCAAGGGCAAGTCCGACCCGATCGATGCCCTCGCCGCCGCCCGCACGGCCCTGTCCGGGCAGGCCACCGGTGTCCCGAAGACCCGCACCGGCCCGGTCGAGGCGATCCGCGTCCTGCGGGTGGCCCGCCGCGGCGCGGTCAAGGCCCGCACCGCAGCCCTTAACCAGCTCCACGGCCTGATCACCTCCGCGCCGGACGCACTGCGGGAGGATCTGGCCGGCCTCACCGGTGCCGCGCTCGTCCAACGATGCGTCGACCTCCGTGTCGAGGAGTCCACGCTCACCGACCCGGTGCACGCCACGAACGCCGCCCTCGCCGCGATCGCCACTCGGATCACCGCGCTCAACGCCGAGATCGCCCACGCCGATCGACGACTGCGCCCCGCCGTCGCCCGCACCGCACCGGCCCTTAGCCGCCTGTTCGGCGCAGGACCGGAAGTCGCGGGGCAACTGCTGACCACCGCCGGCGACAACCCCGACCGGCTCCGCTCCGAAGCAGCCCTGGCCCACCTCTGCGGCGCCGCCCCGATACCCGCCAGCAGCGGACGCACCGACCGCCACCGCCTCAACCGCGGCGGCGACAGAGCCGCGAACAACGCCCTGCACACCATCGTGCTCAGCCGGATGCGCTACGACCCACGCACCCGCGCATACGTCGACAAACGCACCAAACAGGGCCTCGGCAAGAAAGAGATCATGCGGTGCCTCAAGCGATACGTCATCCGCGAGGTCCACACCGCCCTCCTCGCCGACTTCGCCGCTCTCCACACCCCTTGACATCCATAGGAGCATCGCCGGCCTCCCGGAGGCCTGCCTCCGGGCCGCCTGCCCCCGCGTGTCCCCGCCCCGGGTGTTCCCGCCCCCGGTGTTCCCGCCCCCGGGTGTTCCCGCCCCCGCGTGTCCCCGCCCCCGCGTGTCCCCGCGCCCGGGTGTCCAGGCCGTGCCGCCGCTGTCAGGCGGGCGTCAGCCGTAGCGGGCATTCTCACAACGCCCGGCGCTGCTCTGGCGGCGGCATTTTGCGAGGATGACGGCATGGCTTACGACGCGACCACGCTGCCCGACGTGTCCGGGCTGACCGTTGGCATCATCGGCGGCACCGGTGACCAGGGGCGGGGGCTCGCCTACCGGTTCGCCCGGGCCGGCAACAAGGTGCTGATCGGCTCCCGCTCCGCCGAGCGGGCCGCCCAGTCCGCCGCGGAGATCGCGGGCCTGCCGGGAATGCCGGCCGGCGTGGACGTGACCGGCGCCGACAACGACGAGGTCGCCCGGCGCAGCGACGTGGTCGTGATCGCGGTCCCGTGGGACGGGCACGCCGCCACCGTGGCCGCCCTCGCCGAGCCGCTCGCCGGCAAGATCGTCGTCGACTGCGTCAACCCGCTCGGCTTCGACAAGCAGGGCCCGTACGCGCTCACCGTCGCCGAGGGCAGCGCCGTCCAGCAGGCCGCCGGGCTGCTGCCGGACTCCCGGGTCTGCGCGGCGTTCAACCACGTCAGCGCGCCCCTGCTGGCCGACCCCGAGGTCGACCGGATCGAGCTCGACGTGCTGATCTGCACCGAGGACCGGGAGCTGGTCGACGTGGTCGCCGCGCTCGCCGCCCGGATCCCCGGCATGCGGGGCATCTACGCGGGCCGGCTGCGCAACGCCCACCAGATCGAGGCGTTCACCGCCAACCTGATCGCCATCAACAAGCGCTACAAGGCGCACGCCGGCATCCGCGTCACCGACCTCTGACGGCCGCCGCCTCCACGTCGCGCGGCAGCCGGGGCGCCGGCCAGTCCGGGCCCGGACGGAAGTCGGTGTACGTGCCGTCGAAGGGAAACTCTCCCGCCTCGACGAGCCGGATGACCCGCTCTCCCTCCGCCCGGATCCCGTCGGCGCTCGCCCGGTCGAAGTAGAGCGGGTGCCCGACGCGCTCGGCGAACTCGTCGTCGTCCTTCCACTCCCAGCGCCGCTGCGGGGTCACCACGATGTCCAGGACCAGGTCCGTGGTGTCGACGCCGCCGGGGTGGCGGACGCAGGGCTCCTCCAGGTTGACGTACCAGCCGGCGAAGGTGCCGCCGTCGAAGAACCACCACACCGAGTACGCGGAAGCCGGCGGCATGAGCACCAGGACGTCGTACTTCTCCCAGGCGCCGACGGTCAGCCTCGGGTCCCGCAGCTCGTCGACGGGCAGTTCGTGCGGGTTCCGGCCGTCGGCGTCGACGAGCCGGGCGACGTCGCCGCCCACCGGGTTCCAGAGCAGCAGACCGTCCGCGTCGTCGGCGACCACCCGCATCGGCTGCACCCAGGTGCACCGGCCGCCGCGCCAGTAGCGACGGGTGACGATGCTGCCGGGCTCGAAGGTCACGGTCGCACCGTATCCGAACCGCAGCCGCCGCACCGTCCTCCGCCTCGCCCGCGGCCGGGGTCCCGACCGCTGGCCCTCGTCAGTTGGGCGCCGGCTGCCGCGGACCGCTGGGGAACGACGGTCGGCAGCCGCGCTCCACGGCACGAGCCGGCAGCTGTCGACCGGCGGTGCGGGGTCGGCGGTGCGGGGTCGGCGGTGCGGGATCGGCGGCGTGGGATCGGCGGCGTGGGATCGGCGGTGCGGGGTCGGCGGAACCCGGTCACGGTGGCCGGGAGCGAGCCGTTGGTTGGCCGGGTGGCCGTCCGGCAGTGACCAGCCGGGGCCTGCTCGTCCGGGTCGGAGCGGTGGTGGCGGTGACCGTCCGGACCGGGCGGCCGGGGAAGGTGAGGGCGGAGGTCGTGTTCGTGGGGGCCGCGGCTGCCCAGGCGTGCCGGTGGTGGTTGCGACGGGGCTGCTGCTGCGGATCGAGCCAGGCGGGCGGGACGAACTCCGGATGGCCGTCGGGGGCGAGCCGGACCTGCCAGCCGTGGTGGTGCACCTGACGGTGATGGTGCCGGCAGAGCAGGACCGAATTGGTCAGGGTGGTGGCGCCGCCCTCCGCCCAGTGCCGGATGTGGTGGCCCTCGCACCAGCGGGGCGGGCGGTCGCAGCCGGGAAAGACGCAGCCACGGTCGCGCAGGACCAGCGCCCGGCGCAGCGGTCCGGTCACGACCCGGCGCTGTCGTCCGACGTCCAGCACCTGACCGGCCCCGCCCAGCACGGCGGGGAGGACGGCGGCGTCGCAGGCCAGTCGGCGTACCGTCTCCGGGGTCAACGTGGCGCCGGTGTCGAGCAGGCCGGGGCCGAGCCGGCCGGTGAGCGCGTCGTACGACGTGGTGACGACGAGTTGCGCGGCGTCGCCGCCGTGGTCGGGCAGCCCGCCGGTGCGCAGCGCGAGCCGGCAGACCGCTGCGAGCGCGTCGTGCCGGCGTTGCCCGGGGGAGCGGGCGTCGTCCGGACCGGCCGGCGCGGTCAGCGGCTCGATCGCCGCGCGCAGCAGACCCGCCGTTTCGCCGTCCAGGCTGCCGGTGAGCCGGAAGCGGCCGTCGCGCAGGTCAGAGACGGTGAGGTGCCGGTCGCGGGCCGCCCGGGCGGTTTCGGCCTCCAGCGCCCTCGCGGCCGCCGCATCGGCGACCTCCGGCGCGACGTGGTCGAGGATCCGGGTGCCGAGAGATCGGAGCACCACCGGATCGAACTGCCCGGCCCACTCCACGAGCAGGCCGGTGGCGCGGTCGGCCGCCTCGGGGCCGGCCTCCGCCCGCACCACATCCACGGTCTCGGCGATCACCTGGGCCTGCGCGGTGTCGACCCGCCCGTCCGCCAGCGCGGCACGGATCTCGGGCGGCCCGTCGTGGAGCCTGGTGGCGAGACCGAGCAGGCGGCGGGCTGCCGGAACGGAGAGCCGCAGCCGGTCACGCAGCCAGACCGCCGTCGACGACGCGCCCTGCGCGACCGCGGTGCCGCGGCCGTCGACCTCGCGCAGCAGCGCGAGCTGCAGGGCGGCGAGGCGCTGGCCGAGGGCGTGCACCGCGTCGACGGCGTCGACGAGTTCCGCCTCGGGCAGCGCCCAGACGGCCGCGTCCAGGCCCGACCCCAGCGCAGCGTCGGCCCGCGCCAGCTCCTCCATCACGTACGCCACGTTAGAACAGGCGTACGACAATTCCGGGTGCACCCTCACGCGACGGGACGGCGGTCGGCGGCAGCTGCCGCGAGGCTACGGCCGCTGACGACCTAGCTGCGGTGTCGCCCCTTCGTTGCGGCCGGTACCGCCGTCAGCCTGGGGTGACAGGCGGCACCTCGACCGCGGGGCGGCGTCGGGTCGTCAGGCGGGACGCGTTGATGTCGTACCCCTGGAACAGAATCACCGAATGGAGTGGCAGCTGGTGATCGATTGTCGGGAGCCGTCGAGGCTCGTCGCGTTCTGGGCGCAGGCGCTGCGCTACCGGCCGCAACCGCCGCCGGACGGGCATCCCACCTGGCGGGAGTGGTATCTGGCGCACGGTGTACCCGCCGAGGAACTGGGCGCGGGCGACTGCGCGGACCGGCTGGAGGACCCGACCGGGGCGGGACCGCGAATCTGGTTCCAGCCGGTCCCGGAGGCCAAGTCGCTGAAGAACCGGCTGCACATCGATCTCAAGGTCGGCGGGGGTCGGGGTGTGCCGCTGACCGAGCGGCGGGGGCGGGTCAACGCCGAGGTGGACCGGCTGATCCCGCTCGGCGCCACGGTTCTCGGCACCATGGACGACCCGGAGAACGGCCACTACGCCGTGCAGCTCAGCGACCCGGAGGGTAACGAGTTCTGCGTGGTCTGACCCCGGTAGCCGCGCGACCGATCGCGGGCGCCGGGACTCTGACACCCCAAGCGGGCCGGGGGGCCGGCGGGGCAGCGGGGCAGCGTGAGCGGGCTGGGGGCTGGGGCAGCGGGGCAGCGCGGGCGGGCCGGAGGTCGGGGGAAGCGCGGGCGGGAGGGCCGCTGCCGCACTGATGGGCGGCGGCCCTCCCGGACCCGTCAGAAGGTGTGCTCGGCGGCCGGGAACTCGCCGCCGCGTACCTCGTCGGCGAAGCGCCGGGTCGCCTCGGCGAGCGTGCCGGCCAGGTCGGCGTAGCGCTTGACGAAGCGCGGGGCCTTGCCGGTACGCAGCCCGGCCATGTCCTGCCAGACCAGCACCTGGGCGTCGGTGTCCGGGCCGGCGCCGATGCCGACGGTCGGGATGGGCAGCTCGGCGGTGATCCGCTTGGCCACCTCGCCCGGCACCATCTCCAGCACCACGGCGAAGGCGCCCGCCTCGGCCACCGCCCGGGCGTCGGCGATCACGTCGTCGGCGGCGTCGCCGCGCCCCTGGACGCGGTAGCCGCCGATGGCGTGCTCGCTCTGCGGGGTGAAGCCGATGTGCGCCATCACCGGGATGCCGGCGCCGGTGATGGCGGCGATCTGTTCGGCGCAGCGCCGGCCGCCCTCCAGCTTCACCGCGTGGCAGCCGCCCTCCTTCATGAACCGGACGGCGGTACGCAGCGCCTGCGTCGGCCCCTCCTCGTACGAGCCGAAGGGCAGGTCGCCGACGATCAGCGCCTGCTTCGTGGCGCGTACGACGGCGCGGACCAGGGGCAGCAGCTCCTCGGCGGTGACCGGCACGGTGGTCTCGTAGCCGAAGACGTTGTTCGCCGCGGAGTCGCCCACCAGCAGCGCGGGGATGCCGGCCGCGTCGAAGATCCCGGCGGTGTACTGGTCGTACGAGGTGAGCATCGACCAGCGCTCACCGCGCTCCTTGGCGGCGATCAGGTCGCGGGTGCGGACCCGTCGGGTGGCCGGCCCGCCGTACAGGGCGGTCACCTCGGTGGGGGTGGATTCCACCATCACTGTCTCCCTTCCTCGAGGCCGCGTACGCGGTCCCCGGGTTGCTGTCGCGATCGTCGCACCGCGGGACCGGCCGAGGGCAGGTCGGAGTGGAGGATTTCACTCCTCCGCGACGGCCCGTCAGCCGTGCTCGCGCCAGCGGTTGGTGATCGGCAGCCGGCGGTCCCGGCCGAACGCCTTGATCGAGATCTTGGTGCCGGGGGCGGACTGGCGACGCTTGTACTCGGCCAGGTCGACCATCCGCAGCACCTTGTCCACCACCGCCGGGTCGTGCCCGGAGGCGATCAGCCCGTCCCGGCCCAGGTCACCGTCGACGTAGCCGATCAGGATCGGGTCGAGGACGTCGTACTCGGGGAGGGTGTCGCTGTCGAGCTGGCCGGGGCTCAGCTCCGCCGACGGCGGCTTGCCGATCGAGTTCTCCGGGATGGGCGGGGTCTGGCCGCGGCGTTCGGCGTCCGCGTTGCGCCACTTCGCCAGCCGCCACACCAGCGTCTTCCAGACGTCCTTGATCGGGTTGTAGCCGCCCACCGAGTCGCCGTAGAGGGTGGAGTAGCCGACCGCCAGCTCGCTCTTGTTGCCGGTGGTGAGGACCAGGTGGCCCTCCTGGTTCGACAGCGCCATCAGGATCACCCCGCGTACCCGGGCCTGGAGGTTCTCCACCGCCACCCCGGAGAGCGACAGGTTGGCCAGGAAGCCGTCCACCATCGGTTGGATCGGCTCGATCCGGTAGTCCAGCCCGGTGCGCTTGGCCAGCTCCGCCGCGTCGGAGCGGGAGTGCTCGGAGGAGTGCTGACTGGGCAGCGACACCCCGACCACCCGGTCCGGGCCGAGGGCGTCCACCGCCAGCGCCGCCACCAGCGCCGAGTCGATGCCGCCGGAGAGGCCCAGCACCACCGACGGGAACCGGTTCTTGTCGACGTAGTCGCGCAGCCCGGTCACCAGCGCGTGCCACACCTCCGCCTCGTCGGCGACCGGCTCGATCACCCCGCCGGCCGCCGCCGGGCCCGCCGGGGCCGGCGGCAGGGATCCGACGGTACGCCGGACCAGCCGCATCCCGTCGGCCAGCTCGCCCGGGTCGGTCGGCTCGCCGGCGGCCGGCAGCGGCACGTCGTGCACCAGCAGGTGCTCGACGAACTGCGGGGCCCGGGCGAGCAGGGTGCCGTCCGCGGCGACGATCATCGAGTCGCCGTCGTAGACCAGCTCGTCCTGGCCGCCGACCATGTTGACGTACGCGATGGTGGCCCCGGCCTCGGCGGCCCGCCGGCGGACCAGCGGCAGCCGGACGTCGTCCTTGTTCAGTTCGTAGGGCGAGCCGTTGATGGTGAGCACCAGCCCGACGCCGGCCTGCCGGGCCACCGCGAACGGCCCGCCGGCCTGCCACAGGTCCTCGCAGATGGTCAGCGCGACGTCCACCTCGCCGATCCGGACCACGGTCAGCGTGTCGCCCGGCACGAAGTAGCGATCCTCGTCGAAGACCCCGTAGTTCGGCAGGTGGTGCTTGAAGTAGGTGGCCACCACGGCGCCCCGGTGCAGCAGGGCGGCGGCGTTGCGGGCGCCGTGCCCCGGCTGGGCGTCGACGCTGACCTGCGGCGGCCCGTCGGCGTCCAGGTAGCCCACCAGCACCGGCAGCTCGCCGAGGCCGTCGCCGGCCAGGTCGGCGGCGAGCCGGTCCAGGGCGGCCTTCGACGCGGCGACGAAGGACCGCCGGAAGACCATGTCCTCCACCGGGTAGCCGGTGAGCATCAGCTCGGGGAATCCGACCAGCTGGGCGCCGGCGTCGGCGGCCCGCCGGGTCCACCGCCGGACCAGGTCGGCGTTGCCGTCCAGATCGCCTACGGTCGGGTTGACCTGGGACAGGGCGAGGCGCAGCGTGGGCATGTCCTCATCTTGCCCCAGCGGCCCGCGCCGGGCCGGCAGAGGTGGGACACGGCGGGCCGACGGGCGCGGGGTCGCGTAACGTCGGCGTAACGAGGTCGATGGACACTGGGCGGTCAGGTGCGTGGCCGGTCCGACCGGTGGCTTGGAAACAGTGTCGCGAGGGGTTGTTGTGGACCGTCAGCAGGAGTTCGTCCTCCGCACGCTGGAAGAACGGGACATCCGTTTCGTCCGGCTGTGGTTCACCGACGTGCTCGGCACGCTCAAGAGCGTGTCGGTCGCGCCCGCGGAGCTGGAGGCCGCCTTCGAGGAGGGCATCGGCTTCGACGGCTCCGCGATCGAGGGCTTCGCCCGGGTCTTCGAATCCGACATGGTGGCCATGCCCGACCCGACCACCTTCCAGGTCTTCCCGTTCGAGGGTGGGGTCAGCGGCGAGAGCGCCCGGATGTTCTGCGACATCCTGCTCCCCGACGGCGGCCCCTCCTGGGCCGACCCGCGGCACGTGCTGCGCCGCGCGCTGTCCCGGGCAGCCGAGAAGGGGTTCACCTTCTACACCCACCCGGAGATCGAGTTCTTCCTGCTGGAGAACGGCCCGCAGGACGGCTCGGTGCCGATCCCGGTGGACACCGGCGGCTACTTCGAGCACACCACCCACGCGGTGGCCCGGGACTTCCGCCGGCAGGCGGTGCTGTCGCTGGAGCGGATCGGCATCTCGGTGGAGTTCAGCCACCACGAGGTCGCCCCCGGGCAGCAGGAGATCGACCTGCGCTACGCCGACGCGCTGACCACCGCCGACAACATCATGACCTTCCGGCACGTGGTCAAGGAGGTGGCGCTCTCCACCGGCGTGCAGGCCAGCTTCATGCCGAAGCCCTTCACCGACCAGCCGGGCAGCGGCATGCACACCCACCTGTCGCTGTTCGAGGGGGAGCGCAACGCGTTCCACGACGCCGGTGACCCGATGAAGCTCTCCAAGGTGGCCAAGTCGTTCATCGCCGGCCTGCTGATGCACGCCCGGGAGTACACCGCGGTCACCAACCAGTGGGTGAACTCCTACAAGCGGCTCTTCCCGCAGGCGCTGCCGGACCGGATCACCGAGAGCCCGGCGTACGTCTGCTGGGGTCACCTGAACCGCTCCGCGCTGGTCCGCGTCCCGGCGTACGGCAAGCCCAACTCGGCCCGGGTCGAGGTCCGCTCGCTGGACTCGGCGGCCAACCCCTACCTCGCCTTCGCGGTCATGCTCGGCGCCGGCCTCAAGGGCATCGAGGAGGGCTACGAGCTGCCCCCGGGCGCCGAGGACGACGTCTGGTCGCTGAGCAGCGCCGAGCGTCGCGCGATGGGCTACGAGGCGCTCCCGGAGAACCTCTCCGAGGCGATCGACGTGATGGCCGGCTCCGAGCTGGTCGCCGAGGTGCTCGGCGAGCACGTCTTCGACTTCTTCCTGCGGAACAAGCGGGCCGAGTGGGAGCAGTACCGCCGCGAGGTCACCCCGTACGAGCGGCAGCACTACCTCTCGCTCTAGATCACACTGCCCTCCGGCCGCTATCGTCTCGATCACCGCGCCGGCACTCCGGTCGGCCGGTGGCGGTCGGGAGGCGTGCCGGTGCTGGAGGATCTGCTCAGCGGGGCCTGGCAGAGCGTGGTGTTCGGGATCGTCGGGGTGGGGCTGATGGCGGCCGGCTTCGGCCTGGTCGACCTGCTCACCCCGGGCCGGCTGCGGGAGCTGATCTGGGTGCAGCGCAACGGCAACGCCGCGCTGCTGCTCGCCGCGAACCAGCTCGGCATCGCCGGGATCGTCTTCACCGCGATCCTGACCAGCTACGACTCGTTCGGCAAGGGGCTCGCCTCCACGGTGGTCTTCGGGCTGATCGGGCTGCTGATCATGGCGCTGGCCTTCTTCGTGCTGGACCTGCTCACCCCGGGCAAGCTCGGCGAGGTGATCTGCGCCGACCAGCCGCACCCGGCCGCCCGGGTCAGCGCCGCGACCCACTTCGGCGCGGCGCTGATCGTCTGCGCCTGCATCGCCTGAGGGCTGTCGTACCTGGGGCCTAGCCTGCGGGGGTGAACCGGACGGACCGTCTCTACGCCCTGGTCGAGGAGCTGCGGGCGGTCTCGCCCCGGCCGCGCAGCGCGACCTGGCTGGCCCGGCGCTTCGAGGTGAGCACCCGCACCATCGAGCGGGACGTCGGCGCGTTGCAGGCCGCCGGGGTGCCGATCTGGGCCGAGCCGGGCCGCACCGGCGGTTACGCGGTCGACCGGGCGCACACCCTGCCGCCGGTCAACCTGACCGCCGGTGAGGCGGTGGCGATGGCGGTGGGCCTGCACCGGCTGCGCGGCACCCCCTTCGCGGCGGCCGCCGGGGCGGCGCTGCGCAAGCTGGTCGCGGTGATGCCGGCCGCCGACGCGGCCGAGGCGCACCGGCTCGCCGGCCGGGTGCACCTGATCGGCGACGGGCCGGCCGCGCCCGTCCCGGCGCTCGTCGCCGGCGCGGTCACCGCGCGGCGCGTGCTGCGCCTCGGGTACGCGGACCGCGCGGGAGTGGTCTCGACCCGGGACGTGGAGCCACTGGGTTACCTCGGCAACGCCCGGCACTGGTACCTGGTGGCCTGGTGCCGGTTGCGGGGCGGGCCGCGCTGCTTCCGCACCGACCGGATCGTCTCGGTGCGCCCGCTGGCCGAGCGGGTGACGCGGGAGCTGAGCCTGGACGAGCTGGACATCCCGCGTGAGCGGGTGCGGGCGTTGAGCCTGATCTGAGGGTCGGCGGCTCGGGTTGGGCTGACCCGGGCGCCGGCGCTGCGGGCGAGGGAGCTGATCGGCGCGCCGGTGGCGCGGGCGGCTGATCCGGGCGCCGGTTGCGCCGGCTCCGGTGCGGGCGCGGCGAACCAATCCGGAAACGCCGACAGGACGGTGTCGGGGACGTCGCCGAGGCTGACTCCTGGCAGGCGCCGGCCACCCCGGCCGGCGCGCTTGAGGAGGCAGCATGTCCGGCATTCCGGTGACCTGGTTCGAGATCGGCTCGGACCGGCCCGACGAGACGCAGGGCTTCTACGCCGACCTGTTCGGTTGGACGTTCGAGGAGCAGGGGCCGCCCGGTGGGTCGTACCGGCAGACGGTGGCCGGCGGGGAGCGGGGGATCGGCGGGGCGATCCGGGCCACGGAGGGGGACGCGGCGAACTACGCGATCTTCTACGCCGAGGTGACCGACGTGGCGGAGATCTGCCGGCGGGCCGAGGCGGCCGGTGGGAAGGTGCTCGTCCCGGCGCGTACCACGCCGAGCGGGCTGACCCTGGCCCAGCTGCTCGACCCGACCGGCAACCGGCTCGGCGTCTTCACCCCGCCCGCCCCGGCCTGATCGGTCGACGGGTCTTCCGGGCGCGATCGCCGGACCCCGGCGAACGCGCCCGGACCACCGGGTACATGCCTCGGAAGGTATTTCCGCAGGTGCAAGCTCTTCCATGGGCCAGCGGCACCGATGCGCACTTTTGTCGATTGTGAAGCCCTGGTTTCCGAGGATTGAAGCTGGTAACTTCCTGGCACCGCAAGCCGCAATTTCTTGCAATGCCTTCAGGTTCTTGCGCCCGCGGGGTGGGCGCGGGCAGTCAGGAGAGCCACCATGAGGCGTACCACGACCAGCTTCCGTCGCCGGTGGGGCGCCCTCGCGCTCGCTGCCGGCCTCACCGCGGGCCTGCTGCCGTTCACGGCTGCGGCCGCCGCCAACACGGTCACCGTCTACTACCAACCGCCCACCGCCTGGGGCAGCTCCGTCAACATCCACTACGGCGTCGACGGCGCGGCCTGGACCCCGGTCCCCGGCGTCGCCATGGACACCGCCTGCGCCGGCTGGCGGCGGCGCACCATCGACCTCGGCGCGGCCACCGGCCTCCAGGCCGTCTTCACCAACGGCACGGGCGTCTGGGACAACAACAACGGCGCCAACTACCGGCTCGGCGCCG
Source organism: Micromonospora siamensis (assembly GCF_900090305.1). Lineage (NCBI taxonomy): Bacteria > Bacillati > Actinomycetota > Actinomycetes > Micromonosporales > Micromonosporaceae > Micromonospora > Micromonospora siamensis. The sequence continues at coordinate 5,170,435 of NZ_LT607751.1, read as the reverse complement.
GCACGGTGACCGTCGCCGCCGGGAAGGTCGGCAGCGGCGACCCCTGCGCCACCGGCACCCCGTCGCCGACCCCCAGCCCGTCACCCACGGCCGGGCCGGGCAACACCGCCGAGGTCTTCTACCACCTCACCCCGCGTGGCTGGAACGCCGCGAACGTCCACTACCGGCCGAACGGCGGCACCTGGACCACGGCGCCGGGGGTGGCCATGACGGTGGCCTGCGCCGGCTGGGCGCGCCGGGTCGTCGACCTCGGCGTCGCCGGTGGGCTGACCGCCGCCTTCAACGACACCGCCGGCAACTGGGACAACAACAACGGCGCCGACTACACCGTGGGCGTCGGGCGGAGCACCGTCGACGGCGGCCGGGTCACCGCGAACGCCGCCGACCCGTGCACGCCGGTCAGCCCCGACACCACCGCACCGTCCGTCCCGGGCGGGCTGACCGCGAAGGCCGACGGGCTCGCCGTGACGTTGACCTGGACGGCGTCCGCCGACGACCGGGGCGTCACCGGGTACGAGCTGACCCGTACCGGCGGCACCGGCGGGAGCACCACCGTCACCAGCACCACCACCTCGTACCTCGCCTACGACCTGGCACCGGGCACGGCGTACACCTGGACGGTGCGCGCACTCGACGCGGCCGGCAACCGGTCGGCGGCGAGCGCGCCGGCGACCGCGACCACCGGCAGCGCGCCGGCCGGCGGTACGCCACTGGGCGGCGACCCCCGCGAGGACAGCATCTACTTCGTGATGACGGCGCGCTTCGCCGACGGGGACACCACCAACGACCGGGGCGGCAGCCAGCACGTGCGCTCGGGCAACGCGGCAAACGACGACCCGATGTTCCGGGGCGACTTCAAGGGGCTGGTCGACAAGCTCGACTACATCAAGGGGCTGGGCTTCTCCGCCATCTGGATCACCCCGGTGGTGCTCAACCGCTCCGACTACGACTACCACGGTTACCACGGCTGGGACTTCTACCGGGTCGACCCCCGGCTGGAGAGCCCGGGCGCGTCCTACCAGGACCTGATCAACGCGGCGCACGCCAAGGGCATCAAGATCTTCCAGGACGTGGTCTACAACCACAGCTCCCGCTGGGGTGCCAAGGGCCTCTTCGTGCCCACCGTCCACGGCACCCGTGACGAGCAGTGGAAGTGGTACTACGACCAACCCCAGGCCGGCCGGGAGTACGACCCGCTGGTCGAGGCCACCGGCACCGACCCGGCGCTCACCCCGGCGCAGAACGCGCTGGCGAAGGGGCGTCCCTACAACGGCGACCTGTGGTCGTCGGCCGCCCCGACGGGCAACCGGTGCCTGAACTGGGGCACCCCGACCGGAGGGCGCAGCGCCGAGGGCTACACCCTCTACAACTGCCAGTGGCCCACCCCGACCAGCAAGCTCTTCCCCGCCGACCTGTACCACCAGTGCTGGATCGGCAACTGGGAGGGCGAGGACGCGCGCAGCTGCTGGCTGCACGAGGACCTGGCCGACTTCAACACCGAGAACCCGACCGTGCAGCGGTACCTGATCGACGCGTACAACCGGTACATCGACATGGGGGTGGACGGCTTCCGGATCGACACCGCCGTGCACATCCCCCGGGTCACCTGGAACCGGCGGTTCCTGCCCGCCATCCGGCAGCACGCGGTCAGCAGGTTCGGTGAGAAGGGCCGGGACTTCTACGTCTTCGGCGAGGTCGCCGCCTTCGTCAACGACAAGTGGAACCGGGGTTCGGTGAACCACTCCGCGCAGTTCTTCACCTGGAACGAGCGCAAGGAGTACAGCCCGGACGACGTCAAGGCCGCGATCGAGCAGTACGACTACGAGTCTCTGCTCGGCCCCAACGGCCAGCCGACCACCGACAACGCGTTCCTGCGCGGCAACGACTACCACGCCCCGGACCACGCGAAGGCCTCCGGCATGAACGTCATCGACATGCGGATGCACATGAACTTCGGCGACGCCACGAACGCCTTCCTCAACGGCAAGGACTCCGACGACAGCTACAACGACGCCACCTACAACGCCGTCTACGTCGACAGCCACGACTACGGCCCGAACAAGTCCGCCACCCGGTACGCGGGCGGCACCGCGGCCTGGGCGGAGAACATGAGCCTGATGTGGACGTTCCGCGGCATCCCGACGCTCTACTACGGCTCGGAGATCGAGTTCCAGAAGGGCGCCCGGATCGACTGCGGGCCGACCTGCCCGCTGGCCACCACCGGCCGCGCCTACTACGGCGGGCACCTGGCCGGCAGCGTCACCGCCACCGACTTCGGGGTGGTCGGCTCGGCCAGCGGCGAGGTGGCCACCACGCTGAGCCAGCCGCTGGTCAGGCACGTGCAACGGCTCAACCGGATCCGCCGGGCCATCCCGGCCCTGCAGAAGGGGCAGTACTCGACCGAGGGGATCAGCGGCAGCATCATGGCGTACAAGCGGCGGTTCACCGCCGGCACGGTGGACAGCTTCGCCCTGGTCACCGTCTCCGGCGGCGCCACGTTCAGCGGGATACCGAACGGCACCTACACCGACGCCGTCACCGGGGATGTGAGGACGGTCACCAACGGCAGTCTCACCGCCTCGGTCAGCGGCACCGGCAACCTGCGGGTCTACGTGCTCGACCTGCCCGGCAACCCGGCACCGGGAAAGATCGGCACGGACGGGCCGTACCTGCGCTGATGGCGGTGCTCACCGGGCAGGCCGGCCCGGTGAGCAGGCCGACGTGCGGCATGTCGCGGTCCCAGGAGGGCGGGAACCGCGACATGCCGCACGAGTCACGCGCCGGGTCAGCGCATGTGGTGACCGCGGAAGCCCATGCCGCCGCCGGGGAAGACCCCGGACTCGACGGCCTTGGTGATCGCGTCGGCCTGCTCCTGGGTGAGCTTGCCGTCCTTGACCGCCTGGTCCAGCCGCTGCTTGAGCATGGCCTGCCGGTCCTCGGCGGACGGGCGCTGCGGCCGGTCGGCCTCGTGCTCCGCGCGCAGCTTCTCCAGCGCGGTGGTCACCTTCTCGATCGGTACGCCCAGCTCCTTGGCCAGCGCCTCGGCGAACTCGGCCTGCCGGTCGGCCCGCTGCTGCTGCCGGTCGGTCCCCTGGTCGTCGGTGCCGCCCTGGTCGGCGCTGCTGCTGGCGCTCGGCGTCGGGGCGGCGCTGTCCTCCGCGAACGCGGGGGCGGCGGCGATCCCCACGCCGAGTACCCCGGCGGCGGCCAGGCCGGCCAGCAGGTGCTTCTTCGACATCGTGCGGGACATCAGTCCTCCGGTCGGTTTCGGGGTGGTGCTGCGATTACCTCACCGACAGTGACCGGTCGAGCTGGGCGGCACCCGTGGCGACCCTATGAGCCAGCTGGCAGTTCCACCGGAATCACGTTGCGCCCGTGGACGGGGGAGCGCAGGGTGGGCCCGTTGCCGGAGAGGGGAGACCGCGTGGCACGGATCCGGGAGATCGAGCTGACCGGGGCGGGCTCGGGGCCGTACGGGATCACCGTCGGCCCGGACGGCGCGCTCTGGGTGACCCTGTCCGGCGGTGGCGGGACTGCCCGGGTCGGGTTGGACGGCGACGTCCGGGAGCACCGCACGGACCCGGCGGAGAGCCGGCCACTGGTCATCACCAGCGGGCCGGACGGTGCGCTCCGGTGCACCCGCTCCGGCGACGACCGGCTGGGCCGGGTCACCACCGACGGCGTCGCCGGCGCGGTGCCGCTCCCGGCGGGCAGCGGCCCGTGCGGGCTCGTCGCCGGCCCCGACGACACCCTCTGGTACGCCGCGATGAACCGCGACGCCGTCGGCCGGGTCACCCTCGACGGGCAGGTGACCGAGTTCCCGCTGCCGGTCGACGGGGCCTTCCCGTCGATGCTGGCGCTCGGCCCGGACGGGGCGGTGTGGTGCACGCTCAACCGGGCCAACGCGATCGCCCGGATCGACCCGGCCGGGCGGGTACGCCTGCACGCCCTGCCCACCGACGCCGCCGGCCCGGTCGGGATCACCGCCGGCGGCGACGGCGCGCTCTGGTTCGTGGAGATCCTCGCCGGGCAGCTCGGCCGGATCACCGTCGACGGGGAGGTCACCGAGTTCCCGCTGCCGGACCGGGCCGCCCGTCCACACGCGATCGTGGCCGACCCGGCGGGCGGTTGCTGGTTCACCGAGTGGGGCGCCAACCGGATCGGCCACGTCGACGCGGGCGGCCGGATCACCGGTCACGACCTGCCCACCGCGGCCTCCGAGCCACACGGGATCGCCGTCGCGCCCGACGGGAGCGTCTGCGCGGCCCTGGAGACCGGCGCGCTCGCCGTCCTCACCGTCTGACCTGTCCCGGGGTTGGCACGCCAGCCGGGCAGGGAGCCGGCGGGGCCGCCCTCGAACAGGGCGACCCGCCGGCTGCGTCAGGGTCGGAGAGCGCGGCTCAGGTGCAGGTGGGGAACTGGACCGTACCGACGGTTTTTCGCCTTTTCTGTGGTTCTGCGAGGTCAGTGCCGGATCGTGCCCGGGCGGGTGGTCAGCGCACCGCCGGCGCGACGGTCAACGTGCCCGCGTCCGCGTCCAGCACCGCCGGGGTGCCGACCGGGACGGTGAGCTGCCCCGGCCCGTGGCCGATCGGCAGGCCGCCCAGCACCGGCACCCCGAGGTCGCCCAGCCGGTCGGTCAGCACGTCGACGATCGTGGTGTCCCAGCCGTCCGCGCAGTCGGTGAACTGGCCCACCGCCACCCCGGCCAGGCCGGCCAGCGCGCCCGCGCGGCGCAGGTGGGTGAGCATCCGGTCGACCTTGTACGGCGGCTCCTGCACCTCCTCGACCAGCAGCACCGCACCGGTCAGGTCCGGCATGTCCGGGGTGCCGACCGAGGCGGTGATCAGGCACAGGTTGCCGCCGAGCAGCGGTCCCTCGGCCCGGCCCGGCACCCGGACGGCGTACGTCTCCTCGGCGGCGGTCGCGGCGACCGTCACCGGCTCGGTGGTCATCAGCGCGGCGTGCATCGACTCCACCGAGGCCAGCGGCAGCCGCTCGTCCCGCCACGCCGCGCCCGGCCCGTGCACGCCCGCCAGCCGGGCGCCCCGCCAGAGCGCGAACTGCAGGGCGGTGATGTCGGAGAACCCGGCCACCACCTTCGGGTCGCGGCGCACCGCCGCCAGGTCGAGCAGGTCCACCACCCGCTGCGCGCCGTAGCCGCCCCGGGTGCAGATCACCCCGCGGATCTCCGGGTCGGCGAACGCGGCGTTCAGGTCCGCGGCCCGCAGCGCGTCGTCCCCGGCCAGGTAACCCCGCCGGGCGTACGCGTTGGGCCCCAGCACCGGCCGCAGTCCCCAGCCGGTGAGCAGCTCCACGCCCCGGGCCACCAGCTCGGGGGTGGTCGGACCGGAGGGGGATACCAGCATCACCTGGTCGCCGGGACGCAGGACGGGCGGGCGCAGCGCGGAGGTGGTCACGACGACCGAGCCTAACGGGACGGCCGGGCCGAGCCGTTCCCAGCCGACGTGGGCGTACCCGTTAGCCTCGACGGCGTGGCAACCGCGCTGGTGATCGAGAACGACCCGACCGACGACCTCCGCCGGCTGGGCGAGTGGCTCGCCGAGGGCGGCCTGGAACTGTCCGTGCTCAGGCCGCACGCCGGCGAGGACCTCCCCGCCGACCTCGACGGGTACGCCGCGCTGGTGGTGCTCGGCGGTGACCAGCAGGCGTACCCGCTGCCCGACGGGACACCCGGCGCGCCCTGGTTCCCGGCGCTGGAGGGGCTGCTGCGCAAGGCCGTCCGGCACCGGGTGCCCACCCTCGGCGTCTGCCTCGGCGCGCAACTGCTGGCCACCGCGCACGCCGGGCAGGTCGAGCGCAGTCCGTCCGGCCCCGAGGTCGGCCCGGCCGTGGTCGGCAAGCGGGACGCCGCCGAGGGTGACCCGCTGTTCAAGTACGTGCCGTTGATCCCCGACGTGCTCCAGTGGCACTCCGACGAGATCACCGAGCTGCCCCGGGGCGCCACCCTGCTGGCCGCCTCCACCCGCTACCCGCACCAGGCGTTCCGCCTCGGCGACCGGGCCTGGGGCCTGCAGTTCCACATCGAGTGCGACACCGCGATGATCGCCGAGTGGGCCCGCGACTCGGAGCTGCTGGCCGAGCTGGGCTACGACGAGGAGCTGGTGGTGGCCGCCTGCGACCGGGTGCTCGCCGACGTGGAGGAGGTCTGGCAGCCGTTCGCCGTCCGGTTCGCCGCCCTGGCCATGGGTGAGCTGGGCGACGACGTCAACCGGCCGAGCCTGCCCCTGCTCGGGCACTGAGGCGATGACCAGACCGGCCAGGGGACGTCTCGCCCGGTACGGCTTCGCCGAGGGCGACGGTGGGGTCCGCGCCGCCGACCTGCTCGGCCCGGACGGCCTGGCGCTGTGGCGCGCGCAGGAGCAGGAGCCCGCCGGTGAGCGGGCCGCCGAGCTGCTCGCCGCGCTCTCCCGGGCCGCCGACCCGGACCTGGCGCTGCGCCAGCTGCACCGGCTGGTGGAGGCCGAACGCCGGGACACCGGCGGGTCGACGGTGCTGGACGCGCTGCACGACGACCCGGGGCTGCGCCGCCGGCTGGTCGCCGTGCTGGGCGCCTCGTCGGCCCTCGGTGACCACCTGGTCGCGAACCCGGAACAGTGGCCGGTGCTGAACACCGCCGCCGACGGGTTGGCCCCCACCGCCGACGGGCGGCTGGACCTGGACCTGGCCGGCCGGCTGACCGCGTCGACGCAACCGGTGGCGGTGCTGCGGCAGGCGTACCGGCTGGCGCTGCTGCGGATCGCCGCGGCCGACCTGACCGGTGGGCGGGGACTCGAACAGACCATGGCGGCGCTCTCCGCGCTGGCCGACGCCACCCTCGCCGCGGCGTACCGGATCGCGGTGGCGGAGCTGCCCGACGGTACGCCCGAGCCGGCGCTGGCCGTGGTGGCGATGGGCAAGTGCGGCGGCGACGAGCTGAACTACGTCTCCGACGTCGACGTGATCTTCGTGGCGGCCGACGACGCCGACCTGGCCGTCGCCACCACGGTCGCCGCCCGGCTGATCGGGGTCTGCGGGCTGGTCGCCTGGCCGGTCGACGCCGCGCTGCGCCCGGAGGGCAACCGGGGTCCGCTGGTCCGCACCCTGGCCAGCCACCTGGCGTACTACCGCCGCTGGGCCCGCACCTGGGAGTTCCAGGCCCTGCTCAAGGCCCGCCCGGCCGCCGGTGACCTGGCGCTGGCCGGCGAGTGGATCACCTCGCTGGCCCCGCTGGTCTGGACCGCCGCCGAGCGCCCGGAGGCGGTCCAGGACGTCCGGTCGATGCGCCGCAAGATCATCGAGAACATCCCGGCCAAGGAGCTGGACCGCGAGATCAAGCGCGGCTCCGGCGGCCTGCGCGACATCGAGTTCGCGGTCCAGCTGCTGCAACTGGTACACGGTCGCGGCGACGAGTCGCTGCGGGTGCCGGGCACCATCCCCGCGCTGCGCGCCCTGGTCGCCGGCGGCTACGTCGGCCGCGCCGACGGCGAGGCGCTGCTGCGCGGCTACCGTTTCCTGCGCGCCGTCGAGCACCGGCTGCAACTCCAGGGCCTGCGCCGCACCCACACCGTGCCGACCGAGCCGGCCGCGCTGCGCTGGCTGGCCGCCGCGCTCGGCTACCAGGCCGCGCCGGGCCGCAGCGCCGTCGAGGAGTTCCGCGCCGAGTGGGTCACCCACGCCAGCGAGGTACGCCGGCTGCACGCCAAGCTGCTCTACCGACCCCTGCTGGAGTCGGTGGCCCGGGTCCCCGCCGACGGGCTGCGCCTCACCCCCGAGGCGGCCCGCAACCGGCTCAAGACCCTCGGCTTCGCCGACCCCGCCGGGGCGCTGCGCCACCTCCAGGCCCTCACCGGCGGGGTCAGCCGCACCGCCGCCATCCAGCGCACCCTGCTGCCGGTGCTGCTGTCGGAGTTCGCCGACGCCCCCGAACCCGACCGTGGCCTGCTGAACTACCGGCAGGTCTCCGACTCCCTCGGCAGCACCCCCTGGTACCTGCGGCTGCTGCGCGACGAGGGCCCGGTGGCCCGCCGGCTGGCCCGGGTCCTCTCCTCCTCCCGGTACGCGGCCGACCTGCTGGCCCGCGAGCCGGAGGCGCTGCGGCTGCTCGCCGACGACAGCGAGCTGACCCCGCGCGGCCCGGCGGTGCTCTGCGACGGCTTCACCGCGGCCGCCGCCCGGCACACCGACCCCGTGCAGGCCACCCGGGCGGTCCGCGCGCTGCGCCGCCGGGAACTGGTCCGGCTCTCCTGCGCCGACCTGCTCAGCCGCGCCGGTGGCCTGGCCCCCCGCCCCGAACGCGGCTCGACGGCCGCCCCGCTGGCCGACGTCACCACCGTCGGCACCGCCCTGGCCGCCGTCACCGACGCCACCCTCACCGCCGCGCTGCGCATCGCCCGGACCGCCCACCCGGAGCTGCCCGGACTGCGGTTCGCGATCATCGGGATGGGCCGGCTCGGCGGGTACGAGTCCAACTACCTCTCCGACGCCGACGTGCTCTTCGTCTACGACCCGCCGCCCGACGGCAACGACAGCCAGGCCAGCGCCGCCGCGCACGCGATCGCCGAGGAGCTGCGGCGCCTGCTCGGCATGCCCGCCCCGGACCCGGCGCTCGGCGTGGACGCCGACCTGCGTCCCGAGGGCCGGCAGGGACCGCTGGTCCGCAGCCTCGCCGCCTACCAGCAGTACTACGCCCGCTGGTCGAAGGTGTGGGAGGCGCAGGCGCTGCTGCGCGCCCGGTTCGTCTGCGGCGACGCCGACCTGGGCGACCGGTTCGAGGAGATGGTCGCCCCGGTCCGCTGGCCCGCCGACGGGCTGACCCGCGAGCAGGTCGTGGAGATCCGCCGGATCAAGGCCCGGGTGGAGACCGAACGGCTGCCCCGGGGCGCCGACCCGGCCACCCACACCAAGCTGGGCCGGGGCGGCCTGTCCGACGTCGAGTGGGCGGTGCAGCTGCTCCAGCTCCGGCACGCAGGCGACCAGCCGGCGCTGCGCGGGACGCGTACCCTCGACGGGCTGGACGCCGCCCGCGACGCCGGCCTGGTCGACGCGGACGACGCCGCGGCGATGGCCGCGGGCTGGACCCTCGCGGCGCAGGCCCGCAACGCGCTGATGCTGGTCCGCGGCCGGGCCGGCGACCAGCTGCCCCGGCACGGTGTCGAGCTGGCCGGGGTGGCCCGGCTGCTCGGCCGGGACGACCCGGGAGAGTTCCTCGACGAGTACCTGCGCACCGCCCGGCGTTCCCGCACCGCGATGGAGCGGGTGCTGGATGCCTGAGCGCCCACCCGCCGCCCCGGCCGTCGCCGCCGGGGTGTCCGCGGCGGTCGCCGTGCTGCTCGGCGTCGCGTTCCTGCTCGCCGGTCCGATGGGCACCGACCTGGCCGCCCAGGTGGCCCGCGCCGACTTCGCCGACCGGTACGGCGCCACCCCGATCGACCTGGGCTGGTACGGCGGGGTGAACCAGTTCGGCTACAGCCTCTTCACCGGCGCGCTCGGCGCCCTGGTCGGCGTACGCCCGTTGGGGATGACCGCCGCCGTGGCCGGCGCCGCGGCGTTCGGCTGGCTGCTGGCCGTCCACCGGGCCCGCCGGCCGCTCACCGGCGGGGTGCTCGGCGCGGTGGTGCTGGTCGGCAACCTGGTCAGCGGTCGGGTCACCTTCGCCGTCGGTCTGGCGTTCGGGCTGGCCGCCCTCTGCGCCGTGTCGGCGTCCCGCCCGCCGCGCCCGGCCCGGCTGGTCCTCGCCGCGCTGCTCGCCGCCCTGGCCACCTGGGCCAGCCCGGTCGCCGGGCTGTTCACCGGGCTGGCCGGCGCGGCGCTGCTCCTGGCCGGCCTGCGCCGTGGCCCCGGACCCGGCCGGCCGCTGCTCGGCGGCTGGCGGCTGGACCGCCCGGCCGCCGAGAGTCTGGTCCTCTGCCTCGCCCCGGCCGTGGCGCTGGCCCCGATGGCGGTGCTCTTCGGCAACGGCGGCACCCAGCCGTACGCCCCGGAGTCGATGCGGCTCAACGTGGCACTCGCCGCGCTGGTGTTCTTCGTGCTGCCCCGGCGCCGGTGGGCGCTGCGGATCGGTGCGGCGCTCACCGCCCTGCTGGTGGTCGCCGCGTTCTACCTGCCCAGCCCGATCGGTTCCAACGCGATCCGGCTGTCGCTGCTGTTCGCCGTGCCGGTCGTCGCCGCGTTCGCCGCGCTGCCCTCGGCCTGGCTGGCCGCCCTGCTCGCGGCAATGGTCTGGTGGCAGAACCCGGTGATGACCAACGACCTGGGCCGGGCCGGTTCCGCCGAGGCCGACGCCGGGTTCTACCGCCCGCTCGCCGACGAGCTGGCCCGCCGGCAGCCGGCCGGCCGGGTCGAGGTGGTGCCGCTGCGCGACCACTGGGAGTCGGCGTACCTGCCGCCGACCGTGCCGCTGGCCCGGGGCTGGGAACGGCAGGTCGACACCGACCGCAACGCGCTCTTCTACGAAGGCGAGCTGACCGCCGACCGCTACGAACGGTGGCTGCGCCGCGAGGCGGTCGGCTACGTGGCGATCGCCCCCGACAGCGTGCCCGACCGGTACGGTCGGGCCGAGGCGGACCTGGTCGAGGCCGGCCAGCCGTACCTGCGCGAGGTGTGGCGCGACGACACCTGGCGGCTGTACGCGGTGACCGACCCGACGCCGCTGGTCGGCGCCCCGGGCCGGCTGGTCGCCGCCGACCGGTCCACGGTCCGGCTCACCGTGCCGAGCCCCGGCGACGTGCCGGTGCGGATCCGCTGGAACCGCTGGCTCACCCTCACCGGCCCCGACGGCTGCCTCGCCCCCGGCGCGGACGGCTTCACCACGCTCCGGGCCGCCGCCCCGGGCGACTACCGGGTGTCGAGTTCCCTGCGGCCGAACGGGAGATGCTGACCGTGGACCAACCGCGCCTGACCCGCTGGACGGGTCTCGCCGGATCGTTGCTGCTCGCCCTGGCCGCCTGGCTGGGCGGGGCGCTGCGCGACTCGCCGCTGCGCACCAACCCGGTGAAGATCTGGCAGGGCCCGAACGGCCCGCTGGTGATCGTGCTCTGGCTGGTCGGCACCGCCCTGCTGGCCTGGGCCTGGTGGCGGCTGCGCGACGCCGTGCCGTCCACCCGCTGGGCGCTGCTCACCATCGGGCTCTGGCTGCTGCCGATGCTGCTCGCCGCACCGTTCGGCAGCCGCGACGTCTACGCGTACGCCTGCCAGGGGGCCAGCTACGGCGCCGGGATCAGCCCGTACGAGCAGGGTGTCTCCGCGCTGCCCTGCCCGTGGCTGGACACCATCTCCTACATCTGGCGGGACACCCCGGCGCCGTACGGGCCGCTCTTCGTGGTGATCGCCGGGGCGGTGGTGAAGGCGACCGGGTCGCTGACCGCGGCGATCGTGCTGTTCCGGGTGATGGCCCTGGCCGGGGTGGTGCTGACCGCGTACGCCCTGCCGGTGCTGGCCCGGCGCTGCGGCGTGCCCCCGCAGCGGGCGCTCTGGCTGGCGCTGGCCTGCCCGCTGGTCGTCATGCACGTGGTCGGTGGCCCGCACAACGACGGCCTGATGGTGGGCGTGCTGGTCGCCGGGCTGGCCGTGGTGGCGAGCCGGCCGGGCCGGCGCTGGGCGCTGCTCGGCGGGGGTGTGCTGCTCGGGCTGGCCTGCGCGATCAAGATGACCGCAGTGGTGGTGGTGCCGTTCGCCGCCCTGGCGGCGGTCGCCGGGCCGGTGACCCTCCGGTCGCTGATCCGGGACGGCTGGCCGGTGGTGGTCGGCGCGGTCGGGACCGTGGTCGGGGTGACGTACGCGGCCGGGCTGGACTTCGGCTGGGTCGGCGGGCTCTCCGAGGGTGGGGTGGCCATCGCCTGGACCTCACCGCCGACCGCCGTGGGCCAGACCGTCGGCATGGTGGCCCGGCTCTTCGGCGCGCACATCGACGCGCTGCCGGTGACCCGGGGCATCGCCGTGGTGCTGCTCGCGGTGCTGCTGGTGCTGCTCTGGTTCCGGGCGCTGCGCCGGCCCGACCCGCTCCACCAGGCCGGGATCGCGCTGGTGCTGACCGTGGTGCTCTCGCCGGTGGTGCACCCCTGGTACTGGGTCTGGCCGCTGACCGTGCTCGCCGCCACCGCCCCGGTCCGGCAGCGGTGGTACCTGGTGGTCGCGCTGGTCGCGTCGTTCCTGATCCTGCCGGACGGCACCGGGCTGGCCCGCTACACCAAGATGCCCGGTGCGCCGCTGATGACGGCTTTGCTGATCTGGGTGGTCGTCCGATTGGTACGGTCGGCTCGGGCGGACCGCCGGCCCGACCCGACACCAACGGAGCCCGCCGCCGGCCGCCCCGCCTAGCCGCCGGGCCCGGCCTGGCCGCCGGGTCCCGCCGAGCGAGGAGGGGCCGCCGGTGCCGCACACCGCCGCCGCCCCCGACCCGTCCGGCCCGGCCGTTCCGGCGGCCCGGGCGGGGGTGGCCCGCTGGGGTGGATTGGCCGGGGCGGTGCTGCTGACCGCGGCGGGCTGGCGCGGCGGGGCGCTGCCGGGCGACGCCGACGGTGGTCTCGCCGACCTGTGGCGTTCCGGCCGGGGCCCGCTGGTGCTGGCCTGTTGGCTGGCCGGCACCGGGCTGCTGGTCGGCGCCTGGTGGGCGCTGCGCGCCGGTGCCCCGTCGACCCGGTGGGTGTACCTGACCGCCGGGCTGTGGTCGCTGCCCCTGCTCGCCGCGCCCCCGACCGGCAGCCGCGACGTCTACTCGTACGCCTGCCAGGGCTGGTCGTACGCGGCCGGACACGACCCGTACACCACGGGCGTGGCGGCTGCGGGCTGCCCGTGGGTGGAGACGGTGGCGCCGATCTGGCGGGACACCCCGGCGCCGTACGGGCCGGCGTTCCTGCTGCTCGCCGCGCTGGCGGTGACCCTCGGCGGCGGGCTGACCGGCGCGATCGTGCTGCTGCGGCTGTGCGCGGTGGCCGGGGTGCTGCTGGCCGCGCTCTGCCTGCCGGGGCTGGCCGGGGCCGCCGGGGTGCCCACCCGGCGGGCGGCCTGGCTGGCGTTGGCCTGCCCGCTGGTCGGGGTGCACCTGGTGGCCGGGGCGCACAACGACGCGGTGCTGCTCGGGCTGCTCCTGCTCGGCCTGCTGGTGCTGGTCCGGCTGCCCGGCCGCCCCCGGGCCCTGCTCCTCGCCGGGGTGCTCTTCGGCCTGGCCGTGGGGGTGAAGGCGACCGCCGTGGTGGTGCTGCCGTTCGCGGCGCTGCTCGCCGTCGCCGGGCGCTACACCGTGCGCGCCCTGCTGCGCGACGGTGGGCTGCTGGCCGTCGGGGTGCTCGGCACGCTGGCCGCCACGTCGCTGCTGTCCGGGCTAGGCCTGGGCTGGCTGGCCGGGCTGGCCCGCAGCGGTGACTCCCGGCAGTGGACGTCGCCGCCGACCGCGGTCGGGTTCGTGGTCGACTACCTGCGGGTGTGGGCCGGCGCGGGGCGGGACGCCGTGCCGGTGGCCCGGGCGGTGGCGCTGGTGCTGCTGGCGGTGGCGCTGGTGGCGCTCTGGTGGTGGGCCTGGCGGTCGTTGCGCCGGCTCAACGACGTACGCCAGCGCGTGCGCCGGCTGGCGGCGGCCCGGCCCCGGGTGGCGCTGCTCGGCGCGGGCCTCGCCCTGGCCGCCACGGTGCTGCTCGCCCCGGTCTTCCACCCCTGGTACGCGACCTGGCCGCTCTTCCTGCTCGCGGCGACGGTGCCGGCGGCCCGGACCCGCTGGTTCGTGCTGCCGTGCGCGGTGGCCTCGGTGCTCACCCTGCCCGACGGCACCAGCCTGGCCCGGTTCACCAAGGCGCCGGGGGCGGTGGCGATGACGCTGCTGGTGGTGGTGCTCGCGGTGGCCGGGGTTCGGGTGGCGCTGAGGCGGCGCAGTGCTGTGCGTCCCGGTGCTCCGTCGCGCCCCGGGCCGAGGTGACCGGGTCGGGTTCCGCGACGTGAGGGAGCCGGTCCGGCAGGGCCGGGTTCGGCTACGTCAGGGGGCGGGTCCAGGGCCCGGTTCCGCTATGTCGGGGGCGGTCGGGCAGGGCCGGGTTTCGCCGCTACGGACTTGAGAGCGTGGCTGGATCGCGGTGCCGTCCCCGCCGCACCGGGTGTCTGAGCGGCGTCGGGAGCGTTCGCGCGGGGCGACGCGCCGGCACCACCTTTCCCCGGAGCCGGGCATGGGTGGCGGCCGGCTGGCGGGCTCCCGCTCTGATTCACCTGTGCTCTCAAGTCCGTAGCGGCGTGCACCTTATGGTTCGCCCGGTGCCCGGTGCCCGGTGCCCGGTGCCCGGTGCCCGGTGCCCGGTGCCCGGTGGCCGCCCCGCCTGGCCGGATCGGGGCGGCCACCGGGTCAGTGCGCCGCGCCGCAGTCGGGGCAGCTGTGCGTCGCCCGGCGGGGCGACATGTGCAGGCGGAAGGTCAGCGCCGCCGCCAGCAGAGCCGGGCCGAGCAGGCCCACCGCCGTGGCGGTGGCGGCCAGCGTCGTCCAGGTCGGATTCCGCTCGACCGACCGGGCCAACTCATGGACCACGAGCAGGCCGATCGGAGTGGACAGGATCAGCAGCGCCCACCCGCCCCGGAAGTCCCACCGCCGGCCCGGCCGGATCGCGACGGCGGTGGCGACCAGCAGCAGCACGACCCCCACAGCGACCGGGATGTCGAACGTCCAGACGTCGCGGTAGCCGACGAGCAGCACGTAGGGAACCGGCAGGGCGGCGAACGCGACCGCCCCGACCGCCGTGGCCAGCGGGATGAGCCGGGCCGGGGCGGGTGCCCGGGGCGGCAGGCCGAGGGCGACCACGCCCAGGGCCAGCTGCGGCGCCAGCACGAACAGCGGTGGCCGCGACAGGCCGGTCGCCGCCGAGACGGGCAGGATCAGGGCGGTCACCGCGACGGCCAGCCAGAGCAGCGGACGGGCCCACCGGGGTGGGGTGAGGGCGTAGCCGACGGCGGCGAGCAGCCACGCCGCCCAGGCCGCCATGCCGAGACTGGCGAACGGTCCGACGGGCTGCAGACCGAACTCGGAAGCCGGCGGGTGCAGCTCCGGGACGGCCCAGAAACCGGCGAGGGCCGTGGCGGCGAGGAAGGCGAGCGCCGCGGCGAGGCGTACCCCGGGAAGGAGGTCGGTGACGCCCGCGGCCCGCAGCCGCTCGCGCAGCCCGCCGCGGACGAGGTCGGCGGCGTCCGCGAGCGAGGGCCGGCGCCGGCCAGGGTCGGCCAGGTCGAGGTACGTGCCGACGATCTCCGCGCCGCGGGCCCGCCGGTACTCGGCCGGGTACGCCCAGAGCAGCCGCAGGTAGCGGCGTTCCAGCTCGGTCATGCCAGCCCTCCCGCCAGCCGTGGCGTGCCCGGCTTCGGGGCGGGGGAGCGGCGGCGCAGCCGGGCGGTGGCCGCCTCGACGTTGCGGCGCATCCGCTCGGTCTCGGCGGCGAGCAGGTCGTGGCCGCCGGGGGAGAGCCGGTAGTAGCGGCGCAGCCGGCCGTCCACCACCTCCTCCCGGTCCACCTCGACCAGGGCGGCGTCGACCAGCCGGTCGAGCGCGCCGTAGAGGGTGCCGGGGCGCAGCGACACCCGGCCGTCGGAGAGGGCGGCGACCTCGCCGATCAGGCCGTAGCCGTGCAGCGGTTCGCCGGCCAGCGCGGTGAGGATCAGGTACGTCGGTTCGCGTAGTGGTGTGTCCACCCGCGCAATATATCGGACGCGAAGGTATGGCGGGGGGTGCTGCACAGACGGCCGGGCCGGCCCCGCGAGGTGCGGAGCCGGCCCGGCCGGTGCTGGTGGAGCGGCTGCCTCAGCAGTCGAAGTACATCGCGAACTCGTGCGGGGTCGGGCGCAGGCGCACCGGGTCGACCTCGTTGGCCCGCTTCCAGCCGATCCAGGTGGAGATCAGGTCCGGCGTGAAGACGCCACCGTCGAGCAGGTAGTCGTGGTCGGCCTCGAGGGCGTCCAGGACGGCCGGCAGCGAGCCCGGCACCTGCTTGACGTCGCCCCACTCCTCCGGCGGCAGGTCGTACAGGTCCTTGTCGATCGGCGCCGGCGGCTCGGTCTTGTTCTTGATGCCGTCCAGGCCGGCCATCATCATCGCCGAGAAGGCGAGGTACGGGTTGCTGGACGGGTCCGGCACCCGGAACTCGACCCGCTTGGCCTTCGGGTTGCTGCCGGTCACCGGGATGCGGGTGCAGGCGGAGCGGTTGCGCTGCGAGTAGACCAGGTTGACCGGCGCCTCGAAGCCCGGCACCAGCCGGCGGTACGAGTTGACCGTCGGGTTGGTGAAGGCCAGCAGCGACGGGGCGTGGTGCAGCAGGCCGCCGATGTACCAGCGGGCGGTGTCCGACAGGCCGGCGTAGCCGGTCTCGTCGTAGAACAGCGGCTCGCCGTTCAGCCACAGGCTCTGGTGGGTGTGCATGCCCGAGCCGTTGTCACCGAAGAGGGGCTTCGGCATGAACGTGGCGGTCTTGCCGGCGGCCCACGCCTCGTTCTTGATCAGGTACTTGAAGAGCTGGAGCTGGTCGGCCGAGTGCAGCAGGGTGGAGAACTTGTAGTTGATCTCCGACTGCCCGGCGGTGCCGACCTCGTGGTGCGAGCGCTCCACGGTGAAGCCGGCGTCGACCAGGCGGCGGACCATGCTGTCGCGCAGGTCGGCGTAGTGGTCCACCGGCGGCACCGGGAAGTAGCCGCCCTTGTACGCGGTCTTGTAGCCGCGGTTGCCGCCCGGCTCCTCGCGGCCCGTGTTCCAGGCGCCCTCGATCGAGTCGATGTAGTAGAACGACTGGTGCGCCGACGTCTCGTGGCGGATCGAGTCGAAGATGTAGAACTCGGCCTCGGCGCCGAAGTACGCCGTGTCGGCGATACCGCTGGCGGCCAGGTAGGCCTCGGCCTTCTTCGCCACGTTGCGCGGGTCCCGGGAGTACGCCTCGCGGGTGAACGGGTCGTGGACGAAGAAGTTCAGCGCGAGGGTCTTCTGCGCGCGGAACGGGTCGATGAAGGCGCTCGCGACGTCCGGGAGCAGGAGCATGTCCGACTCGTGGATCGACTGGAAGCCGCGGATCGACGACCCGTCGAAGGCGAGACCGTCGCTGAAGACGCTGTCGTCGAAGGACTCCACCGGCAGGTTGAAGTGCTGCATCACGCCGGGCAGGTCACAGAAACGTACGTCGACGAACTTCACGTCCTCGTTCTTGAGGTATCGCAGGAGTTCCTCGGGATTGGCGAACACACGTCCTCCTGGCACGTCCACGGGGTGGCTGGGCTCCTGGCGACGGTATGACCGCAGGGTTGCCCGGCCATGTCTCCTGTGTTTCTGCCGTGTTACGTCGCTCGCGCAGCGTCATCCGCGCCGCTCAGTCGCCCAGGGATGTCCGTTCGCACGATACCCGGCGGGGCAGACTGTCGCAGTTCAACATCATTGGTCCGTTTGCCCGCAGGGCGCGTCGGCCACCCACCGTGACCGTCCGTACGCCCCGCCGGGCGGCTGGCTACCCTTGGCTGCTGTGACCACGCCGCACCCCGTACCGCCCGCCCGGGACCCCGGGTTCACCCCGCCCACCCTCGGCCGCCGCTTCGGCGCGCTGATCATCGACTGGGTGCTCTGCCTGCTGGTGTCGAACTTCTTCGCCGACCCGGTCCGCGACGGCTGGGCCCCGGTGCTGGTGCTGGTCCTGGAGTACGGCTTCTTCCTCGGCCTGTTCGCCCAGACCCCCGGCATGTACATCACCAGGGTCCGCTGCGTCGCCTGGGCCGACGGCGGCCGGATCGGGGTGATCCGGGCCCTGCTGCGCGGTGTCCTGCTGGCGCTGGTGATCCCCGCCCTGATCATGGACGAGCACCGCCGCGGCCTGCACGACCGCCTCACCGGCTCGGTCATCACCGACGCTCCCCGCCCCGCCCGCGTCCGCTCCTGACCACCGCGCACCCCGTTTCGGGCTGGGTCGGCAAGATCGTGCTCGATCCAGGATGTAGGGGCCTCGACGTCGCGGGGATGCCACTACTTCCCGAATCGAGCACGATCTTGGAGGCGCCGGGCGCCGGGCGCCCGGCGCCGTCGAGCGGCGCAGCCGGGGGCGTCAGGGCAGGGCGACCTCCGTGGCGTCGACGCGGACGCGGGTGGCCGTCGGCGGAAGCAGGGCGGCGTTGCGCCCGGCGGCGTGCCAGCGGCCGTCGTGGTCCAGGTAGCTGAGTGCGGCGTCCTTGCGGGCCACCAGCCAGCCCCGCCCGACGGGTAGCCGTACCGCGACCGGGAGTGGCGCCGTCCGGTCCACCTCGTCGCCGTACACGGTGATGACCGGTCCGAACCTCGGGTCGGTCGAGGCCAGCGGCTGGATGTGGACCACCGTGCGGGTCGGGTCGCCGCCGAAGCGCACGTCGGCGGCCTCGGAGAGGTCGTCGAGGTAGCGCAGCACCACTGCCGCCCGCTGCCGGGCCGGCAGGGTGCGCAGCGCCGCCAGCACGGTCTGCCGCACCACCACGTGGTCGGCGTGGTCCAGCGCCGGTGCCCCCGTCCGCTCGTCCAGGGGCGCCTCGGGCCGGCGGCCACGGAACCGCCAGCGGTCGATGGCGCGGTTGACGAGGATCTTCCGGGCGTACGTGTCCGGCGCCGAGCGGGCCCGCCGCCACTTCGCGTACAGCCGCTCCAGGACGTCCTGGAGCAGGTCCTCCGCGGCGTGCCGGTCGGTGGTCAGCAGGTACGCCGACCGCAGCAGGGCGGTGGAGCGGCTACGGACGAACTCGTCGAACGAGTCCGCTTCGTCGTGGGTGCTCATCACCGGTAAGAGACGACGGCCGGCGCGGCCGGGTTTACCCGGAGACGGAAAGAAGCCGGGCCCGTCGTCGGACGGGCCCGGCTCCTCGCGTACGTCGGTCGGGGTCAGCGGCCCCGCGACTGGCGGAACGCGCCGCCCGGGGGCCGCATGTTCTTCGGGATCGCGCCCTTGGGCATCTGCGGGCGGGCGGTGAGCGCCTTGAGCCGCTTGTCGAGGGCGTTGACGTCCTTCGGGGCCAGCGTGCGGGGCAGCCGCATCAGGGTCATCCGCAGCTTGCGGATGGGCAGCTCACCCTCGCCCTGGCCGATGATGTAGTCGTGCAGCGGCGCGCTGCCGATGACCTTGGCCAGCCGCCGCTTCTCCTGCCCGAGCAGGCCGCGCACCCGCTGCGGGTTCCCCTCGGCCAGCAGGATGACGCCGGGGCGGCCCAGCACCAGGTGGATCATGTCCATCTGGGTGGTGGAGCTGACCGCCGGGGTGACCCGCCAGTCGCCGCGCATGCTCTCCATGATCTGCGCCGCCGCGCCCGGCTGGCCCTCGGCGGCGTTCATCATCGCCTTGTTGGACCGCAGGTTCAGCACGATCAGCACGGCGAGCAGGGTGATCAGGATGCCGATCGGCAGCCAGAGCCAGCCCCACAGGATCACCGCGACCACGGTGAGCGCGAGCGGGAGCAGCACCGCCGCGGCGGTCAGCGGGGCGAACCACCTGTCCTGCTTGGCGGTGAACCGGAACACCATCCCGATCTGCTTCAGCCGCTGGCCGAACGAGACCTTCTCCTGGGGCTTTGCCATGCCGCAGAGTCTAGTGGTCGCCCCGCCCGGCGTTGATCCGCGGCCGGCTCTCCCGGCCGGCTGAGTACCTTACGTCGCCGCGGCCCTCCGCAGACCCCCGAGTAAGGAGGGTCGGCGGGCCAAGATGAGGCGGCGCACCCATGCCCCCGGGGCACCTTCGCGCGGAACGTAGGTGTCGACAGCGAAACGGCACACCGCACGACAGGAGAGGCCGATGTTCGGCAACGACGCGGACTTCATGCTCACCATCCACCGTACCCACGCCAGCGAGCTCCAGGCCGACGCGGCCACCGACCGGCTGGCCCGGGCGCTGCCCCGCCGCCACCCGCGCGGCTGGCTCGGCCGGCGGCAGCACGCGGCCCGCGCCACCGACGCCCGCCGGTGACCGCGCCAGCGGCATCCGCCACCGCCGGCCGGGCCGACCCCTCGGCGGCGGCGGAGGCTCCGGCCGCGCCGCGGACCAGCCCGGTCGTGACCAGCCCGGTCGTCACCGGCCCGGTCGTCACCGGCCCGGTCGTCACCGGCCCGGTCGTCACCGGCCCGGCCGCCACGGGGGCGGCCGGGCCGGTGGCCGACACCGACGGGCCGGTCCGGGACCGGCCGGTCGGCCGGGTCGGCGCAGTCCGGGGGCGTGGCATGCTCGGTGCCGTGACCGCACGCGCCGCCAGCACCCTCCTCGTCGGCCGCCAACGCGAGCTGCGCGTCCTGCGCGACGCGCTGGGCCGGGCCCGCGCCGGGGAGCCGACCACCGTCCTGGTCGGCGGCGAGGCCGGCGTCGGCAAGACCCGGCTGCTCGACGAGTTCGGGCTGCTGGCCGTCGCCGGCGGCGCCCGGCTGCTGGTCGGCCACTGCCTGGAGCTGGGCGAGGCCGGCCTGCCCTTCGCCCCGTTCGCCGCCGCGCTGCGCGAGGTGCTGCGCCAGGACGGCCCGGGCGTCCTCGACGGGTACGAGCCGGAGTTCGCCCGCCTCCTGCCCGAGCTGGCCCGGGGGCCGGTCGCCGCCGCCGCGCCCGGCGGCCCGGCCGACTCCGACGCGCCCCGCGGATACCTGTTCGACCTGGTCGCCGGCCTGTTCCACCGGCTCGCCGAGGCCCGCCCGCTGGTGCTGGTGATCGAGGACCTGCACTGGGCCGACCGGTCCACCCGCGACCTGATCGGCTTCCTGGTCCGCGCCGCCCGGCCGGGCCGGCTGCTGCTGGTCTGCACCTACCGCACCGACGAGCTGTACCGGGGGCACCCGCTGCGGCCCTTCCTCGCCGAGCTGGACCGGGTCCGGGGCGTCGAGCGGGTCGAGCTGGGCCGGCTGGACCGGGACGGCACCGCCGCCGTCCTGGCCGACCTGCTCGGCGCCGAGCCGGCCGCCCGGGCCGTCGACGACGTGCACGACCGCACCCAGGGCAACCCGTTCTTCATCGAGGAGCTGGCCGCCGCCGGTTCCCCGGTCGGCTGCGCCACCCTGCCGGACACCCTGCGCGACCTGCTGCTGGCCCGGGTCGACCGGCTCCCCGAGCCGGCGCAGCGGGTGCTGCGGATCGCCGCCGCCGGGGGCAGCCGCTTCGCCCACCAGCTCCTCGCCGAGGTCGCCGGCCTGCCCGAGGCGGAGCTGGAGGACGCGTTGCGCGCCGCCGTCGCCGCGCAGCTGGTGGTCGCCGACCCGGACGGGGACTACGAGTTCCGGCACGCCCTGGTCCGGGAGGCCGTGCACGACGAGCTGCTCCCCGGCGAGCACGCCCGGCTGCACGCCCGGTACGCCGCCGCGATCGAGGCGCAGCCGCACCTGGTGCCGGCCGGCCGGGCCCCGGCCGAGATCGCCCACCACTGGAACGCCGCGCACGACCACCCGCGGGCCCTGGTCAGCGCCCGTGCGGCGGCGGTCGCGGCGGCCGACCGGTACGCGTACGCGGAGCAGAGCCGGCTGCTGGAGCGGGTGCTGGAGCTGTGGGAGCAGGTGCCCGACGCCGCCGACCGGCTCGGCATGGACCACCTGGCGGTGCTGGAGGAGACGCTCGGCGCGGCCACCACGGCCGGGGACTACGGCCGGGCGCTCACCCTCACCCGGGCCGCGCTGGCCGAGGTCGACCGGGACGCCGAGCCGCTGCGCGCCGCCCGGCTGCTGGACTGGCGGGGCTGGCTGCTGGCCCTGCTCGGCAAGAGCGACGGCGCGGTGGAGCTGCGGGAGGCGTACCGGCTGGCGGCCGGGGTGCCGGACGGTCCGCAGCGGTTCCGGCTGCTCGCCGACCTCGCCGCGCACCTGTCGAAGGTGGATCCCGGGCAGGCTGCCACGGTGGCCGACGAGGCGATGGCCGGGGCGGCGGCGCTCGGCGAGGACGTCACGCTGCTGCCCACCCGGATCGCGATGCTCTGCCGGCTCGGTCGGGACTCCGACCGCGGCCTGGCCGACCTGCGCCGGGCCGAGGCGCTGGCCCGGGCCGCCGGGAACGTGCCGGCGCTGGTCAGCGCGCTGGTGTACCTCTCCGACGTGCTCTTCGAGCTGGGCCGGTACGCCGAGTCGGCGGACGCCGCCGGCGAGGGGGTGACCGAGGCGCGCCGGGTCGGGATCAGCCGCTCGGGTGGGGCGTACCTGCTCTCCAACCAGGCCGAGGCGCTGATCGCGTTGGGCCGGTGGGACGAGGCGGAGGCGGCCTGCGCGGCGGCGGCGCGGACCGACCCGCCGGGCGTCTCCGGCCTGCACTGGCTGCAACTGCGCGCCGGGCTGCGGCTGGCCCGGGGCGACGCCGCCGCCGGGGAGGTGGTGGGCCGGGCGCTGGGTTTCCTGGCCCGGCCGTACCTGTGGGCCAACCACCGGCTGCCCCTGCACGAGCTACGGATCGAGGCGGCGTTGGCCGGCGACGACCGGACCGAGGCGGTCGCCGCGGCGCACGCGGCGCTGGCCGACGAGTGCCTGCCCGAGCAGCCCCGGGAGGGCTGGCCGGTGCTCACCGCGGCGGCCCGGACCGCCGCCCGGTACGCCGTACCGGAGCTGGCCGCCTTCGTCGGCGCGCTGGCCGCCGGGCTGCCGGCCCGGTACCCGGCCGAACGGGCGCACGCCGCCACCGTGGCCGCCCTGCTCGCCCCGGCGACGACCGCGCTGCCGGCGTGGCGGGCCGCGGTGGCCGCGTGGCGGGCCGACGGCCAGCCGTACCCGTTGGGCCGGGCCCTGCTGGGGCTGGCCGAGGCGGCTGCCGCCGCTGGTGTTCGCGACCTGGTCCCCGACGCGGTACGCGAGGCGGCGGCGCTGGCCCGCGACCTGGGCGCCACGCCCCTCGCCGACCAGGTCGCCACCCTGGCCCGGCGGGTCGGGCTGCGCGGTGGGGGCACCCCCGGGCCGGACCTGCTCACCTCCCGGGAGCGGGAGGTGCTGCGGCTGGTCGCCGAGGGGCACAGCAACAGCCGGATCGCCGAGCAGTTGTTCATCTCGCCGAAGACCGCCAGCGTGCACGTCTCCCGGATCATCGCGAAGCTGGACGTCAGCAACCGGGTGGAGGCCGCGGCGCTGGCCCACCGGCTCGGCCTGCTGGAACCGGCCGCCACCGTGCCCCGGCAACGCGCCACCTGACCCGCCGGCTGACGGCGGGACGCCCGAGGAGCGGGTTCAGCGTCGGGGCAGGTAGATCCGCCGACCAGCACCGCCCCCAGGGCGAGCACGTACGGCAGGAGCAGCGGATCCACCCGGAGCATCAGCCCGGCGACCAGCCCCCAGCCGGCCCAGCGGGGCAGCCGGGCGCCCCGACCGGCGACGCAGAGGTCCAGGGAGAGCAGGGCCAGCGCCGCCCCGGCCGGGTTCAGCTCCGGATAGTCGCCCCCTGCGATCAGCTGGTTGCGCAGCACCCGGTCGGGACCGAGCGCGAGCAGCCCGACGACCAGCAGCGCGTACCGGAGGCCGGCGCCGAGGCGCAGCGTCAGCCGCCAGGTGAGCGCGTACAGGGCGACGGTGGGCAGCCGCAGGGCCAGCGTGGAGGGCCCGAACAGCGGCGCGGCCGGGTACGCCTCCAGCGTCCCCATGTACGCCTGGCCGTAGAACCAGACCGGGAACTCCCGTCCCTGCGCGACGTGCAGCGCGGCGAGGCCCATCGTCGCCTCGTCGCTGTTCGTCGGCGGCATGCCGTACCGGAGCAGGGCGAGCCGGTACGCGACGCCGGCCGCCAGCACCACCCGGAATCCGACCACGGTTGGGGTAGCCGCGCCCGGTACGGACGGTTACGCCCTGAACGTGGCAAGTGCGGAAAGCGCGTCACCCCGCGCCGGCGGGCGGCACGGGGTGACGGGTGAAACGAGGTCAGCGGGTGGCGGCGACCTGCTCGCGGGCCTCCAGGGCCTGCCGGTAGAGCCGGCCGGCCCGGTACGACGAGCGCACCAGCGGGCCGCTCATCACCCCGGCGAAGCCGATCTCCTCGGCCTCCTCGCGCAGCTCGACGAACTCCTCCGGCTTGACCCAGCGGGTCACCGGGTGGTGCCGGGGGGAGGGGCGCAGGTACTGCGTGATGGTGATCAGCTCGCAGCCGGCGGAGTGCAGGTCGCGCAGCGCCTGGGACACCTCGGCCCGCTCCTCGCCCATGCCGAGGATCAGGTTGCTCTTGGTGACCAGGCCGTCGGCGCGGGCCTGCCGGATGACGTCCAGGGACCGCTCGTAGCGGAACGCCGGCCGGATCCGCTTGAAGATCCGGGGCACCGTCTCGACGTTGTGCGCGAGCACCTCGGGGCGGGAGCCGAACACCTCGGCAAGCTGCTCGGGGACCGCGTTGAAGTCGGGGATCAGCAGTTCGACGCCGCAGCCGGGCTGGAGGGCGTGGATCTGTCGGACCGTCTCGGCGTACAGCCAGGCGCCACCGTCGGGCAGGTCGTCACGGGCGACACCGGTGATGGTGGCGTAGCGCAGGCCCATCGAGACCACCGACTCGGCGACCCGGCGCGGCTCGTCGGCGTCGAACTCGGCCGGCTTGCCGGTGTCGATCTGGCAGAAGTCGCAGCGCCGGGTGCACTGGTCGCCACCGATGAGGAAGGTGGCCTCCCGGTCCTCCCAGCATTCGTAGATGTTGGGGCAACCGGCCTCCTGGCAGACGGTGTGCAGCCCTTCGCGCGAGACCAACCCGCGCAGCTGGGTGTACTCCGGGCCCATCTTGGCCTTGACCTTGATCCATGGCGGCTTGCGCTCGATCGGCGTCTCGGCGTTGCGGGCCTCGATCCGCAGCAGCCGTCGCCCCTCGGGGGCGGCCGTCGCGGTACGAGTGGCCTGCGGAGTCGTCGTCGGCGCTGAGTGCTCGATCGTCACAAACCGAGCCTACGCCCGATGGTGGCCGTCGATGAACGTCGGGCGACCGGCGTCACGCCACAGAACTTGTGACACCGGCCACCACAACCCCCGAAATCCCCGTTACAGCGGCGCGGCGGCGGTGCTAGCGTGCCGGCACGGCTGCGACGGAGACGAGTACCGCCCCGACCCGCCGGTGCAGAGAGCCGCCGAGTTGCTGGGAGGCGGTCCGGCGCCGGGGCGCGAAGACCCTCCCGAGCCGCGGGAAGAACGGCGACGTGTCGCCCAGTAGAACCCGCCCGGCTGGCCCCGGCGAAAAGGCGACGAACGAGGCCCCCGGGCGACCGGGGGCGAAGGTGTGGTGGCACCGCGAGGTTCCCGCTCGCCCACACCTGCCTGGGGTCGCGTTGCGATCGATCGAGGAGGTAGCCACCATGCAACGCATCCTGTCCTCCCAGCTCAGCTCCCATGTCGGCGCGACCGTGCGGGTCGCCGGCTGGGTGCACCGCCGCCGGCTGCTCAAGTCGGTGGCCTTCCTGATCGTCCGGGACGCCGCCGGCCTGACCCAGGTGGTGGTCACCGACCCGGACGGCCGCGCGGCGCTCACGCGGCTCACCGAGGAGACCGTCGTCGAGGTGGTCGGCACGGTGGTCACGAACGAGACCGCGCCCGCCGGGGTCGAGCTGACCGACCCGACGGTACGTCCGCTCGGCGACCCCGCCGTCCCACCGCCGTTCGACCTGTACCGGCCGGTGCTCACCGCCGGCCTGCCCACCCAGCTCGACCACGCGCCGACCGCGCTGCGGCACCCGACCCGGTCGGCGGCGCTGCGGATCTCGGCGGCGGCGGTGGCGGGGTTCCGGGCCACGCTGGACGCCCGCGGCCACATCGAGATCCACACCCCGAAGGTGGTCGCCTGGTCCACCGAGAGCGGCGCGAACGTCTTCGCGCTGGACTGGTTCGGCCGGCCGGCGTACCTGGCGCAGTCGCCGCAGTTCTACAAGCAGCTCATGGTGGGCGTCTTCGAGCGCGTGTACGAGGTGGGCCCGGTGTTCCGGGCCGAGCCGCACGACACCGCCCGGCACCTGGCGCAGTACACCTCGCTCGACGTGGAGCTGGGCTTCGTGGCCGACCACCGGGACGTGATGCGCGTGTTGCGCGCCGTCCTGGTCGGGATGCTGGGCGCGGTGGGAGAGCGGGCGGGCGACGCCCTGACCACCCTCGGGATCGAGCCACCCGAGGTGCCCGCCGAGATCCCCGCCGTGCACTTCACCGAGGCGCTGAAGATCGCCGGGGCGCCCGCCGACGAGCCGGACCTCGCGCCGGCGCACGAGCGGGCGCTGGGGGAGTGGGCCCGCCGCGAGCACGGGTCGGAGTTCCTCTTCGTCACCGGGTACCCGATGGCGAAGCGGCCGTTCTACACCCACCCGGACCCGGCGCGGCCGGCGTACTCGAACGGGTTCGACCTGCTCTTCCGCGGTGTGGAGCTGGTCACCGGCGGGCAGCGGCTGCACCGGCACGCCGACTACCTGGCGGCGCTGGCCGCCCGCGGCGAGCCGGTCGAGCCGTACGCCGGCTACCTGGACGCGTTCCGGCACGGGATGCCGCCGCACGGCGGCTTCGCGATCGGCCTGGAACGCTTCGTCGCCCGGCTGACCGGCGCGGCGAACGTCCGCGAGGTGACCGCGTTCCCGCGCGACCTGCACCGCCTCACGCCCTGAGCGGGCCGGAGGGGTCCCGACCAGGGGCCCCTCCGCCCGCCGCTCAGGGAGCGATGGGCAACTGGCGCTTGTGGTCGGTGGCCCGGTAGCGGGCCACCAGCGCCGCCTCCACCTCCGCCGGCACGGGCCGGCCCTCCAGGTAGTCGTCGATCTGTTCGTACGTCAGCCCCAGCGCGTCCTCGTCGAGCTTGCCCGGGGCCAGGCTCTCCAGGTCGGCGGTGGGCGCCTTGCCGACCAGTTCGGCCGGGGCTCCCAGCGCGGCGGCCATGGCCCGCACCCGCCGCTTGGTCAGCCCGGTCAGCGGTACGACGTCCGCCGCGCCGTCGCCGTGCTTGGTGAAGAAGCCGGTGACCGCCTCGGCGGCGTGGTCGGTGCCGACCACCAGCCCGGCCGTCGCGCCGGCCACCGCGTACTGGGCGATCATCCGCTGGCGGGCCTTGATGTTGCCGTGCACGAAGTCCTGCTGGGCGGCGTCGCGGAAGGCCAGCCCGGCGGCGACCAGCGCGTCCAGGGCGGCATCGCTGGCCGGCTTGACGTCCACGGTGAGCACCCGGTCGGCGCGGATGAACGCCAGCGCCGTCTGGGCGTGGTGCTCGTCGGCCTGCACCCCGTACGGCAGCCGCATGGCGACGAACTCGCACCGGTGGCCGGCCTCCCGGGCACGTTCCACCGCCAGTTGGCAGAGCCGGCCTGCGGTGGTCGAGTCCACGCCGCCGCTGATGCCGAGCACCAGCGTCCGCAGCCCGGCGTCGACCAGCCGGTCGGCGAGGAACACCACCCGGCGCTCGATCTCCCGCGCCGCGTCGAAGGTCGGCGACACGTGCAGCTCCTCGGCGATCTGCCGCTGCGGTGACATCACGTCGGTCATCAAGGGGTCCTTACCGGTTGAGGGGCGAGCGGGTTCAGGCGGGGCCGAGCAGGTCCCACGGGTTGCCGGCGAGGTCCCGGAAGACGGCCACCCGGCCGTACGGCTCGGTGCGCGGCGGCTTCACGAACTCGACCCGCGCCTCGACCATCCGCGCGTAGGTGGCGTCGAAGTCGTCGACCTGGAGGAAGAAGCCGACCCGGCCGTGGGTCTGGTCGCCCACCGCGCCCTGCTGCCGCTCACCGTCGGCGCGGGCCAGCAACAGGCCGGTGCCGCCGCCCGGCGGGCGGACCACCACCCAGCGCTTCGGTCGGCCGTCGTTGGTCAGCGACGGGGTGTCCTCGACCAGTTCGAAGCCGAGCACCTCGGTGAAGAAGTCGATCGCGGGGTCGTAGTCGGCGACCACGAGGGTGACCAGGTCGATACGCACCCCCAGCAGGTTACGCGGGCAGTCCGGCCCGGCGGCGGCGCAGGTGCGCGGCCTGCGGTGCGCTCAGCTCCAGGGCCAGCGCCCGGTCGTACGCGTCCGCCGCGTCCGCCGGCCGCTCCAGGCGGCGCAGCAGCTCGGCGCGGGTGGCGTGCCACCACGGATAGCCAGTGAGCCCGGCCAGGGCGTCGACCAGCGCCAGCCCGGCCGCCGGCCCGTCCCGCTCGGCCACCGCCGCCGCCCGGTTCAGCCGGACCACGGGGGTGTCGTGCACGGTCAGCAGCACGTCGTACCAGGAGACCACCGCGTCCCACGGCGTCCGGTCGTACGTCGGGGCGAGGGCGTGGCAGGCGGCGATGGCGGCCTGCACGACGTACCGGTCGGGATGGTCGGGGGTGCGGCGCAGCGCCCGCCCGACCAGCTCCACCCCGGCGACGATCGCGGCCCGGTCCCAGCGCGACCGGTCCTGTTCGGGCAGGAGCAGCAGCCTGCCGTCCGGACCGGTGCGGGCCGCCCGCCGGGAGTCCTGGAGCAGCAGCAGGGCGAGCAGCCCGAGCACGGTCGGCTCGTCCGGCATCAGCTCGGCGAGCAGCCTCGCCAGCCGCAGCGCCTCGTCGGCCAGCGGCCCCCGGACCAGGTCGTCGCCCGCGCCGGCCGCGTAGCCCTCGTTGAAGATCAGATAGACGGTGGTGGCGACACCGGTGAGCCGGTCGGGCAGCTCTTCGGCCTCCGGCACCCGGTAGGGGATCCGCGCCCGGGTGATCTTCTGCTTGGCCCGGGTCAGCCGCTTGGCCAGGGTCGCCTCGGGCAGCAGCAGGGCCCGGGCCGCCTCGGCGGTGCTCAACCCGGCCAGGGTCCGCAGCGCCAACGCCACCTGCGCGTCCAGGGACAGCGCCGGGTGGCAGCAGGTGAAGACCAGCCGCAGCAGGTCGTCGCGGACCGTGGCGGGCGGCTCGGGCTCCGGGTCGAGCAGGGCCATCGCCGCCGCCTCCTTGACCGTCCGGTTCGCCTCCCGGCGGATCAGGTCCACCGCCCGCCGCCGGGCCACCACCAGCAGCCAGGCGCGCGGGTTGTCCGGTACGCCGTCGCGCGGCCAGGACTCCAGCGCCCTGACCACGGCGTCCTGGGTGGCGTCCTCGGCCAGGTCCAGGCTGCCGGTGACGCGGACCAGCGTGGCCAGGATGCGGGCCCGCTCGTCGCGGACCACCCTGGCCACCGCCGCGTCACCGGGCAGCACCGACGGCACCTCAGAACTGGATGACCGGGCGGACCTCCACCGCGCCGGACCAGGCGGCCGGGATGGTCGCGGCGACCTTCACCGCCTCGTCCAGGTCGGCGCAGTCCAGCAGGTAGAAGCCGGTCAGCGCCTCCTTGGTCTCGGCGTACGGGCCATCGGTGGTGAGCACGTCGCCACCCTTGCCGCCGGTGACCCGGACGGTGGTGGCGGTGGCGGTCGGGTAGAGGGCGCTGCCGCCCCGGATCACCGCCGCGGCGGCGGCCCCGAACTCGTTGTACTCCTTCATCCCCTCGGCGTACTCCGGTCGGGTCCAGTCGACGTCGGCGCTGTAGATGAGGGCGGCGTACATGGGCATGGTTCGTCTCCTGCGGTCGTGGCCGGCGGGGTCGCCGGCTCTCACCATAGGGACGATCGGGCCGACGCCCCGGGGGACAACGCGCCGGAGAAAGTTCCCGTCAGACCGTGACGAGGGTGGGCAGGTGGCGCTCGGCCACCGGCAGCACGTCGGCGACGGTGACCGGGCGGCCCAGCTCGGCGGTGAGCGAGGTGACCCCGGCGTCGCGGATGCCGCACGGGACGATCCGGTCGAAGTACGTCAGCTCGCAGTCACAGTTGATCGAGAAGCCGTGCAGGGTGACGCCCCGGGCGACCCGGATGCCGATGGCGGCCACCTTGCGGGCCGGCCCCCGGTCGTCCTCCGGCACCCACACCCCGCTGCGCCCCTCGACCCGGCCGGCGGCCAGCCCGAACTCGGCGCAGACGTCGATCAGCAGCTGCTCGGTGCGGCGGACGTAGGCGACCACGTCGACCGGGTCGGGCAGCCTGACGATGGGATAGCCGACCAGCTGCCCCGGACCGTGCCAGGTGATCTTGCCGCCGCGGTCGACGTCGACCACCGGGGTGCCGTCCATCGGGCGGTCCCACGGCTCGGTGCGCTTGCCGGCGGTGTAGACGCTCGGGTGCTCCAGCAGCAGCACGGTGTCGCCCCGCTCACCCGCCACCACCGACTCGTGCAGCCGGCGCTGCTCGTCCCAGGCGGCCAGGTAGTCGAGCTGACCCGCGCGGACGGCGCTCAGGCCGGAAGTCGTCGTGCTCACCAGCCCAGCCTAGACCCGTACCCGTCGGTCACCTGGGGTGAGCAACGTTGCGTCAGTCACCCGGCACGGTCCAGAGCCAGACGTCCTCGACCCGCTGCGGGGGGCCGAGGATCGCGGTGGCGGTGCGCTTCAGGGCGTCCTCGTCGAGGTCGTACTTCGCGCCGTGCACCCGGTCGGCCAGCACCACCGCGCTGACCCCCCAGTAGCGCAGGTCGGCGCGGCAGAGCCGGATGCTGCCGTCGGTGATGATCGGCATCAGCCCGGTCCGGCCGGCCTGGTCCATCAGGGTGTCGAAGGTGCGCGGCGGCGGGCCGATCCGGCCCCGGCCGTCCGGGCCGCCGGGGCCGAGGAAGAACCCCGCCGGGATGCGGAACTCGCCCTGCCGGTGGGCCAGGGCGTACGCCTGCCAGCGCTGGCCGTCGGGGGTGACGTCGAGGGTCAGCGGCAGCGGGGTGAGGACCCCGTCGGGCGGGACGTGGCGTTTCCAGGCGCCGGAGGTGATGAACGCCGGGACCGGTTCGCGGGCGCTGGTGGCCAGCGGGACCGGCAGCAGCGGCAGCAGCGCCACCGCGAAACCGGCCAGCCACGCCGGGCCGGCCGCCCGGGCGCGCGGCGGGTCGGCCCGCAGGCTGTCGATGGCGTACGCCAGCAGCAACCCGATCACCGGGGCGACCACCAGCGCCAGCCGGGAGGGCAGCGCGGCGTTGACCACCGGCAGGTTGTCCAGCACGCCGAACGGCAGCAGTTGCCCGGTGCGCCGGCCGTCCCACTTCGCCTCCGGGCCCAACGACAGCACCCCGAAGACCACCGCGGTGACGCCCAGCGCGGCCAGGGTGGCCCGGCGGGCCGGGGTGGCCCGCCGCCACAGCAGCGCGAAGCAGGCCACGGCGAGCAGCAGCAGCGGCACCCCGAAGAAGGAGTTCTCCTCGGTCGGGTTCGGGGCCAGCGCGGTGCCCAGCCCGGCCGCGCCGGCCAGCGACCGCTGCGGGTACGCCCCGAACGCCGCGATGTCCTCCGAGTGGATCATCGGGTCGAAGCCGGTGCCGTGGTACCGCTGCGGCCCGGCGAAGTGCAGCCACAGCGGGTACGCCAGCAGCGCCCCCGCCACCAGCGCGGCCACCCCGAGCCCGCGCAGGAAGTGCGGCAGCGCCGCGCGGGCCTCGGCGCGCCGGGCCGGGTGCGCGGTCCACACGGCGAGGAAGAGGGCCAGCGCCAGGGCGGCGAAGAAGAGCCCCTCGGCGGCGATGGAGAAGGCCACCGCCACCAGCACCCCGAGCAGCACCCCGCCGCGCGCCCAGTTCCCGGGCCGGCGCAGCGCGAACAGCGCCCACACCAGCAGCGGCACCAGCCAACCGGCGGTCCAGTTCAGGTGGGCGTTGGCGTGCGACACCATCCCGGGCGAGTACGCGATGAACAGCGCGCCCGCCCCGGCGGCCAGCCGGCTGCCGACCAGGTGCCGGCTGAGCAGCCAGTACCAGGCCAGCCCGGTGGCGGCCAGGTTCAGCGTCAGCACCACCAGGAAGGTGGCCGGCGGCCCGACCAGGTACGTCAGCGGGGCGAAGACCGCCGCGTACACGGTGATCGAGGTGTTGACGGCGAGGTTGACGCCGTCGGGGACGTTGATCAGGTGGGTGAAGAAGGGGTTCTCGCCGTGGGTGAGCGCGTGCCCGCCGAAGGCCAGCAGCCATTCGAAGAGCGCCTGGTCGCTGGAGTTGACGGTGATCGCCCGGCCGTTCGGGTTCCGCCACAGTCCGCAGGTCACCCAGAACGCCAGGGCCACCGCGGCGACCGCCACCACCAGGTCGGCCCGGCGGTCCCGGCGGGCGACCGGCGCGGCGGGGGCGGGGCCGTCGACCAGGGACGGTGAACTCGGCACGGAGCGGACGTTACCAACCGGACCGACACAGGCCGGGCAGACACGAAAGCCCGGTCACCCGCGGACCGCGCGGACCCGGGTCCCGCATCCCCGCCGCGCGGTGCCGACTCGCGCCGCGCGTGCCGACTCTCGCGCCGCGCGGGCCGACGGAGGCTCGGCGCCGCTACGGACTTGAGAGCGCCAACGACTCACCGGAGGCGTCGGGCGGGGGACCGGCACGTGAGTCGTCTGTGCTCTCAAGTCTGTAGGCAGCGAGAGAGGTGTCCCGGGCCCCGCGCCGCGGCGGCGCCGCAGCCGACACATCGGCGGAAGCGAATGTGTGAGCGCGGCCCATGTCGCCGGTCGGAAACACGGACGTAACGTCGCGGCAACTCGGGAGTGACCCAGTTCACAACCCATCATCGGGAGGTCGCCGTGCGCCGCCGCTCATCCATCCTCGCCAGAATCGCCGGGGCGGTCGCCGGGGCCGCGCTCGCCGCCGCCACCGTCGTCGCCGTCGCCGCGCCCGCCCAGGCCGCCACGCTCACCCAGGTCACCGGCTTCGGCTCCAACCCCGGCAACCTCAGCATGTACGCCTACCGCCCGAACGGCCTGCCGTCAGGCGCCCCGGCGGTGGTGCTGCTGCACGGCTGCACCCAGAACGCCTCGGGCTACTTCACCAACTCCGGCTGGCAGAAGTACGCCGACCTCTGGAAGTTCGCGCTGATCGTGCCGCAGCAGGCCAGTTCCAACAACTCCAGCTCCTGCTTCAACTGGTTCGCCACCGGGGACACCGCCCGGGGACAGGGCGAGGCCCTGTCCGTCAAGCAGATGGTCGACTACGCGAAGAGCAACTACGCCGTCGACCCCGCCCGGGTCTTCGTCAGCGGGCTCTCCGCCGGCGGGGCGATGAGCGCGGTCATGCTGGCCACCTACCCGGACGTGTTCGCCGCCGGCTCGGTCGTCGCCGGCCTCCCGTACCGCTGCGCCACCAGCACCACCAGCGCGTACTCCTGCATGAACCCGGGGGTGGACAAGAGCCCGACGGCCTGGGGTGACCTGGTGCGCGGCGCGTACTCCGGCTATGCCGGCCCGCGGCCCCGGGTGGCGATCTGGCACGGCACCTCCGACACCACGGTGGCCCCGCTCAACGCGGCCGAGTCCCGCGACCAGTGGACCAACGTGCTCGGCGTCTCGCAGACCCCGACCAGCACCGCGTCCCTGCCCGGCGGCACCAGCCTGGAGGTCTACGGCAACGACGCCGTCCGCCTCTACCGGGTCTCCGGGATGGGCCACGGCACGCCCGTCGACCCGGGCACCGGCGCCGACCAGTGCGGCAACGTGGCCGCCTACTTCCTGGACACCATCTGCTCGACGTACCGGGACGCGCTCTTCTTCGGCCTGGGCGGCGCCTCGCCGAGCCCGAGCCCGACCCCGACGGCGACCGCGTCCCCGACGCCCACCCCGTCCCCGACGGCGTCCCCGACGGCGTCGCCGACCTGCGTGACGGCCAGCAACTACGCCCACGTGACCGCGGGCCGCGCCTACCAGTCCGGCGGGTACGCCTACGCGCTGGGCAGCAACCAGCGGATGGGCCTCTACAACACCTTCTACACGACCACCCTCAAGCAGACCGGCCCCAGCTACTGGGTCATCGGCTGCTGAGTGCGGCGGCCGGGGCCCCTCCTGGGCGAGGGGCCCCGGCCCTCACTCGGTGAGGGCGGCGTGCAGCGCGCCGGCCAGGTCCGGGTGACGCCACGGGAAGCCGGCCCGGTTGAGCACGCCGGGCAGGACCCGGGTGCTGGTCAGCGCCTCGTGGGCGAAGCCGCCGAGGACCACCTTCAGCGCCAGCGCCGGGATCGGGATGATCGCCGGGCGGTGCAACTGCCGGGCCAGCTCCTTGGTGAACTCGGCGTTCGTCACCGGGTTCGGGCCGACCAGGTTGACCGGGCCGGCGACGTTCTCCCGGGCGAGCAGGAACGCGGCGGAGTCCAGCCAGTCGACCATCGAGATCCACGGCAGCCACTGCCGGCCGCTGCCCAGCCGTCCCGCGATGCCCAGCCTGAACGGCAGCAGTTGCGGCTTGAGCAGGCCGCCGTCGCGGTGCAGCGGCAGCCCGGTACGCAGCCGGACCACGCGCACCCCGGCGTCCTCGGCGGGCCGGGTCGCGGCCTCCCAGACCCGGCAGACGTCGGCCAGGAAGCCCTCGCCGGCCGGCGCGTCCTCCTCGACGACCCGGTCGCCGGTGTTGCCGTACCAGCCCACCGCGGAGGAGTTGAGCAGCACCTTCGGCCGGTCCTCGGCGGGCAGGCCGGCGATGGCGACGGCCAGGGTGGTGGTGGTGTCGACCCGGCTGGACCGGATCAGCCGCCGGTAGTCGTCGTCCCAGCGCTTGTCGCCGACGCCCGCGCCGGCCAGGTTGACCACCGCGTCGGCCTCGGCCACCACGGCCGGGTCGAGCTGTGCGGCGGACGGGTTCCACTGTCGTTCGTCGGGGGTGCGGGCCGGCCGCCGGACCAGCCGGGTGACCTGGTGCCCGTCGGCGGTGAACCGGTCGGCCAGCCGGGTGCCGAGGAAGCCGGACGCGCCGGCCATGAGGATCCGCATGTTCATATCTTCGGTCACGCGGCCCGATCCGGATGCGTTCAACGTGGGCCGACCCCAGGTGATCTTGATTGGCCCCGGCTTGCTACGGTTTTCGCACAGCGTACGAAAAAAGGATGGGTGTGCGGATGCCTGGCAAGCGGTGGTGGCTGGTCGGCGGGGTGGCCTGGATGCTGGCGGTCCCGGCGGCGCTGCGGGCGGCGCTGACCTGGCTGCCCGGCCCCAGCGTGGAGCTCTGGCTGCTGGCCACCTTCGCCGCCGAACACGCGGCGCTCCTGCTGCTCGGCGCGCTGACGGCGCTGGCCCTCGCGGTGACCCTGCGTGTGCGTACCGGAGGCAAGGGGGTGGTCGTCGGCGTCCTGGCGGCGGTGACCGCCGTGGCCACCGTGGTGCCGGTGGCGGCCGCGCACCGCGTCGCCGCCCGCGAGGATGTGGCCCTGCGCTGGTCGGACCAGTTCGCCGGCACGGCCCTCACCGCCGAACGCCGGCCCGACCGCACCGAGGTGTACGCCACCGTCGCCGGCCAGCGACTGCACGCCGACCTCTGGCTCCCGCCGACAGCCGCCCCGGCCGCCCGTGGTGGACGGCCGGCGGTGGTCTGGGTGCACGGTGGCTCCTGGGAGGAGGGACGCCGCAGCGAGACCCCCGAGTGGGACAGCGAACTCTCCGCCGCCGGCGCGGTCGTCATCGACGTCGAGTACCGGCTCTCGCCGCAGGGGCGCTGGCGGGACCAGCCCGCCGACGTCGCCTGCGCGCTCGGCTGGGTCGGGGCGAACGCCGCCCGGCTCGGGATCGACCCGACCCGGGTCGTCCTCAAGGGCGTGTCGGCCGGCGCGCACCTGTCCCTGCTGGCCGCGTACGCGCCGCAGACCTTCCGGCCGTCCTGCGGCGTCGCGCCGCTGCGGCCGGCGGCGGTGGTGGCGCTCTACCCACCCACCGACATGACCGCCCTGCACGACCTGGACGACTGGCGGCAGCCCGACCTGTTCGGCCTGGGCGGCCTGCACACCTTCATGCAGGGCACACCGACCACCGACCCGGACAACTACCGGCTGGCGTCACCGCTGACCCACGTCCGCGCCGGCGTGCCGCCGACCCTGGTCGTGCACGGCGACCACGACCAGATCGTCCCCGTCGACCAGGGCCGGGCGCTGGTCGACCGGCTCGACGCGGTCGGTGTGCCGCACCGCTACGTCGAGCTGCCCTTCGCCAACCACGGATTCGACTTCGCCTGGGGCGGCCCCAACACCCAGGTGGCCCGGGCCGCCGTCGCCCGGTTCATCGCCGAGCACACCTGACGGTCGGGCCCGTCGCCCAGCCGAGAAAGCGGGCGAAGAGCCGCGCCGGGTCCGGCCCGTCGTCGGGGTGCAGCCGGTGCAGCTCGCCCGCCGCGTCGTGCAGCATCCCGCCCAGGTAGACCAGGAGCGCGACCCGGTCGTCCGCGTACTCCTGGATGAGCCGCAGCCGGGCCGGCGCGCACGGCCACGGCGCGGCGCAGGACCGGCAGAGCCAGAGCGGGCGCAGCGGGGTGTGCGGGATGCTCACCACCGGCCGCCGTTGGCCCGCCAGGTCTGCGCCGGGGTGAGCCGACCGACCCGGCCGACCTGCGGGTTGGCCCGGGTCGCTTCCTCCCACCACCGGGTGTTCGGCGGCGGCGCGGGCGGTTCGGTGGGTACCGGCGCGTGCCGGTCCGGGCAGTTCCGCCAGCGCAGCCCGCATGAGCAGCGACGCCACCCGTCGCGCCAGGTCCGCCGGTGCCTTGGCGCGAGCGGCACCGGCGCGACGTCGCGTCGCGGCCACCGCATCACGACCGCCCGTCGGGTACGCCGAGCAGCTGGCCGCCGCGCTCGACCAGCCCGTCGATCACCTCGTCGAGCAGGCCGCGCGAGCGCAGCACCCGCCGCGCCCAGCGGTGCAGCA
This sequence comes from Micromonospora siamensis, assembly GCF_900090305.1. Taxonomy (NCBI): domain Bacteria; kingdom Bacillati; phylum Actinomycetota; class Actinomycetes; order Micromonosporales; family Micromonosporaceae; genus Micromonospora; species Micromonospora siamensis. The sequence goes on along the minus strand of NZ_LT607751.1, from coordinate 5,133,934 downwards.
GGCAGGGGTAAGCGGTCCGGTCGGCCCGGCACAGCGGGCCGGTGGGCCACTGCTCCGGGGCGTGCACGAGCAGCGCGCGCAGCGCCAGTTTCAGGTCCTCGGCGGTGACCACCCAGGGCAGGGGCAGCTCGCCGAGCACCTGTTCGAGGGCGTCCACCGGTGGGGTGGCTGTCGTCCGCACGCCGTGTCTCCTTCGCGTCGACGGTGGCGCCGGGGCGGGCGGGGACGGCCGGGCGCGCGCATGGCCGGTCGGAGCCCGGCACCCGCCCCGGGCCTGCTCAGGTGGGCCCGTCGACAGCTGGTCGCGGGCAGGGGGCACCCGGCCGATCACCGGGGGAGTGGCCGGCCGGGTGGTTCCACAGGACGACCAGCTCCGGGTTTGCAGACCAGGAGAGCGGGTCGGCTCGAACTTATACTTAGTACCACTTGGAGGTCAACCACCTAGTACTCCTTGCTTGTCGGTAGAAGGGGCAGCGTGCTGAAATGGCGGTGCAGACCAGGGAGAGCAGATGCCCGCCAAACCGAAGTGGGCGCAGCTCGCGGATCTCATCCGTGAGCAGATTGCGTCCGGAGAACTCGCCGCCGGCGACAAGTTGCCGTCGACCGCTCAGTTGTGCAGCCAGCACGGCGTGTCAGCCGGGGTGGTCAACCACGCCATGATCGTCCTCAAGACCGAAGGGCTGGTCGAGGGCGTGCACGGCTTGGGCGTCTTCGTCACCGAACGGTCGATGGACTGAGTTCAGTGCAGCCTCGCGGTCCCCAGGCAGGGAGCTTTACGCGCGCCAAGGCAAAGTGGGCGCAGTTGGCCGACCATCTTCGTGAGCGGATCGAGTCGGGCGAGCTGGCGCCGGGAGAGAAGCTGCCGTCGACCGCGCAGCTCAAGGAGGAACACGGCGTGTCGCAGACCGTCGTGCGTCAGGCGATCTTCCTTTTGCAGATGCAGGGATGGGTCGAGGGCGTGCACGGGGTCGGCGTCTTCGTGGCCGAGGAACTGCCGCAGGGGCAGGGCGGGTCGTGACGTCGGTGCCGTTCGCCGTTGCGGGCTGAGCGATGCTCGAAGCCGGTAGGCGGGCCCGGACCCAGCCCCCACCGCCCGCCGTGGTGTTCGAGGCGCTGACCGAGCCCGACCGCGACCCGGCCCGCCCGTGGCTGCGGCTCCTCGACGACGAGCAGCGCCCGCGGATCGTGGAGGCGTCGTACCCGCGTCTGGTCGTCTGGTCGTCGCTCTGGCCGAGACGTCCAGACGCCCTGGTGCGCTTCGAGCTGGAGTCCGACGGGTCGTACGACACCCTGCTGCGCTGGACGCTGCTGGTCGACGAGCCGATGCCGGACGCGTCGCTGCTCGGGCACCTGCGCAAGCGGATCAACTACCTGATCAACGAGAGCCTGCGCGCCACCTTCGGCCAGTAGCGGAGTCGGGTTCGTCCTCAACCGCGACGCGCCCGCAGGACCATCGCCGGGTACGGCCCGGCGGGCAGCTCGGCCGTCGCCTCGCCCGCCGGCACGACGTTCTCCATCCGCATCCGGAACGTCCCGTCGTCGGTGGTGTCGAAGACGATCCGCCACACCCAGCCGCCGCCGTACGCGCCGTCGAGCGCGACGGTGCCGTCCGCGCCACGGCTCCCGGCCAGCGACATCGGGACCGGCTGCTGGTGCCACGAGTCGCTCCACACCGCCGCCAGCGAGCCGTCCTCGGCGGTCCAGGCGACGACCAGCCCGTCCTGCGGCCCGTCGTCGGGATGCTCCCAGCGGTAGCCGATCGAGGTCAGGTGGCCGCCCGCGGCGGCGCTCACCGTCGCGGCGGCGGGGGACTCGGCCAGCGGATCACCGGGCATCAGACGGAACCCGTTCGTCCCGGTCCAGCCGCCCACGAAATCGGAAAGGATCATCGCCCGACCCTAGCCGTGGGGTGCGACGCGATTCCGGACGATGGCGTGGAGCCCCGGCGACGCCGACGGTGTCTGCGATGCTGCGGGCGTGGAGTACGTGTCCAGAGTGCCGCGACCGCCGCTGGACGGGCTGATCGACGACCTCTACTACCTGGCGGGCGCGCCGCCGTACCCCCGGCTGATGTTGCCGCCGATGCCGGCGGCGTTGCTCATCGTCAACCTCGGGGCGCCGTTCCGCATCCGCGGCGGCACCGGCATCGAGCCGGCGGAGTACGCCGACGGCTGCGTCGTCACCACGCCCACCCGCGCGTTGGAGTTCGGCTACCCCCGCCGGACCCGGTCCGTCGGCGTGCACGTCAAGCCGTGGGGGCTGGCGCCGTTCCTGCCGATGCCCGCGGCCGAGCTGTGCGACCGCCCGGTGGCCGTGGAGCAGGTCTGGGGTCGGCGGGCCGTCGCCGAGCTGCGGGACCGGCTGGCCACGGCGGGCGGGCCGCACGAGATGCTGACGCTGCTGGAGGAGGAGCTGATGCGGCGGCTGGGCGAGACCGTCGGCCTGGGGCTGGTCCGCCACACGAGCAGCGTCATCGCCGCGACCAGCGGGGCGGTCGCGATCGGCGACCTGAGCGTGGCGGCCGGGGTCAGCGGCACCCATCTGGCACAGCGGTTCAAGGAGCTCATCGGCGTCACGCCGAAGCGGCTCGCCCGCACCCACCGCTTCGCCACCACCGTGTTCGCGATCGACCCCGACGGGCCGATCGACTGGAGTGATCTCGCCGCTGGCGCGGGCTACTTCGACCAGGCGCACTTCGGCCACGAGTTCCGGGCGTTCACCGGGCTCACGCCGACCCGGTACGTCGAGGTCCGGCGGCGGTTCCTGCGCGAACATCCCGGCCACGTGCTGGACAGCTGGCCGCTGCCGCTCGATTGATTTCTTACAAGAGCCGCAGCCCGCGACACGTTAACTTGGGCACACCCAAGGCAGAGGAGAGCCCCGTGGGCACGGTGGTCATGTACAGCTCGGTGTCGGTGGACGGCTTCGTCGCGGACGAGAACGACCAGCCGGGACCGCTGTTCGAGTGGTTGTCCAGCGGTGACGTCCCGTTGGACTCCAGCGGCGCGCTGAAGGTGTCGCAGACGTCCTACGACTACACCCGGGCGTACTGGGACCAGATCGGGGTGACAGTCGTCGGCCGCCACGTCTTCGACCTGACGGACGGCTGGGACGGGAAGCCGCCGAGCGGGATCGACCACGTGGTCGTCGTGACACACCGGCCGGCGCCCGAGGGCTGGGACACCGGGGCGCCGTTCCACTTCGTCGACGGTGTCGAGGCGGCCGTGGCCAAGGCGCAGCAGCTCGCGGGAGACCGCACGGTGGAGGTCGCCGCCGGTGACGTCGGTGGCCAGGTGCTCGCCGCGGGTCTGGTCGACGAGGTACGCATGGACGTCGTACCCGTCGTGTTCGGGTCCGGCAAGCGCTACTTCGGGTCGGTCGACGCGCAGCACCTGTTGGAGGATCCTGAGGTGATCCACGGCAACCGGGTGCTTCACCTGCGCTATCGGGTGCGCCGTTGACCGATCCGAGCGGCCACCCGGCGGGCGTCAGTCGGCGGTGACGAGGGTGAGATTGAGCAGTTCCAGGCCGGTGACCGGCTCGAAGCCGAGGCCGGTGTAGAGGGACAGGGCGGGCCCGTTGTCGGTCTCGGTCTGGAGTGAGACGCGCAGCGCGCCCGCGGCGCGTGCCTCCTGGACGACGTGGTGGAGCAGGGCGCTCGCGACGCCGCCGCGACGGTGGCGCGGGGGCACGTACAGGTCGCGGATCGACCAGACGGTGCCCAGCCGCAGCGACGCGGGCATGACCGTGACGGTGACGAAGCCGCAGACGTCGTCGCCTCGGAGGGCAGCGACGGCGGACATCCGGCCGCCGGTGAGCTGGTCGTGCAGCCACCCGCGGGTGCCCTCGGGGCTCGACGGTTGGCCGTAGTGCACCCGGTAGTCGTCGAAGAGCGCGGCCACCCGATCGAACGCCGGGTGGGCGGGGGAGACCTGCGCGATGGTCGTCGTCACGGAAGTGAGTGTGCCGCACCGGGTGCGCCGCCGGTTGCCCTGCGACCGGCGGCGCACCCGCGAGGCGCGAGCGATGCTCCTATGGATGTCAAGGGGTGTGGAGAGCGGCGAAGTCGGCGAGGAGGGCGGTGTGGACCTCGCGGATGACGTATCGCTTGAGGCACCGCATGATCTCTTTCTTGCCGAGGCCCTGTTTGGTGCGTTTGTCGACGTATGCGCGGGTGCGTGGGTCGTAGCGCATCCGGCTGAGCACGATGGTGTGCAGGGCGTTGTTCGCGGCTCTGTCGCCGCCGCGGTTGAGGCGGTGGCGGTCGGTGCGTCCGCTGCTGGCGGGTATCGGGGCGGCGCCGCAGAGGTGGGCCAGGGCTGCTTCGGAGCGGAGCCGGTCGGGGTTGTCGCCGGCGGTGGTCAGCAGTTGCCCCGCGACTTCCGGTCCTGCGCCGAACAGGCGGCTAAGGGCCGGTGCGGTGCGGGCGACGGCGGGGCGCAGTCGTCGATCGGCGTGGGCGATCTCGGCGTTGAGCGCGGTGATCCGAGTGGCGATCGCGGCGAGGGCGGCGTTCGTGGCGTGCACCGGGTCGGTGAGCGTGGACTCCTCGACACGGAGGTCGACGCATCGTTGGACGAGCGCGGCACCGGTGAGGCCGGCCAGATCCTCCCGCAGTGCGTCCGGCGCGGAGGTGATCAGGCCGTGGAGCTGGTTAAGGGCTGCGGTGCGGGCCTTGACCGCGCCGCGGCGGGCCACCCGCAGGACGCGGATCGCCTCGACCGGGCCGGTGCGGGTCTTCGGGACACCGGTGGCCTGCCCGGACAGGGCCGTGCGGGCGGCGGCGAGGGCATCGATCGGGTCGGACTTGCCCTTGCTCCGACGGGTCTTGCGGTCAGGGCGGTCGATCTCGACGACGGTGATGCCCGACGCGCTCAGGTGCCGCGCCAGGCCAGCGCCATAGGCGCCGGTGCCCTCCACCCCGACCTTGACCACCCGGCCGAAGGCGCGCAGCCAGAGCAGCAGCTGCTGATATCCGGCTGCGGTGGCCGGGAACTGCTGGTCACCGAGCACCCGACCCGCCTGGTCGACCGCGGCGGCGTGGTGCGTCTTTCCGTGGGTATCAACCCCACCCGTGACCTGGCGCTTCTTGGCTGTCATCCTGGAACCGTCGTCCCTTTCGCTTGCACCGACAGGGTCGGCACGCACTTGCTGGGACGGGCGGACAGGACAGTGATGGGGCCTCTTGCACAGGCTCCTATCAGGTCACGACGCCCCTGCCAGTGACGTGCAGGAACGGGGTCACCCGGAACCGATCGACGAATCGCACAGCAGGACAGCATCGTCGGTCAGGCGGTGAGTCAGACCAGACCGGGTGACCCCACCTACATCCTCACTGTCAGGCGTCGGCCGGGGCGCCGCGCAGGTCGGCGAGCAGCCGCTCCACCTCGGCGAACGCGTCGGCGGGCAGCGGCCCGTACGCCAGGGTGCCGAAGTTCTCCTCGGCCTGCGCGACCGTGCGGCAGCCGGGGATCGGCAGCGTGCGTGGGCTGCGGGCCAGCAGCCAGCCCAACGCGCCCTGGGCGAGGGTACGGCCGTCGGCCGTCAGCGCCGCCCGGATGAGCTCCAGCCGGGCCGACCACTCGGGCGTGGGGCGGCCGTCGCGGAACCAGACCAGCCACTCCGGTGCCCGGCCGCGCACGTCGTCCGCGCCGACGGTGCGGGACTTACCAGTGAGCAGGCCCATCGCCAGCGGGCCGCGGTTGAGGCTGGCCAGGTCCAGCGCGTCGCAGACCGCGAACATCTCCCGGTTGTCCTTGAACACCGACTCGTCGTGCTGCACGGCGGCGCAGTGCGGGCCCGCCTCGGCGAACGCCCGCGCCGACGCCGGGTTGTCGGTGCTCCAGCCGTACGCCCGGATCTTGCCCTGGGTGACCAGGCCCTCCAGGGTGTCGACCAGGTCGAGCGCGGCGGACGCCGGCAGATCGTTGATGTGCAGCTGGTACAGGTCGACGTGGTCGGTGCCGAGCCGGCGCAGCGACTCCTCCAGGCTGACCGCCGCGTACGCGGGGCTGTGGTCGACGCTGGTCCACCGTCGGGTGGCCTCGTCGGAGACGTTGCCGAACTTGGTGGCGACCACCACGTCGTCCCGCCGGCCGGCCAGCGCCCGGCCCAGGATCCGCTCGCTGTGCCCGGCCCCGTAGTTGCTGGCCGTGTCGAAGAGGGTGACGCCCAGGTCCAGGGCGCGGTGGATGGTCCGGACCGACTCGTCGTCGTCCACCTCGCCCCACCCGAACGGCTGCCCGCCGTCACCCCAGAGCGGCCCGCCGATCGCCCAGCAACCCATGCCCAGCGCGCTGACCTCGATTCCGCTGCGGCCCAGAGTTCGTGTCGTCGTCATGGCACCCAGCTTTCAACCTGGAGCGCGCTCCAGGTCAAGAACTAGGATCGCGGGCATGAGCGGTTACTCACCCTCCGAGGCCGCCACCCGCAGCGGGTTCAGCCTCGACACCCTGCGCTACTACGAGAAGATCGGCCTGCTCAGTGACATCGGGCGGACGTCCGGCGGGCGGCGGGTCTTCACCGACGAGGACCTGGGCTGGCTGGTGCTGTTCCGCTGCCTGCGCGACACCGGCATGCCGATCGCCGAGATGTGCCGCTACGCCGAGCTGGCCCGGGCGGGCGAGCACACCACCGGCGAGCGGCACGCCCTGCTGCGCCGGCACGCCGAGCGGGTCGAGGAGCAGATGCGCCTGCTCCAACACCAGTACGACCACCTGCGCGAGAAGATCCGCTTCTACGAGAAGTTGGGCTGACCGCTCACTCGCCGGACCGGCCGTCGATCGCCTCGCGCAGGATGTCGGCGTGCCCGAGGTGCCGGGCGTACTCGTCGACCATGTGGATGAGCACCCAGCGCAGCGAGCGCTCGCTGCCGGTGCCCGGGGTGCGGCCGACCGCGTCGAGGGAGCGCTCGTCCTCGATCCGCCGCGAGGCCGCCACCTCCGCCCGCCACTGCACGAAGGTCTCCGCGCCGGTGGCGTCGGCGATGTCGTTGAACGGCGCGTCGAAGTCGTCGGTCAGGTCGTACAGGTCGCCGGGGCGGTCGCCGGCGAGCACCGCCTGGAAGTACCACCGCTCGACGGTGGCCAGGTGCCGCACCAGGCCCAGCAGGGACAGGGTGGACGACGGCACCGGACGGGCCCGCAGCTGCCCGTCGGTCAGCCCGGCGCACTTGCGGACGAGCGCCTCCCGCTGGAAGTCGAGGAAGGTCCGCAACATCGTGCGTTCGTCCACCGTGGACGGCAGGGCCATCCGGGAGTCGCTCATCGCCGCATCGTACGCCTGTTCCAACCGCATGGCCGCCCCGGAAAAGGGCTCGACGCGGCGACGCGGAGGCTTGTAGCTTGCCGGTGACCGTGTCACGGCCCGAGGAGGTGAGACCCATGAACGCTGTATCGAAGTGGGTGCTCTCCCCTCCGGTCACGGTCCGGCGATCGACGTAGGTGTCGCCGGGAGCGCCTCGCCAACCAGGCCCTCCCGAAAGGCAACACCTGTGCACTCCGCATCGCCGGTCACCGGCACCGAACGCACGCCCATCCGCCACGACGTGATCATCGCCGGCTGCGGCCCGACGGGCGCCATGCTGGCCGCCGAACTGCGGCTGCACGGCGTACGGGTACTCGTCCTCGAACGGGACACCGAGCCCGCGTCGTACGTCCGCATCGTCGGCCTGCACATCCGCAGCATCGAGATCATGGCCATGCGCGGGCTGCTGGACCGCATCCGCGAACACGCACGGCAGCGCCCCGCCGCCGGCTTCTTCGCCGCCATCCCCAAGCCCGTGCCCGAGGGGCTGGATTCCGCGTACGCCTATCTGCTGGGCATCCCGCAGCCGGTCATCGTCCGGCTGCTCGAGGAGCACGCGGTCGCCCTGGGCGCCGAGGTCCGGCACGGGCGTGCGGTGGCCGGCCTCGCGCAGGACGACGAGGGGGTGACCGTCCGGCTCGCCGACGGGGAACGGCTGCGTACCCGTTATCTGGTCGGCTGCGACGGCGCGCGCAGCGCGGTGCGCAAGCTGCTCGGCGTCGGCTTTCCCGGCGAGCCGTCGCGGACCGAGACGCTGATGGGGGAGGTGGCGGTCGGCGTGCCGCCGGAGGAGGTCGCCGCCCGGGTGGCCGAGGTCCGGCGGACCGACCAGCGGCTCATCGTCGGGCCCGCGGGCCCCGGGCTGTACCGCGTGGTGGTGCCCGCCGCCGGGGTGATCGGTCGGGCGGAACCGCCCACGCTGGAGGACTTCCGGCGGCAGCTGCGCGCCGTCGCCGGGACCGACTTCGGGGTGCACTCGCCGCGCTGGTTGTCCCGCTTCGGCGACGCCACCCGGCTCGCCGAGCGGTACCGGGTCGGGCGGGTGCTGCTGGCCGGCGACGCGGCGCACATCCATCCGCCCGTCGGCGGGCAGGGCCTCAACCTGGGCGTGCAGGACGCGGTCAACCTGGGCTGGAAACTCGCCGCGCAGGTCCGCGGCCGGGCGCCGGATACGCTGCTCGACACCTACCACGCCGAACGGCACCCGGTCGCGCGGGAGGTGCTGGACAACACCCGGGCCCAGGTGGAACTGATGTCCCCCGAACCGGGCCCGCGGGCCGTGCGCCGGCTGCTCACCGAGCTGATGGACATCAACGAGGTGAACCGGCACCTGATCGGGAAGATCGCCGCGGTCGACGTCCGGTACGACTTCGGCGCCGGCCCGGACCTGCTCGGCCGCCGGCTGCCCGACGTCGAGGTGGCCCAGGGCCGGCTCTACGGTCTGCTGCACCGCGGCCGGGGCCTGCTGCTGGACCGTACCGGCCGGCTGACCGTCGGCGGCTGGGCCGACCGGGCCGACCGGCTCGACGACCCCACCGCCGCGCTGGACGTCCCCGCCGTCCTGGTGCGCCCCGACGGCCACGTCGCCTGGGTCGGCGACGACCAGCGGGGGCTGGACGCCCAGCTCTCCCGCTGGTTCGGTCACCCGACCGCCCGACCCTGAGGGAGCACTACCCGACTGCGACGTCGGCGCGCAGCCGGCGCAGCACCGGGGCCAGGGGTTCCACGGCGTCGGCGCGGACCACGAACCGGGTCACGCCCCACCGCCGCCGGTGCTCCCGTACCGCCGCGACGATCTCCGCCTCGGTGCCGATCAGCACGAACGGGGTGGCCAGCAGCTCCGGCCCGGTCAGCCCGGCGTCCACGGCCCGCTCGGCGGCCACCGCCCCGGCGTCGTCGGTGACCACCACCGTCTGCACCAGGGCCTCCAGCGCCGGTGGCGCGGCCCGGCCGGCCGCGCCGGCCGCCACGCAGGCCAGCTGCGCCTCGATCTGGTCGACGCGCCACCGGGCCTCGTGCCGGTGCCCGTCGGCGAGGGTACGCCCGAAGCCGGCCAGCCCCACCACGTCGGCGTGCGCCCCGGCCCAGCGCAGCAGCGCCGAGTTGGACGTGCCCAGGGTGAACGGGATCCGGTCCCGCACCGGCCGAGGTGCGGCGAGCCGGGCCGCGTGGACGGTCAGCTCGGGGGTGTCCACGGTGACCTCCTCGCCGGCCAGCAGGGCGCGTACCGCCTCGGCGACGGCGACGCAGCGGCGGACCCGGCCGGCCACGTCGGGGCGTACCCGGCCGACCGCCCGCCACTCCGCCGGGGTGTGGCCGGCGCCCAGACCGAGCCGGGCCCGGCCGCCGGAGACCACGTCGAGGGTCGCCACGTCGGTGGCGAGCAGCATCGGCTCGCGGACCCCGGCGTTCGAGACGTACGACCCGAGGTCGATCCTCGACGTCACCGCCGCCGCGGCGGCCAGGGCCACGAACGGCGAGGTGCCCGAACCGGGGTGGTCGGCGGCGTACAGCGCGTCGAAGCCGGCGGCCTCGACCCGGCGGGCCAGGGCCAGCCAGCTCGCCGCGTCGGTGGGCCGGGCCTGTACGGAGAACGTCGTCATCGGCCCAGCATCGGCTGTCCTGCCGCGCGCCGGCCACCCCGAGGTGCCCGGTTCTGCCGACGGGCGAATCCGTCCGCCGGGGACGTCAGGAAGGAACCTCCGCCTTCACTCGCCCTCGTCGCGTTCGTGCCAGCGGGCCCGGAAGGCGGCCTCGTTCGCCTCGTGGGCGGTCTTCTCCTCGAAGACCAGCTTGTGCAGGGCCTCACGGGCGTCGGCGAAGACCACCACCTCGGCCGCCACCAGCCCGACGCAGATCGCGGTCAACAGGCCCAGGGCGGCCAGCGCGGGCAACGCGGCGGCCACCGGGATGGCCACCGTCAGCACCAGCACCGCCCCGACCCGGGTCCAGCTGACCGTGCGCAGGGTACGCAGCTGGAACAGCATGTTCGCGCTGAGGTAGCAGATCACCCCGCCGAAGAGCAGCGGCACGTTGGGGCTCTTCGCCGGGTCGTTCGTGGGCAGCCGCGGGTCGGCGATCTGGTGCACGATCCCCTCGGCGCCGAGGGCGAACAGGATGATCCCCGCGATCATCGGCAGGTAGAGGTAGGCGTACGCGTCGCGGGCCATCGCCACCCGGGGGCCGTCCTTCGCCGCGTGCAGGGCGATCCGGGCGGCCGGCGCGATCATGTCGTAGTGCGCCCACCACAGGGCCGCGGTGAAGAAGATGCCGAGCACCGCGGCGGTGACCGCGGGCCAGGTGGGCGGCTGGCCGAGCAGGTTGCTGCCCACCCCGACGGAGATCACCGACTCGCCGAGGGCGATGATCAGGATCAGGTCGTACCGCTCGGTCCAGTGCTCGGCCGAGGTGATTCCCCAGCCCCAGGTCCCGGCGATCATCCCGGTGCTGTACTGGGCCAGCACCACGGTGGTCCAGAGGCCGTCGCGGACCAGCGCGGCCGTCCCGGTGTCGCTGATCCGCACGGGCAGCAGGGCGGCGGCGAGGAGGATCAGGGTGCTGGCGATCAGCTCCGGGGCGAAGTGCCACAACTGGCGGCGTTCGTTCGGGCTGTCCCGCACGGCGTGCATGAAGAGCGCCAGGTGCACCAGCCGGATCACCACGTAGCTGACGGCCGCCACCAGCGGTCCGGCGGCGTTGCCCCGGGGATCCTGGAAGGCCTGCGGCAGCGCGAGGGCGAAGGTGAACAGCGCCGCCATCCCGACGGTCATCAGCACCGGGACGAAGCCCTCACCGAGCCGGATCCGGGTGGCCACCACGCTGTGCACCACCCAGGCCCACCAGAGCACGGCGAGCACCAGCAGGGCGTGCAGCAGTGACGCGCCGGAGATGTGCAGCGCGGTGGCCCGGGTGATGATGAAGAACGAGAAGACGAAGACCAGGTCGAAGAAGATCTCGAACCGGTCGACCCGGGCGCCCGGCGCCACCGCCACCGCCGGCCCCAGGCGTCTCCTCCTCCCGCCGCCCACCGACCGAGTCTTTCAACCATCGACCGGCTCCGGGCCGGAATCACCCGGGTACGACGGAGGGGCGCACGGCCCAAGCCGCGCGCCCCTCCCTTTGGTACGTCAGAGACCGAGTTCGGCCTGGAAGTTGCCGCCCTCCAGCCGCTCCTTGACCGCGACCAGGAAACGGGCCGCGTCGGCGCCGTCGATCAGCCGGTGGTCGTAGGACATGGCCAGGTAGACCATCGAGCGGACCGCGACGACCTCGCCCAGCTCCGGGTCGTTGACCACGACCGGACGCTTGACCACGGCACCCGTGCCGAGCATCGCCGACTGCGGCGACGGCACGATCGGGGTGTCGAACAGGGCGCCCCGGCTGCCGGTGTTGGTCAGCGTGAAGGTCGCCCCGGCGATCTCGTCCGGGCTGATCTTGTTGGTCCGGGTCCGCTCGGCCAGATCGGCGATCCGCTTGGCGATGCCGCCCAGGTTGAGGTCGCCGGCGTTGTGGATGACCGGCACCATCAGGCCCCGCTCGGTGTCCACCGCGATGCCCAGGTGCTCGGCGGCCGGGTAGGTGATCGTCCCGCCGTCGAGGTCCATGCTCGCGTTGACGATCGGGTACGCCTGGAGCGCCTCGATCGCGGCCAGCGCGAAGAACGGCAGGAAGGAGAGCTTCACGCCGTGCTTGGCCTGGAACGAGTCCTTGGCCTGCGCCCGCAGCTTGGCGATCTTGGTGACGTCCACCTCGATCACGGTGGTGAGCTGCGCCATCTCGTGCAGCGACTCGTGCATCCGGGTGGCGATGGCCTTGCGGATCCGGGGCAGCTTCTCCGTGGTGCCCCGCTTGCCGCTCGGCTGCGGCTTCGCGGCCGGCTTGGCCGGGGCGCCCGCCTCGGCGGCCGGCTGCGCGGCGGCGGCCGGCGCGGCCTTGGCGGCCTTCGCCTTCTCCGCGGCCTCCAGCACGTCCTGCTTGCGGATCCGCCCACCGACGCCGGTGCCGTTGAGCGACGCCAGGTCGACGCCGTGCTCGGCGGCCAGCTTGCGGACCAGCGGGGTCACGTAGCCGGCGGCCTCCTCGCCGCCACCCTGCGCCGCAGCGGTCGGCCGCTGCGGCGTCGGGGCGGGAGCCGACGGCTGCGCCGCCGCCTCCGCCTTGGCCGGCTGCTGCGCGACCTCGGCCTCCGCGGCCGGCTCGTTGTACGACATGCCCGGGGTCGGCTCCTCGACCTTGGGCTCCGGCTTCGGCTCGGCCTTCGGGGCCGGCTTGGCCTCGGCCTGCGGCGCGGGCTGGGCCTGCGGCTTCGGCTCGGCCTTGGGCTCCGGCTTCGCCGGGGCGGCGCCCGCGGCGCCGATGATCGCCAGGTCCGCGCCGACGTCGGCGGTCTCGTCCTCGGCGACCTTGATCTCCAGCAGGGTGCCGGCGACCGGCGACGGGATCTCCGTGTCCACCTTGTCGGTGGAGACCTCCAGCAGCGGCTCGTCCACCTCGACGGTCTCGCCGACCTGCTTGAGCCAGCGGGTGACCGTACCCTCGGTCACGCTCTCACCCAGGGCCGGCATCTTCACCGGGGTGCCCTCGCCCGACGGCGCGGCGGCCTGGGCCGGCTCCTCGACGGCCGGCTGCTCCGCCTCGGCGCCCGGCTCGGCGGCGGCCTGCGCGGCCTGCTGCTCCGGCTCCGGTCCGGTGCCCTCGGCGGCGGCCGTCGGCTCGGCGGCCGGCTCGGCCCGCTCGGCCTGGCCGCCGGCCTCCTCGCCCTCACCGGCGATGACGGCCAGCTCGCTGCCGACCTCGGCGGTCTCGTCCTCGCCGACCACGATCCGGCTCAGCACGCCCGCCGCCGGGGACGGGATCTCCGTGTCGACCTTGTCGGTCGAGACCTCGAGCAGGGGCTCGTCGACCTCGACGGTGTCGCCCTCCTGCTTGAGCCAGCGCGTGACGGTGCCCTCGGTGACGCTCTCGCCGAGCCGGGGCATGGTGACCGATACCGGCATTGTCTAAGACTCCTTCATTCCCCTGGTGGGATCATCGCCCGTCGCCGGACGCCGCGGTTGTCGTGATCAGGCGTGTGCGTGCAGCGGCTTGCCGGCCAGGGCCAGGTGCGCCTCGCCCAGGGCCTCGTTCTGCGTGGGGTGGGCGTGCACCAGCTGCGCCACCTCGGCCGGGTAGGCCTCCCAGTTGAAGATCAGCTGGGCCTCGCCGACCAGCTCGCCGACCCGGGCGCCGACCATGTGCACGCCGACGACCGGCCCGTCCTCGACCCGGACCAGCTTCACGAAGCCGGCGGTCTTGAGGATCTGGCTCTTGCCGTTGCCACCCAGGTTGTAGTTGTACGTCTTGATCTTGTCGGCGCCGTACTGCTCCTTGGCCTTCGCCTCGGTCAGGCCCACCGACGCGAGCTCCGGGTCGGAGTAGGTGACCCGCGGGATGCCGGCCTCGTCGATCACGGCCGGGTTCTGGCCGGCGATCTCCTCGGCCACGAAGATGCCCTGCTGGAAGCCGCGGTGGGCGAGCTGGAGACCGGGCACGATGTCGCCGACGGCGAAGACGTTCGGCACGCTGGTGCGCAGCCGCTCGTCGGTCAGCACGTAGCCGCGGTCCATCTTGACGCCCTGCTCCTCGTACCCGAGGTTGGCGGTGTTCGGGCCCCGGCCCACGGCCACCAGCAGCAGCTCGGCCTCGACGGTCTCGCCGCCCTGGATGGTCAGCTTGACGCCGTTCTCGGTCCTCTCGACCTTCTCGAACGGCTTGCCGACCTTGAAGTTGATCTTCCGCTTGCGGAACGCCCGCTCCAGCGCCTTCGACGACTCCTCGTCCTCGGCGGCGACCAGCCGGGGCAGCGCCTCGACGATCGTCACGTCCACCCCGAACGACTTCCACACGCTGGCGAACTCGACGCCGATCACGCCACCGCCCAGCACGATCACCGACGACGGGACCCGGTCCAGGGTCAGCGCGTGGTCACTGGTGATGATCCGCTCGCCGTCGACCTCCAGGCCGGGCAGGCTCTTCGCGTACGAGCCGGAGGCCAGGATCACGTTGCGGCCGGTGTAACGCTTGCCGTCCACCTCGACGACGTTCTTGCCGACCAGCTTGCCGGCGCCCGCCACGAAGGTGATGTTCTTGGAGCTGCCCACCAGGCCCTGGAGGCCCTTGTACAGCCGGGAGATCACGCCGTCCTTGTACGAGTTCACCCCGGCCATGTCGATCCCGACCAGCTCGGCCTTCACGCCGAACTGCTCCGACTCGCGGGTCTGGTCGGCGATCTCGGCCGCGTGCAGCAGGGCCTTGGTCGGGATGCAGCCGTTGTGCAGGCAGGTCCCGCCGAGCTTGCCCTTCTCGATCAGCGCGACGGAGAGGTCCAGCTGGGCGGCACGCAGCGCCGCCGCGTAGCCGCCGCTGCCACCTCCGAGAATGACGATGTCGAAGGTTGCGTCGTTCGGCTCGCTCACGTCCAACTCCCAGGTCGCGTCGCTGCATCGGGGGTCACGGCGGGGCCGCATGGGCACACCCCACCTCGGTCATCTTGTCACCACCGTGACCGGAGCGCGTAGTGAGGTGCCCAACGACACGTGATCGACACGTACGCTTGGCACGGTCTTCGATGACGGAGGGTGGGGGGAGACGTCGGTGGCACTGTTCCGACGCCGCAAGAAGGCGCGCACGATGAGTGGCGAACGAGCCCCCGACCGCGCCGATCTCGAACACCTCGAGAACTTCGTCCGGACCCGGCGCGGGGTGGAGGCCTTCATCGAGCCGCGCACCACGGTCACCGAAACCACGGTCATCCTGATCGCCGACGACGGGGAGTGGACCCGCCGCCGCATCGACGGCCCGGACGGCGCCCGCCGGTTCGCCCACCGCCTGGCCATCCCGATCTACGACGTACGCCTGATGGGCTACCCGCAACGCATGCGCGACTACAACGAACGCCGCAAGCGCCGCCCCCACCTCTACTGACTGCCCGTGTGGGCGGGGCAACGCCGACGGGGCGCTCCCCGCGGTGGGGGAGCGCCCCGTCGGGGCGTACGCGGGAGGGGTCAGCCGTTGGCGGCGACGTCCTCGACCAGCTGGACCAGCGTGCGGACCGGGACGCCGGTGCCGCCCTTGGTCCAGTAGCCGGTCGCCTCGCCCGAGTGGTAGCTCGGGCCGGCGATGTCGATGTGCGCCCAGTCGACGCCCTCGGCGACGAACTCGCGCAGGAACACCCCGCCCTGGAGCATGTGGCCGGCCCGGTCCATCACCGCGTTGACCTGGGAGATGTCGGCGACGTCGGAGTCCATGCCCTTGCGCACGTCGTCCGGCAGCGGCATCGGCCAGGCCGGCTCGCCGACGGACTCGCCGACGACCTTGACCCGCTCGCACAGCTCGGGGGTGCCCATCACGCCGGCGATCCGCTTGCCCAGCGCGATGACCTGACCGCCGGTGAGGGTGGAGGTCTCGAAGAGGTAGTCGGTGCCGTCCTCGCAGGCCCGGGCGATGCCGTCGGCCAGCACCATCCGGCCCTCGGCGTCGGTGTTGAGCACCTCGACCTTCTTGCCGCTGTACATGGTGATCACGTCACCCGGCCGGTACGCGGTGCCGGACGGCATGTTCTCCGCCATCGGCAGGTAGCCGGTCACCGCGACCGACGGCTTGAGCGCGGCGACGGCCAGCATCGCGGCGCCGACGGCGGCGGCGCCGCCCATGTCGGACTTCATCTCCCACATGCCCTGCGCCGGCTTGATCGAGACGCCGCCGGTGTCGAAGGTGATGCCCTTGCCGACCAGCGCGACCCGCTTGCCGTTGCCGCCGGCCTCGGGGGTGTAGGTGAGCTTGACCAGCCGCGGCGGGGCCTCGGAGCCCTGCCCGACGGCGATGATGCCGCCGTAGCCACCGGCGCGCAGCGCCTCCTCGTCGAGCACCTCGACGCCGAGCCCGGCCTCCCGGGCCGCCGCCGCCACCGCGTCGGCGAAGGACGGCGGGCGCAGCTCGTTCGGGGCGGTGTTCACCCAGTCGCGGCAGAGCCGGACCGCACCGGCCACCGCCTGCGCCCGGGTGATCTCCGCGCCCGCGGTCTGGTCCGCGGCGTCCGGCACGGCGACCAGCACCTCGGCCACCGGCTCCCGCCGGGTGGGCTGCGGCTTGGTCTTGTAACCGGCGAACCGGTAGCCGCCGAGCAGCGCGCCCTCGGCCACCGCCCGCAGCGCGGCCGGGGCGTCGGCGTCGTCCGGCAGCGGCAGGGTCAGCGCCACCCGCGGGGCGCCGGCCAGCGCGCGCACGGCGGCGCCGGCCGCCCGGCGCAGCGTCTCCGGGGCGGGCGCGGCGCCGGTCGGCTCCGGACCCAGGCCGACCGCGGCGACGATCGGCGCGGCGATTGTGCCCAGGGTGGCCAGCTTGATCACCTCGCCCGGCCCGCCGGTGGCGCCGAGCAGCGCGAGCGTCTCGGTGAGCTTGCCGTCGAAGGCGGCGGCGATGCTCTCCGCGCCGCTGGCCAGCAGCAGGCTGCCGGCGAAGCCGCTGGTGGCGGCCTGGTCTCCGGTCTGGCTGTGCACACCGATGACGATCGCGTCGACGGTGAGCTCGGCGGGGTCGGTGTCGACCAGGCTGAGGGTGGTGCTGGGCGATGTCACTGAAGCTACTCCGGGCGGGCCGGGCCGGTCGCGGGGTCGCGTACCGGCGATGAAGGTCTCCGGCGGCAACCTACCCGCCGGACGTCGGGTGCGTCCCGCCGATGAACATGGCGGGTCCCGCCGATGCTAACCAGCGGTCCTGCTGCCGGTAAGTTCCCACCCATGACGGACGTGACCCCCGACGCCGCCGCGACCCGGCTGCGCCGTTCCCCCCTGCACGAGCGGCACACCGCGGCAGGCGCGAAGTTCGCCCCCTTCGGTGGCTGGGAGATGCCCCTGGAGTACGCCGGCGGCGGCGTGCTCAAGGAGCACACGGCCGTCCGCGAGGGGGTGGGCGTCTTCGACGTGTCGCACCTGGGCAAGGCGCGGATCACCGGCCCGGGCGCGGCCGACTTCGTCAACTCCTGCCTCAGCAACGACCTGGGCCGGATCGGGCCGGGCCGGGCGCAGTACACGCTGGCCTGCGACGACGCCACCGGCGGGGTGATCGACGACATCATCGCGTACCTGCACGCCCCCGACCACGTCTTCCTGATCCCGAACGCGGCGAACACCGCCGAGGTGGTCCGCCGGTTGCGCGCCGCCGCACCGGCCGGGGTGAGCGTCGACGACGAGCACGAGGCGTACGCGGTGCTGGCCGTGCAGGGCCCGCGCTCGGCCGAGCTGCTGGGCGCGCTGGGCCTGCCCGTGGAGCACGGGTACATGAGCTTCTCCACCGCCACCCTCGATCGCGTGGAGCTGACCGTCTGCCGCACCGGCTACACCGGCGAGCTGGGCTACGAGCTGGTCGTCCCGGCGGAGCACGCGGTCGCCGTGTGGGACGCGCTGTTCGGCGCGGGTCACGACGTGCGCGCCTGCGGGCTGGCCGCCCGGGACACCCTGCGCACCGAGATGGGCTACCCGCTGCACGGGCAGGACCTCTCCCCGGAGATCACCCCGGTGCAGGGCCGCTCCGGCTGGGCGGTCGGCTGGGACAAGCCGGCCTTCTGGGGCCGTGACGCGCTGCTCGCCGAGAAGGCCGCCGGTCCGGCGCGTACGCTGCGCGGCCTGGAGGCCGTCGACCGGGCCATCCCGCGCCCCGGCATGACGGTGCACGTCGGCGACGCCACCGTCGGCGTGGTCACCAGCGGCACCTTCAGCCCGACCCGGAAGCAGGGCATCGCGCTGGCCCTGCTGGCCACCGACCCGAAGATCGCCGACGGTGACGAGGTCGAGGTGGAGATTCGGGGCCGCCGGGCCCGGATGCGGGTGACCCGGCCGCCGTTCGTCCAGCCCTCCGTCAAGGGCTGACCGGCCCCGGTCCCGCGGGCCGGGATCAGTGCGAGGGGTGGGGGCGTTCCCCGGCGTCCAGGACGGCCTGGGTCCAGCCCCCCTCCACGACGCCGGTGCCGTCCAGCACCGCCCAGTCGACGACGTCGGTGGCCTCCACCACCACCGGGGAGCCGATCCGCACGGTCGGGTCGGTGTTGGCGTCGCTGGCGCTGGCGCCGACGATCCGCTCCGGCGCCTCCCAGGAGGTCACCGCGGCCCAGACGTACTCCGGGCCCTCGTCGCCCGGCAGGCCGTACTTCACCACCAGCTGGGACTCCGCCGGCAGGGCGGCGGCCAGGAACCGGGCCCGCACGTCGCCGAGGCCGGCCCGGGCGGTGGCGATCGCCTCCGACATCGCGTCGCCGGTGCGGGCGTAGCGCACGTCGGGCTGGATGCCGGTGAAGAGGGTGGCGCAGGCGGTGGCGAAGTACCGGCCGGCGGGGCCCGGGTGCCCGGGCGGCGGTCGCAGGCTGAGGAACGAGTCGGCCTCCGGGTCGGTGGCCGGGTCCAGCTCCAGGGCGAGCAGCACCGGCGCGGTCGCCCCGTGCTGCTCCGGGTTGCCGTACGCCACCGCGATGTCGTGCCCGGTCACCGTGGCCAGCACCGGCAGCTGCACGAACGCCGGCACCTCCTCGCCGGAGAGCCCGTCGGTCCAGGTACGCAGCAGCCGGCGGGCCGCCCCGGTCATCACCGCGCCCCACGCCCGGGTCAGGTGGTCGGGCACCCCCTGCGCCTGCAACTCCAGCAGGCCGAAGCGGCGCAGCCCCTTGGTGGTGAACCAGAGCCCCTCGGCGTCCGACGAGTACGGCACCAGCACCCAGTCGACCAGCCGGATCCGGCCCTCGGAGTCGGGCAGCGAGCGCAGCGCGGTGGCCGGGTCGAGGAACTGGAGGGCGAAGACGTCGACCACGTCCCCGTCGACGGTCTCGGCGACCGCGGCGGCCACCGCCCGGGCCGCCCACTCGTGCGCCGGGGGCCAGCCCGGCCGGTACTCCGCCTGCACCACCACCAGGTGGGTGGCCGCGGCGAGCCGGGCCAGCTGCTCCTCGGTGGCCCCGAACGCGGTGAGCAGGTCCGGCGGGAGCGCGGGGAACTCGGCGATCGGGCGGGTGTCCACCGTCATCAGCGGGCTGTCCAGCATCTGCTTGGCCAGCCCGAACACCGGCTCGGCCAGCCGCCCGGCCAGGGCCTGCACCGCCGTGCGCGCGCTGACCCGGGGCAGCCCGGTCATCGGCACCAGGTAGGTCGCGCTGAGCGACTCCGGCACCGGTACGGGCAGGAAGTCGTCCGTGATGAGCATGGTCGTCCCCCATGTCGTGCGGTGCCGTCGTCGCAAGACGCTACCCGGCGTCGCGTACCCGGCTCAGCCGGACAGCACCAGTCCCAGGTAGGTCAGTGTGGTGACCACCTCCACGACGGCGCCGAGCACGTCGCCGGTGACGCCGCCGAAGCGGCGTACCAGGTGGCGCAGCAGCCCCACCGCGACGGCGAGCGACACCAGCACGGCGACCGGCCCCTGCCACGGGCGGTCCGGCACCGCGCCGGCCGCCACCGCCGCCACGGCCACCGCGCCCACGACGGGCGCGACCGGGCCGACCGTGCCGGCGACCAGCGCGCCCAGCCCGTCCGGCCGGGCCGCCGGCACCCCGCGCCGGCAGGCCAGGGTGACCCCCAGCCGGCCGGCAGCGGTCGCCGCGACCACCGCCGCGAGCGCCGCCGGCCAGGACCGTCCGGCCAGCTCCGCGAGCGTTGCGGCCTGCACCAGGAGTACGACCACCAGCGCGGCCACCCCGAACGGGCCCACGTCCGGCTTCTTCATGATCTCCAGTGCCGCCGCGCCCCGCCGGTACGACCCCAGCGCGTCCACGGTGTCGGCCAGCCCGTCGAGGTGCAGCCCGCGGGTGAGCAGGGCGGCGCAGCCGAGCGTCACCCCGGCGGCGACCAGCGGAGGGGCCAGCGCCGCCACGCCCAGCAGCACCCCGGCGAGCACCGCGCCGAGCAGC
This sequence comes from Micromonospora siamensis, assembly GCF_900090305.1. Classification (NCBI taxonomy): domain Bacteria; kingdom Bacillati; phylum Actinomycetota; class Actinomycetes; order Micromonosporales; family Micromonosporaceae; genus Micromonospora; species Micromonospora siamensis. Next base: position 5,113,701 of record NZ_LT607751.1, on the reverse strand, counting down.
GCCCCGACGGCCGGGGCGAGGGCCATCGCCGTGCCCGCCGCCGCCCGGTCGATCCGGCCGGCGCGTACCGGGGCGATGGTGAACGTGGTGACCGCGAGCCGCAGCCCGTCGCCGGGGCGGGACTCAGCCGGCACGCCGGCCGGACGGGTCCGGCTCCTGCCCGGCCGGCACGGCGGCCCGGTCCGGGTCGTCGGCGTCGGTGGATCCGGTGTCGGTGGCCCGGGTGCTGGTGGGCCCGGGGCCGACCGGCTCCGGCTCGGTGAAGTCCGGTTCCGGCTCGGTGCGCTCCGGCTCCGGGGCGGTGGTGGCCGGGCCCGGGCCGGCCGGTTCCGGCTCGGTGAACTCGTCGTCGTCCGGTACGGGCACCGGCGCGGTGAGGTCGCCCCAGGTCGGCGCCACGGACTCCTCCCCGCCGCCGAGCGACGGGTGCACGGGCAGCGCGGCGGCCAGCGCCAGCACCGAGCGCAGCAGCGGCAGCGCGGCCAGCGCGTTGGCCCCCTCGCCCAGGTCGAGCCGCAGGTCGAGCAGGGGCTCCAGGCCCAGCACGTCGGCGGCCAGCCGGACGGCGGGGTGCCCGCCGTGGTCGGCGAGCAGGCACCAGTGCCGGGCCTGGCCGGCCAGGTCGCGGCTGACGATGCCGGCGGCGACGCCGACCGGGCCGTCGAGCATCACCGGGACCCGCCGGGCGGCCGCGCCGAGCAGCACGCCGGTGGCCACCGCGATGTCGCCGCCACCCAGCTCGGCCAGCACGTCCTTGGCCCCCCGCGGCGAGCGCCGGGTGCGTTGCAGGGCGTCGCGGACCGCGGCGCAGCGCCGCATCCAGGCCGCGTCGTCGTACTCGCCGGACTCGGTGACCACCCGGCCCAGCACGGTGGGCGGCTCGGCGCCGGCCGTCGCGGCCAGCACCGCCGCCGCGGCGGCCTCGGTGCCGGCGCCGCAGGACCCCAGCACCAGCAGGCGTACGCCCGCGTCGGCGGCCTCCTCGGCGAGCTGCCAGCCCTGCCGCAGGGCCGCGTCGACCTCGTCCGGGCGCAGCGCCGGGCCGTCCTCCACCGGAGCGGCGTCGGGCGTACGGACCACCTGCACGTCGGCGCGGGACTCGGTGGCGAGCCGGGCCAGCGCTCCCCGGCCGGCCCGGGCCTGGTCGGCGCGGCGGTCGGACTCGCCGGGCACGGTGCCGGCGGCGGCGCCGCCCGCGTGGTCGCCGTGCAGCAGCACCACCCGCACCCGGTCCCAGGCGGTCGGGGTGGGGGTGCCCTGGGTGGCGGCGGCGAAGCCGACCAGCCGGTCCAGCGCGCCGAGCCCGGCACCCGGCACGTCCAGGGTGGCCAGCCGGTCGACGGCCTGCGGCCCGGCGTACTCGTCGGGCATGGGCAGGTCCATGCCGGGCTGGATGACCAGGCCGGTGGCGACCATCGGCAGCGTCATGGTGGGCGCCGCCCAGGCCACCGGATGCTCCTGCGCGGGGGGCGCCGGCTGCGGGGCGACGGTGCCGTTCGGGACGGGCGCGGCGGCCGGCGCGGGGACGGCGGAGGTGGGCGCCGCGGCGGCCGGAGCGGGGACGGCGCTGGTGGGCAGGGCGGCGCCGCTCGCGGGGTGGGGCGCCGCCGTCGTGGGCGCGGTAGCGGCGGGCTTCAGCCAGCACGCCTGGCCGGCGACGACCAGGACGACCGCGTCGCAGGCGTCCGCGACGGCCCGGTTCGCCGCCCCCAGCGCGTCGGTGAAGGCCCGACCCAGCGGGGTGGTGGGCACCAGGGAGAGCCCGACCTCGGGGCTCACCAGCACCACCCGGGCCGGCGTCTCCCGCAGCGCGGTGGACAGCTCGGCGATGGTGGCCACGTCGTCGGCCGGCTGGTGCGCCGGGTCCAGCAGCACGGTGACCCAGCCGCCGAGGTCGTCGACGAGCAGCGTCTCGTTGGGCTCGGCGGAGGCGATCACGTCGGCCAGCCGGCGCGGGTCCCCGGCGGTCTCCTCGGTGGTCCAGCTCCCCGGCCGGCGGTCCCGGTGCGCGGCCAGTCGGGCCGCCCACTCCTGGTCCTCCGGATCGGCGTCGGCGGCGGTCGCGACGTACCGGACCGCCGGGGCGTCGGCCACCAGGGACTCGGCGAATTCGGACTTGCCGGACCGGATACCGCCGAGCACCAGGACCGTGTTCCACCCGTCAACGGACATGCCCGTACCTTAAAGCCGCGCGGCGGGGTGCCGCCCGCCGGCCCGGGCCCCGGCCCACCGTGCTCCGGGCGTCGGCGGACCGCCCCGGTACGCCTGACCGCGCGCTCAGCCGCAGTGCTCGAACGGGCTGTCGTAGGCGACGTCGCCGACCGAACCGCCCCAGCGCACGCACTCCCCGGCGGCGTCGGCCCGCACCGGCCCGGCGTAGTACGCGAACGCGCCCCGGTCCGTGCTGCGGCTGCCACCCTGCACCTCCAGCCAGGCCGAGGCGGCGGTGGCGGTGCCGACGTCCGACGACTTCAGGGTGACCGTGCAGTTGGTGCCGCTGCCCGCGGCGTACAGCAGGTAGACCGTGCCCTGCCGGGCGCCCGCCGCGACCAGGTCCGCCGAGTCGATCACCTGGTAGCCCGCGCCGCACGCCTGCTCGGCCGTGTACGGGTTGGGCCGGTCGCCGCCGGCGCTCGGGCTGGCGGGGCCGGTGGTCGGCCCGGTCGCCGGGGCGCTCGTCGCCGGCGCGGTGGTCGGGGCGGCGGTGGTCGGGGCGGTGCCGCTCGGCCGGGCCGGCACGCCGGTCGTGGCCGGGTCCGTCGTGGCCGACCGGGACGGGCGGGCGCTCGCCGAGGCGGCCGGCCGGCCGGTGCCGGCCGACGTCGGTCGCGCCTTCGTCGGCCCGCCGCCAGTACGGGTCGGTGCGGCGGTCAGCGACCCGCCGGTCAGCGCGGCCGCCTTGTCACCCGGATCGTCGGGGCGCAGCACGGCCACCAGCGCCACCAGGGCGATCAGCACGACCCCCGCCGCGCCGGCCAGCGCCAACCGTCGCGTCCGCCCGGGCCGGGGCCGCTCCACCGTCGGCCCGGCGGTCGGCGGCTCGCCGCCCGGCCGGGGCGCGGCCGGGTGCTCGGCGGGCGGACGCGGCGGGATTCCCGGCGCGGCCGGGTGCTCGGCGGCGGCCGGGCGCTCGGCGGCGGCCGGGCCGGGGACCGCCCACGGCGGGCGGGGCGGCAAGGGCAGCACCGCGAGGGTGGCGTCCCGGGCGTCCTGCGCCGCGTCGGCCAAGGCCGCGGCGCTGGAGTGCCGGTCCGCGGGGCGCTTCGCCAGCGCCCGCCGCACCACGTCGACCACCGCCGGCGGGGTGTCGCCGGGCAGCGGCGGCGGCTCGTCCTGCGCGTGCCGCATCGCCACCGCCAGCGGGTTGTCGCCCTCGAAGGGCGGCCGGCCGGCCAGGCAGTAGTACGCCACCGCGCCGAGGGCGTAGACGTCGGTGACCGGGGAGACCGGCCGGCCATCGGCCTGCTCCGGCGACATGTAGGAGGCGGTGCCGAGGACCATGTGGGCGGCGGTGAGCCCGGCCATCGCGGTGGACCGGGCGATGCCGAAGTCGACAAGCACGACGCTGCCGTCCCGCTTCACCAGCAGGTTGCCCGGCTTGACGTCGCGGTGCACGATCCCCGCCGCGTGCGCGGCGTGCAGCGCCCGCGCCGCCTGGGACACCACCGACATGGTCGAGGCCGGGTCGAGGCGGCCGGCCCGGCGTACCCAGGTGGTCAGCGGCTCACCGTCGACGTACTCCATCACCAGGTAGCTGACCCGGCTGCCGTCGGCGAGCGTCGCCGAGCCGAAGTCGTGCACCGCCACGATGCCGGGGTGCCGCAGCGCGGCCAGCATCCGCGCCTCGGCGTGGAAGCGGGCGGTGAACTCCGGGTCGGCCACCAGCGACGGCAGCAGCACCTTCACCGCCACCTCGCGGCCCAGCAGCGTGTCGGTGCACCGCCAGACCGCGCCCATCCCGCCGGTGGCGATGCGTTCGCCGAGCAGGTAACGGTCGCCGAGCACCACGCCACGAGTCAGCACCGGGCCACCGTACCGACGTTGATCCACCTCCGGACGTGGTGGGCCGGGCCGTTCGGCGAGCGGCCGACTACGCTTGCGGAGGTTTTCGTCCCACGGGGACGACGGCGGCGAGGGGAGACGCGGCATGGCGTGGAGCTGGCGGTACGAGGGCACGAACGGCGAGTCGGTGGACGGGCCGGCGGAGACGTTCAGCAGCCAGGCGGACGCCGAGTCCTGGATCGGCCAGGCCTGGCGCGAGCTCGCGGCGTCCGGCGTCACCTCGGTCGCGCTCGTCGAGGACGACCGGGTCGACTACCGGATGAGCCTGCTGCCCACGGCGGAGTGATGGCGTACGACCGTCCGGGCGAGCCGCTGGTGCTCGGTGTGCCCCGGGCGGCGTTCCGGCCCAGCCCGGTCTTCCTCGCGCTGGTGGCGCTCCTGGTCACCAGCGGCGTCATGGCGTGGCACCGCTTCGGCAACGTCCGCCTCGACGTGTTCCTGTTCGTGGTCTCCGGCTGGCTGGTCTCGCTCTGCCTGCACGAGTACGCCCACGCCGTGGTCGCCTACCGGGCCGGGGACCGGGACATCGCCCACCGGGGATACCTGACGCTCAACCCGTTCAAGTACACCCACCCGCTGCTGTCCATCGCGCTGCCGGTGCTGGTGGTGCTGCTCGGCGGAATCGGGCTGCCCGGCGGCGCGGTGTGGGTGGACCGGCACGCCATCCCGGGGCGGTTGCGGCACACCCTGGTCAGCCTGGCCGGCCCCGCCACCAACGTGCTGTTCACCCTGCTGCTGGTGGCGGCGCTGCGGCTCGGCCTCGCCGGCGGGGGCGGGTCGGGGGAGTTCTGGGCCGGGCTGGCCCTGCTGGCCTTCCTCCAGCTCACCGCGAGCGTGCTGAACCTGCTGCCGGTGCCGGGCCTGGACGGCGGCAACATGATCCAGCCGTGGCTCAACCCGCAGTGGCGCCGGATGTACGACCTCTTCGCGCCGTACGGCTTCATCGTGCTCTTCGCGCTGCTGTGGAACCCGCGCATCGGCGGCGCCTTCTTCGGCGCCATCTTCACCCTCGCCGACGCGCTCGGGCTGCCGCCCGGTCTCTACCGCGACGGCCTCGACCTCATCCGCTTCTGGGAGTAGCCGGACCGGGGCCCCTGCTCGACGGATGTCCGTCAGGAAGGGGCCCCGGCGCACCTACGGGCGTTCGGCCGGGGACTCGGTCTTCGCGGCGTCGCGCTCGGTGACCGGCTCGACGATCTCGTCGATCTTCTTGAGCAGGTCGGCGTCCAGCTTCACGCCGGCGGCCTTCACGTTGTCGTGCACCTGCTCCGGGCGGGACGCGCCGACGATCGCCGAGGAGACGTTCGGGTTCTGCAGCACCCAGGCGACGGCCAGCTGCGCCATGGTCAGCCCGGCCTGCTCGGCGAGCGGCTTGAGCCGCTGCACCCGGGTCAGCACGTCGTCGTTGAGCCACTGGGCGATGAAGCCCGCGCCCGACTTCTCGTCGGTGGCCCGGGAACCGGCCGGCGGCGGCTGGCCCGGAAGGTACTTGCCGGACAGCACGCCCTGCGCCATCGGCGACCAGACGATCTGGCCGATGCCCAGCTCCTCGCTGGCCGGCACCACCTCGGTCTCGATCACCCGCCACAGCATCGAATACTGAGGTTGGTTCGACACCAGCGGGATGCGCAGCTCACGGGCCAGCTCGTGGGCCTCGCGGAGCTGCGACGCCTTCCACTCCGAGACGCCGATGTAGTGCGCCTTGCCGGAGCGCACGACGTCGGCGAAGGCCTCCATCGTCTCCTCCAGCGGCGTGCTGTAGTCGTACCGGTGGGCCTGGTAGAGGTCCACGTGGTCGGTACGCAGCCGGCGCAGCGAACCGTCGATCGACTCCATGATGTGCTTGCGGGACAGGCCGCGGTCGTTGCGGCCCGGACCGGTCGGCCAGTAGACCTTCGTGAAGATCTCGAGGCCCTCGCGCCGCTCACCCTGCAGGGCCCGGCCGAGGACGTCCTCGGCGCGGGTGCCGGCGTACACGTCGGCGGTGTCGAAGGTGGTGATCCCGGCGTCCAGCGCGGCCCGGACGCAGGCGAACGCCGCGTCCTCCTCGACCTGCGACCCGTGGGTGATCCAGTTGCCGTACGAGATCTCGCTGACCATCAGGCCCGAGCGGCCCAGGTGACGGAATTCCATGCCCCGACCCTAGTCCCGCCCGGCCGACCCCGCCGGACGGGCTCAGCGCACCGGGGTGGCCGGCTCAGAGCACCGGAGTGGCGTCGGCGAGCAGCCGGTCGATCTCCGCCAGCACCTCCGCCCGGCCCGGGTGCGCCGGGTCGATCAGCGGCTCGCCCCGCCGGTCCAGCGCGCCCCACCGGCCGCCGCCGTCGGCCACCAGGAACGCCACCGGGTGGATCAGCAGCGCCGGCCAGACCGGCTCCACCAGCACCCGGCCGGTCCGGTCCACCACGCCCCGACGGCCGTCCGACTCGACCACGGCCAGCCCCTCCTCGGTGAAGCCGTCGACGGGCCGACCGTCGGCCAGCGCGGTGACGAACCCCTGGTGCCGGGTCGGCACCACCAGCCGGCCGGCCCGGTCCACCGCGCCCCAGCCACCCCGCCGCACGGCCGCCACCCCGCCGGAGAACGGGCGTACGTCGGAGAAGCCGGGCGGGATCTGCACGATGTTGGTCGGGTCCACGGCCATCCAGTTGCCGGTGCCGTCCATCGACACCCAGGCCAGCCCCTGGGAGAACGGTCCGACCGCCCGGTAGCCGTTGTTCGACTCGATGCGTACCGCCCCGGTCTCGTCGATCAGCGCCCAGCGGGTGGCCTCGGGCCGGCGTACCCAGGCCAGGCCCTCGTGGAAGGGCCGCGCCTCGGCGTACTCGCCGGCGATCACCAACTCGCCGTCCGCGTCGGCGTACCCCCACCGCTCCCGCTGCCCGTCGAAGACCGGCACGGGGGAGCGGGAGCTGCGCAGGATCTCCTCCCGGTCCCGCGGGAACGGCCCGAAGCCCGCCGCGGCGATCCGGTCCCGGACCGCGTCCAGCCCGACCCGGACCCGGGCGACCAGCTCCTGATCGGCGTCGTGACCCAGGTCGAGGGCCCGCTCGAAGTGGTCGCACGCCTCGATGAACCGTCCCTGGTCGTAGGCGCAGCGGGCGGCGTGCTCGTGCAGGGCGGCGCGCAGCCGGCCGGGCAGCTCGGGCGAGTTCGCCTCGACGTACAGGCGGTCGGCCTCGGCGTACTCGCCCCGCCAGCGCAGCACCTGGGCCAGCCGGGCGCGGGCCAGCGCGGTCCGCCGCAACTCGCCGGTGATCTCCGCGTACGTGAGGGCCAGCCGGCCGTCGGCCAACGCGTCGTCGAGGTTGCCGAGGATCCGCGACACCACCGCCCGCAGGCTGAGCAGTCGGGCCCGCGACGGGTTGTCCAGGGCGGCGCCCAGCTTGGCGGTGAGCCGGTCACGGACCGTACGCAGCAGCTCCGGATCGCCGGGCTCCTCCCGCAGGGTCTGCGGGTCGAGGCGGAACCGGAGGCCGGCGAGCACCTGCTCGGGGTCCTGCTGCCGTACGTCGGGTCGGGGGTCGTCGGGCCGGCGCGGGTCGGGCGCGGGGCGCGTACCGCCGGACGGTTGCCGCTCGGGCGCCGGCGCCTCCTCGGCCACGGGTGGCGCCGCCGGGCGGGGAACGCCGGGCGAACCGGCGCGGGCCGGGCTGACCGCGTCCTCGGCCGGACCCGCCGAGGGTCGGTCGGCCTCGGGCGTGGCCGACCGGTCCGGCGGTGACGGGTGCCCGTTGGCCGGCCCGGGCGGCGGGATCTCCGGTGCCGGACGCGGGACAGCGGTGGCCTCGGCCGGCTGGATCTCGGTCTCCGGGCGCGGTGCGACCGGCTCGGGGCGGCCCGCCGCCGGGGACGGCACGTCGACGCCTTCGGTGGCCCGTACGGCCGGCGGCGCATCGTCACTCGGCGCGGGGGCACCGGCCGGGGCGTTCGAGTCCGGGCCGGCCGGACGGGGTTCGTCGGCGTGGGCGGTGTCGTCGCCGGGCTGGTCCGGTCCGGCCGGCTCTTCGCCGGTGCCCGGCGGCAGGTCGGCCGGCTGCCCGCCGACGGTCGCCCCGCCGGCCGTTGCGTCGGCCGTGTCGTCGGGGCCGCCCGGGTACGGGCCGGTGGTGCGGGCCGGCTCGGGTCCGGACGCGCCGGCGACGGTGGAGGCGGGGCCCGCCGGCGGGGCGGAGTCGGCGACGGGCGGGGCCGGTGTCGGGGCGGCGGGCGTCGGGCGGCGCGGTCGGAACCAGGCGCCGGCGTCGTCGTCCTCCGCGGGCGGGGCGGGCCAGGCCGCCGGAGAGTCCGACACCACCTGCTGCGGCATGGTCGTGACGGTGCCGGGGGCGGCCGGGGCGGCCCCTGGGGTGGTGACGGCGCCGGAGGGCGTCGGGTCGGGTTCGGGTGTGGTGGTGGGGGTCGCCGTCTCGGGTTCGGGGGTGGTGGTGGCGGAGTTCTCCGTCACGGGTCCGGTGGCGGTCGTGACGGTGTCGGAGGGTGCCGGGACGGCGCCGGGTGCGGCGGGGGAGTCGGTCCGCTCGCCCGCCGGGTCGGTGCGGCGGCTGTCCGGCTCGCTCGGCCGGGACGGCTCCGCCGGAGCGGTCGACGGGAGCGGCCTGCTCGCCGGGGGCGGCGTGGCATCGGTGGGCACCGGCCCGTCGGGGTGACCTCCCCGGTGGTCGGGGGACGTCGGCGGGACGTCGTCCGGCGCGGTCGTGGTGGGCGGCGCCGTGTCGGTGGGACCGTTCGCCGGCTCCACGGGGGCCGTGGTGCCGCCTCTGTCGGCCTGTCGGGCGACGGCGGGAGCGTCCTGTCCCGCCGAGGTGGTCGGTACGCCCACCGGCTCCGACCCGGCCTCCGGCTGGTCAGGCGTGGACGGCCCGGTCGCCGGCTGTGGATCCGCCGACGCCTCGACGGGCGAACCGGTCACCTGGTCGGGACGGGCGGGCGGGGTGGCCGGCGACGGCGGTCGCAGCGACGGGTCGAGGCGTGGCGACACGCCCGCGTACGGCGATGCTCCCGCGTACGGTGCCGGCCCCGGGTAGGGCCCGGCGTCCGTCGTGGCCGGTGGCCCGGCCTGCGGTGACGGGTCGGGGTAGGCCGGTGGCCCGGAGACCGGTACGACCGGCGTGACGCTGGGCACCGGCGTCGGCGCGGCGGTCGGACCGGCCGGCGGAACCGGCGCTGCAGGCCGCGGGTCGTCGGTTTCGGACGGTCCCCGGCCAGCGGACGCCGCCTCGGCCTCGACCGGCGGCTGGGCGTCGGCCGGTGTGGGCGAGATCGTCGAGTCGGGGGCGGGCGTCGAGTCGGAAGTGGACGTCGGGCCGGAGGTGGACGTCGGGCCGGAGGTGGCCGGCGCCGGGGCATGGGCCCAGGCGGAGGTGACCGCCGCGTCGGAGTCGGCCCGTGCCGGGAGGTCGGCCGGTGCCGGGAGGTCGGCCGGTGTCGGCGTGGTCGCTTCCACCGTGGGCCCGGTCGGGGCGGCGTCCGGGCCGGGCCGGTCGTCCGCGCCTGGACCGGGCTCGGGCGCGGGCAGGAACTCGACCCGCAGCCGGGCCGCGGGCGGTCCCTGGTCCTCCGGTGGGGTCCCACCTCGCGGCGGCTGGGCGGAGGGCTCACCCACCCGGTCGGACGGCCGCTGCGGAGCGACCGCCGCCGAGCCGGGCCCGCCGGAGACCGGCGCCCCGGAGACCGGCGCCCTGGAGACCGGCGCCCCGGACACGGGTGCGCCGGACACAGGAACGCCGGGCACGGGTGCCGCGGACACGGGTGCGCCGGACACGGGTGCGCCGGATACGGGTGCGCCGGACACAGGAACGCCGGACACGGGTGCCGCGGACACGGGTGCGCCGGACACGGGTGCGCCGGACACAGGAACGCCGGCTACGGGTGCGCCGGATACGGGTGCGCCGGACGTCGGGACACCCGACACCGGAGCGCCCGAGACCGGGAACGGGGGCGCGGAGGTGGGGCGTACCGGCGGGACGTCGGCGAACTGCTCGGCCCGGGAGCGGCCGCTGGCGCCGTACGGGCCGGGCACCGGCGGTTGCTGATCCGGGTGGACGGGCCCACGTGGACCGACCCCGGTTCGCTGGTCGGGGCGAGGCCGACCGTCGGACCCGGGCCCGGCGGCGTGCTCCACCGGTCGGGCCGGCCGGTGCGTCTCCGGCCGGGCCTCCTCGGGACGCCGCTGCTCGGACCGACGCTCCTCGGCCCAGCGCTGGTCGGGCCGCTGCTGTTCGGGTCGACGCTCCTCGGCCCAGCGCTCGTCGGGACGCCGCTGGTCCGGGTGGGGACGGCCCGCCCCGGCGCCCGGATGCTGCGCCGCCGGCGGGTAGCCGGGCGCTGGTCCGGGCCGGGACCGGGGGTACTCCGGCTCGGGGCGCGGTCGGGCTCCGGCCTGGTCGGGCCGGTACCGGCCGCGATCGTCGGCGGGCTGTTCCACCGGCCGGGTGTCCGGGGCGTACCCGGGGCGGTCCATCGGTGGGCGGCCACCCGGCGTGAGCGGTGGGCGCCCGTCGGTGGGGCGCGGCTCGGGACCGCGACGGTCGTCGACCCGCCGCTCGTCGGTCGGGTGGCGGCTGTCGTCCGGCGGGGCCGCGGATCCGGTGCGGCCCCGCTCCCAGCCGGGGGCCGGCCACTCGCCGGGCCGGCGCGGTCCCGGCGCGCCACGGTCCCCGGTCCCGGGCTGCCCCGGGCCGGGCCGCCCGCCGTTGTCGTACGGACGTCCGGGGCGGATCGGGCCCGGCTCCGGCCAGCGCAGCCCACCGTCCCGCTCGGGGGCCGGACGGCCGTCGGCCGGGCGGGGCTGCTGTCGGTCCCACCCGTCGGCCCGGCCGGCGGTGCCGTCCGGGGCGTACTCCGGGCGGGCCGGTCGGTCGTGGTTGCGCGGGTGCCGGGCGGCCTCCTCCGGCTCGGGCAGCCAGCCCGGCTCGCCCCGGAGCGGCCCGGGCGCGGCCGGGTGTCCGGCGGTCTCGGGACGGGCCCAGTGCCCGGCCGCGGGACGGTCCCGGCGCGGGTCGGACTCCCGGCCGCCGTGCCAGCCGGCGGCCCGGTCCCGGTCCACCGTCCACTCCGGTCCGTGCTGCTCGGGCCGGGCGTGGTCCGCGCGTCGGCCGGTGAACTGGTCTCCCGGCTGCGGTTGCCCGGGGTCGGCGGCACGCCGGTCCGTCCAGCCGCGTCGCCCGTCCGGCTCGGCGTGCTGGTCGGTCCGGTCCCGTCGCCGGTCGAGGGTCGGCCGGCCGTCCCCTGTGCCGCGGCGCTCCGCCGTCGGGTGCGGCGCCTCGGCGGAACGCGCCGAGCGGCGTTCGTCCCAGCTGCGCCGCCCGTCGGGAGCGGCGCGGCGCTCGTCGGTCACCGGGCCGCCGGGGTACGCGTCACCGGCGGCGGGGCTCACCGGCTGCACCTCGGCCCGACCGACGACGGCGCGGGCCCGGGCGGCTGCCGGAGGTGCGGGACGGGCGCCGATGTCGCCCGGATAGCGCTGCCCGGGGAACTGCGGCTGCCACTCGTGGGTCGGCTCCTCCGCCCAGGAAGGGCCGCCCAGGTCGCGCCAGCGGTCGTAGCCGCTCATCGGGAAACCTCGCCGGCTGTGGCGGCGCTCGGTCCTGGTCGCCGGCTCACGACCGAACCTGTAGCCGGCTCGCGTCGCTCGCTCACGGCGGTGTCACCTCGTTGGAAATTGTCGCGCCCCGGCACCGGGACCGGCGGTAGAGTCGCTCGTTCCGGCCGGGTCTGGCTGCGGATGGAGGGTAACGGCGTGGGTTCCTTCACCGCCACTGTGGCGCGACCCACGGGCACAAACGTTATCCTATGGATTCGGACATTCTGCGCAATAGCCGGGTCCGGCTTTCGCCGCTACGCCACCTACCGGCAGGCGGCGGTGGCGGGAGTGGTCACCAACACCGTCTTCGGCTTCCTCCACTGCTACGTCTTCCTCGCGGTGGCCGGACCCGGCGGGACCGCCGCCGGGTACACCCGGGAACAGCTGGCCACCTTCGTCTGGGCCGGTCAGGGCCTGTTCGCGATGATCCTGCTCGGTTTCTGGTCGGATGTGGCGGACCGGATCCGCACCGGGGAGATCGCCGCCGATCTGCTCCGCCCGATCAACCCGGTGACCAGTTACCTCGCCACCGACCTGGGCCGGGCCGGCTGGGCCGCGGTTTCCCGCGCGGTGCCGCCGGTCCTGGTCGGATCACTGGTCTTCAGCGTCCACCTGCCCGGACGGGCGGCCACCGTGCCTCTGTTCGGCTGCTCGGTGGTGATCGCCGTGGTGCTCTGCTTCGGCTGCCGGTACCTGGTCAACACCACCGCGTACTGGCTGCACGACGTGCGCGGCCCGATGATCCTCTGGACGTTCGCCTCGGGGGTGCTCTCCGGGCTCTACTTCCCGTTGCGCTTCCTCCCGGACGCGGTGCTGCGTCCGCTGTGGGTCGCCACCCCGTTCCCGAGCCTGTTCCAGACGCCGCTGGACGTGCTGGTCGAGCGGGATCCACTCCCGACGCAACTCGGCCTGGTCGCGGTGCAGGCCGGCTGGGCGGTGGCGGTCCTGGCGCTGTGCCGGGTGGTGCAGCGCCGGGCCGAACGGCGGATGGTGGTGCAGGGTGGCTGAGCCGGTGCTCGGGACCGTCCCACGCCCCGAACCGCGACTGGGACGGCTCGCCGCGTACCGCGCGCTGCTGGGCGCGCAGGCCCGGTCGCAGGCCACATACCGGATCTCGTTCGTGGTGGACCTGGTGGGCAACGTCGGGGCGACCCTGTTCGACCTGGTCACGGTGCTGGTGATCTTCGGGGTGGCCCGGGATGTGGGTGGGTTCACCCTGCGCGAGGCGCTGGTGATGGTCGGCCTGTCGGCCTTCGCCTTCGCCGCCGCCGACCTGCTGGTCGGCAACGTCGAGCGGCTGCCCCGGTACGTGCGTACCGGCCTGTTCGACGCGGTGCTGGTCCGACCGCTGGGCGCGCTGCCGCAGCTGCTGCTGATGGACCTGCCGGTGCGCAAGGTGTCCCGGGTGCTGTTCGGGCTGGCGGTGCTGGTCGTCGCCGTCGGCTCGGCCGGGATCGACTGGACGCCCGCCCGGCTGGCGTTGGTGGTCGTCGCCCCGCTGGCCGGGGTCGTGTTCTTCGGCTCGATCTTCGTCGCCACGGCGACGGTCTCGTTCCACTGGATCGACTCCGGCGAGCTGGCCAACTCCCTCACCTACGGTGGCAAGGACTTCACCACCTATCCGGTCACCGTCTACGGCGGCTGGTTCCGGGCGCTCTTCGCGTACGGGATGGGGTTCGCCTTCGTCAGTTACCACCCGGCGCTGGCGCTGCTCGGCCGGGCCGACCCGCTCGGCCTGCCGGCCTGGGCCGGCTGGGCTGCGCCCGGCGTGGCGCTGGTCGCCGCCGCCGGCGCGGCCGCGGCCTGGCGCGCCGGGATCCGCCACTACCGGAGTACGGGGTCATGAACGTGATCGAGATGGCCGGACTGCGCAAGGAGTTCACGGTCCGGGTGAAGGCGGGCCGGCTGCGCCGCACGAAGCGGACCGTCACCGCCGTGGACGGCATCGACCTGCGGGTCGAGCGGGGCGAGATGCTCGGCTACATCGGCCCCAACGGCGCGGGCAAGTCCACCACCCTGAAGATGCTGACCGGGGTGCTGACCCCGTCGGCGGGGGAGGTACGCGTCTGCGGGCTGCGCCCGGTGCCGGACCGGACCCGGCTGGCGCTGCGGATCGGGGTGGTCTTCGGGCAGCGCTCGCAGCTCTGGTGGGACCTGCCGTTGCGGGACTCGTTCGACCTGCTCCGGCACGTCTACCGGGTGCCGGCCGCCGAGCACGCCGCCCGGCTGCGCCGCTGCCGCGACCTGCTCGACCTCGACGGCTTCCTGGACGTCCCGGTCCGGCAGCTGTCGCTCGGCCAGCGGATGCGCGGCGAGCTGACCGCCGCCCTGCTGCACGGCCCCGAGGTGCTCTTCCTGGACGAGCCGACCATCGGGTTGGACGTGGTCAGCAGGCAGGCCGTCCGGGACTTCCTCGCCGAGCTGGGCCGCGCCGGTGACACCACCCTGGTGCTCACCACCCACGACCTGGCCGACATCGAGCGGCTCTGCCACCGGCTGGTGGTGATCGACCACGGGCGGGTGGTGCACGACGGCTCGATCGCCGAGCTGCACCGCCGGTACGGCTCCCGCCGGCTGGTCGTCGCCGAGCTGGACGCCGCCCTGGCCGAGGCGCCGGCGCCGCCCGGCGCGCCGCTGGTCGGCGTGGAGGCCGACGGCCGCCGCCTGGTGTACGCGCTGGAGTCCGCCGGGGTGGCGGAGGTGGTGACGGCGCTGGCCGGGCTGGCCGCCCTGCGGGACATCTCGATCGAGGAACCGCGGATCGACGACGTGGTCACCCGGCTCTACCGGGCCCCGGTCCCCGAGGCCCGGACCGGCGGCTGAGTCGCCAACGAACGCGGCCCCCGCCCGCGGTACGGGCAGGGGCCGGCGGAGCCGAACGGGTCAGATCTTGTCGCCGATGGCGACCTGCGGGGCGGGCGCGCGCATCCGGCGGAAGGTGATCGACCGCATGATCGCGTACAGGTAGAGCGAACCCATCCGCTCACCGCTGCGCGGGAACCGCTCCCGGACCAGCTTGCCGATCTTGCGGCAGATCAGGATCGAGTCGACCACCAGGCCGAGCGCCAGCGCGCCCCACACGATGTTGGAGACCAGCCGGACGACCGCCGGCATCGCCTGGTTGGAACCGATCAGCACGATCAGCGCGCCGCCGAAGAACCAGGTGCCGACCGTACGCCGGGAGTCGACGACGTCCCGGGCCAGCCGGCGCTCGGGGCCCCGGTCACGCGGGCCGCCCTCCCGCCGGAACTCGGCGGCGGCCTCGGCGCGGGCCTTGCGGCGCTGCTCCCGGGCCTCCTCCTTGGTCAGCGGCCGTGCGGGCGCGGTCGGACGCCGCCCGGCGCCGGGGCGCTTCGGCGTCTCCCGGCCCTTGGCGGGCGTGTAGCCCCGGGTACGGGCGGCGGACGCCTCGTCGGTGGTCACCGGGGTGACGGGTTCCTCGACGAGGTCGGCTGACTTGCGGCGAAACAGCGACGGCACGCCGGCAAGGGTAGCCAACCAGCCGCGCCCGGTGCACATCGCGGGTGCACCGGGCGCAGGGACGGTGTGAGCTTACGGACGCTCGACGTGCGCGCCGAGGTCGGCGAGCTTCTTCTCGAAGTCCTCGTAGCCCCGGTTGATCAGGTCGACGCCGTACACCCGGGAGGTGCCCTCGGCGGCCAGCGCGGCGATCAGGTGGCTGAAACCGGCCCGCAGGTCGGGGATGACCAGGTCGGCCGCGTGCAGCTTGCTCGGGCCGGCGATCACCGCGGAGTGCTTGAAGTCGCGGCGGCCGAACCGGCACGGGGTGCCGCCGAGGCAGTCCCGGTAGACCTGGATGTTGGCGCCCATCGTGTTCAGCGCCTCGGTGTAGCCCAGCCGCTGCTCGTACACCGTCTCGTGGACGATGGACAGGCCGCGGGCCTGGGTCAGGGCCACCACCAGGGGCTGCTGCCAGTCGGTCATGAAACCGGGGTGCACGTCGGTCTCCAGCGCGACCGCGTTGAGCTCGCCGCCCGGGTGCCAGAACCGGATGCCGCCCTCCTGGCCGGGACGGCCGTCGCGCGGCGGACGCAGGTCGGTCACCTCGTACTCGCCACCGACCGAGCGGAAGATGTTCAGGAAGGTCATCATGTCGGCCTGCTGCGCGTTCAGCACCTCGACGTGACCACGGGTGGCCAGCGCGGCCGCCGCCCAGCTCGCCGCCTCGATCCGGTCCGGGATCGGCCGGTGGGTGTAGCCGCTGAGCCGGGGCACGCCCTGGATCTCGATGACCCGGTCGGTGTGCACGGTGATGATCGCGCCCATCTTCTGCAGGATGCAGATCAGGTCGATGATCTCCGGCTCGACGGCGGCGTTGCGCAGCTCGGTGACGCCCTTGGCCATCACCGCGGTGAGCAGCACCTGCTCGGTGGCGCCTACGCTCGGGTACGGCAGCGAGAACTTGGTGCCGTGCAGCCCGTTCGGCGCGGTCAGGTGCAGGCCCTCGGGCGTCTTCTCGACGACCGCGCCGAACTCGCGCAGCGCCTGCATGTGGAAGTCGATCGGCCGGGGGCCGATGTGGCAGCCGCCCAGGTCCGGGATGAACGCGTGCCCGAGGCGGTGCAGCAGCGGGCCGCAGAACAGGATCGGGATCCGGCTGGAACCCGCGTGCACGTTGATCTGGTCGGTGCTGGCGCTCTCGACGTTGGCCGGGTCGAAGACCAGCTCGCCGTCCTCGTCGCCGTCGGTGACCTTGACCCCGTGCAGGCCGAGCAGGCCCCGGACCACCTCGACGTCGCGGATGCGCGGCACGTCGAACAGCCGGCTTGGGCTGTCGCCCAGCAGGGCCGCGACCATCGCCTTGGAGACCAGGTTCTTCGCGCCGCGAACCCGGATCCGCCCTTCGAGCGGGGTACCTCCGTGTACGACAAGTACGTCGTCGGTCAACGCAACCTCCAGCGCGTCGGGTGGTGCCGTGTGAGGGGTGGGGCCCGCGATCTGTATCGCTACCCGGAATGCGGCCAGGTGAAAACGGCCCGCACGTGTCGTCGCCTGAGGCAGCATAGCCCTCGGTGACGAGAATGGACCCGGTCACATCACCCGGACGACGTTAATTGGGGTGTCCGGTACGTTTCCGTGTCAGGTCGTCACCGAGGGTGATCAGCGTGCGGTGGGCGGCGGGGTGTCCGCGCCCGGCAGGGCGAGCATCTGGTCCAGGGCGACCCGGGCGTGGTGCGCGGTGTCCGGATCCACGGTGATCTGGTTGACCACCCGTCCGGCGACCAGCTCCTCCAGCGCCCAGACCAGGTGCGGCAGGTCGATCCGGTTCATCGTCGAGCAGTAGCAGACGGCCTTGTCGAGGAACATGATCTGCTTGTCCGGGTGGGCCAGGGCCAGCCGACGGACCAGGTTCAGCTCGGTGCCGACCGCCCAGGCCGAGCCGGCCGGGGCCGCCTCGATGGTCTTGATGATGTATTCGGTGGAGCCGACGAAGTCGGCGGCGGTGACCACCTCGTGCCGGCACTCCGGGTGGACCAGCACGTTGACCCCCGGCACCCGCTCCCGGACGTCGTTGACGCTGTCCAGGGTGAACCGGCCGTGCACCGAGCAGTGCCCGCGCCACAGGATCATCCTGGCGTCGCGCAGCTGCTCCGCGGTGAGCCCGCCGTTCGGCTTGTGCGGGTCGTAGAGCACACAGTCGTCCAGCGAGAAGCCCATCTCCAGCACCGCCGTGTTGCGGCCCAGGTGTTGGTCGGGGAGGAAGAGCACCTTCTGGCCCTGCTCGAACGCCCAGTCCAGGGCGCGCTTGGCGTTCGACGAGGTGCAGACCACCCCGCCGTGCCGGCCGACGAAGCCCTTGATGTCCGCCGAGGAGTTCATGTACGTCACCGGGACGGTGTCGGCGGCGACGCCCAGCTCGGTCAGCACGTCCCAGGCGGTCTCGACCTGGGACAGCACGGCCATGTCGGCCATCGAGCAGCCGGCCGCCAGGTCCGGCAGGATCACCTTCTGCGCGTCGGAGGTGAGGATGTCGGCGCTCTCCGCCATGAAGTGCACGCCGCAGAAGACGATGTACTCCGCGTCGGGCCGGGCCGCCGCCTCCCGGGCCAGCTTGAACGAGTCGCCGGTCACGTCGGCGAACTGGATCACCTCGTCGCGCTGGTAGTGGTGGCCCAGCACGAAAACCTTCGTGCCGAGCGCGGCCTTGGCCGCCGCCGCGCGGGCCACCAGGTCCGGGTCGCTCGGCGCCGGCAGGTCACCCGGACACTCCACGCCACGCTCGGTGGCGGGATCGCTGCCGCGGCCGAGGAGCAGCAGCGCAGTGGCGGTGTTGGAGGGCTCAACCCAGGTCGAAGTCACGCCCCCATGGTCCCACAGCGCCGCCGCCGCGCAGCCGTCGCCGGTGTGTGCTGCCACACTGCTCGGCATGCGCGTGCTGCTCTGCCCGGACAAGTTCGCCGGCACCCTGGACGCCCCGGCGGTGGCCGCCGCCGTGGCCCAGGGATGGCGGGAGGTGGCCCCCGCCGACGACCTGGTCGTCCGGCCGCTGGCCGACGGGGGACCGGGCTTCGTCGCCGTGCTCGCCGACGCCCTCGGCGGGCGCCGGCTGCCGGTGCCCACCGTCGACCCGCTCGGCCGGCCGGTAGCCGGTGAGATCCTGGTCACCGACGACGGCACCGCCTACCTGGAGAGCGCCCAGGCCTGCGGCCTGCACCTGCTCACCGCCGCCGAACGCGACCCGAAGGCCACCACGTCGTACGGGCTGGGCGCCCTGGTCACCGCGGCGGTGGAGGCCGGCGCCCGGACGGTGGTGGTCGGGCTGGGCGGCTCCGCCACCAACGACGGCGGCGCCGGACTGCTCACCGCGCTGGGGGCCACCCCGCTCGACGCCGCCGGCACGGCCCTGCCGTACGGCGGGGCGGCGCTGGGCGCGGTGGCCGCGCTGGACGGCGCGCCCCGGCTGCGCGACGCCGTCCTGGTCGCCGCCACCGACGTCGACAACCCGCTGCTCGGCCTGCACGGCGCCAGCAACGTCTACGGCCCGCAGAAGGGCGCCGACCGGGCCGACGTCCTGCTGCTCGACGCCGCGCTGGAGCGCTGGGCGGCCGTGCTGGAACGCGACCTGCCGGGCTGCCCGCCCGGGCTGGGCGCGCTGCCCGGCGGTGGCGCCGCCGGCGGCCTCGGCGCGGCGATCCTGGCCCTCGGCGGCCGCTGCGAGTCGGGGATCGACCTCGTCACCCGGGCGATCGGGCTGGAGGCCGCGCTGGACTCCTGCGACCTGGTGGTCACCGGCGAGGGATCCTTCGACCACCAGTCGCTGCGCGGCAAGGTGGTCGCCGGGGTGGCCGGGGCGGCCCGGGACCGCGGGGTGCCCTGCGTGGTGCTCGCCGGACGGGTCGGCACCGGCCGCCGGGAGGCCGCCGCCGCCGGGGTGACCGACGCGTACAGCCTGGTGGAGCACTTCGGCGGGGAGGAGCACGGCGGGCTGGAGGCGGCGATGGGTCGCCCCGCCGAAGGGCTGCGCGCGCTCGGCGCCCGACTGGCCCGGCAGTGGAGCCGCTGAGCACCGCGACCGGCACGCCACCGGAGGTGACCTCGGTCGGCGCGGCGTACGATCGGATCTGGACCACACCGGGAATCACCGGCCGACGCGCTACGTTGGCCGTGACGTCCGGACCCATACCGCGCAGGGAGATTTCCACGTGACCACGCCAGCGCAGACCGAGTCGACCGAGGCCCAGGCCCCTACGTCCATCGTCCTCACCGACGTCGCGGCGGAGAAGGTCAAGGCCCTGATCGAGCAGGAGGGCCGCGACGACCTGCGGCTCCGGGTCGCGGTGCAGCCGGGCGGCTGCTCCGGCCTGCGGTACCAGCTCTTCTTCGACGAGCGTTCGCTCGACGGTGACGTCGTCAGCGACTTCGGCGGCGTCGAGGTGGTCGTCGACCGGATGAGCGCGCCCTACCTGGCCGGTGCGACGATCGACTTCGCCGACCGGATCGACGCCCAGGGCTTCACCATCGACAACCCGAACGCCGGCAACTCCTGCGCCTGCGGCGACTCGTTCAGCTGAGTCCCGCCGGCCGGGCCCGGACCGAGCGGTCCGGCGCGCCGAGCTGACCCGACGGCGGATCGCCCCCATCCGGGGCGGTCCGCCGTTTGTCGTACCCGCTCGGGTGTCCGGACGGCGACGTCCGGATGTGCGCTCGGCGACCGGTTCTCCACCGACCGGTGACCGGCGTACCAGTCCGACCGGTAGGCTGACCGCGCCGTGCTCCCGACCACGAGGGTTGACATGAAGATCGCCGTGACCGGCTCGATCGCGACCGACCACCTGATGAGCTTCCCGGGTCGCTTCGCCGACCAGCTCATCGCCGACCAGCTGGACAAGGTCTCGCTCTCCTTCCTGGTCGACGAACTGGTCCTCCGGCGCGGCGGCACCGCCGCCAACATCGCCTTCGGCATGGCCCAGCTGGGGCTGCGCCCGGTGCTGCTGGGCGCGGTCGGCGCGGACTTCGCCGACTACCGCTCCTGGCTGGAGCGGCACGGCGTCGACTGCGACTCGGTGCATGTCAGCGAGGTGGCGCACACCGCCCGCTTCGTCTGCACCACCGACACCGACATGTGCCAGATCGCCTCGTTCTACGCCGGCGCGATGAGCGAGGCCCGCAACATCGAGCTGGCCCCGGTCGCCCAGCGGCTCGGCGGCCTGGACCTGGTGCTGGTCAGCGCCAACGACCCGGCCGCGATGGTCCGGCACTCGGCCGAGTGCCGGGTGCGGGGCTACCCGTTCGTCGCCGACCCGTCGCAGCAACTCGCCCGGATGGACGGCGCCGACGTGCTCGGCCTGGTCGACGGCGCGGAATACCTGATGACCAACGAGTACGAGAAGTCGCTGCTGCTGAGCAAGGCCGGCCTCACCGACGAGCAGCTGCTCGACCGGGTGAAGGTGCGGGTCACCACGCTGGGCAAGCAGGGTGTGGAGATCGTCGGGCGGGAGATCGGCACCATCCATGTCCCGATCGCCCGGGAGATCCAGGCGGTCGACCCGACCGGTGTCGGCGACGGCTTCCGGGCCGGCTTCTTCGCCGCGCTGAACTGGGGCGTCGGCCTGGAGCGGGCCGCACAGGTCGGCTGCCTGCTCGCCACCCTGGTGCTGGAGAACTTCGGCGGCCAGGAGTACGAGGTGCGCCGCGACCTGTTCGTCAAGCGCCTTGCCGAGTCGTACGGTGACGCCGCCGCCGAGGACGTGCGGCCGCACCTGCTGCCGTGACCGAGCTGTCGGCCGACGTGAGCACCGCCCCCACCGGAGGCGGACGCCTGCTGGTGGCCTTCGCCGGCCTGCCCGGTGTGGGCAAGAGCACCCTCGCCGCCCGGGTCGGCGCGGCGCTGTCCGCGCCGGTGCTGCCCGTGGACCCGGTCGAGCGGGCGATGGCCCGCTTCGGCCTGGTCGGCGACGTGCCGGGAATGGCCGCGTACGACGCCGTCGCCGGGCTGGCCGAGGTGCAGTTGAGGCTCGGGCTCAGCGTCGTGGTGGACGCGGTCAACCCGGTGGCCAGCGCCCGCGGGCTCTGGCACGACCTGGCCGAGCGGGCCGGGGTGCCGCTGCGGGTGGTCGAGGTGCACTGCGGCGACGAGGCGGAGCACCGCCGCCGGGTCGAGGCCCGACAGCCGGACGAGCACTTCCCCACCTGGGAGCAGACCCTGGTCCGCCGGGCCGAGTACGAGCCCTACGTCGGCCCGCGCCTGGTCGTGGACACGGCCGTCGACACCGACCCGCTCCCCGGCATCCTCGCCTACCTCCGCTGACCCCGCCGGCCGCGTCGTTCTGTGGGCGGCGGAGGAGGCATTTTCGAGGAAAGTGCTGCCTCACCGCTTCGGATGGCGACACTTTCCCCCATCTTGCGCGGATCTTGAGCGTGCGGGGTGGGATCGTGTGCGGGCGGGCGAGGGGTCAGCTGGCGCGGCGGACGTCGTAGGCGTTCGGGTGCGCCGTGACGAACTCCTGGCCGCGCATCCGGCACCAGGCCGGGATGTCCACCGCGGCGGCCGGGTCGTCGGCGAGCACCCGCACCACCGCGCCGACCGGCAGCTCCGGCAGTCGCCGGGCCAGGTTGATCACCGGCAGCGGGCAGCGCTGGCCCCGGCAGTCGAGCACCTCGTCCGGCACGCTCACAGGCCCTTCTCCGTTCGCGACTGCGGGGCTCGCAGGACCGGCTCACTCCTCGCGCTCACAGGCGTGCCTCCGTTCGCGACTGCGGGGCTCGCAGGACCGGCTCACTCCTCGCGCTCACAGGCCCTTCTCCGTTCGCGACTGCGGGGCTTGCAGGACCGGCTCACTCCTCGCGCTCACAGGCCCGTCACCCCGGCCTCGGCGCGCAGGTCGGCGACGATCCCCGGCAGCTCGGCCAGGAACCGCTCCACGTCCGCCTCGGTGGTCTCCCGGTGCAGGGACACCCGCACGTTGCCGTGCGAGAGGACGCCCATCGCCTCCAGCACGTGCGACGGCCGCAGCGTCGACGAGGTGCAGGACGAGCCGGAGGAGACCGCGAAGCCGCGCCGGTCCAGCGCGTGCAGCAGCGCCTCCCCGTCGACGTACAGGCAGGAGAAGGTGACCAGGTGCGGCAGCCGGTCCACCGGGTCGCCGACCACCTCCACGTCCGGCACGTCGGCCGCCACCCGGGTCCGGATCCGGTCCACCAGGGGCGCCAGCCGGTCCGCCTCCGCCGCCGCGTCGGCCACCGCCGCGCGCAGGCTCGCCGCCGCCGCCACCGCCGCGGGCAGGTTCACCACCCCGGGGGTACGCCCCGACTCCCGCTCGTCGGCCGGCCACGGCGACTCCCACCGGGTGCCCTTGCGGACCACCAGCAGCCCCACGCCGGGTGGCCCGCCCCACTTGTGCGCGCTGGCCGTCAGCACCGACCAGCCGGCCGGCAGCGGCACCCGGCCGACCAGTTGCGCGGCGTCCACGTGCAGCGGCACGCCCGAGTCGGCGCAGGCGGCTGCCGCCGCCGGCACCGGCTGGACGGTGCCCACCTCGTGACTGGCGCCGATCAGCGTGGCGAACGCCACCCCGGGGGCGCCCACCGCCGCCGCCCAGGCGTCCAGGTCGAGCCGGCCCAGCCGGTCCACCGGCACCGACACCGCCGTGCCGCCGCGCGCCTCGTGCCACTGCGCCGCGTGCAGCACGGCCGAGTGCTCGATCGCCGAGTGCACCAGCGTGCCGCCGACCCGCCGCCGGCCGGCCAACCCGCCGAGCACGGCCGAGTGCGCCGCCGCCGTACCGCTGGGGGTGAAGGAGAGCTCGTCCGCGCGTACGCCGATGGCCTGCGCGGCGGCCTCGCGCGCGGCGTCCAGGAGCTGGCGGGCCCGGCGGGCCTGGCCGTAGAGGCGGGCCGGGTCCGCCCAGCCGTCGTCGAGGGCGGCCAGCAGCGCCTGCCGGGCCACCGGATGCGTCGGCGCGGCGGTGGCCGCGTCGAGGTAGACCGGGGAAGGGCTCACAGAGTCATCTTTCGTTCCCGACTGCGGGGCTCGCAGGACCGGCTCACTCCTCGCGCTCACAGGTCCTCACGCTAGCCCGTCGGTATGCGCAAGATCCCCCCGATGGGGGCGGACAGTGACCCCAAGGCGGTTGAGCCCGTCATGGTCGAGTAATCTGCGACCGTCGGTGACGCCTTTGCCGTGGTGTCGAGGGAAAGCCACCATCACGGCGCGCTAGGGAGGCAGGACCAGGTGGTCGCAAGGAGTTCGGAGGTACGGCCGTCGGCCGTACGGCACAGCGCGCGCCGGGGACGGGGTGCCGGTCGACTCGCCGGGCTCGGTCTCGGGGGTGCGGCGCTGCTGGTCCTGCTGACCGGCTGTGACGTCGGCAAGACGTTCGGGGGCTTCGGCTGGCCGCAGGGCGGCATCTCGCCCGAGTCGCACCGCATGTACGACCTGTGGATCGCCTCCTGCATCGCGGCGCTCGCCGTCGGCGTGTTCGTGTGGGGCCTGATCTTCTGGTGCGTGGTGCGCTACCGCAAGCGCGGCAACGAGCTGCCGGTGCAGACCCGGTACAACATGCCGATGGAGTTCCTCTACACGATCGCCCCGATCCTGATCGTGTCGGTGCTCTTCTACTACACCGCCATCGTGCAGACGGACGTGGACAAGACCACGAAGAACCCGGACGTCACCGTCGAGGTCGTCGCGTTCAAGTGGAACTGGCAGTTCAACTACCGCGACGGGCAGGGCCGCGAGGCCAACACCGTCGCCTCGACCCTCGGCACCAGCGAGGTCATCCCGATCCTGGTCCTGCCGACCGACCGGTCGATCCGGTTCGAGGAGACCAGCCGCGACGTCATCCACTCGTTCTGGGTGCCGGAGCTGCTGTTCAAGCGGGACGTCATGCCGGGCAACGTCCGCAACGTCTTCGAGGTCTCCAAGCTCGACCAGGAGGGCGCGTACGTCGGCCGCTGCGCCGAGCTGTGCGGCAGCTACCACGCCTTCATGAACTTCGAGCTGCGCGTCGTCTCCCCGGAGAAGTACGACCAGTTCCTCGCCGCCAAGAAGTCGGGCAAGTCGACGCAGGAGGCCCTCGAGTCGATCGGCGAGAAGCCGTACGCCCAGACCACCAAGCCGTTCGACACCCGGCGCAACACGGCCAACTTCAACCCCGACTCGGCCTCGGCCGGCGCGAGCAAGTGAGGAGGCGGGCATGAAGACCGAGTGGCGTATCTTCCTGGTGATCGCGGGATTCCTGCTCTTCGCGACCGTCCTGTACGGCGCCTGGACCGCCGGTGAGACCGGCCGGGTCGAGTGGGTCGGCACGGTCGCGCTCCTGCTGTCGTTCCTGCTCTGCTCGATGTGCGGCGGCTTCTTCTGGTTCGTCTCCCGCCGCATCGACCTGCGGCCCGAGGACCGGGCCGACGGCGAGATCGCCGACGGCGCGGGCGAGATCGGCTTCTTCAGCCCGGGCAGCTACTGGCCCTTCGGGCTGGCGCTGGCCGCCGCGGTCGCCGGTCTCGGCCTGGTGTTCTGGCAGTTCTGGCTGCTCGGCCTCGGCCTGGTGGCGGTCGTGTTCGCCGCCTGCGGCCTGCTCTTCGAGTACTACACCGGCACCCGCCGCACCGCGGAGCACTGACTCCGACCCGTTCCCCGTGAAAGGCCCGCCTCCCTCGGGAGGCGGGCCTTTCGCCGTACCGAGCGGGACGGCCCGTGGCCGCCCTGTCGCCGGCCACCCCTGGGTCCCGGCTCCAGCTGGGCCGCCGAGTGCGGCATATCGGGGTCTTCGAGGGGGCGGTGGCCGCGTTCTGCGGCATGTCGGGGTGCCCACGGGTGGTGGTCTCGGTCCACAGGTCACTCGTCGCCAGGGCGACACCCTGATGGCACTCGATCCTGGTTGTAGTGGTCTCGTGGGCCCGAGGAGGCCACTACAACCAGGATCGAGCACGACCTTGCGGTCCGGAGGAGCCGGCAGAGCACCGCAGTGCCGACGGCTGTGCGTCGTGCGGCCGCTGGAGCCTTCGGTGAGTCATCCGTGCTCTCAGGTCGGTAGCCACCGATAGACCGCTGTCCCCGGTGGGCCTCAGTCCCGGTGGACCTCTGTTCCCCGGCGAGGTGCCGTGGGCGGCCCAGGCGCTGCCGTGGCGCGACTGGACGCACCGACCGGTGCGGGTGGTGCGGCGCAGGGCTCGGCGGCCTCAGGCGGCCCGGCGGTGCGGGTGGTGCGGCGCAGGGCTCGGCGGCCTCAGGCGGCCCGGCGGTGCGGGTGGTGCGGCGCAGGGCTCGGCGGCCCTCAGGCAGCGCGGCGGTGCGGGTGGTGCGGCGCAGGGCTCGGCGGCCCTCAGGCAGCGCGGCGGTGCGGGTGGTGCGGCGCAGGGCTCGGCGGCCCTCAGGCAGCGCGGCGGTGCGGGTGGTGCGGCGCAGGGCTCAGGCGGCCCGGCGGTGCGGGGCGGCCCGTCGTGCCGGGCGGCGGTCGGCGAGGCGCGGCGCCGGGAAGGCGAACGTGGCGATCAGCACAGCGGTGCCGCAGCCGGTGCAGACCAGCTCGGGACAGTCGGCACCGTGGCCGTCGACGCAGGGCGGCGTCTCGAACGTCTGAACGCCCTCGCAGTTGTCGCAGTGCAGTTCGCGGTCCGACACGGGCGTCTCCTCTCGCTGGCGGTCCCGCCCGGAGCCGTCCGGCCGATCGGGGATCGGCGGGGCGCCACCGCGTTCGCGGCCGGCGGGAACTACTCGCATGTAGTTTGGCACGCGGGTCCGACACGACTCCCGACGCCGCCGGTCTGCCCGGCGTCCGCGCAGCTCAGGAGCCTCGGGAGCCAGGCAACCGGGTCAGAGCGACCGGGCGACCTCGATCCAGCGGTCCAGGGCGGCTGCCGCCGCCCCCGAGTCGACGGACTCCGCCGCCCGCCGCATCCCGGCCCGCAGCGCGTCGGTCAGGTCGCCGTCCAGCGGGCCCTGGGTGGCCAGCGCCACGGCCGCGTTGACCAGCACGGCGTCGCGTACCGGACCGGTCTCCCCGGCGAGCAGCCGGCGGGCCACGTCGGCGTTGTACGCGGCGTCTCCGCCCCGCAGGTCGGCGAGGGTGGCCCGGGGCACCCCCAGCTCGGTGGCGTCCAGCAGCGCCTCTCTCACGACCCCCTGCTGGGCCACCCAGAGCCGGGTCGGCGCGGCGGTGCTGAACTCGTCGAGGCCGTCCTCGCCGCGCATCACCACCACGGAGTCGCCGCGGGCGGCGAAGACCGCCGCCATCACGGGCGCCATCCGCAGGTCGAAACAGCCGACCGCGCCGGCCCGGGGGCGGGCCGGGTTGGTCAGCGGGCCGAGGAAGTTGAAGGCGGTGGGCACGCCGATCTCGCGGCGTACCGGGCCGGCGTGCCGCATGCCGGGGTGGAAGCGGGCGGCGAAGCAGAAGCCGATCCCCGCCTCCGCCACGCACCGGGCCACCTGCTCCGGGCCGAGGTCCAGCGGGACGCCGAGGAACTCCAGCAGGTCGGCCGTGCCGCAGAGCGAGGAGGCCGCCCGGTTGCCGTGCTTGACCACGCGTACGCCGGCGCCGGCCACCACCAGCGCGGTCATGGTGGAGATGTTGACGGTGTGGGCGAGGTCACCGCCGGTGCCCACCACGTCCAACGCGGTCCGGCGCAGCTCCTCGGGGAGGCGCACCTCGACGGCGCGACCGAGCATCGCCTCGACCAGGCCGGCCAGCTCGGCCGGCGTCTCGCCCTTGGCGCGCAGCGCGACGGCGAAGGCGGAGACCTGGGCCGGGGTGGCGGCGCCGGTCATGATCTCGTCCATCGCCCAGGCGGTGTCCGCGGTGGAGAGCTCCTCGCCGCGCAGCAGCGCGTTGAGCAGGTGCGGCCAGGTTCGTTCGCCCATGGCGGGCCTCCCGAGCGGGCGTGGATGCGGGTGGGACACCGACGCCACCGGCGACGGTGCCGGTGGCGCGGGGGAGCGGGCGGCGGACGCCCGCCGGAGCGGATCAGGCCGGCGCGTGCGCGCGCAGCAGGCCCGCGACGGTGGTGCCGGTGGTCACCGGGTCGAGCGGGTGGACCAGGGTGGCCTCGACCTGCGCGTACGCGGCGAGCCATCGGTCGGCGGCCCGGGCGATCACGACGCAGGTGGGCGGGGCGTCGTCCCGGTCGTCCTTGATCTGGCGGGCGATCCCGATGCCGCCGCCCGGGCTGGCCTCGCCGTCGAGCAGCAGCAGGTCGATCTCGTAGTCGTCGACCAGCCGGACGCACTCGGCGTAGTCGGAGGCCTCGACGAACTCGATCTGGAGCCCGGGCGCGGGCCGGGTGCCGACGGCCAGCCGCATCCGGTCACGGACCTGCGGGTCGTCGCTGTAGAGCAGGACGGTGCAAAGACGATCGCTCATCGCTGGCTGGCTCCCACCTCGTAGCTGCCCGCTGATCGTAGCGGTCCGGTGTGACGAGGACGACGCCCGCCCGTCAGGCCGGCTCGGCGGCGGCCGCCGCGGCGCGCTCGCGGGCCTCCTGCCGGTCCAGCTCGCGGTCGAGCCGGCGGGCCTCCCGCTCGGACTGCTTGATCCACTGGACCACCAGCACGGCGAGCATGGTCACGCTGACGAACTCGCCGCCGGCCCAGAGGACTCCGCCGGCCACCACCTGGTCGTCCCAGGGGTCGGACCAGGTCAGCCCGAGCGACGGGTACCAGTCGCCGCCGAAGAGCGTGGTGCTCTGCATGATCGTGAGCCCGAGCACCGTGTGGAACGGCACCGAGAGCAGCATCAGCAGGGCCCGGCCCGGGTACGGCCAGCGGCCCGGCAGCGGGTCGAGGCCGAGCAGCGGCCAGAAGAAGACGCAGCCGGTCGCGATGAAGTGGGCGTGCACCAGTTCGTGCGCCCAGGCGTGCTCGAGGGTGTACCGGTAGAGGTCGGTGAAGTAGAGCACGAACGGGTTGGCCACGAAGATGGCGAACGCCACCAGCGGGAACGTGTAGATCCGGGCCAGCCGGCTGTGCACGACCGCCAGCAGCCGCTTGCGCGGCCGGACCGGCAGGGTGCGCAGCGCCAGGGTGACCGGGGCGCCGATGGCGAGGAAGATCGGCGCGATCATGGAGAGCACCATGTGCTGCACCATGTGCACCGACAGCAGCGTGGTGTCGTACGCGCCCAGGCCGGAGAGGGTGACGGCGGCGATCCCGCCGAGTCCCGGGCCGAGGAAGAACACCGTCCGGGAGACCGGCCAGCGGTCGCCGCGCAGCCGCAACCGGTGCACCCCGTAGAGGTAGAGCCCGGCGGCCACCACCAGGCCCAGGGCGAGCCAGCTGTCCAGCTCCCACTCGGTGAAGACCCGGGCCACGGTGAACGGCGGCGGCGTGCCGGCGCCCCCGGCGGCGAACGCGGAGGTCCCGGCCGAGGTGGCGGCGAAGATCGAATCGACGTGCAGCACGCTTTTCAGGCTAGGCCAGGCGAACCGGACCGCCACGATCGGGCCGGGTATGGCGCGGGTTTGCCACCCCGCTGATCGCTCGCGCCGGTCAAGGGCAATAATGACGGCGTGACTGCGGCCCCAGCCATTGACAAGAGCCGGATCCACTCCCTGACGCGTCCCAACATGGTCAGCGTCGGGACGATCGTGTGGCTCTCCAGCGAACTCATGTTCTTCGCGGCGCTGTTCGCGATGTACTTCTCGATCCGCGCGGCGGCGCCGGAGCAGTGGGAGAAGCACACCGAGGTCCTCAACATCCCGTACGCGACCACCTTCACGGTGATCCTGGTGTTGTCCTCGGTGACCTGCCAGCTCGGTGTCTTCGCGGCCGAGAAGGGTGACGTCCACGCCCTGCGGCGGTGGTTCACGATCACCTTCGTGATGGGCCTGATCTTCGTGCTCGGCCAGGCGAACGAGTACCGGACGCTGGTGCACGAGGGCGTGAAGATCAACGGAGACGGTTACGGGTCGATGTTCTACCTGACCACCGGCTTCCACGGCCTGCACGTGACCGGCGGTCTCATCGCCTTCATCATCTTCATGGTCCGCACGACCATGGGCCGGTTCACGCCGGCCCAGGCGACCTCGGCGATCGTGGTGTCGTACTACTGGCACTTCGTCGACGTCGTGTGGATCGGGCTCTACGCCATGATCTACTGGCTTCAGTGATCTTGGCGCGTCACGAACCGCGCCGCTGCTCCGTCCCCTGAGACAAGGTCCAACCCGGTTAAGGACACAGGTCATGACTTCTGACAACGACCGCCGAGGCGGTCTGCTCGCGCGGCTGCGCGGGCGGCCCGCGGCGCGCAGCAGGGGCCGCCGCCGGCTGGGCGCCGCGGTCCGGCTGATCGCCGCGCTGACGCTGGCCGGCGGCGCCTACACCGTCTTCGCCCCCGGAGTGCAGGCGCAGGAGAATCCGCCGCTGACCGGCGCCGCGGCCGAGGGCAAGGCGCTGTTCGACGTGAGCTGCGTGACCTGCCACGGTCGTAACGCGCAGGGCGTCGAGGGTCGTGGCCCCAGCCTGGTCGGGGTCGGCTCCGCCTCGGTGGAGTTCCAGGTGGGCTCGGGGCGGATGCCGATGGCCCGCCAGGAGGCCCAGGCGATGCGCAAGCCGCCGGTCTTCACCGACGAGCAGGTCCGCCAGCTCGGCCAGTACATCCAGGAACTCGGCGGCGGCCCGCAGGTGCCGGCCGGCAACGACCTGCACCGCAACGCCGACATGGCCGCCGGTGGCGAGCTGTTCCGGATCAACTGCTCGCAGTGCCACGCCTTCGGCGGTGGCGGTGGCGCGCTCTCCTCCGGCAAGTACGCCCCGAGCCTCAAGCCGGCCAGCGACCGGCAGATCTACGCCGCCATGCTGAGCGGCCCGCAGAACATGCCGGTCTTCGGTGACAACCAGATCACTCCGGAGCAGAAGGCGGACATCATCGCCTACATCCAGGAGACCCTGAAGCACGACCAGGACCAGGGCGGGTTCAACCTGGGCCGGTACGGCCCCTCCACCGAGGGCCTGGCGATCTTCCTGATCGGCATCGTCGCGCTGGTCTTCGCGAGCCTGTGGATTGCGGGCAAGTCGTGACCGAGCAGATCCTGCGTACCATTGCCGTGGTGCCGTGCACCGGCACCGCCCGTAACGAGGTGGCGGCATGAGCATCCACACCGAGCACCAGACCCCGCAGGGTCGGGAGCCGCTCGACGTCAACGACCCCCGCGCGTCCCGGTTCGACATCGTCCAGGAGGGCGCGCGCCGGGACGACATCGAGATCGTCCACTACGAGGAGCAGGTCGTCCCGGGCAGCAAGGCGGAGCGCCGCCTGACCCGTACGGTCGCCCTGATGTTCCTGCTCACCGGCGCGGCCGCGACGGCCTTCCTGGTGATCTACATCTGGTGGCCGTGGAAGTGGGAGGCCGGCCGGGGTGGTGACAAGCTCTACACCCCGCTGCTCGGCCTCACCCTGGGCCTGGCCCTGCTCGGTGTCGGCTTCGGCATCCTCACCTGGGGCAAGAAGCTGCTGCCCAAGGAGGTCTCGATCCAGGACCGGCACGACCAGCCGGGCCCCGCGGAGGACCGGAAGATCACCGGCGAGACCATGCTCTACCTGGCCGACGAGCTGGGTGTGAAGCGCCGGCCGCTGCTCGGCGTCTCGCTGGTCGCCGGCCTGCTGCCGGTGGGCGCGGTCGCCGCGGCCCCGCTGGTCGGTGGCCTGATCTCCAACCCGCACAAGAACAACCAGATGTTCACCACCGGCTTCGCGCCGGCCGAGGGTGGCGGGCGGATCCGGCTCATCCGTGAGGACGGCCGGCCGATCCGCCCGGCCGACGTCAGCGCCGGTGGCCAGCTCACCGTGTTCCCCGGCATCCCGCACGGGGTGAGCAACAAGCACGCCGACTCGCCGACCCTGCTCATCCACCTCCGCGAGGACGACGCGCAGAAGTCCCGGGAGGCGAACGCCCGCGTCGGCCACGGCGACTACATGTGGGGCAACTACGCGGCGTTCTCCAAGATCTGCACGCACGCCGGTTGCCCGGCCAGCCTCTACGAGCAGCAGACCAACCGGCTGCTCTGCCCGTGCCACCAGTCGCAGTTCCTCATCACCGACAACGCCCGGCCGATCTTCGGCCCGGCGAGCCGGCGGCTGCCCCAGCTGCCGATCGAGGTGGACGAGGAGGGCTTCTTCGTGGCGAAGTCCGACTACACCGAAACCATCGGTCCCGACTTCTGGGAGCGGCCATGAAGCGCCGAAAGTTCGATGCGGCCGCGCTGCCGGCCAAGACCGCCGGGGCGGTGGACGACCGCTTCCAGGTAGCCACCCCGCTGCGCAAGCTGCTCAACAAGGTCTTCCCCGACCACTGGTCGTTCCTGCTCGGCGAGATCGCGCTCTTCTCGTTCGTCGTGCTGCTGATGACCGGTGTCTTCCTGACCTTCTTCTACGAGCCCGCGATGACCGAGGTCGTCTACAACGGCAGCTACGCCCCGCTGCGGGGCACGCCGATGTCGGCCGCGTACGCCTCCAGCCTGGACCTGTCGTTCGACGTCCGGGGTGGCCTGATCATGCGGCAGATGCACCACTGGGCGGCGCTGCTGTTCATGGCCGCGATCGTGGTGCACATGATGCGGGTCTTCTTCACCGGCGCGTTCCGCAAGCCGCGTGAGACGAACTGGATCATCGGCTCGCTGCTGTTCTGGGTCGGCTTCCTCGCCGGCTTCACCGGCTACTCGCTGCCGGACGACGGCCTGTCCGGCACCGGTCTGCGGATCGCCTCCGGCATCATGCTCTCGATCCCGGTGATCGGCTCCTGGCTGACCTCGTCGATCTTCGGTGGCGAGTTCCCGGGTGAGATCATCATCAGCCGGTTCTTCATCGCCCACGTGCTGCTCATCCCGGGTCTGCTGGTCGCCCTGATCAGCGCCCACCTGGGCCTGGTCTTCAAGCAGAAGCACACCCAGTGGCCCGGCCCCGGCCGGACCAACGAGAACGTGGTCGGCGAGCGGATGTTCCCGCGCTACGCGCTCAAGCAGGGCGGCTTCTTCATGGTCGTCTTCGGCGTGATCGCCCTGATGGGTGGCCTGTTCCAGATCAACCCGATCTGGTACTTCGGCCCGTACGAGGCGTGGGTGGTCTCCGCGGCCAGCCAGCCCGACTGGTACGTCATGTTCCTCGACGGCTCGACCCGACTCATGCCGGCCTGGCAGATCAACATCCCGATCGGCGACGGGTACGTCATCCCGCCGCTGTTCTGGCCGACGGTCGTGCTGCCCGGCATCCTGGTGGGCCTGTCGACGATGTACCCGTTCCTCGAGGCCCGTCAGCTCAAGGACTACAAGCACCACAACCTGCTCCAGCGGCCCCGGGACGTTCCGGCCCGGACCGCGGTGGGCGCCATGGCGGTGGCCTTCTACATCGTGCTGACCCTCTCGGGCGGCAACGACGTGATCGCCGACAAGTTCCACATCAGCCTGAACGCGATGACCTGGGCGGGCCGGATCGGCCTGCTGGTGGTCCCGCCGCTGGCGTACTACGTCGCGTACCGGCTCTGCCTCGGCCTCCAGCAGCACGACCGGGAGGTGCTGGCCCACGGCGTGGAGACCGGCATCATCAAGCGGCTGCCGGACGGCCGGTTCGTCGAGGTCCACCAGCCGCTGGCCGCGGCGGACCACGACGGTCACGGTGAGCTGGACTACGTCGGCTGGGTGGTGCCGAAGAAGATGAACCGGCTCGGTGCCCTCGGGCCCGCCATCCGGGGCTTCTTCTACCCGATCGAGCGGCCCGCCGAGGCGCCGGTCTCGCCGGGTCACCCGCCGGTCGAGCCCCGACCGGAGCGCGAGGAGATCGCCAGCGGCGAGCGCCGCTGACGTACCCCCGAAACGCCGCGGACGTGGCGCCCGCCGGATACCGGCGGGCGCCACGTCCGTTTCGTACGTCCGGCTCCCGGTTCCCACCCACGAGTTGCATCTGCCCCTGGGGCAGGCGGGAGAGTCGCGGCATGGCTCCGCTCCACCTCACGACCGGCGAGTTCGCCGCCCAGTCCACGCTCAGCCTCAAGGCGCTGCGCCTCTACGAGACCCGCGGTCTGCTCGTGCCGGCCCGGGTCGACCCACGCACCGGCGTCCGGGGCTACCACCCGGCTCAGCTCGACCGTGCCCGCCGCATCGTGCTGCTGCGTGCCGTCGGCATGCCGTTGACCGAGATCGCCGAGGTGCTGGCGCTGGACGGTGCGGCGGCGGCCGAGGCGGTGGGCCGGTTCGGGCGGCGCACCGCCGCCGAGCATGAGGTGAGGCGTTCCCTGACCGGCTACGTCAAGCGGCTCTTCGACGGTGGCTCGGCCCCCGACTACCCGGTGCTGGTCCGCGAGGTGGCGGAGCGGGTCGTCGCCCACGTCAGCGGTCAGGCGACCGCGTCGGAACTGCCCGGACTGCTTGACCGGATGACGGGAACGCTCTTCGCCCACCTGCGGTCCGTCGGCGTGCCGTTGACCGGTCCGCTCTTCGTGGTCTACGCCGGTCAGCTCGACGAGGAGACCCGAGGTCCCGTGGAACTCTGCGCGCCCGTCGAGCGGGTCGTGCCGCCGGCCGGTCAGGTGGGGGTGCGGCTCGATTCCGCCCATCGCGAGGCGTACACCCAGGTCACCAGGGGACGGGCGGGCTATCCGGCGATCCTGCGGGCACACGACGTGGTGCGGGGCTGGCTGACCGACAACGGGATGGAACTCGCGTCTCCGCCCCGCGAGGTCTACTTCGAGAACTGGCACCGGGCCGAACCCGACGAGTACGCGGCGGAGGTCGCTCTGCCCATCCGACCCCGGTCCTGACCCCGGACGGGTGAGATCGCAGGAATAACCCCGGTCAGCCGGGTATCCGTGCGGTCCAACGAAAAAGGGGGGGAAAGATGTTGGGTATCAAACGCCTCGGTCTGCTGGCCGCCCTGGTGGTGGTCGGGCTGGCGCCCGCAGCCGCGGCGCAGGCCGCGGCACAGCCGTCCACGCAGGACACCCAGTACCTGCAGGCGGTGCACCAGGTGAACCTGGCGGAGATCGCCAGCGGCAACCTGGCTCAGCAGAAGGCCCAGAACCAGCAGGTCAAGGATCTGGCTGCCCAGTTCGTGACCGACCACACCCAGCTGGACCAGACGGTGCAGAGCACCGCGCAGCAGTTGAACGTCAAGCTGCCGGACAGTCCCACCGCCGACCAGCAGAAGGTGTTGAACAAGCTCAAGAACCTCAGCGGCGCCGAGTTCGACAAGGCGTGGGTGACCGCTGAGCTGGCCGGTCACGTGCAGGCCATCCAGGCCACCCAGACCGAGATCTCGCAGGGCTCCGAGCAGTCGGTGGTCCAGCTGGCCCAGGACGCGCTGCCGGTCCTGCAGGCGCACTACGACGCGCTGGTGGCCCTGGCCCAGCAGCTGGGCATCCCGGTTCCGCAGACCAGCGCCAGCGGCTCGCCCAGCCCGGGCGGCACCGCGACGCCGGGCGGCACCGAGTCCCCGGCCCCGGGCGGCGCCAGCGAGTCGCCGGCCCCGGGTGGCACCACCACCGAGACGCCGGCTCCGAGCAACAGCTGACGTCGTACGGCCGAGAAGGTGGCCGGTCCGCCCCGCGGGGGTGGGCCGGCCACCGCCGTGTCGTCCGCCTCAGTCCGCGCTGGCCAGCCCGATGGCGAAGGCCTCCTCCAGGTCGTGCTGGGAGTAGGCGCGGAACGCGATGTGGGACTCGGTGTTGAGCACGCCGGGGACCTTGGAGATGCTGCCGGCGATGATCTCGGCGATCTGCTCGAACTCCCGGACGCGGACCATGGCGATGAGGTCGACGTGACCGGCCACCGAGTAGACCTCGCTGACCCCGGGCAGGTTGGCCAGGTTCTCGGCCACCTCGGGGATCGAGTCGGTGGCGCAGTCGATCAGCACGATCGCGGTGATCACTGGACATTTCTCCGTTCGTCGGCGTCGCCGCTCATGCTAGTTGTCGCCAGGTCGACGGCGGCGGTGCGGATCGTGTCGGTCAGCTCTTCGTGCGCGGCGACCCGGGCACCGGGCCAGAGCACGCTGCGGACGACCCCGCCGTGCACCACCGCGCCGGCGCCCACCACGGAGTGCTCCACCCGGCCGGTCACGGTGGCGCTCGGGTCGACCAGGCTTCCGGCGCCCGCGGCGTGCAGGTTGGCCGCCAGGTAGTCGGCCGGGGTGCCGGTGTCGTAGAACGTGCCGCGGTAGGGCTCCACGGTCAGCTCGCCGGCCGCCTCCGCCGGGCGCCACACCGTGCGGACCAGGTCGGCGAAGGTGGCGGGCAGCTCGCGTATCCGGTGCCAGGGCAGCAGCGAGAAACCGACGAACTCGTGCCCGGCGAAGGTCCCCGGGGCCGCCGGGTCCGTCGCGGGCCGGCCCAGCAGGCGTACGCTGCGCCCGTCCCAGCCGTCCAGCAGCGCCGCGACGTCCGGGCCCGGCGGCGCCTGCGGATCGGCCAGGTAGGCGTCGGCGTTACCGACCAGCACGCCGCGGCCGGCGATCCACTCCCGCAGGTTGCCCAGACCACCGGCGGTGCCCAGCGGGTCGCCCGGCTCCACCGACAGGTGGGCACGGGACCCGACGTGGTCGACCACCTGCCCGCCCAGGTAGCAGGCGTTCACCGCGACCTGGGCCGGCCCGGTGAGGCCCAGCCCGGCCAGCCGGTGCAGGGCCCGGTCGAGCAGCGGCACGTTCCCGACCGGGCAGAGCGCCTTGGGTAGCCGCTCGGTCAGCGGGCGCAGCCGGGTGCCCTCACCCGCGGCCAGTACCACCGCGCACACCGGCACGGCGGCCCGCCAGCCGGGGCCGGCCAGGACTCCGGCCGACCCGTCGGGCCGTCGGCCCGACGACGCCTCGTCGACCGGAACGTCGGCCCGTCGGCCCGACGATGCCCCGTCGGCCGTCACGTCGGGCCCGGAGGTGTTCACGCGGCCGGGCCGCCGGGGGGCGGCAGCTGGCCGGCCTGCGGGCCGATGCCGTACATGCCGAGCAGCCGGGCGGTGGCACGGCTGAGCCGGGGCAGGTCGTCCAGCGGATGCCAGGCCGCCTCGAACACCTCCGCGCCGTCGATCACCAGCTCGGTCGTCGCCGCCGGCACCTCCGCCTCGAAGACCACGTCCACCCAGCCCTTCGCGTGTACCACCGCGTTCGGGGTGGCCGGACGCAGCCGGTCCGGGGAGAGTCGGATGCCGCTCTCCTCGAACAGCTCCCGGGCGGCGCCCACCACCGGTTCCTCACCCCGCTGGAGCAGCCCGGCGGGGAGCGTCCAGCTGTGGCCGGGCGGCTGGCGCAGCAGCAACAGTCGACCGGCCCCGGTGGCCTCGGAGTCACGGACCAGGGTCACCGCCCCGACCACGTACTTCGGCACGGCCAGCCGCACCAGGCGGCGGCGGACCGGCACCGGCAGCCGGTAGAAGAGCTGGTACGCGACGGCCCGACCGGTGGCGCGGGAGCGGGGGATCATGACACCAGGCTAGTGGCCGGGGCCGGCCCGCAGGCGTCCGCCCCGAGCACCGGTCACCGGCGGTTGTCCACCAGGTCGATGAGCTGGCGTACGACGGTGTCCGGCTCGGCCGTCCGGTCGAAGACCGCCACCAGCAGGGTCTCCAGGTCGGGGTAGCCCAGCTCTTCCGACAGCCGCAGCAGCGGCAGGTCGTTCGCCAGCCCCCGGTCGTGCTTGCGCAGCGCCAGACCGATGGTGGCGCGGCCGAGGCGGACCTTGTCGGCGATCGAGATGCCGGGCTCGGTGTGCTCGGCGAACCAGCGGTTGATCTGCATCTGCGCGTGCGGCGACTTGACGAAGCCCAACCACTCCCGGCGGGGGCCGCGCGGAGCCACGTCGGCCTCGAAGCCGCTCTCCGCGTCGGTCTCGGTGTAGATCTCCACCACGTCGCCCTCCTCCAGTTCGGAGGCGAGCGGCGCCAGCCGGCCGTTGATCCGGGCGGCCAGGCAGTGGTCGCCCCGCTCGGTGCCCAGCTCGTACGCCAGGTCGACCGGGGTGGCGCCGGCCGGCAGCACCACCTGCCGGCCGTCGGCGACCACCTGGATCTGTGCCTCGGCCAGGTCGCAGCGGAGCGACTCCATGAACTGGGTCGGGTCGACGGTGTCCTGCTCCCAGTCCAGCACCCGGCGCAGCCAGGTCAGCTCGTCGGTCCGGTCGGCGTCCCGCCCGGTCGCCCGGGGGAAGCGGTACTGGGCGGCGACGCCGTACTCGGCGTCGCGGTGCATCTCCTCGGTGCGGATCAGCACCTCGACGGTGCGGTCCTGCGGGCCGCAGACACTGGTGTGCAACGACCGGTAGAGGTTGTTCTTGGGGGAGGCGATGAAGTCCTTGAACCGGCCGGGGATCGGCCGCCACACCCCGTGCACCGCGCCCAGCGCGGCATAGCAGTCGGTGGCCGGGCCGTCGACCACGATCACGATCCGGGGCAGGTCGTACGGGGCGGTGTGGCCGCCGGTGACGGTGTCCTTCCAGATCGAGTAGAGGTGCCGGGGGCGCGGGGCGACCTCGGCGTCGACCCGGCTGCGCCGCAACGCCACCCGGGTCTTCGCCACCACGGAGTCGAGGTACGCGTCCCAGCCCGGGCGGTCGTGCACGTGCCGGGCGAGCCGGGCGTGCTCGTCGGGCTCCAGGTGCAGCAGCACGACGTCGTCCAGCTCCCGCTTGAGGGTCTGGATGCCGAGCCGGTCGCAGAGCGGGACCAGCACCTCCTGGGTCTTGCGGGCGATCCGCTCCCGGGAGGCCGCCGACCGGACCCCGAGCGTACGCATGTTGTGCAGCCGGTCCGCCAGCTTGATGATCAGCACCCGGACGTCCTTGCCGGCGGCCACGATCATCTTGCGGATCGTCTCGGCCTCGGCGTTCTTGCCGTAGAACGCCTTGTCGAACTTGGTCACCCCGTCGACCAGGTGGGCGACCTCCCGGCCGAAGTCCTCCTGGAGGGCCTGCAGGGTGTAGCGGGTGTCCTCCACCGTGTCGTGCAGCAGCGCCGCCACCAGGGTCATGGTGTCCATGCCCAGGTCGGCGCAGATCTCCGCGACGGCGAGCGGGTGCGTGATGTACGGCTCGCCGCTCTTACGGAACTGGCCGCGGTGCATGTTGTCGGCGATCGTGTACGCCCGGCGCAGCACCGACGCGTCGGCGCTGGTGTGGATGCCCCGGTGGCTGCGGACCAGCGGCCCCACCGGGTCGTTGTCGGTGGTCGGCCAGCTCAACAGGGAGCGCAGCCGGCGGGTCAGGGGCAGCTCGCCTGGCTGGGTCGGGAGGGCGCCCCCCAGGGCGGCGCCGCGTCCGGCGTCGACGTCCACCTGGGACACCTCCTCACCCCCGGCTCCACGGTCGCCGGACCCGGCAACCGGAAGCAGGCCCATGAAACGGGCAGGACTGCACTTCTCTAACAGACTAAGTGAGTCGAGGTGGTCCGAATGGTCACTTGCTCATGAGCGTTCGGTCGAGAGTTGGGCGGACGAGCCGTTCTCGGCCTTACGCAGCAGGTCGTGGAAGCGCCCCGCCCCGCCGACCGGGGAGGACCATCCGGACGACATCTCCACCAGCCGGGTCTCCGGTCGCTCCAACCAGGACAGGATGCGCTCGGACTCCTCGGCGGAGGCCCGGGGCACCGGCCCGTGCCCGGGCGGCACCGTCTCGGCGGTGGCCCGGATCACCTGGATCGTCGGCCGGGGATGCACGCCCGGCGGGGAGACCCCGGCGCCGGCCAGCCGGCCGTGGCGGACCAGGGCCAGCTCCCAGCCGCCGCGCGCGGCGGGCCGGGCCGCCGCCAGCTCGGCGATGCCGGTCAGCGCCGCCAGCCGCTGCATCCGCACCGTGGCCCGCAGCACCGCGGCCAGCCGGGCGCGGACCACCGCCGCCTCCTCGTAGCGCTGGTCGGCCGAGAGCGCGCCGATCCGGGCCAGCAGGGCGTCCACCACCGGCTGCGGGTCGGTGACGGTGGCGGCGCGGAACGGGGCGGCGGCTGTCTCGTCGTACTCCTCGGGGCTGATCCGGTGCTCGCAGGGCGCCGGGCAGCGACCCAGCTCGGCCAGCGCGCAGGCCGCGATGGTGGTGCGCCGGGAGAGCTTGTGGGTGCACTGGCGCAGCGGGACCGCGTCGTGGAACCCGGCGGCGGCCAGCTCCGCGGCCTGCTTGGAGCGGAACGGCCCCAGGTAGGCGGTGTCGGTGGGGGAGAGGTTGCGCACCACCGACAGCCGCGGGTACGCCTCGTCGGTCAGCTTCAGCCAGACCATCCGCTCGGGAAACTTGGACCGCCGGTTGTACGGCGGGGCGTGCGCGGCGATCAACCGCAGCTCGCGG
The DNA here is from genome assembly GCF_900090305.1 of Micromonospora siamensis. Lineage (NCBI taxonomy): Bacteria > Bacillati > Actinomycetota > Actinomycetes > Micromonosporales > Micromonosporaceae > Micromonospora > Micromonospora siamensis. The sequence continues at coordinate 5,074,349 of NZ_LT607751.1, read as the reverse complement.
ACCTCCGCCTCCAGCGAGTGGGCGCACTCCACCGCGTCCACCCGCTCGGCCGCGGCGAGCATCTCCGAGATCCGGGCCCGCTTCTCGGCGGCGGTGAAGTAGCTGCGCACCCGGGTGGCGATGTCGACGGACGTGCCGACGTAGAGCGGCCGGTCGTCGGCGGCCCGGAAGATGTAGACCCCGGGCACCTTGGGCAGCCCCTCGGCGAGGTGCCGCTTGCGGCGCTGGGTGGGGGTGACCGCCCGGGCGAACTCGATCGCCTCGCCGATGGTGTGCACCCGGTGACCGCCGAGCCGGCCGATCAGTCCGTGCAGCACGTCGACGGTGGCCTTGGCATCGTCCAGCGCCCGGTGGGTCGGCTGCACGGTGGTGCGGAAGTAGGCCGCCAGGGTGCCGAGCTTGCGGTTGGGCACCTCGTCGCGGGTCAGCGCGCGGCGGGCCAGCGCGGCGGTGTCCAGCACCCGCGGGTTGGGCCAGCGGTAACCGTGCCTGGCGCAGGCCGCCTTGAGGAAGCCCACGTCGTAGGGGGCGTTGTGGGCGACCAGCACTGCGTCCGAGAGGAACTCCAGGAAGCTCGGCAGCACCTGCTCGATCGGCGGGGCGGGCAGCAGCATGGCCTGGGTGATGCCGGTCAGCACGGTGATGAACGGCGGGATCGGCACCCCCGGGTTGACCAGGGTGGCGAGCACCCCCAGCTCCTCGCCGCCCCGCACCTTGACCGCGCCGATCTCGGTGATCCCGCCGCCGTCCGGCGCCCCGCCGGTGGTTTCCAGGTCGACCACCACGAAGGTGGTCGCGTGCAGCGGCAGTGCGGGATCCACCCCGCCCACCGTCGGGTCCAGACCGGCCAGCGCCTCCTGGACGAACCCTCGTTCCGCCACGCGCGGCACCGTAACGCCCCGGTCCGACACTCCCGTCCCAACGGCCTCAGGCGTCACCACCGGTCTAGGATGAGAGATCGGCTCACTCACCAGGCGGTGGGCCCGGTCGCGGTGGGAGACTTGCCACATGCCCCTCACCGACCCGTCCGACGGTCAGCTCCCGCCGCAGGAGCCGGTCGCCGCCGCGCAGGGCGCCGGTGAGGGCTCCGCCGAGGCGCTCGACGGCCATCCCGGGCGGCCCGGTCCCGCCGAGGGCGCGGTGCCGCCCGAGCCGGAGCCGACCCTGCCCGAGCCGGTCCGGCAGCGGATCGTGGCCCTCACCGCCGCCGTGCTGCCCGGCCTGCCCCTCGACGAGGTGCCGGTGCCGCTGCGCCGGGTGGCCAAGTTCGCGCCCAACCGGCGCGCCCGGCTCGGCGCCCCGATGATCGCCGCCCAGCTCACTGCCGATCCGCTGTTCCGGCAGCGGGTCACCGCCCGGGTGGTCACCGACGCCGGCGACCTCGGCGCCGCCGTGGTGGAGGGCACCGCGCCCGCCGCCGCCGACCCGGTCGAGGTGGCCGCGCTGGCCTACCTCGCCCGGCCGCGGGGCTGGCGGGAGCTGATCGAGGCCAGTGGCGCGGCGGTCCGCGCCGAGGCGGACAGCGCGGTGGTGGCGGAGCTGGTCCGCGAGGCCGAGCAGCGGGCCACCCGTGCCGAGCACGACCGGGCGGTGGCCCGCGTCGAGGCGGAGAAGCTCCGCGACGAGCTGGCCCGGGTCCGCGAGGAGCTCGGCCAGTTGCGGGAGGAGGCCCGGCAGCTCAACCGGACCCTGCGGGAGACCCAGGCCCGCGAGCGCAAGGCGGCCGAGCTGCTCGCCACCGAGCGGGGGCGGGCGGCCCGCGCCACTGCCGACACCGAGGCGGAGCTGCGCCGGGCCCGGGCCCGCCTGGCCGAGGCGGAGGCCGCGGCCGGGGTCGCCCGGGCCAGCGCCAAGGAGGCCCGCTCGGTGGACGACGCCCGGCTCTGGCTGCTCCTGGAGACCATCGGCCAGGCGGCGGTCGGCCTGCGTCGCGAGCTGGCCCTGGACCCGGTGGAGCGGCTGCCGGCCGACTTCGTGGCCGACGCGTTCGCCGACAACCCGGCCGGCGCGACCGGCCCGGCCGCCCGGGCCCGGGACACCGACGACCCGGCCCGCCTCGATCAGCTCCTCGCGCTGCCCCGCGCCCACCTGGTGGTGGACGGCTACAACGTCACCAAGCGCGGCTTCGGTGAGATGTCCCTCGAGCAGCAGCGCAAACGCCTCATCGCCGGGCTCGGCGGGATCGCCGCGCAGACCAGCGACGAGGTGACCGTGGTCTTCGACGGCGCCGAGCGGATGCACGGCCTGCCACCCGCGCCGCGCGGCGTGCGGGTGCTCTTCTCCCGCAAGGGTGAGACCGCCGACGAGCTGATCCGGCGCCTGGTCCGGGCCGAGCCGGCCGGGCGGCCGGTCGTCGTGGTCTCCTCCGACCGCGAGGTCGCCGACGGGGTACGCCGGCACGGCGCGTACCCGCTCGGGGCCGACTCGCTGCTGCGGCGCCTGTCCCGCTCCTGACCCCGGGCCGGGACCCGGGTCGGCGGGATGCGGCACGGCTGTCGCGTGCCCATGGCACAGGTTGCCGCATGTTGCTGTTGATCACTGGTTGTCCGGTTGTGTCGTACCCCGCGGCTAGTGTCCGACCTGACCGACGGTGGCCGGGTGGTGACGAGGTTCGTCCCGCCCGCCGCCGCACAGCGTCAGGAGGCATGATGCTCATCGACTGCGACGGGTGCGGGATCCGCGGCCGGGGTTGCTCGGACTGCCTGGTGACCGCCCTGCTCGACGTGGACTCGCCGGCGGCCCGGCTCGGCTCGGCCGAGCGGCGGGCCGTCGAGATGTTCGCGCTCGCCGGCTTCGAGGTGGAAGTGCTGGAGACGGAGACCCGGCCCGCGGGTCGTCGGCGCGCCGACCGCGACCGCCGGGTCGCCTGACCGGCCCCCGCCGAGCCGCCGACCTCCGGGTCGAGCACCGAGACCGGGTCCGCGCGGCGCGGACCATAGGATGGGCGCTCACGGCGGGAGGAGCGGCGGCATGAGAGTCAGGGCATGAGCCCGCGCGGGTGGGCGGTGCTCGCCTTCGCCGGTCTGGTCGTCGCGCTGCTGTTGGCCGCCGCCCTGCTGATTCCGTGGGCCCGCCCGCCGGCGCCCCGGGCCGACCAGCTCGCCGCGCTGCGGGAGCTGCCGGCCGACCAGGTCGCCCGGGGGCGGGCGTTCCACGCCGCGCTGCGCCCCGGCGGCTACGGCGCGCTGGTCGTGGGCCTGCTGGTGGCGCTGGCGCTCGGGCTGACCCCGCTGGGCTCCCGCCTGGTCGAGGCCGTCGGCCGGCCGTTCGGCGACCACTGGGTGGCCCAGGCGGTGCTCGGCGGGCTGGCCGTCTCCCTCCTCGCCGATCTGCTCACCCTGCCGTTCGCCGCCTGGCGGCAGAGCGTGCTCAGCCGCTACGGCCTGAGCACCCACGGCTGGGGTGGCTGGGCGGGCGACCTGCTGAAGTCGTACGCGGTCAGCGCGGTGATCGCCGCGATCGCGCTACTCGGCTTCTACTCGGTGACCCGGCTCGCCCCACGCTGGTGGTGGGCGTTCGGCGCGGCCGGTGCGGCCGGCCTGGTGGTGCTCCTCTCCTTCGTGCTGCCGGTGCTGGTCGAGCCGGTGTTCAACCGGTTCACCCCGATGGAGTCCGGCCCGCTGCGCACCGAGCTGACCAGCATGGCGGCCCGGGACGGGGTGCCGGTGCGCGACGTGCTGGTGGCCGACGCGTCGCGGCGTACCCGGGCGGTCAACGCGTACGTCTCGGGGCTCGGGCCGACCCGCCGGGTGGTGGTCTACGACACCCTGCTGCGCGAGGCCACCCCGGCCGAGGTGACCAGCGTGGTGGCGCACGAGCTCGGGCACGCGAAGGACCGCGACGTCTGGACCGGCACCCTGCTCGGCGCGTTGGGTGCGGCGACGGCCGTGGTCGGGCTCTACCTGCTCGGCTCCTGGTCGGCGCTGCTGCGGCTGGCCGGGGTCGACTCGGTCGCCGAGCCGCGCGCGTTCCCGCTGCTGCTCGCCCTGGTCACCGTGGTCGGGCTGGTCGCCGGGCCGGTGCAGGCGCTGGTGTCCCGCCGGGTCGAGGCCCGGGCCGACGCGCACGCGCTCGCCCTGACCGGCGACCCGGTGACCTTCGAGGCGATGCAGCGCCGGCTGGCCGGGGTCAACCTGGCCGACCCCGACCCGCCCCGCTGGGAGCGGCTCTGGTCGGCGTCCCACCCGTCCACCGTGGAGCGGATGGCCGCTGCCCGCGCCTACGCCAGGGAGACCGGTCGATGACCCGGACGCTGCTGATCACCAACGACTTCCCGCCGCGACCCGGCGGCATCCAGTCCTTCGTGCACAACCTCGCGGTGCGGCAGCCGTCCGGCTCGGTGGTGGTCTACGCGTCGAGCTGGCGCGGGGCCGAGAAGTTCGACGCCGACCAGCCGTTCGAGGTGGTCCGGGAACGCACCCGGGTGCTGCTGCCCACCCCGCTGGTCGCCCGGCGGGCGGCGGAGCTGGCCCGGTCGTACGACTGCGACACGGTGTGGTTCGGGGCCGCGGCGCCGCTGGGGCTGCTCGGGGGCGGGCTGCGCCGGCGGGCCAAGATCCGGCGCGTGGTGGCGTTGACCCACGGGCACGAGGTGGGCTGGGCGGCGCTGCCGGGCGCCCGGGGGCTGCTGCGCCGGATCGGCCGCAGCACCGACGTGGTGACCTTCCTCGGCGAGTACACCCGGGTGCGGCTGGCCCGGGCCCTGCACGGGGTGACGGACCTGCAGCGGTTGGCGCCGGGCGTGGACACCGACACCTACCACCCGTCGGTGGACGGCGAGCCGGTCCGGGTGCGGCTGGGGCTGGCCGACCGCCCGGTGGTGGTGTGCGTGTCCCGGCTGGTGCCCCGCAAGGGCCAGGACATGCTGATCCGGGCCATGCCGGAGATCCGGCGCCGGGTGCCCGACGCGGCGCTGCTGGTGGTCGGCGGCGGGCCGTACCGGGCGACGCTTGCGAAGCTGGCCCGGCAGGTGGGCGTGGAGCGGGACGTGGTGTTCACCGGCTCGGTGCCCACGGCGGAGCTGCCGGCGCACTACGCGGCCGGTGACGTCTACGCGATGCCGTGCCGCACCCGCAACCGGGGCCTGGACGTCGAGGGGCTCGGCATCGTCTACCTGGAGGCGTCCGCGACCGGGCTGCCCGTGGTGGCCGGTGACTCCGGCGGCGCGCCGGACGCGGTCCGCGAGGGGGAGACCGGGTACGTGGTGCGGGGTCGGGACGTGGCCCAGCTCGCCGACCGGGTGGCCACCCTGCTCGCCGACCGTGACCTGGCCCGCCAGATGGGCGCGGCCGGGCGGGCCTGGGTGGAGCGGGAGTGGCGCTGGGAGACCCAGGCGCAGCGGATGGCCAGCCTGCTCGCCGGCTGAGCCGCCGTCGACTTGTCGCCGGTTCTCCACCGCGGACGAGGCCGGGCAGCGGGTCAGCGCGGAGGTGTCGCCAGCCCGGTGGTTCACCCGCTGAGCCGGGCCTGCCCCGCTGGGCGGGCGCGCGCTGAGCCAGGCCAGACCCGGGAGCGGGAGGTGCCGGGCCTGATGGCGGAGGGCCGGTCGAACGCGGCGATCGCCGCCCGGCTCTTCGTCACCGAGAAGGCGGTCAGCAAGCACATCGACAACGTCTTCGGCAAGCTGCGGATGCCGCCGTCGACCGACGACAACCGGCGGGTGCTGGCGGTGCTGGCGTACCTGAACGGCGACGACGGCCGGCCGGTCCCGGCCCGGGCCTGAGCGCGGCGGTCAGGTGCCGGACAGGGCGGGGGAGCGGGCCAGGTGCTGCCCGGCCGGCCCGGGGCGGCCGAAGTGCCAGCCCTGTGCGGCGTCGCAGCCGATCGCCCGCAGCCGGTCGGCCTGCTCCGCGGTCTCCACCCCCTCCGCGGTCACCGTGAGGTCCAGGGCGTGGGCCAGCGACACCAGCGAGGCGAGGATCCGCTCGTCGGTGCGGCTCGCCGGTTCCGGGGCGCGCAGGCCGGTGACGAACTCGCCCGCCACCTTGAGCTCGGTCACCGGCAGCCCCCGCAGGTACGCCAGGTTGCAGTAGCCGGTGCCGAAGTCGTCGATGGCGATCCGGACGCCCAGGTCGGCCAGGACCCGCAGGGCACGGACCGGCTCCTCGGCGGTGCTCATCATGGTGCTCTCGGTCAGCTCCAGCTGGAGCCGTCGCGGCGGCAGGCCGGTGCGGCGCAGCAGCCGCCGCACCTCGTCCACCAGCCCCGGCCGGCGGACCTGCTGCACCGCCAGGTTCACGCTGACGAACGGCGCGGGCCCCGACCCGTCGCCCCAGCCGGCCGCCTCCCGGCAGGCCTCGGCCAGCACCCAGCCGCCGAGCGGCACGATCAGCCCGGTCTCCTCGGCCAGCCCGATGAAGGCGTCCGGGCGCAGCAGCCCGCGTTGGGGATGCCGCCACCGCACCAGCGCTTCCATCCCCAGGACGGTGCCGTCGCGCAGCGAGGTCAGCGGCTGGTAGTCCAGCAGGAACTCGCCGCGCTCCAGCGCCGTCGGGATGGCGGCGGAGAGCGCGTACCGGGCCAGCTCGCGTTCGTTGCGGTCGGCGTCGAAGACCGACCAGCGGGCCCCACCGGCGGCCTTGGCCCAGTGCAGGGTGCTGCCGGCGGCCCGCATCAGCTCACCGGGGGTGGTGCCGTCGACCGGCTGCTCCACGATGCCGATGCTGGCCGAGACGGTGAGCTCGTGCCCGGCGACGACCGTCGGTCGGCGGACGGCGGCCAGCGCCGTCTCGGCGACCCGGACCGCGTCGTCGGTGCCGCCGGTGCGTTCGACCAGGATGACGAACTCGTCGCCGCCGAGCCGCGCCACCAGGTGCTCGCCGACGGCCTGGCGCAGCCGCTCACCGACCGCCACCAGCAGCAGGTCGCCGATCTGGTGGCCGAGCGAATCGTTGATCACCTTGAACCGGTCCAGGTCCAGGAAGCAGACGCCGACCCGGTCCGCCCCCCGGCCCTCGATGGCCGCCGTGAGCCGCTCGGTGAACAGGGTGCGGTTGGGCAGGCCGGTGAGCGGGTCGTGGTTGGCCTGGTGCCGGAACCGGGCCTCGCTGTCCCGCAGCGCCCGCTCGGCCTGCGCCCGGGCCACCATGGCGGCCCGCCGGATGGACTCCTGCTCGTCGAGGGTCCGGTCGCGCAGCGCGCGGGCGTACCCGGTGGCGACCGTGGCCAGCAGCCGCGCCATCCGGTCCTCGCCGTCGTCGGCGACCAGCCCCAGGTCGCGCAGCAGCCGCAGCTGGATCACCTCGACGGTACGGCCCAGTCCCTCGGCGGAGGCGATGTGCGCGGCGACCAGCTCCGCGCCGACCTGCTGCCCGATGCGCTGGTCGAACGGCTCGGAGCGCAGCGCCTCGGCCAGCCGCCCGGTGAGCCGGTGCAGCAGCGCCTCCAGCTGGGCCTGGGTCATCGGCAGGTAGCTGGTGCCCGAGACGGCCTTGGCCCAGGCCCGGGCGAACGTCCCCGGGCAGGACCGGTCGGCCTCCGGTCCCCCGGTCACGACAGCCGCCCCACGCCGCCCATGAAGACCGCCCGCTCGGCGTCCTCGGCGCTCTCCGGCGACTCCGGCCGCCACTGCGGCACCCACACCACCCCGGGCTCGACCAGGTCGAAGCCGTCGAAGAGGTCGATCATCTCCCGTCGGCCGCGGATCCAGAGCTGGCTGTCGGTGCGCCGGTAGACCCGCTCGGCCTCGGCCCGTTCGCCGGTGCCGTCCCGGCCGTCGTCGCTGGCCTGGGAGAGCACCAGGTGGCTGCCGGGGGCCAGCGCGTCCCGCAGGGTACGCAGGATCTCCGCCGGCCGGTCCTCGGGCGCGATGAAGTGCAGCACCGCCACGATCATCACGGCGACCGGTTCGGAGAAGTCGAGCAGCCGGGTGACCTCCGGGTGGGCCAGGATCGCCGCCGGCCGCCGCAGGTCCTCCTGGATCACGGTGGCCCGGTCGTTGCCGGCGAGGATCTCCCGGCTGTGCGCCACCGCCACCGGGTCGACGTCCACGTACACCACCCTGGAGTCGGGGGCGACCCGCTGGGCGATCTCGTGCACGTTGCCGACGGTGGGGATGCCCGAGCCGATGTCGAGGAACTGCCGCACCCCCGACTCGGCCAGGTGCTGCACCACCCGGCGCAGGAACGCCCGGTTGGCCTGGGCCATCAGCGGGGCCTCGGGCACGGCCGCCATCATCGCCCGGGCGGCGGCCCGGTCGGGGGCGAAGTTGTGCGAGCCGCCGAGGTAGTAGTCGTACATGCGGGCCACGCTGGGGCGTTCGATGTCGATGGTGTCGGGTGCCCAGTCCGGCCGCTGCATGCCTGACCCCTTTTGGTGGACAACGCGGGAATGGTCGGCCCTGCGGGCCACCCGGCGTATTGTGCCCCTCCCGGCCCCGGGTGAGAAGAGCCGGGGCCGTCCCGCACCGCGTGACCAGGGCCGATCGATCCCCGTACGCGCGAGAGGCCCGTGCCAGCCGGGTCACCCCGGCGGGACACGGACCTCTCGGTCGGTGCGGTGGGTCAGAACTTCGGGGCGTCCGGCGCCTCGAGCAGACCGAGCCGCAGCGCGGTCATCAGGGCCTGGGCCCGGTTGGCGGCGCCGAGCTTCTCGTAGAGCTTCGAGATGTGCGTCTTGGCGGTGGACTCGCTGACGAACAGCTGCTTGGCGATGCCGGCGACGCTCATGCCGTCGGCGAGCAGCCGCAGCACCTGGCCCTCCCGCGGGGAGAGCTGCGGGCCGGACGGGGCCAGCCGGCGCTTCATCGCCTCGGCCAGGTCGGCCGCGGTGAACGCGCTGGGGGAGGAGGCGGCGTGCCGGGCGGCGGCGACCACCTCGTCGGCCGGCGCGGTCTTCGGCACGAACGCGCTCGCCCCGGCCTCCAGTGCGCCGAAGAGCTGGTCGTCGCCGGCGTACATGGTGAGCACCACGATGCCCATGGTGGCGCTGGACTTGCGCAGCGCGCGGGTGGCCTCCAGGCCGCTGCCGTCGGGCAGGCGCAGGTCCATGATCACCACGTCGGGCTGGAGCGCACCGGCCTGCCGTACGCCCTCCGCCGCGGTGGCCGCCTCGCCGACGACCTCGAACTGCCGGTCCCGCTCGAAGGCGTGCCGCAGCCCCTTGCGGATGAGGTCGTGATCGTCGACAAGGAGGACCTTGGTACGGGTCGCCGGTGTCGGGCTAGTGGTCATCCTCGGGTTACTCCCCTTCTGCTGCTGCGGCGCTGCCGCGCACCTTATCGCGCCGGGGCGAGGAGCCGACCACCACGGCCACCGTCGTGCCGCTGGGTCGCCGCGGCCTGATCTCCAACCGGCCCCGGATACGTTCCGCCCTCTCCGCCATGATCGCAAGACCATAGTGCCCGTCCGGGCGCTGGTCACCGATGCCGTGACCGTCATCCGACACTTCGATCTGCGCGTACGGGGGGTCCACCTCACAGGTGACCCAGAGGTTCGACGCGCCGGCGTGCTTGCGGGCGTTGGTCACCGCCTCCTGCGCGATGCGCAGCAGCTCGGCCTCCGTGGCGGCGGGCAGCCGCGCCGTCGACTCGTCCAGCGACAGGTGCACCCGCAGCCCGCCGGAGGCGCCGACGGTCCGGGCGTACTCGGCGATCGCGGCGGCCAGCCCGCCGTGCCGGTCCACCTCGCTGCGCAGCTCGAACAGGCTCAGTCGCAGCTCGGTGATCACCCGGGTCACCTCCTGGCGCAGCAGGCGCAGCGCCTCGGCGGTCTCCTTCGGGTCCTCGTCGACGTACGCCAGCGCGTTGTCGATGCCGTAGCCGACCATCACCAGCTCCTGGGCGACCCCGTCGTGGATCTCCCGGGCCAGCCGCTGCCGCTCCTCGTTGGTGGCCAGCGAGCGCACCTCGTCGAAGAGCAGCGCCGCCTCCAGCCGCAGCGCGGCCGGGCCGGTCAGCGCGGTCACCCGGGACATCACCGGCGCCGGGTACGCCTGCGCGGTGTCGGACTCCAGCACCACCAGGCCGACCGTCCGCACCCCGGCCACCAGCGGCACGATCAGCGCGGAGACGTCTCCGCCGCGGTGCGAGCGAGCCTGCGAGCGGGCCGAGGTGTGCGGCTGCTGGCTGGCCCAGGCGTCGGCGATGGCCGAGTCGGCGTCCAGCGTGGTCTCCCAGTCGACCCGGTCGGCGCCGATCTGGGCGAGCACCACCAGCCGGCCGCCGCCGCTGGCCGACAGCACCGCGCCCCGGTCGGTGGGGGCCGCCAGCCGCAGCTCCTCCAGCAGGTGCTCGGAGATGCCGCCCGGGTCCAGGGTGGCGCCGGGCAGCTGCCGGGCGACCGTACGCAGCTGGGTCAGCAGCCGGGTCGCCTCGGCGTACGGCTGGGGCTTGCCCTCGCCGCGGACCCGCATCACCTGGTGCAGGCTGCTGGCCGCGTAGAGGCCGAGGCCGGCCAGGACCAGCCACTGCGCGCAGACCGCCAGGTAGCCGGGCTGGGCCAGCTGACGGCCCCCGTCGACGTGGGTGAGCGCGCCGCTGACCAGCAGGGTCAGCGCGGTGACCGCGAGCAGGCCGGCACCCTCCCGGAAGTGCCGGCGCAGCGCGGTCACCGTCACCGGCACGGCCAGGTAGGGCAGCACGGCGGACGCGCCGAGCCCCTCGACCGGGCCGCCGATGTCGGCGACGGCCGCGACCTGGCTGGCGGCCAGGCCGAGGACCACCACCTCGGCGACCCGGCTGAGCGGGCCGAGCAGCCGGTGCTGGGGGGCCAGCAGGGCGGGCAGCCCGGCGACCGCGAGCAGGGCGATCCACCAGAGCTGGGCGGGGTCGCGGGTGGCGACGTAGGTCAGCAGGGCGACCAGGGCGAGCATCACCAGCCGCGCGATCGCGGCGAGGGGATGGGTCAGGGGTCGGCTGGGTGTCGAGGCGGGCACGTGACGGATCGTAGTCAGCCGCGGTAGATGTCGGCGATCTCCGCCGCGTACGTCTTGTGTACGACCTGCCGCTTGACCTTCAGCGACGGGGTCAGCTCGCCGGTGGCCTCGGTGAAGTCCTGCGGGAGGATCCGGAACACCTTGATCGCCTCGGCCTTGGAGACCGACTGGTTGGCCAGGTCGACCGCGCCCTGGATCTCGGCCCGCAGCGCCTCGTCGTCGCGCAGCTCGGCCACGGCGGTGGTCTCCTGCCGGCCGTGCGCGGCCAGCCACTTCGGCAGCGCCTCCTCGTCGACGGTGACCAGCGCGGCGATGAACGGCTGCCGGTCGCCGACCACCAGGCACTGGCTGACCAGCGGGTGCGCCCGCACCTGGTCCTCCAGCACGGCCGGGGCGACGTTCTTGCCGCCGGCCGTCACGATGATCTCCTTCTTGCGCCCGGTGATGCTGAGGTAGCCGTCGTCGTCGAGCTGCCCCAGGTCGCCGGTGTGGAACCAGCCGGCGTCCAGCGCCTCGGCGGTGGCGGACTCGTTGTTCCAGTACCCCTCGAAGACCACGTCACCGGAGATCAGGATCTCGCCGTCGTCGGCGATCCGCACGGTCACCCCGGGCAGCGGCCGGCCGACCGTGCCGACCTTGGTGCCGGTGGGCAGGTTGGCGGCGACGGCCGGGGAGGTCTCGGTGAGGCCGTAGCCCTCGCAGATGGTCACGCCGATGCCGCGGAAGAAGTGCCCGAGCCGGGCGCCGAGCGGGGCGCCACCGGAGATCGCGTCGCGGCAGCGGCCGCCGAGGGCGGCGCGCAGCTTGCGGTAGACCAGCCGGTCGAAGAGGGCGTGCTGGGCGCGCAGGGCCAGGCCCGGACCGTCGGCGGTCTCCAGCGCCTCGCTGTACGCGATCGCCACCTTCTCGGCCCGGTCGAAGATCTTGCCCTTGCCGTCCGCCTCGGCCTTCTGCCGGGCGCCGTTGTAGACCTTCTCGAAGACCCGGGGTACGGAGAGCACGAACGTCGGCTTGAACTCCTGGAGCTCGCCGACCAGGTCCTTGGTGTCCGCGCAGTGCCGCATGGTGGCCCGGGCCTGCACCACGCCGATCTGGATGAGCCGGGCGAAGGCGTGCGCCAGCGGCAGGAACAGCAGCGTCGACGCGCCGGGGCTGAACAGGTTGGGCAGCACCGGCACCGCGTTGGCGATGTCGGCGTACATGTTGCGGTGGGTCAGCACGCAGCCCTTGGGCCGGCCGGTGGTGCCGCTGGTGTAGATGATCGTGGCGACGTCGGCGGCCCGGACGCTCGTGCGGCGTACCTCGATGTCGGCCTGGTCGATCGATCCGCCGGCGGCGACCAGCTCGTCCACCGCGCCCAGGTCGATCTGCCAGACGTGACGCAGCTCGGGCAGCCGGTCGCGGACGCCGGCCACCAGCGCGGCGTGGGCGGTGGTCTCGACGACCACGGCGGTGGCGCCGGAGTCGGCCAGGATCCAGGCGGCCTGCTCGGCGCTGGAGGTCTCGTAGATCGGCACGGTCACCGCGCCGGCCGCCCAGATGGCGTAGTCGAGCAGGGTCCACTCGTAGCGGGTACGGCTCATCAGCGCGACCCGGTCGCCGGGGCCGATGCCCGAGGCGACCAGCCCGCGGGCCACCGCGACGACCTCGTCGCGGAACTGCCGGCAGGTCACGTCCACCCAGCTCGTGCCCGCCTCGCCGGTGCGGACCGGTCGGACGAACTGCACCGCGTCCGGTGCCGCCTCGGCGTTGTCCCAGACCGGGTCGGTCAGGTTTGCCGCGTCGCCGACGGTGACGATCGGCGGAACGGAGAACTCGCGCACCTGCACTCCCTCGTGCTCGCACTGGCCGGGCCGGCCGCTGGGTCGGCTCTGTCGAAACCTACCCGCCCGCTCCGGCGGCGCTGACAGCCAGGTTGCCCGCCCGACTGCTGGGACACACCCGCGCCCGGGGGTGGAGCGGGGCGGGTACGCCCGCCGCCGGGTAGCCTCCCCCCATGGCGGACACCTCCACCCAGTCGATCGTCATCGGCGCGTCACCGGACCGGGTGGCGGCGGTCATCTGCGACTTCCCGAGCTACCCCGAGTGGACCGAGGCGGTCCGCGACACCGAGGTGGTCGAGGAGTACGAGGACGGCTATGCCAGCCAGGTCCGGTTCACGATCGACGCCGGCGTGATGGCCGACGAGTACGTCCTGGCCTACGAGTACGCCGAGGACCTGTCCCGCATCGAGTGGCACCTGGTCGCGCCGTCGAAGATGCAGCGCTCGCAGCGCGGGTCGTACGACCTGGTGGGCAACCCGGACGGCAGCACCACGGTGACCTACACCCTCGAGGTGGAGTTGGCGGTGGGCATGCTCGGCATGTTTCGGCGCAAGGCCGAGAAGATGATCATGGATACCGCGTTGAAGCAGCTCAAGCGCCGGGTAGAGACACCCGGTGCGGCACACTGACCCGACCACCGGCGGCCCGGTCGCCACGGTAGAGGAGCCGACGATGGCAGGTACGGAGCCGGGTTCGGCCCGGGAAGAGGCGGAACGTCTGGTCGCCGCGCTGCTGGCCACCACGCGGCTGGCCGCCGCGGCGGGTCCGGCCGGCGGCGCTTTTGGTCCGCTCGGTGGGATCCTCTCGGGTGTGCTCGGTCACACCGGTGACCGGTTCTCCGCCGGGAGCGGCGCTCCGCGCCCCGGTCGCGAGGCTGGGAGCGGTTTCGCCACCGGCGCCCCCGAATGCTGCATCTGCCCCGTCTGTCGCGGTATCGCCGCGTTGCGCGACCCTGATCCGGAATTCGCCGAGCGGCTCGCCACCGGGGCGGGCGACCTGGCCGCCGGAGTGGCCAGCCTGTTGCGCGCCTTCGCCCAGCCCGGCGCCGAGTCGGCCACCAACCGTGCCGCCGCGCCCACCGCCGGTGACCACGCCGGGGCGGCGGCGTCGGACCCCGGACCCCGGGCGGGAGGCCCCGGCGGCGACCACGTGTGGCGCGAGGCCACCCGGACCGGGCATGATTCTCAGCCGGCACCCGAGCAGGACGTGTGGTCCGCCGCCACCCGGGGGGAGGGCGCGGCCGATCCGGGTGCCGACGACGGCTCCGGGTCGTGGCGTGGCGTCAGCCCCGCCGAGCCGGAGTTGTCGCAGCCCGCCGATGGTGCCGGGCCGGACGAGCCGGAACCGATCCGGTCGCCGGCCGGCCGTCCCGTGGTGCCCGCGTCGCGGGCGTCCGGCGAGGTGGGCGGGGACGCAGCAGGCGACGGGGCCTGACCACCGGACATCCCGGGCATCGCACGGCCGGTTCGGCCGATGCCGGGCAGCACAGCAGAGGGGAGTGGCAGCGGTGACGCTGACCATCGGAGTCGACGTCGGTGGCACGAAGGTGGCCGGCGGTGTCGTTGACGACGCCGGCAAGGTTCTCGTGCAGGTCCGGCGGGACACCCCCGCGGATGACGTCGGAAAGACCCGCGACGTCATCATCGAGGTCGTCACCGAGCTGGCCGCCGGGCACACCGTCGACGCGGTCGGCATCGGCGCCGCCGGCTGGATCGACGCCAGCCGCTCCACCGTGCTGTTCGCGCCGAACCTGGCCTGGCGGGACGAGCCGCTGCGCGACTACGTGAGCGCCGCCGTCGGCAAGCCGGTGATCGTCGAGAACGACGGCAACGTGGCGGCCTGGGCCGAGTTCCGGCACGGCGCGGCCCGCGACGCCGACGACTCGATGGTCATGTTCACCATCGGCACCGGCGTGGGCGGCGGGATCGTGCTCGGCGGCGAGCTGGTCCGCGGCGCCAACGGCATCGCCGCCGAGCTGGGCCACATGCTGACCGTCCCGGACGGCCACCAGTGCGGCTGCGGCCGGCTCGGCTGCATCGAGCAGTACGCCAGCGGCAGCGCGCTGGTCCGCTTCGCCCGGGCCGCCGCCCGGCAGGAGCCGCACCGCGCCACCGCCCTGCTCGAACTCGCCGGCGGCGAGGCCGACGCGGTCACCGGTCCGATGGTGACCGCCGCGGCTCAGGGCGGCGACCCGGTCTCCGCCGAGGCGTTCGCCCAGGTCGGCCGCTGGCTCGGCACCAGCCTGGCCGACATGGCGCAGATCCTCGACCCGCAGGTGCTGGTCGTCGGCGGCGGCGTGGTCGAGGCCGGTGACCTGCTGATGGGCCCGACCCGCCGGTCGTACCGGGACGCGCTGGCCCAGCGCAGCCGGCTGCCGGTCGCCGAGATCCGCCCGGCCGAGCTGGGCAACAGCGCCGGTGTCATCGGCGCCGCCGACCTGGCCCGCCGGATCTGAGGCGGGCGGGGTGACGGCTGACCGGGGCGTGCCGCTGCGCGTCGTGTCGTACAACATCCACACCCAGCGCGACGACACCGCCGCGCTGGCGGCCGTGGTCCGCGCGGCCGAGCCGGACGTGGTGATCGTGCAGGAGGGGCCGCGCCGGTTCCGGTGGCGGCAGAAGTCCGCCACGCTGGCCGAGTCGTTCGGCATGGTGGTCGCCGCCGGTGGGCTGCCCTCCCTGGGCAACCTGCTCCTGACCAGCCTGCGGGTACGGGTGACCGCGACCCGCTGCCAGCGCTTCCCGCTCACCCCGGGCCGGCACCTGCGCGGCGCGGCGTACGCCGAGTGCCGGGTGGGCGGCGCCCGGTTCCTGCTGGCCGGGTCGCACCTGTCCACCGACCCGGCCGAGCGGCCGGGGCAGGCGGCGGCCTTCAAGCGGGAGCTGTCCGCCGCCACCCTGCCGGTGGTGGCCGGGGCGGACCTCAACGAGGGGCCGGACGGGCCGGCCTGGCGCGGCGTGGCCGAGGGGCTGACCGACACCGCGGTGGCCATGGACCGCGCGGACCGGCACACCTACTCGTGCGCGAACCCGCGCCGCCGGATCGACGCGCTCTTCGTCGACCCGCGGATCACCGTGGTCGACTACGACGTGGTGGACACCCCGCAGACCCGGCGGGCCAGCGACCACTTCCCGATCCTGGTCGACCTGCTGCTGCCCGCCGCCGACTGACGCTCCTCGTCGCGCGCCGGTGAGCGGTCGGGCGGTGGCTGGTCGGCGGCCAGCGGTGACGGCGGGCGGCGGTGACCGGCCGTGACCTGAGGTGCCCGGCCGACCCTGCCCGCGCCAGCCTTTGCTTTGCTGCCACCGACGCATCAGTAGCGGAGCGTCACCGGGGTGTCGGTGGGTCGTGCGGTCGTCCGGTTAGCCGACCGCAGGTCATTGCGGTGGTGCGTCGGGGGCAGCAGAGCAAAGCGGCACCTGGGACCGTGTCGCGGTGGCGAAGTGGGCGTACGGGGAGTGACCGACTGGCCGGTCACCCAGCGCTACCAGAAGAGCACGCGCACCGCGCCGTCGCGCCGGGGAGGCTGGACAACGGCGGGCATTCTCGGCAGGATTTCGCACCGACCCGGCCCGCGTGCCGCACAAAGGAGATGTCCACCGGTGCCCTCCTCCACCGACCCCGGCCGCCTCGATCCCGACCCGACGGTCGCCCCGACCCGGGACGGCCGCCCGGTCTCCGACCGCGGCGACACCGTCTGCGTGATCGGCGCCGGCGCCAGCGGCCTGACCGCGGTGAAGAACCTGCGCGAGCACGGCTTCGGCGTCGACTGCTACGAGCGGGAGACCGGTGTCGGCGGCGCGTGGAACTGGCGACACGACCGCAGCCCGGTGTACGCGAGCACGCACCTGATCTCGTCCCGGCCGTTCACCCAGTTCCCCGACTTCCCGATGCCGGACTCCTGGCCGGACTACCCGCACCACAGCCAGCTGCTCTCCTACTTCGAGCGGTACGCCGACCACTTCGAGCTGCGCCAGCACATCTGGTTCGGCACCGAGGTGGTCCGGGTCGAGCCGGTCGAGGGCGAGCGCTGGGACGTCACCACCCGCAGCACCGGCGGGTACGGCCCGGAACGCACCTCCCGGTACGCCGCCGTGGTGGTCGCCAACGGACACAACTGGTCGCCGAAGCTGCCCCGCTACGAGGGGCTCGAAGGGTTCCGAGGCGAGGTCATGCACGCCTCGTCCTACAAGGACCCGGCGCAGCTGCGCGGCAAGCGGGTGCTGGTGGTCGGGGCCGGCAACACCGGCTGCGACATCGCCGTCGAGGCGGCGCAGCAGGCGTCGCACTGCTGGCACTCCACCCGGCGCGGCTACTGGTACGCCCCGAAGTACGTCCTGGGCCGCCCGGCCGACCAGGTCAACGACACCCTGCTGGCGCTGCGGGTGCCGCTGCGGGTCCGCCAGTGGCTCTACCACTGGACGCTGCGGCTCACCGTCGGCGACCTCACCCGCTTCGGGCTGCCGAAGCCGGACCACCGGGTCTACGAGACCCACCCGATCGCCAACAGCCAACTGGTCTACTACGTCGGCCACGGCGAGATCACCCCGGTGCCGGAGATCGCCCGGTTCCACGACCGGACGGTGGAGCTGACCGACGGCCGCTCGATCGACCCGGAGCTGGTCGTCTTCGCCACCGGCTACCTGCCGCGCTTCGAGTTCCTCGACCCGGCGCTGCTCGGCGACGAGGGCGGCCAGGGGCGGCCCCGGCTGTGGCTCAACGCGTTCGTGCCCGGCCACCCGACCCTCGCCGTGGCCGGCCTGGTGCAGCCCGACTCGGGGATCTTCACCCTGTCGCACTGGCAGACGGTGCTCTTCGCCCGGCTGCTGCGGGCCCGGTCCGCCCGGCCCGAGCGGGCCGCCGCCTTCGCCGAGCGGGTCGCCGCCCGGGCCGGGGAGCGCTACTCGGGCACGGTCAAGGACAGCAGCCGGCACTGGTTCGAGGTCGGCCACGCCGACTACCTGCGTGCGGTGGAGCGCGCCCTGCACGAGCTGGAGGCAGCCAGATGACGGACCGGGCGCGGGTGATGCGGGCGCGGGAGTGGGCCCGCCCGGAGCGGCCGGCCCGCCGCGAGGTGCTCGGCGCCGTCCCTGAGCTGGAGCAGGGCCGGCCACCGCTGCTGTTCGTGCCGGGCTTCGGGCACGGCGCGTGGGCGTTCGCCGAGCACTGGCTGGAGCACGCCGCCGGCCGGGGCTTCCCGGCGTACGCGCTGAGCCTGCGCGGCCACGGCGGCAGCGAGCCGGCGCCGGACGCGACGCTGCGGGCGTACGCCCATGACGTGGTCCAGGTGGCGGCGGGCCTGCCGCGGCAGGCGGTGCTGGTGGGGCACGGCGCCGGGGCCCTGGTGGTGGCGCACGCGCTGGCGCGCTACCCGGCCCGGGCGGCCGTGCTGGTGGCGCCGGTGCTGGGCGGCTGGTCGACCTTCGGCGCGGCGCTGCGCCGCAACCCCGCCGGCACGCTGCCCGCGGTGTTCGGTGGCGGCCTGCGGTTGACCCCGCGGCAGCTGTTCAGCCGGGAGCTGCCGGACGCCGACGCCCGGCGGTACGCCGAGCGGCTGGGGCGGGCCGGCCGGCGGGCCCAGTGGGCGCTGCTGAACCCGGACGAGCCGGAGCCGGCGGTCGGCCGACCGCCGGTGCTGGTGCTGGGCAGCCCGGACGACCAGGTGGTCCCGGCCGCGGCGCTGAACCGGGCGGCCCGCCGGTACGGCTCGGCACCGCTGCTCTTCCCCGGCATGGGTCACGACCTGATGCTGGACGCCCGGTGGCGGGAGCCGATCGACGCGCTCCTGGACTGGCTGGACAAGGAGCCGGCGACCCGCCCCGGCGCCTGACCGGGGAACGCCGGCGTCCGCCGTCGCTCACGGCGCGGCGCCGCCCGCCACGGCCGCTCAGTCGGTGCGCAGCCGGGTGGTCAGCGAGCCGGTCTCGTCCAGGGCGCTGAGGTACGAGCGCGCCCAGGCGCGGATGTCGTGCTCCCGCAGGTGCTCGCGCATGCCGCGCATCCGCCGGGACAGGTCGGCCGGGTCGGCCTGGAGGGTGGCCAGCAGCCCCTGCTTGAGCCCTTCCAGGTCGTGCGGGTTGACCTGGTACGCCTGGGACAGTTCGGCGGCGGCGCCGGCGAACTCACTGAGCAGCAGCGCGCCGGTGTCGTCGACCCGGGCGGCCACGTACTCCTTCGCGACCAGGTTCATCCCGTCGCGCAGCGGGGTCACCGCCATCACGTCGGCCATCCGGTAGAGCGCCGCCAGCTCGGCCCGGTCGAAGGGCTGGGTGAGGTAGTGGATGGCCGGCTCGCCGACCCGGCCGAACTCGCCGTTGATCCGGCCGACCTCGCGCTCGATCCGCTCCCGGAGGATCTGGTACTGGCCGACCCGCTCCCGGCTGGGCATCGCCACCTGGACGAGGACCGTGTCCCGGACCTTGACGTGGCCGCCGGCGATCAGCTCGCTGTACGCCTTGAGCCGCTGCTCGATGCCCTTGGTGTAGTCCATCCGGTCGACGCTGAGGATGACGTGCTCGGGTCCGCCGAGGTCCTGACGCAGCCGGCGGGCCCGCTCGGCCACCTCGGGGCGGGCGGCCAGCGCCGCCATCTCCCCGGTGTCGATGGAGACCGGGAACGCGCCGACCCGCACCACCCGGTCGTCCACCCCGATCCGCCGGTCGGTGGCCGGCAGGTCCAGCACCTTGGCCACCAGCTGGGCGAAGTTGTGCGCGGCCTGGGCCCGCTGGAAGCCGATCAGGTCGGCGCCGAGCATCCCGCGCAGCAGTTCGGCCCGGCGGGGCAGCTGCATGAACAGCTCCGGCGGCGGGAACGGCACGTGCAGGAAGAAGCCGATCCGCAGGTCGGGGCGGAGCTCGCGGAGCAGGCCGGGCACCAGCTGGAGGTGGTAGTCCTGGATCCAGACCACGCCACCTGGCTCGGCGACCTCGGCGGCGACCTCGGCGAACCGCTGGTTGACCCGCTGGTACGCCTCCCACCAGCGGCGATGGTATTCCGGTTGCTCGACGGCGTCGTGGTAGAGCGGCCAGAGGGTCGCGTTGGCGAAGCCCTCGTAGTGGTCCCGGAAGTCCTCGGCGCTGAGCGGGACGCTCTGCATCCGGACCCCGTCCACGTCCGGCAGGCTCGGTGCCGGGCCGGTCCGGCCGGCCCAGCCGACCCAGGTGGCCGGGGTGTGCCGCAGCAGCGGGTGCAGCGCGCTGACCAGCCCACCGGGGCTGCGGCGCCACTCGCAGGCGCCGTCGGGCGCCACACTGTCGTCGATGGGGAGGCGGTTGGCCACCACCACGAGGGAACTCTGTCGCATCTCGGGCATTCCGATCAGCTGAGGGCTGACCACCGCGAGCGAGGAACAACCGGGCAGTCAGTGGGGGAAGTGACGTACAGCCGTATTCCTACTGACCGTAAGTTACACCACTGTTACGCCTCGGTCGGGGTGGCGGGGCGTCCCGGAATGCGGGCCGGGCTCAGACCACCGCGCCGTCGTCCGGGTCGTGGTCGTCGTCGCCGCCGGGACGCAACCGCCAGACCAGGGTGACGAAGCCGCCGACGATCCCGGCGAAACCGACCAGGGTGACCACCGAGCGGTCGGCCGGGAGCAGCCCCGGCTGGAGGAGGAGCACGAACCCGACCAGGATGCAGAGCACGCCGGCCACGGCGTACTTCGACACCCGGGGCAGCGGGGGCGGTGGGGGAGGGGTGTATCCCTCCTCCTCGTCACCGGGCAGGTCGGCGCCGAAGGTGTCCAGGCCGTCCAGGAGCGACGGCTCGTCGGTCCGGCCCCGGCTCACCGAGACCCCGGAGACGTCCGCCGCGTACGGCAGCCGGCGCACGTCGGTGGCGGTCGGGCCGGCGCCCTCGTCGCCGGTGGTGCGCCCGGTCGGCCCGGCCGTCGGGCCGGTCGGCTCGCTGGGGTCGTCGTCGTCGACGTCCTCCGCGGCTGGCCAGGGGTGCTCGCCGGCGCTCGGCGCGGCGTGGAAACCGGCCACGATCCGGGCCCACTCGGCCTCGATGTCCGGCTCGTCGTCGCGGGCCGGCGGCTCCGCCTCGTCGGCGAGCTGGGTGAGGTAGTCCCGGGCGGTGGTCAGGTGCGAACGGTCGACGTAGAGCCGGTCGACCGGCCGGGCGGGGACGGTGGTGGTGCGGGTCACCGGGTTCAGGTCGGCCGAGGGTTGCAGGTACGCGGCGATGCCGCCGGCGGCCAGCACGTCGAGCAGGTGCTCACCGACGCGCGGATCCACGTCGCCCGCGACGGCGTACTCGCTCGCGTCGAGGCCGTTGTCCCGCCGTCCCCGGCGGGGCCCACCCGCTGACACCGGACACCCTCCTCATCGCACCTGGCGGTGCGTCCGCTCGCGCCCCGGCGCCCGTACGCCGTGCCCTGAATCGTGACACGTCGGAGGCCGGTTCCGGGAGTGCGTTGTGGCGTGCCGCTCCCGGTTCGTAGGCTCTCGGGGACAGTTCCGCTCGCCGACGGCGCCCCGGACGGGTCACCGGGCGTGCCCGGCCGGCCCCACCGCCGACCCCGGCAGCGGTGCCGTCGCCACCCCCGTCTGGAAGGACCCCGGTGCTGTACTGGCTGCTGAAGTACATCATTCTCGGCCCGGTGCTGAGGCTGATCTTCCGCCCGCAGGTCGAGGGCCTGGAGCACATCTCGGCCACCGGCCCGGTCATCCTGGCCAGCAACCACCTGTCGTTCTCGGACTCGATCTTCACGCCGCTGATCGTGAAGCGAAAAGTCACTTTCATCGCCAAAGCGGAATACTTCCTCGGCAAGGGCCTCAAGGGCTGGCTCACCAAGATGTTCTTCGTCGGCTCGGGGACCATCCCGGTGGACCGTTCCGGCGGGCGGGCCGCCCGGGCCGCCCTGGAGACCCAGCTGCGGGTGCTGCGCGCCGGCGGCATCGCCGGGATCTACCCGGAGGGCACCCGCTCCCCGGACGGGCGGCTCTACCGGGGCAAGACCGGGGTGGCCCGGCTGGCGCTGGAGAGCGGCGCTCCGGTGGTGCCGATGGTCATGCTCAACTCCGACGAGATCCAGCCGACCGGGCAGATCATCCCCAACCTCGGCCGGATCCGGATCCGGTTCGGCGCGCCGCTGGACTTCTCCCGCTACGCCGGGTTGTCCGGCGACCGGTTCGTCGAGCGCGCGGTCACCGACGAGATCATGTACGAGCTGATGGAGCTCTCCGGCCGCGAGTACGTCGACGTCTACGCGCAGAAGGTGAAGAGCGCCCCGCCGGTGCCCCGGCAGCCCGTCGCCGCCTGACCGCCCCGCGCGCCGGCCCCGGTCAGCAGGCCAGCGCCCCGCCGGCCGGGGTCGCCGGCCGCCCGGCCAGGGCGAGCAGCCCGGGCGCCTCGTTGCGGGCCGCGAACGCCCGCACCTCCGCCAGCAGGCCCCGGGCGGCCGGATCACCGGCCAGCTCCAACTCGGCCACCGCCAGCGCCAGCGACAGCATCCGGCTGGTGACGTCCGGGATCCCCGCGTAGATCTCCGCGCCGGCCAGGTACAGCTCGCCGGCCCGCCGGTGGTCGCCGTCCGCCGCCGCCAGCGCGCCGGTCACCGTCCGCAGCGCCGCCTCCGACCACGGCGTCCGGTGGCCGGGCCGGTCCAGCATCGAGCGGACCACCACGGCGGCGTCCCGGCCGGCCAGCGCGGCCGCGTACGCCGCCGGACCGACCCACTCGCCGCTGGCCAGCGCCGGCACGGCCAGCCAGGCCCGGGCCAGCTCGTCCACCAGCGCGGCGGCCTCGTCCCGCCGGCCCTGCAACGACCGGCACAACGCGGCCATTCCCAGCATGGTCCAGTACGGCCGGTGGAAGCCGCTGCGCCGGGCCGCGTCCAGCGCCGCCGCCACGTCGTCGCGGTGGGCGACGTCGACCGGCACCGGGTCGGTACGCGGCTCCTGGCCCGCCGGCCGGTGCTCGGGCGGGACGGGCTGCCCGCGCAGCACCCGCAGCGCCGCCCGCAGGCCGCGTACCTGCATGTCCCATCCGCCGGTCGGGGTGTCCACGAAGGCGTCCGCGGCGCTCAGCAGCCGCCCGAAGTCACCGTCGAAGTACGCCCGGACCGCCTCCCACGAGTAGCTGGTGGCCAGGGTCTGCCCGGCGCCGCCCGCCTCCGACGAGTCCGACAGCAGCGCCTCCTGCCGCAACCAGTCGCCGTCCTCGCAGACGGCGAAGGCGAGGTTCTGCACCGCCCGGGGCAGCGCCAGCAGCTGCTGGCCCCGGCTCAGCTCCGCCAGCGCGTGCAACTCGTCCAGGCCGGCCCGGTCGCCCGCCTGGTAGCGGGCCGTGGCGGCGGTGATCCGGGCGTTGACGTGGGTCTCGATCAGGCCCAGCCGGTCACCGATCTCGGCCGCCGTCTCCGCCGCGGCGACCGCCGCGTCCCGTTCGTAGTTGAGCATGTGCAGCCGGCCCAGCTCGGCGTAGGCGTCCGCCTTCTGGGCGCTGTCCGGCAACGGCTCGAACAGGGCCACCGCCCGGTCCAGGCAGGCCACCGCCGCGCCCCGGTCGGCCCGCAGCCAGGCGGCCTGGCCGAGCAGCGTCCAGGCCCGGGCCGCGCAGGCGTCGTCACCGTGGGCCAGCAGCCGGTCGGCCAGCGCGTGCAGCTGGTCCGGGCCGCCGCCGGAGAGGAAGGCGTTGCCGTCGCGGTAGAACGAGATCTCCGTGGCCAGCAGCTCCAGCTGGAGCCGGTCCACCGGGTCGCTGTCGTCGACCAGGCCGAGCGCGCGACCGGCGTGCGCGGCAGCGGCGTCCAGCCCGTGCAGCGCGTACGCCCGGCGGGCCGCCCGGTGCAGCGCGCGACGGGCCGGCGCGGCGTACCGGCCGGTGGGCATGCCGAGGGTACGGGCGATCTCGTGCGCCGCCCAGCGGTGGTGCGCGAGGACCTCGGCCAGGTCGGTGTCCCGGCTGGCCGACAGCGCGTCGAGCCAGTCCGCCGTGCGTTCGTGCCGGGCCACCCGCTCGGTACGCGGCAGGCGCTGGTAGCAGACGTCGCGGACCAGCACGTGCCGGAACCGGTACTCGGGCTGCCCGGCCATCGTGGAGGCCGCCTGCTCGTGCACGAAGTCCCGTTGCTCCAGCCGGCGCAGCGCCCGCTCCACCGACTCGACCGGCTGCCCGAGGGCGGCGGCCACCGCGCCCGGCCAGAACTGCACGCCGACCACGGCGGCGGCCAGCAGCACCGCCCGGTCCTTGGCGTCGAGCAGGTCCACCCGGTTGGCGATGACCGCGTGCACGCTCTCCGGCATCGGCAGTTCGAGGTGCTTCTCCAGCGACCAGCCCCGGCCGGACTGGCGCAGCGTGCCCTGCTCGATCAGCATCCGGACGTACTCGTGGGCGTAGAGCGGGTTGCCGCCGGCCACCTCGATCAGCGGGTTGAGCATGTCGGCCGAGAACGCCGCCTGGCCGAACATGTGCGCGTACAGCGAGGCGATGCCGGTGTCGCGCAGCGGCGGCAGGGTGATGGTGACCGACCCGGTGATCGTGCCGGCCCAGCTCGGGTCCCGGTCCACCAGCTCGGGACGGGCGGTGCACAGCAGCATCAGCGGCACGTCCCGGGCGGCCGCGCCGAGCAGCTCGACGAAGCGCAGCATCGCCTCGTCGGCCCAGTGCAGGTCCTCGAAGACCAGCACGGTGGGGCGGCGGGCGGCCAGCGCCAACAGGAACCGCCGCCACGCGGACTCGGTCTCCTCGGCCGGCAGCGCCGTGCCGGGGAGCCCGACCAGCGGACGCAGCGCGGCCACCACCCGGTCCCGCTCGGCGGGGCCGACCAGCTCACCGACCGCCGCGGCGAGCCGCTGCGCCGCGGTGGACGCCGGGTCGGTGTCGAGGATGCCCGCCTCGGTCTTCACCACGTCGGCCAGCGCGGCGAACGTGACGTTCTCACCGAACGGCGGGCAGCGCCCGGTACGCCAGGTCAGCGGCTCGTCGACCAGCCGTCCGGCGTGCCGGTACAGCTCGCGTACCAGTCGGCTCTTGCCGATGCCGGCCCGCCCGAACACGGTCACCACCTGCGGGCGGCGGTCCCGCAGCGAGCGGTGCAGGGCGTTGACCAGCATGCCCAGCTCGTGCTCGCGGTCGATCAGCGGCGTGACGTCGGGTTCCCGGTCGGTGGGCTGCCGGCGTACCGGGGAGAGCGCCAGCCACACCTCGGTGGGCGTGGAGCGCCCGCGCAGGGTGACCGGTGGTTGTTCGGCGTACCGGATGGCGTCCTTGGTCAGCGCGTGGGTGGCGCCGCAGACCAGCACCCCGCCGGGCGGGGCCACCGACTGCATCCGGGAGGCGGTGTTGACCACGTCGCCGGCCACGATGGCCTGCCCGCCGTCGCGGGCGGCGGCCACGTCGACCAGCGCCTCACCGGTCGCCACGCCGACCCGGAAGCGCAGCTCGTCGGCGCCGGTGGGGGCGAACCGGGTGAGCACCCGTTGCAGCTCCAACCCGGCCCGTACGCAGCGCAGCGCGTCGGTCTCGGTGGCCACCGGGGCGCCGAAGAGCGCCATCACCGCGTCGCCGATGTACTTCTCCACCACGCCGCCGTACTGGCCGACCACCCGGCGCGCGGCGGCGAAGAAGCCGGTCTGCATGCCGCGGACCTGCTCGGGGTCGGTCCGCTCGACGTACGGCGTGAAGTCGATCAGGTCGACGAAGAGCACACTGACCCGGCGGCGGTCCTCCTGCGGCGTCGGGGTGGCCTGCTGCGCGCCCGCCCGCGCCGCCCCGCACGAGGTGCAGAACGCGACGTCCGTGGCGAGCGGTCGCAGGCAGTGCGGGCACACCGAGCCCAGCTCCGCGCCGCAGCCACCGCAGAAGCGGTCACCCTCGGCGGCGGCGCGTCCACACCGGTCACACTGCGCGGCGATGACACCCCTCCCACCCGGTCGGTCCGGCTCCGGTCGGTACGCCGCTGGTCGGCGTCCCCCGCGAGTATCGCCGTCCACGCTGCTGTCAGGTACCGGGCTGTTGGCTTGTGGACAGTCCCCCGACCGGCTGTGGGCGTTACATTCAGTCGGCCGGAACGCGATCATCGGACACGAGGGGGACTGGCATGGTGTACGTCAAGCTGGAGGGCGACTGGACCGACTCGAGCGGGGTCACGCACTCCGCCGGCGAGTCGGTGGACGTGGACGCCGCGACGCTCGCCGAGCTGCAGGCCGAGGGGCTCGTCAGCGAGGGCGGCGGCGGCAAGGACGGCACCGACTGGGTCGGGCCGACCAGCACGACCCCCTGACTCGGGGGTCGGGACACGCCGCGACGCGGCCGGAGCGCAGGGGCGCCCGGCCGCGTCCGTCGTTCAGCGGTCGTTCATCCCGGCGCGGCGGCGCAGCGCGGCCACGTCGGTGACCACGATCCGGCGGCCCTCGGTGCGCAGCCAGCCCCGGCTGGCGAACGAGCCGATCGCCTGGTTGACGCTCTGCCGGGAACCGCCGGCCATCTCGGCCAGCTGGCTCTGGTTCAGCTCGATGGTGATCATCGGGGCCTGGCTCTCGCCGGCGAGCCGGACCAGCGTCTTGGCCACCCGACCGGGCAGGTCGAGGAAGACGTGGTCGGCGTTCTGCTCGGTCAGCCGGCGGATCAGCCCGCCGAGCGAGCGCATCACCGCGTCGAGGATGCGCGGGTTGGAGTGCACCAGCTCCATGAAGGCGGGCCGGGACAGGGCCAGCGCGGCGCAGTCCTCGATCGCCTCCGCGGAGGCCGACCGGGTCGAGGCGTCGAGCAGGGACACCTCGCCGAGCACGTCCGGCGGTCTGATCACCGACAGCACCGCGCGTTCGCCGGTGGGCGCGGTGCGGAACACCGCGACCGCGCCGCGGCGCAGCACGATCAGCGACTCGCCGGGGTCGTTCTCCACGAAGAGCAACTGCCCCTTGCGGTACGTGCGCGGCACGGCCGCCGCGATCACCCGCTGGCGTACCTCGGGCTCCAGGCCGGCGAACATCTCGACACCGGTGAGCGCGTCGCCCGGCTCCGGCAGGCGCATCTCCACGGCCCAACCCCTCCCCGGTAAAGGACCTCACGCACCGGGTGAACGCGACAGTTCCCGGCACGAAGTCGGCGGAACCGGTGCGGCGTCCGGTAGCGGTACACATCAGATCATGACGGTCCGGTCGCTTGCTGTACACCCCTCAAATCACTTCCGTGACCAGGCCGGGGCCGCACTGACACCTCGCTGACGTGCGGCTGCGCGGTCCGGCCGTCGCCCGGGCCCCGCCGTCGGCGGCGGCGCCGGGGTGGGCCAGGATGGTGCCGATGGTCTACCGCTATTTCTACGACTGCGAATTCATCGAGGACGGCCGCACCATCGACCTGGTGTCGATCGGCGTCGTCGACGAGTACGGCCGCGAGTTCTACGCGGTCTCCACCGAGTTCGACGACTCCCGGGCCGTGCCGTGGGTGCGCCGCAACGTGCTGGACCGGCTCCCGTCGCCGGCCGACCGCGCCTGGCGGTCGCGGGAACGGATCCGCGACGACCTGCACGAGTTCCTGCTCGAGCCGGTGCGGGACCGCCCGGGTGAGCAGCTGGAGCTGTGGGCCTGGTACGCCGCGTACGACCACGTGGTGCTCGCCCAGCTCTGGGGGTCGATGACCGCGCTGCCCCGGGAGATCCCCCGGTTCACCAAGGAGCTGCGCCAGCTCTGGGACGACCGGGGCCGGCCGAAGCTGCCGGACGCGGCCGCGGAGCGGCACGACGCGCTGGTCGACGCCCGGCACAACCTGGCCCGCTGGCAGGCGATGACCCGGCGCTGACCGACTTCGGGCAGATCGCAGGTTTGACCCGTTCCGTCCCGGGCACCGGTTCCGTCGAGCCGACGTGAAGGGATGTGCCATGACCGACGAGCCGACCACCGCAGCCGACGCGCGTCACCGGGTGACCGAGCTGGTCCGGCAGGCCCGGATCTGCATGTTCACCACGATCGGGGTGGACGGCCGGATGGTCAGCCGTCCGATGGCCCTGCAGGAGGCCGAGTTCGACGGCGACCTGTGGTTCTTCGCGTACGGCGACTCGGCGAAGGTGCGCCAGATCCGGGTCAACCCGGAGGTGAACGTGGCCTTCTCCGACCAGCGGCACAACTCCTGGGTGTCGTTGTCCGGCACGGCTCGGGAGGGCTTCGACCGGGCGAAGGCGGAGCAGTTGTGGAACCCGCTGCTCAAGACGTGGTTCCCGGAGGGGCTGGAGACCCCGCGGCTGACCCTGGTCCGGGTGCACGCCAGCTCGGCGGAGTACTGGGACTCGCCGGGCAGCGCGGTGGTCAACCTGCTCGGGTTCGCCAAGGCGGCGGTGACCGGCAGGCCGCCGAAGGCGGGCGAGAACCACGAGGTCAGCTACTGACCGGTAGCCGGTCCGGCGGGTGGGACCGCCCGGGGCGCGGTGTCGGCGTACCGCTGCGCCGACTACAGTTCGCACGGACGGCCCGCCCCGGGCCGGCAACGGCGCCGATGGTCTGATCTGACGCATATCCTGGGGCAAATCGGGCTTCACCTGATGCTCCAGGAGGATGAGCAGATCATGCGTATCGGCGTGCTCACCGGCGGCGGCGACTGCCCGGGTCTCAACGCGGTAATCCGGGCGGTGGTCCGCAAGGGCGTCGCCACCTACGGTCACGAGTTCGTGGGCTTCCGGGACGGCTGGAAGGGCCCGCTGGAGGGCCTGTCCAAGCCCCTGGGCATCGCGGAGGTCCGCGGCATCCTGCCGCGCGGCGGCACCATCCTCGGCTCCTCCCGGACCAACCCGTTCAAGATCGAGAACGGCGTGGAGCGGATCAAGGAGAACCTCGCCGCGCAGGGCGTCGACGCCCTGATCGCGATCGGCGGCGAGGACACCCTCGGGGTCGCCACCAAGCTGCACGAGCTGGGCGTCAACGTGATCGGCGTGCCGAAGACGATCGACAACGACCTCGGCGCCACCGACTACACCTTCGGCTTCGACACCGCGGTCAACATCGCGATGGAGGCCATCGACCGGCTGCACACCACCGCGGAGAGCCACCACCGCACGCTGGTCGTCGAGGTGATGGGCCGGCACGCCGGCTGGATCGCCCTGCACGCCGGCCTGGCCGGTGGCGCCAACGTGATCCTGCTGCCCGAGCGGCAGTTCGACGTCGAGCAGGTCGCCGGCTACGTCGAGAAGCGCTTCCAGCACCAGTACGCCCCGATCGTGGTGGTCGCCGAGGGCGCCCAGCCGCTGGACGGCCAGATGGTGCTGCACAACCAGGAGCTGGACTCGTTCGGTCACGTCCGCCTCGGCGGCATCGGCCAGTGGCTCGCCGAGCAGCTGGAGGCGAAGACCGGCAAGGAGGCCCGCACCGTGGTGCTCGGCCACATCCAGCGCGGCGGCACCCCGACCGCGTTCGACCGGGTGCTGGCCACCCGGCTCGGCCTGCAGGCGATCGACGCGGCGCACGAGGGCGACTGGGGCAAGATGGTCGCGATGCAGAGCACGGACATCGTCCGCGTCCCGCTGGCCGACGCGACCGCCGAGCTGAAGACCGTCCCGATCGAGCGCTACGAAGAGGCCGAGGTCTTCTTCGGCAGCTGACCCTGCTGGGCGGCGCGGCGGGCGACCGTCGCGCCGCCGACGGTCCTCAGGCGACGGAAGGGGTACGACCGATGGGATCGGCCAGGCACACGGTCGCGGTGATCGGCGCGGGCAAGATCGGCGAGTTGATGCTCTCCGGCCTGCTGCGGTCCGGCTGGCCGACCGACCGGCTGCTCGCCACCGCCCGTCGACCGGAGCGTGCCGAGGAGCTGACCGCCCGGTACGGCGTGCGGGTGGTGGACAACCTCACCGCCGTCGACGAGGCTGCGGTGCTCGCCGTGTCGGTCAAGCCGCAGGACGCGGCCACCCTGCTGGACGAGATCGGTCCCAAGGTGCCGGCCGACAAGCTGGTCGTCTCGCTCTGCGCCGGCCTGCCCACCACCTTCTTCGCCCGCCGGTTGCCCGAGGGCACCCCGGTGGTGCGGGTGATGACCAACACCCCCGCCCTGGTGGACGAGGCGATGACCGCGATCTCGGCGGGCGCGCACGCCACCGGCGAGCACCTGGCCCTGGCCGAGGAGATGTTCAAGCCGCTGGGCTCGACGGTCCGGGTCCCCGAGTCGCAGCAGGACGCGGTGACCGCGCTCTCCGGCTCCGGCCCGGCGTACTTCTATCTCCTGGTCGAGGCGATGATCGACGCCGGCATCCTGCTCGGCCTGCCGAGGCAGGTGGCGCACGAGCTGATCGTGCAGACCGCGATCGGCTCCGCGGTCATGCTCCGCGACTCCGGGGAGCACCCGGTCAAGCTGCGCGAGGCGGTCACCTCGCCGGCCGGCACCACCATCTCGGCGATCCGGGAGCTGGAGAAGCACGGGGTGCGGGCGGCGCTGCTGGCCGCGCTGGAGGCGGCTCGGGACCGGGCCCGGGAACTGGCCGCGCAGGCCGACTGAGCAAACCGCCCCCGACGGCGGCGCGATCGGGCCGGCGGTGACCCGAGGCGCCCGGCCGACCCCGCCGGCGGCACCGAGAGCCTCGTCGGCTCCGGCCACCCCCGGCAGACCACCCGCGCCCGCCTTTGCTCTGCTGCCCCCCGCGCCTCAGTAGCGGAAGGTGACCGGGGTGGCCGTGGGCCGAGCGGATGATCGGGTGACCAACAGCAGGTCATCGCGGTGGTGCGTCGGGGGCAGCAGAGCAAAGCGGCGGCCGGGCGGATGCCGCCCCGGCGACCCGCCGGTACGGGGAGTGACCGATCGGCCGGCCACCCGGCGCCACGGACGCGACTCGCGCACCGCGCCGTCGTGCCGGCGAGCCCTGGCCGCGGTCGCCTCGGGGAAGTCGTCATCGGGTGCCGTGCCCCATACTGCTCGGGTGTTCACCCTCGCCCAGTCGCGACACCTGGTGGCGACGCTGCGCCCACGGATCGACGAGCTGATCCGGCTCCGCGCCGACCTGGCCGAGCTCCGGGCCGACCTGGCCGGCCCCGGGGTGAGCGTCCACGGCGGGTTGGCCGAGGTCAAGGCGCTGGAGGCCCGGCTGCACGGCATCGTCGACGAGTTCCACGAGCACGACATCCAGGTCAAGGGCATCGCCCCGGTGCTGCTGGACTTCCCCGGCGAGCGCGCGGGCCGGCCGGTGCTGTGGTGCTGGCTGGAGGGGGACGCCGACGTGCGCTGGTACCACCGGGTCGAGTGCGGGTTCGCCGGGCGCCGCCCGGTCTGAACGGCCGCGCGGTCCGCGCCGGGCAACAGGTCAGCCGAGGGTGGCCAGCGTCGCCGGCGCCACGTTGCCGCCGCTGAGCACCAGCACCGTCCGGGTTGCCGGCGCGGTCTCGACCAGCCCGGCGCGCAGCGCCGCCAGCCCGACCGCCGCCGAGGGCTCCACCAGCAGTTTCGTGGCGTCCAGCAGCTCCGCCCAGGCGGGCAGGATGGACTCCTCGGGGATCTCGACCACCGCGTCGACCAGTGCCCGGACGTGGGCCAGCGTGTGCCGGCCGGCGAAGGGGGCGGCCAGCCCGTCGGCCACCGACGCCGGCCGGTCCGGCGGCGTGCCGCCGGCCGTGCGCAGGGCGTACGACACGACGTTCGCGCCGGCCGGTTCCACCCCGACGATCCGGGTCCGCGGCGACGCCGACCGCAGGGCCGCGGCGATGCCGCTGATCAGTCCACCCCCGCCCACGGGCACCAGGACGAGGTCGGGTGCGGGCCCGGCGGCCAGGATCTCCCGTCCGACGGTGGCGGCGCCGGCGATGACGTCGGGGTGGTCGAAGGGCTCCAGCAGGTGCCAGCCGCGCTCGGCCGCGAGGCCCCGGGCGGTGGCGACCAGGTCGTCGGTCAGCAGCACCTCGGCGCCGTACCGGCGGACCGTCGTCACCTTCGTGGACACCGCCCGGGTCGGCATGCAGACCACGGTGGGCAGTCCGGAGGTGTGCCCGGCGTACGCCACGGCGGCGGCGTGGTTGCCGGCGGAGTAGGCCACCAGCCCGGTCGGCGGGGTGTCCCGCTCGACGAGGGCCAGCAGGGCGTTCAGCGCGCCCCGGGTCTTGAAGCTGCCGGTGTGCTGGAGGTTCTCCGCCTTGACCGCGAGTGGCAGGCCGAGGTCGTCGCCGAGCCGGGGGCAGGGCAGCAGCGGGGTGTGCACCACCCGGCCGGCCAGTCGTCGTTCCGCCGCCGTGATCTCGTCCTCGCTGACCAGTCGCACGCCGCGGATCCTAGCCGCGCCCCGACCGGTCCGCCGCCCGGCGAGGTGTGGTCAGCCGGCCGCGGAGTCGGGGAACAGCCCGCCGGCGGCCTGCGCCACGGCGAAGACCACCAGGTTGTCCCGGTAGTGGCGGGAACGCCGGTCGAAGTCCCCGGCGCAGGTGATCAGGCGCAGCTCCGGCCCGGGGGTCGGGCCGTAGACGGCGGCGGTGGGGAACCGGTCCTTCGGGGTGCGCAGCGAGCCGGTCACCCGGAAGGTCACCGGCCGGCCGCCGCGCCACACCTCGACCGGGTCGCCGGGGCGCAGCTCACCGAGGCGGGCGAAGACGGCCGGACCGGTGGGCGAGTCGACGTGACCGGCGATCACCGCGGGGCCGGGGTCGCCCGGGACGGGACCGCCGCCGTACCAGCCGGCCTCGGCGAAGTCGGCGGGCGGCACCAGCTCGCCGGCCCGGTCCAGGCCGAGCAGCGCCAGCTGGGAGTCGACGCCGATCCGCGCGACGCGTACCCGGGTGGGTGGGCCCTGCGGGCGGCGGGCGGCGGTGGTGGTGGTCGCTGCGGCGGCCGGGCAGTCGTCGATGCAGCCGGGTCGCCAGACGGCGGCCGGGCCGGGTGGGCGGGTGGTGGCGATGCCGACGCCGGTGCCGGCGGCCAGGCAGAGCGCCGCGCCGGCCGCGACCCGGGCGGAGCGGCCACGGCGGCCCGCCCGGTGCCGCCGGATCGCCGCGCCGGTGGTCACCAGGTCGTGCGCCGCCGGCGCAGCAGCAGCGCACCCGTCACGGCGGCGCCCGCGAGCAGCCCGCCGGCCAGCATCGGGTACGCCCCGACGCCCGGCCGGGCCGTCCCGCCGGCGCCGGTCTGCACGCCGCCGGTGGGGACGACCGTGCCGCCCCGGGCGTCCTCGCGCAGCTCGGCGACGAGCCCGCCGCGCTTCGCGTCGAGCACCAGCAGCGAGTAGACGGCGCCGCCGGCGAGGGTCACCTCGGCGGTGGCGCTCGGCCCGTTCCGCCCGTCCAGCCGCAGCCGCCACCGGCCCGGCTCGACCTCGCGGTAGCCGGTGGTGGTGGCGAACCGGACCGCGTCGGCGATGGCCGGGCCGTCGGTCGCGGTGACGTCGAGCACCGGGGTACGCACCGACGCCTGCACGACGCGGACCTTCGCCCGGCCCGGCGCGGGGGCGCCGAGGTCGTCGCGGAGCACCCGCAGCCCGAGGTCGGCGTGCCGGCCCACTCCGGCCACCGTGTACGCCCCGCCCGCAGTCACCGCCACCTCGGTGGTGAGCACCGGCGGCTGGTCGGCCGGGGCGCCCGCCTCGCGCATGGCCACCGCGTACCGGCCGGCGGGCAGTGGCAGGTACGCCGACACCACCCCGTACGCGACGCCGGGGAAGCGGCGCGGTTCGGCGGCGCCCGGCGCGGTGAGGTAGACGTCCACCGCGGGAGTGTCGGGGGAGAGGTGCGCCAGCCGGACGTACCCGACGGTGTCCGCCGCGGTGGCGGCCCGGGCCGGCGCGGCTCCGCCGATCGGCGTGGCGCCGAACAGGAGCGCGGCGGTGGCGGCGAGCAGCCGACGCGACGCGGTACGCAGCTGGGGCATTGTCGTCTCCCGATGGTCGGTTGGGACGACCACCAGAGTCCCGTAGGCGGGACTGCTGCGCAACCCGACCCGCCGCCGGTCCGGGGCCGAGCGTCCCCGTGGGACGCCCTGTCCCGGGCCGGCGGTCACCTGATCAGCTGTCGGCGTAGCGGCGGGCGGCGGCCAGGGCGGCGCGCAGCTTCTCGGCGTCGACCGGTGCCGGCCGCTCCCAGTCGTTCACCGGGTCGGCGGAGTAGAGCGCCGCGTACGCGCTGGTGTCCCGCTGGTAGCGCCAGCCCTCGGCCAGCGGGCCGACGTCGACCGCGTCGTAGCCGAGCGAGTCCAGGAACGCGGTGACGGTGGCCTTGGCGCCGCTGTCGTCGCCGGCGATCGGCAGGGCGGTCCGGTCGGCGGCGCCGGCCGGCCGGGCCAGGGCGAGCAGGTGCTTGAAGTAGATGTTGTTGAACGTCTTGACCACCCTGGACTCCGGCAGGTGCCGCTGGACCAGCTCGCTGGTGGTGGTCGACTCGTCGTCCAGCTCCGGGAACCGCCCGTCCCGCTCGGGGTAGTAGTTGTTGGTGTCGATCACGATCTTGCCGGCGAGCGGCGCGGTCGGCACGTCCCGGTAGGCCCGCAGGGGGATGGTCACCACCACCAGGTCCCCGGCCGCCGCCGCCTCGGCCGGGGTGGCCGCCCTGGCGCGCGGCCCCAGCTCGTCGACCAGTTCCTTGAGCGTCTCCGGCCCGCGGGAGTTGCTGAGCACCACGTCGTGGCCGGCGGCGACCGCCAGCCGGGCCACGGTGCCGCCGATGTTTCCGCTGCCGATGAGTCCCACAGTCGTCATGTCCGTGGCCAACCCGGTCCGGCCCGGCGGCATTCCGAGTCCCGGTGCGTCGCAGGAAAATTTCAAGCCCCGGAAACAGTTTGGCAATGATTTGTAGTCAATGATCTTTATGGACGGCTGTCGGCAATCACCGAGCTACCGCCGCGTACGATCTTATTGATATCAATCTCCCACCACCACTTCCCACCCCCTGGAGTGCGACGTGCGGAGATCCCGTCTCGTGACCCTCGCCCTGAGCGCGGCGACATCCCTGACTGCCGTGTTCGCCCTGGCCACCCCCGCCCTGGCCGCCCCCACCGACCAGTACGTCGCCCTCGGCGACTCGTACGCCTCCGGCGTCGGCGCCGGCAGCTACACCACCGAGAGCGGCTCGTGCCAGCGCAGCACCAACGCCTACCCGGCGCTCTACAACGCCAACGTCAGACCGGCCTCCTACCGCTCGGTGGCCTGCTCCGGGGCGCGCACCACGGACGTGATCAACAGCCAGCTCGGCGCGCTCAGCTCGGCCACCACCCTGGTCAGCGTGACCGTCGGCGGCAACGACGTCGGCTTCTCGAACATCATGACCACCTGCGTGCTCTACAGCGAGTCGCAGTGCGTCGCCGCGGTGCAGGCCGCCGAGGACAAGGCCCGCAGTCAACTGCCCGGCCTGCTGGCCAACGTCTACAACGGAATCCGCGGCCGGGCCCCGTCGGCCCGGGTGGTGGTGGTCGGCTACCCCGTCTTCTACCAGCTCGGCACGCTCTGCGTCGGGTTGAGCGCGACCTCCCGCGCGAAGATCAACGAGGGCATCAACCTGGTCGACGACATCATCCGCACCGCCGCCGGCAACGCGGGCTTCACGTTCGCCGACGTCCGGTCGATCTTCGTCGGTCACCAGCTCTGCAGCTACGGCGACAAGTGGCTGCACGCGTTGAACTACACCAACATCGGCATCTCGTACCACCCGACGGCGGCCGGCCAGTCCGGCGGCTACTACCCGGTCTTCCGCAACACCGCCGGCTGATCCGGCGGTCGAGACGGTCCCGTCGGCGCGGCCGTCGACCGGTGATCGAACTCGGGCCCGGGGCGTGAGCGCCCCGGGCCCGTTGCGTGTCCGCCGACGGGTCAGGTCGGCAGGACCTTGTCGACGGCGGCGCGCAGCTCCGGCGAGTCGGGCGTGACGGTGGGGGCGAACCGGGCGGCGACCGTGCCGTCCGGGGCGACCAGGAACTTCTCGAAGTTCCACCGCACGTCGCCGGTGTGGCCCTCGGCGTCCGGGGTGCCGACCAGCGCGGCGTAGAGCGGGTGCCGATCGGGGCCGTTGACGTCGACCTTCTCCGTCAGCGGGAAGGTCACCCCGTAGTTGACCTCGCAGAACTCGGAGATCTCGGCGGCCGTGCCGGGCTCCTGGCCGGCGAACTGGTTGCACGGCACGCCCAGCACGGTGAGGCCAGGGTCGGCGTAGGAGTCGGCGAGGGTCTGGAGGCCGGCGTACTGCGGGGTGAGGCCGCAGCGCGAGGCGACGTTGACCACCAGCAGGGCCCGGCCGCGGTACTGCCCGAGGTCGGCGGGGCCACCGGCGAGGGCCCCGATCTCGATGTCGAAGACGGTCATGGGCCGAGGCTACGCGCCCGAGGTGGGGCGGCGGCGGTGACCGTCCGGACCCGTCCGCCGGGACCGAAGAAATCGATGCATGCACATCTTGACGAAGTCGTGACGGCGTGAGTAGCGTCTCAGCAACCATTTTGGAAAGTTTCCTAACAGTTAGGGGAGGCGCCATGAAGAGATCGCTCCGCCAGGCCCTCTGGGCCGGTGGCGCCGCGGTCGCGATGGCGATCGCGGCGGTGCCGGTGGCCACCGCCTCGGCCGCCGGCACCGTGACCGCCACGTTCACCAAGGTCCAGGACTGGGGGACCGGCCACGAGGCCAGAGTGACGGTCAGCAACGGCACCAGCGCCGGCGTGGACAACTGGCGCATCGAGTTCGACCTGCCGACCGGCACCACCATCGGCAGCTTCTGGGACGCCGACGTCACCAGCAGCGGCAACCACTACGTCGCCGTGAAGAAGAGCTGGGCCGGGCCGCTCGCCCCGGGCGCCAGCTTCAGCTGGGGCTACAACGGCACCGGCCCGTACGCGGCCCCGCTGAACTGCACCATCAACGGCGCGTCCTGCGCCGGTGGCGCCACCCCGCCGCCGACCACGACGCCGCCCACCACCACCCCGCCCACCACCACGCCGCCGACGACCCCGCCACCCACCACGCCGCCGCCGACCACCACCCCGCCGGACTCGAGCGGCAAGAAGGTCGTCGGCTACTTCGCCGAGTGGGGGGTCTACGGGCGCAACTACCACGTCAAGAACATCCACACCAGCGGCTCGGCCGCCAAGCTGACCCACATCCTGTACGCCTTCGGCAACACCACCGGCGGTCGCTGCACCATCGGGGACAGCTACGCCGACTACGACAAGGCGTACACCGCGGCGGACAGCGTCGACGGCGTCGCAGAC
Source organism: Micromonospora siamensis (assembly GCF_900090305.1). NCBI lineage: Bacteria > Bacillati > Actinomycetota > Actinomycetes > Micromonosporales > Micromonosporaceae > Micromonospora > Micromonospora siamensis. The sequence goes on along the minus strand of NZ_LT607751.1, from coordinate 5,037,573 downwards.
ACCTGGGACCAGCCGCTGCGTGGCAGCTTCAACCAGCTGCGCAAGCTCAAGAAGATGTACCCGCACCTCAAGGTGATCTGGTCGTTCGGCGGCTGGACCTGGTCCGGCGGCTTCACCCAGGCCGCGCAGAACCCGGCCGCGTTCGCCGAGAGCTGCTACAACCTGGTCGAGGACCCGCGCTGGGCGGACGTCTTCGACGGCATCGACGTCGACTGGGAATACCCCAACGCCTGCGGCCTGAGCTGCGACGCCAGCGGACCGAACGCCTTCAAGAACGTGATCGGCGCGCTGCGGGCCCGGTTCGGCTCGTCGGCCCTGGTCACCGCCGCGATCACCGCGGACGGCAGCAGTGGCGGCAAGATCGACGCCACCGACTACGCCGGCGCGGCCGGGAACCTCAACTGGCTGATGCCGATGACCTACGACTACTTCGGCGCGTTCAACGCCCAGGGGCCGACCGCGCCGCACTCGCCGCTGTACTCGTACACCGGCATTCCGCAGCAGGGCTTCTGGTCCGACGCGGCGATCCAGAAGCTCAAGGCCAAGGGCGTGCCGGCCGGCAAGCTGCTGCTCGGCATCGGCTTCTACGGCCGCGGCTGGACCGGGGTGACCCAGTCGGCGCCGGGCGGCACCGCCACCGGGCCGGCCCCGGGCACCTACGAGCAGGGCATCGAGGACTACAAGGTGCTCAAGAACACCTGCCCGGCCACCGGCACCGTGGCGGGCACCGCGTACGCGAAGTGCGGCGGCAACTGGTGGAGCTACGACACCCCCGCCACCATCACCGGCAAGATGACGTACGCGAAGAACCAGGGACTCGGTGGCGCGTTCTTCTGGGAGCTCTCCGGCGACACGGGCAACGGTGAGCTGATCGGCGCCATCCGGGGCGGTCTCGGCTGAGCCGAGCGCCGACGCACCATCCCACCCGACGGGGAGGGGCCGACCGGCCCCTCCCCGTCCGCGTGCCCGGTCACCCCCGCAGGGCCCGTTCGCGGTGCTCCCGCGGCGAGATCCCGTACGCCGTCCGAAACGCCCGGCTGAAGTGGGCGGGGTCGCGCAGGCCCCAGCGCGCGCCGATCCGGTGCACCGGGAGATGGGCGAGCCGCGGGTCGGTCAGGTCGCGGTGGCAGCGTTCCAGCCGGCCGGTGCGGATCAGGGCGGCGACGGTCGTGCCGGTGCCCGCGAAGAGCCGGTGCAGGGACCGCACCGACAGGTGGTGGGCCGCCGCCACGGTGGTCGGGGTCAGCTCCGGATCGGCCAGGTGTCGCCGGACGAACGCCTCCACCCGGCTGCGCAGCCCGGTGATCCGGACCTCTGCCGGCAGCTCACCCTCCACGTCCAGCCGGTGGGCCAGCGTTCCGGCGATCAGGTCCAGCGCGATGCGGTCGAGCCGCGCGGCGTCGGAGGCGGCGTACTGCTCCGGGTGCTCGACGACCTGCCGCAGGAAGGTGGCCAGCAGCACCGCCATCCCGGTGTCGGCTGGGATGGCGGCGGCCAGCAGCGCGTCCATCCGCCGCGCGGGCGGCGGCAGCGCGTCGTGCGGGACCAGCGCGGTGACGGTGTGCACCGGTGCCCGCTCGCCACCGTCGGGCCGGTGCGTGGAGCCGTGCGGCCGGACGGTGTCGATGAGGGCGAAGCCGGCGGGACCGAGCGGGCCGGCCCGCCGTTCCTGCGACATGACGCCGTGCCCGGACAGCGGCAGGGCGAGCTGGTACAGCTCCGGATCCGAGCTGCGGATCATCCTCGGCGTACGCGTCAGGGTGAGCGAGGGGTAGTGCCAGGCGCCCAGCCGGACCACCCCGAGGTCGACCGCGCGTGCCGAGGCGGCGAAGTCGTCGGCGTGCTCGCTGGTGATCCGGGCCGGCCCCGACTCGCGGGCGACCAGGTCCTGCCAGAAGTCGAACCGTTCGGCAGCGGGCAGCCACCCGGTGTCGACCGACGCCACGGCAAGGATGACCCGTCACCTCCTGGCGGCGGGCCCGGCGCCCACCGTCCACGGCAGACTAGCCAGCCGCCGCCCCGCCGCAGCGACTGGTGCTCGCGCACCCCCGGTGGCCGACGGGGCCCGCGCCGGAGCCGGGCCCCTGCGCCCGGTTGGGGGAGGCAAGCTCCCGGAAGATGCTGCCTCCCGTCGGGGCGAGGCGGCACCTTCAGGGGAGTCGACGGGATCTCGGGCATGGGCGGCGGGGTGGGGGAAGGGAGGCGGGGTCAGCGGGCGAGCCAGAGGGCGGGGACGTTGGGGGGTTCCCAGCCGACCAGCGAGGTGTGTGCCTGGCGGCACTGCCAGGTCCGGCCGGCGTAGCTGACCAGGGCGCCCAGCGCGTACCCGGTGTTCGGCTGCCAGGCCGGCGCGGTCGGCGACGGGCCGGTCGGGGTCGGCGACGGGGCGGGGGTCGTGGGGGTCGGCGACGGGGTGCCGGTCGGGGTCGGGGACGGGCCGGGGGAGGCGGTGGTGGTCGGCGTCGGGGACGGGGAGGTGGTGGGTGTGCCGCCGAACGTCACGTCGGAGCAGGTGTAGAAGGCTTCCGGGCTGTCCGAGCGCTGCCAGATGGAGTAGATCAGGTGCCGGCCGGTGCGCTGCGGCAGCCGGGCCGTCATCCGGTACGCCCCGTCGGTGAGCGCCGGGTCGGTGGCGGTGTGGAGCAGCTCCAGGTCGGCCCAGGTCAGTGGCCGGGTGGGGGAGTAGCCGTCCCGGGTGACGTACAGCTCGAAGGTGCCCCGGTGCGGCGCGGTGGCCCGGTAGGCGAAGGTCCAGGTGCCGCCCGAGGGGAGCGCGGTGGCCGGCCAGTCGGCGCGGGCCAGGTCGAAGCCGCGGTACTTGTCCCGGTTGGCGCTGCACAGCCGGCCGTCGGGGATGAGCTGCCGGTGCCGACCGGCGGCGTCGGCGATGTTGATCTCGTTCCAGTCGTAGAGCGCCTGGGTGCCGCCGGCCGCCACGGCGGCGCGGCAGGCGTCCGAGTCGGGCGACTCGGGGCCCTCCAGGAAGCAGGCGTAGGTGCGGCTGACCGGGGACTGCATGGAGCCGTGCGCCCCGGCCCGCCCGACCAGGGCGAGACTGAGCAGCGCGGGCGCCACGCCGACCGCGGCGACGGCCGGTATCCAACGTCGGCGATCCATCGTTCCTCCCAACAGTAAACAAACCTAACTAAAGAGTGTCGGGTACGGAGCCGGCCCCGGCAAGAGGCCGCCGTGATCCGCTCCCAACTGCCGGAACCGTCCCCCTCGACGTCAGGTCACCCGGCCGGTCGCCGTACGCTTTCTCCCATGCGCCATGAGTGGCACCAGTTGAGTCACCCCGCGGTGGGCAGCCCGGGGCTGCAGACCAGCCGACCGACCGTCGACTCGGCCGAGGACGCCGCCCTCGGCCTGGACCGGTGGCGGGACCTGCCCCGCGAGCAGACCCCGCCGTGGCCGGACCGGGCCGCCGTCGCCGAGGTCTGCAAGGTGCTCGACACCGTCCCGTCGGTCGTCGCCCCCTACGAGGTGGACCAGCTGCGGCAGAAGCTCGCGCTGGTCTGCGAGGGCAAGGCGTTCCTGCTCCAGGGCGGCGACTGCGCCGAGACGTTCGCCGACAACACCGAGAGCCACCTGCTGGCCAACGCCCGCACCCTGCTCCAGATGGCGATCGTGCTCACCTACGGCGCCTCGCTGCCGGTGGTGAAGGTCGCCCGGGTCGCCGGGCAGTACACCAAGCCCCGGTCGCTGCCGACCGACGCCCGCGGGCTGCCGGCGTACCGCGGCGACATGATCAACGGGCTCGAGGCCACGCCGCAGGCGCGGGCCGCCGACCCGCAGCGCATGATCCGGGCGTACGCGAACTCGGCCGCCGCGATGAACATGCTCCGCGCGTACCTCGGCGGTGGCCTGGCCGACCTGCACGCCGTGCACGACTGGAACAAGGGCTTCGTCAAGAACTCCCCGGCCGGCGAGCGCTACGAGGCGATCGCCCGGGAGATCGACCGGGCGCTGGCCTTCATCCGGGCCTGCGGGATGACCGAGGAGGAGGCGCTGCGCACGGTCACCCTCTACTGCTCGCACGAGGCCCTCGCCCTGGAGTACGACCGCGCGCTCACCCGGGTCTCCGACCGGCGGGCGTACGGGCTCTCCGGGCACTTCCTCTGGATCGGTGAGCGGACCCGGCAGATCGACGGCGCGCACATCGACTACATCTCCCGGATCGCCAACCCGATCGGCGTCAAGCTCGGTCCGACCACCAGCCCCGACGAGGCGATCGAGCTCTGCGAGAAGCTCAACCCGGACAACGTCCCCGGCCGGCTCACCCTGATCAGCCGGATGGGCAACCACCGGGTACGCGACGCCCTGCCGCCGATCGTCGCCAAGGTCACCGCCGCCGGCGCCAAGGTCGTCTGGCAGTGCGACCCGATGCACGGCAACACCCACGAGTCCTCCAACGGCTACAAGACCCGGCACTTCGACCGGATCGTCGACGAGGTGCTCGGCTACTTCGAGGTGCACCGCGGCCTGGAGACCCACCCGGGCGGCCTGCACGTCGAGCTGACCGGCGAGGACGTCACCGAGTGCCTCGGCGGCGCCCAGGGCATCGAGGACCTCGACCTCCCCGACCGGTACGAGACCGCCTGCGACCCGCGGCTGAACACCCAGCAGTCGCTGGAGCTGGCCTTCCTGGTGGCGGAGATGCTGCGTGGCTGACGCGAGGAGTGAGCCGGTTCTGCGAGCCCCGCAGTCGGCGGCCGAAGGGAATCCTGTGGCTGACCTGATCGATCTCCGCTCGGACACCGTGACCCGGCCCACCGCCGGCATGCGGGAGGCGATGGCCACCGCCGAGGTGGGTGACGACGTCTACGGGGAGGACCCGACGGTCGCCGCGCTGGAGGCCGAGGTCGCCACGCTCTTCGGCCACGAGGCGGCGCTGTTCGCCCCGACCGGCTCGATGGCCAACCAGATCGCCCTCCAGCTGGTGGTGCCCGTCGGCGACGAGCTGCTCTGCGACGCCGACGCGCACGTGGTCACGTACGAGATCGGCGCGGCGGCCGCGTACGGCGGGATCTCCTCGCGGACCTGGCCGGCCGTCGGCGCGGAGGTGGACCCGGACCTGGTGGCGGCGATGGTCCGCCCGGACGGCTACTTCGCGGTGCCGACCCGGGCGATCGCCGTGGAGCAGACCCACAACCGCGGCGGCGGCGGGGTGATCCCGCTGCCGACCCTGCGCCGGCTGCGGGAGGTCGCCGACGAGCACGGGCTGGCCCTGCACTGCGACGGCGCGCGGATCTGGCACGCGCACGTCGCCGACGGGGTGCCGCTGCACGAGTACGGCCGACTCTTCGACACCCTGTCGGTCTGCCTCTCCAAGGGCCTCGGCGCACCGATCGGCTCCCTCGTGGTCGGCAGCGCGGAGAAGGTCGCCCGGGCCCGGTTCGTTCGCAAGCGGATGGGCGGCGGGATGCGGCAGGTCGGCGTGCTCGCCGCCGCCGGCCGGTACGCCCTCGCCCACCACGTCGAGCGGCTCGCCGAGGATCACGCCAGGGCGGCCCGGCTGGCCGAGGCGGTCGCCCCGTTCGGGGTGCTCGCCGGTCCGGTCCGGACGAACATCGTCCCGCTCGACCTGACCAAGCACCCGCTCGACGCGAAGCAGTTCGCGGCGGCCGCCCGCGCCGAGGGCGTCCTGGTCTCGGTGCTCGGCCCGCGTACCGCCCGCCTGGTCACCCACCTGGACCTCACCGACGACGCGATCACCCGCGCCACCGAGTCCCTCACCCACACCCTCCGCGCCTAACCCCCCACCGGCCCCCGGCCCCTCGACCGACGCGTTGATCATGAAGTTGGCGGTGTGGATGATCTCTTTTGCTGCCGCAAACTTCATGATCAACGCCGCAGGGCGGGGGTGGGGGGTTGGTCAGGGGTGGAGGCGGTTGAGGGTGGCGATGTCGGTGGCGTGGCCCTCGTGCTTCTCCGTGGGGGTCTCCACGACGATCGGGATGCCTTCGGTGGCGGGGTGGCGCATCAGCTCCGCGAAGGCGGGCTCGCCGATGCCGCCCTTGCCGATGTTCTCGTGCCGGTCCCGGGTCGAGCCGCACAGGTCCTTCGAGTCGTTGGCGTGCACCAGCTTCAACCGGCCCGGCCCGACCGTCGCCACCAGGGTGTCCAGCGTCTCGGTCATCCCGCCCTCGGCGGCCAGGTCGTGCCCGGCGGCCCAGGCGTGGCACGTGTCGAAGCAGACGCCCAGCATCGGGTGCCGGTCCACCGCGTCCAGGTAGGGGCCCAGCTGCTCCACCCGGGAGGCCAGCGAGCGGCCGCCACCGGCGCTCGGCTCCACCAGCAGCATCGGGCCGCCCGCCGCGTCAGCGGCGTCCAGCAGCGGCAGCAACGTCTCGCGTACCTGCCGCATCGCCGCCTCGGCGTGCCCGGCGTCCACCGCGCTGCCGGCGTGGAACACCACCCCGGCCGCGCCGATCGCGGTACCCCGGCGCAGCGCGTGCGCCAACGTCTCCGCCGACCGTTGCACGGTGTTGCCGGTGGGGGAGCCGAGGTTCACCAGCAGGGAGGCGTGGATGTAGACCGGTACGCCGCGCTCGCCGCAGCCGTCCCGGAACAGCACGTCCTGCACCGGATCGCCCGGCGGCAGCGCCCAGCCCCGCGAGTTCGAGACGTAGACCTGCACCACCCGGGAGCCGGCCGCGTCGAGGTACGGCAGGGCCGCCCGGGCCAGGCCGCCAGAGGTCGGCGTGTGCGAGCCGACCGCCCGGCGGGCCACCGACACGACCGGACCGGTGGTGGTCACAGACATCCGATGGTCACCTGGGTGCCCGGCGGGACCTGCGCGTTCTCGCCCGGGTTCTGGAACCGGACGATGCCGTTCGGGTTGAACTGCACGTTCACCGGGAAGCCCTGCGCCTGCAACTGCTGCTGCGCCTGCGGGCAGGGCAGGTCGACCACCCGGGGCACGACCACCGCGGCCGGGCCCTTGCTGACCTCCAGCTTGACCTGGGCGCCCTTCTCGACCCCGGCGCCGTCGGCCGGGCTCTGCCCGAGGATCTCGTCCTTGGGCTTGTCGGAGTCCTTGTACGTCTCCACCGGCACCAGGCCCAGCTGGCCCAGGGCCGCCCGTGCCTCGTTGACGTTCCTGCCCACCAGCTGCGGCACGCTGATCGGCGCCCGGCCCCGGCTCACCACCACGGTGACCCGGGTGCCCGGCTTGACCTGGGTGCCGGCCTTCGGGCTGGTGCCCACCACCACGCCCTTGGGCAGGTTGTCGTCGTACCGGGCGGGGCCCTTGACCACCGCCAGCTTCAGGTTCTTCAGGTCCCCCACGGCCAGCTCGTAGTCCTTGCCGACCACGTCGGGCAGGGGGAAACGCTCCGGGCCGAGGGAGAGGACCAGGGTGATCGTGCCGCCCTTGACGATCCGGGCCGCGGAGGCCGGGCTCTGCCCGACGACCCGGTCCCGGGGGGCCTTCTCGTCGTACCGGGGCTCGCCGTAGTCGATGTTGAAGCCGGCGCGGGCGGCCTGCGCCTCCGCCTCGGTCTTGCTCAGGCTCACCAGCTCCGGGGCGACGGTGTACCGGCCCACCCCGAACCACCAGCCGGCGAGCGCCGCGACCAGCCCGAACACCACCACGACGGCGGCGATGCCGAGCCGCCCCTGCCCGCCGCCGAGCCGGCCCCGCAGCGCGGCGAGGCCACCCGCGTCGTCGGTCGGCGTGCTCGCCGCCCGCCTCCGGTGCGGCTGGGCGGCCGGGGTCTCGGGCAGCCGGGCCCAGGACGGACGCTGCGCCGGCTGCACCGCGGCCACCACCATGGTCGGCTCGGCCACCGGCTGCGGCCCGTCGGTCACCCGCCGCAGCACCGCGGTGTGGGTGTTGTCCGGCTTGCCGAGGTCCTCCCGGACGACCTGCGCCTCGGCCAGCAGGGCGCCAGCGTCGGCCGGCCGGGCCCCCGGGTCCCGTCGGGTGGCCCGGGCCACCAGGTCGTCGAGCCCGCGCGGCAGCCCCGGCACCAGCGTCGACGGCGCCGGCACGTCCTTGTCGACGTGCTGCCAGGCCACGTCCACCGGCCGGTCCCCGTCGTACGGCACCCGGCCGGTGAGCATCTCGAACAGGACGATGCCGGCGGAGTAGACGTCGGTACGCGCGTCCGCCCGGCCCTCGGTGACCAGCTCCGGCGCCACGTACGCGACGGTCGCCATCAGCTGGTTGCCGTTCTCCTCGCTGGCCTCCACCGCCCGGGCCAGCCCGAAGTCGGCGACCTTGACCACGCTGTCGACCAGGTTCGCCGGCCCGCCGGTGGGCGCCTCGGCGACCAGCACGTTCTCCGGCTTGACGTCGCGGTGGACCAGGCCGGCCCGGTGCGCGGCGGCGAGCGCGGAGAGCATCTGCTCGGTGATCGCCAGGGCCTCGTCCGGGTTGAGCCGGCGCCGCTCGGCGAGCACGTCGCGCAGGGTACGGCCGCGGACGTACTCCATGACCAGGTACGGCAGCCCGCCGTGGGTGCCCTGGTCGTAGACGGCCACCACGTTCGGGTGGGTCAGCCGGGCGATCGTCTTGGCCTCGTCGGTGAACCGGGTCACGAACCCGGCCAACCGGGACGGCGGCTCGGGCGCCTGGGTCGGGTGAATGATCTTGACCGCCACGGTGCGCTCCAGGCGCTCGTCGGTGGCGGTGTACACGGTCGCCATGCCGCCACGCGCGACGCGACCGCGAATGCGGTAGCGCCCGTCGATCAGCGAGCCCAGCAACGTGTCGGCGACCTGTGTGTCCATCGGCAGGCAGTCTATGTGTCGGGAGGGTGAAGGTTGAACAGGATGCTACAGCCGGTGGTCCGGCCGTCCTGCCCCGGCGCGCTCACGCAGGCCACGGGGGGTGCCGCTACGCCCGGGCCGGACGGACGTGGCAGGGTGGTCGGGTGACCGATTCCTTCGCCGACCAGGCTCCCGGCACCGACCTCGCCGGCCCGACCGACCCGGCCGACTGGCTCACCCTGCCCGACGTCGCCGAGCGCCTCGACGTGTCGATCAGCAAGGTGCACCAGATGATCCGGGACGGTGAGCTGCTCGCCGTCCGGCGCGACGGCGTGCGCCGGATCCCGGCCGACCTGGTGGCCAACAAGACGGTGCTCAAGCACCTGCCCGGTGTGCTGACCCTGCTCACCGACGCCGGCTACGACGACGAGGCGGCGCTGCGCTGGCTGTACCAGCCCGACGACACCCTCTCGGGCGGCACCCCGGCCCGTACCCTCGGCGGCGACCACGCCCGCGAGGTCAAGCGCCGCGCCCAGGCCCTCGGCTTCTGACCCACCCCACCCCGGCCGGCCCCTTCCACCCCGTTGATCATGAAGTTGGCGGCACTTTTCGATCAGAATCGCCGCTAACTTCATGATCAACGGCGGCCGGGCGCTGGCGGGGCGGTGGCGGGCGGTGGGTCAGTCGGTGCGGCGGGTGGCGGCGATGGCCAGGTCGACCAGGGCCTGCCGGGCCTCGGTGTCCAGGTCGACCGTGCCGAGGGCGGCCAGGGCGGTCTCGGTGAGCGCGGCGATCCGCTGCTCGGTCCGGTCCAGCGCGCCCGTCGCGGTGATCAGCTCCCGCAGCCGGGCGATCCCCGCCTCGTCCAACTCGGGATCGCCCAGCCCGCCGAGCAGCAGGTCGCGGCCCGCCTCGTCCGCCGCCTGGACCGCCGCGGCCACCAGGTACGTCCGCTTCCCCTCCCGCAGGTCGTCCCCGGCCGGCTTGCCGGTCTGCGCCGGGTCCCCGAAGACCCCGAGCACATCGTCGCGGAGCTGGAACGCCTCACCCAGCGGCAGCCCGTACGCCGAGTACGCGTCCCGCACCGCCGCCGGCGCGTCGGCCAGCGCGGCGCCTAGCAGCAGCGGGCGCTCGACCGTGTACTTCGCCGACTTGTAACGGGCCACCTTGCCGGCCCGCTCCAGCGAGAAGTCACCGGTCGCCTGGGTCAGCACGTCGAGGTACTGCCCGACGGTGACCTCGGTGCGCATCTCGTCGAAGACCGGCCGGGCCCGGGCCACCGTACGCGGGTCCAACCCGGCGGAGTGCAGCAGCTCGTCCGACCAGACCAGGCACAGGTCGCCCAGGAGGATCGCCGCGGCGTCGCCGAAGCCGTCCGCGTCGCCACCCCAACCGGCGCCGCGGTGCCGGGTCGCGAACCGCCGGTGCACCGCGGGCTCCCCCCGCCGGGTGTCCGAACGGTCCATCAGGTCGTCGTGGATCAGCGCGCTGGCCTGCACGAACTCCAGCGCGGCCAGGGTGCTCACCACCTGGTCGGAATCCACCCCGCGGGCGCCCCGGTATCCCCAGTAGGCGAAGGCCGGGCGCAGCCGCTTGCCTCCGCCCAGCACGAACCGCTCGATTGCCTCCGCCACCGGGGCCAGGGCGTCGTCCACCCCGTTCATCCAGGAGCGCTGGTGCGCCAGGAACTCGGCCAGGGCCTTGTCGACCCGCTGGCGCAGGCCGGCGCGGTCGACGGGGGAGACGGGAGCAGCGTGGGTCACGCCCCGACGCTAGCCGGTCCCGGCCGGAGCCGCCTCACCCGCCGGGTCGGCGCGTCGGCCGGGGTGGGCCGCCCTGGGGACGACGCGGACCCGGCCGACCGGTCGGCCCGCCCCGCGGCAGCCACGGCCGGACCGCGGCCACGAGCGCGCCGTAGCGGCGTACCGCCGGGGAGTCGGGGTGGTCGGCCAGCCGGCGGCGTACCTCGGTCAGCTGCCCGACGGCCCGCGGCGACCCGGCGCGGACGGCGTCGAGCAGCGCGGCGCCGGCCACCGCGCAGGCCTGCTCCACCTCACCGGCCTCGAGGTGGCCGCGGGCCAGCCAGGCGCCGTAGACGGCCGCGGTGCGGGGCCGTCCCGCCCGGCGGGCGGCGGCCCGCAACAGCGGCTCGGCGGGGCCGGGCCGGCCCAGCGCCACCAGCGTCCGCCCGGTCATCGCGGCCAGCTCCGCGCCGTCGAGCCAGTACAGCCACGGCGGCTCCCGGCCCGGCTCCGGTGCGTCGGCGGCGCGGCCGGCCGCCGCCAGCGCGGCGCCGGCCACGCGGTGCCGGCCGCCGAGCGCGGCGGCCAGCGCCACCCGGTGCAGCAGCAGGGCGCGCAGCCCCGGACTGGCCGCCCGCCGGGCCCCGGCGTAACCCAGCCGGGCCAGCAGCAGCGCCCCCTGCGGATCACCGGCCCCGGCCAGCAGGTGGCTGGCCGAGGCGAGCACGTGCCCGCCGAGCTCCGGGTCGCCGGCCGCCGCGGCCGCCCGCAGGCCCAGCCGGTACGCGCCGAGCGCCCCGGCCGCATCGCCCGCGTCGGCCGCCAGCCAGCCGCACAGCTGCGCCGACTCGGCCAACGCCGGGAGCAGCCGGCGGCGGTCGGCCGGCCCCGCCGCCGAGAACCGGCGCACCACCCGACCCAGCCGGTACGCCCCGGCCGGGGCCAGGTCCGCGCCGCCCACCAGGTCGTCGAGCCGGCGCAGCTCGGCCAGCGGCCCCACCCGGTCCGGCGTCGCACCGACCGGCAGCCCGGACAGCTGCGCGGCGGTCGGGGCGGCGAGGAGCCCACCGTGCGGATCGGCCGACCAGCGGTGTGCCACGGCGATCAGCGCCGCCCGCGGGCGGGAGCCGGTGGCTGGCCCCGGCGCCGCCCCACGATGGCGGTCCCGGGCGGCGGCGTCGGCGAGCAGGCCGGCCGGCACCGCGAGGACGACAGCCAGCCAGCCCAGCCAGAAGTCGCCGGGCAGGCGGAGCTGCCGCTCCCAGCGGGAGACCTCGTGCCGGGTGAGCGTGGAAACGCCGGCGGCGGCGCAGAGCTCGGCGGCCAGCCGCTGCTGGCTCCAGCCACGGCGGTGCCGCAGCCGGGCCAGCAGCGTGCCGAGCGGGGGCGGGGTCATCGGTCCTCCGGAAGGCGTCGGCGCGGCGGGCGACCCGGCCGTCCCGGGTGGGACGGGACGCACGTCGCCTCATCGGTGCTGACCCCCGCGCGGGCCCCCGTGACCGTGGTCCCGCGACCACCGCCACCCGCGCTGGACCATTCATATCCCGGGGGTACGACGCTTCCGTCGCCACGCCGGGCGCTCCACCCGGTGGGAAGATCGCCGGCGGGCCGGCCGCGGCCCGCTAGAGTCGGAACGTGGCGCTCGGTCTTCCCTCCGTCCTCCCCAATCCCCAGCCGGCGATCGGGGAGCTGATCCGCGCCGGTCAGCCGACCTTCTCCTTCGAGTTCTTCCCGCCCAAGACGGCGCAGGGCGAGCGGCTGCTCTGGCAGGCGATCCGCGAGCTGGAGTCGCTGCGGCCGTCGTTCGTGTCGATCACCTACGGCGCGGGCGGCTCGACCCGGGACACCACGGTCGCGGTCACCGAGCGGATCGCCACCGAGACCACCCTGCTGCCGATGGCCCACCTGACCGCGGTCAACCACTCCGTCGCCGAGCTGCGCAACGTGGTCGGCCGGCTGGCCGGTGTGGGCGTGCGCAACGTGCTCGCCGTGCGGGGCGACCCGCCGGGCGACCCGGGCGGTGAGTGGGTCGCCCACCCCGAGGGCGTGCGCTACGCCGAGGACCTGGTCCGGCTGGTCCGCGACGCGGGGGACTTCAGCGTCGGCGTGGCCGCCTTCCCGTACAAACACCCCCGGTCGGCCGACGTGGCCAGCGACACCGCGCACTTCGTCCGCAAGTGCCGGGCCGGCGCCGAGTTCGCGATCACCCAGATGTTCTTCGACGCCGACGACTACCTGCGGCTGCGGGACCGGGTCGCCGCCGCCGGCTGCGACACCCCGATCCTGGCCGGGGTGATGCCGGTGACCCAGCTGGGCACGATCGAGCGGTCGGTGCAGCTGTCCGGGGCGCCGTTCCCGACCGCCCTGGCCGAACGGTTCGCCAAGGTCGCCGACGACCCGGAGGCGGTCCGGCAGCTCGGCGTCGAGCAGGCCAGCGAGATGTGCGGGCGGCTGCTCGACGAGGGCGTGCCGGGCATCCACTTCATCACCCTCAACCGCTCCACCGCGACCCGCGAGGTGTGGCAGCACCTCCAGGCCGGCGCGCGGGTGTGACCCCGGCTGCGCGACACCTGGAGCCTGCTGCGACGGTTGACCGGTGGTGGGGACACAACTGAGCTGGGACGAGTACGCCACCGCCTGGGCCCGGTTGCACGGCGGTTTCGATCCGCGGGTGGCGGCGCCGGTGGTCCGCGCCTGGCTGCGCTTCGCGTACCACGTGGGCTTCATCCTGGGCCGGCTGCGGGTCACCCCGACCGCGGTGACCGTGGCCGGGGTGCTGCTCTGCTTCTGCGTACCGCTGTTCGCCGTACGGCCGGGCAACGGGCCGATCCTGGGCGCGCTGTTCGTGTTGGCCGCCGCCGTGGCGGACAGTGTGGACGGCGCCGTCGCGGTGGCCACCGCCCGGACCACCCGACTCGGCTACGTCTACGACTCGTTGGCCGACCGGCTCGGCGAGGTGGCCTGGCTGACCGCGTTCTGGCTGGTGGGGGCGCCGGGTGCGCTGGTCGTCGCGGGTGGCGCGCTGTCCTGGCTGCACGAGTACGTCCGCGCCCGGGCGGTCGCCGCCGGGATGCGGGAGCTGGGCGCGGTCACCGTGGGGGAGCGGCCCACCCGGGTCTGCGTGGCCCTGGTGGGGCTGCTGCTGGCCGGGGTGAGCGGCCTGATCGACCCGGACCTGACCGCCGGCACGATGACCATGGCGACCGCCGTCTGGGTGCTGCTGGCCGGCTTCGGGCTGGGCCAGCTCCTGTCGGCCGTCCGCCGGGCCCTGATCGACGCCGGCTGACCGGCCGGCCCTCCCTCAGTCCCAGGCGGGGCCGATCTCGTCGGCGACGATCTGGGCGGAGAGGGTGACCATCGGCAGCCCGCCGCCCGGGTGGCTGGAGCCGCCCACCAGCCACAGCCCGTGCGCCGGCCCCCGGTTCGCCGGGCGGAGCAGCCCACCGGCGGTGCCGTAGATCGACCCGCCGGGGGCGGCGGTGGTGGTGGCCAGGTCCGCCGGGGTGCGTACCTCGCGGAACAGCAGCCGGTCCCGCACGTCCACGCCCCGTTCGGCGAGCACGTCCAGGATCCGGTCGGCGTACGCGTCGGCCAGTCCCGGCCGGCGCCAGTCCACCGCCCCGGCGGCGGTGCCGTGGCGGGCCGCGTTGACCAGCACGAACCACGCCTCGTGCCCGGCGGGGCGGACCATCGGGTCGTCGGCCACGGTGACGAAGACCGTCGGGTCCAGCGCCGGCCGGGCGCGCACCCCCCGGCCCGGTGCGCCGAAGACGGCGTCGAACTCGGCGTCGTAGTCGCGCGGGAAGAAGACGTTGTGGTGGGCCAGCCCGGACTCGCCGCGTACGCCGAGCAGCAGCACGAACCCGGCGAGGCTGCGGTCGGTCAGCGCGGCCAGCCGGCGCGGGTGCGGCAGCAGGTCACGGTAGAGGGTGAGCGCGTCGCAGTTGGCCACCACCACGTCGGCGGGGATCGGGGCGGCGGTCCCGGCGACGCGTACCCCGTGCACCCGGCCGCCGGCGGCGTCGATCCGGGTGACCGTGGCGCCGGTGCGGACCACCACCCCCAGGTCCCGGCAGCGGGTGAGCAGCGCGTCGGCGAGCGTGCCCAGCCCGCCGCGCAGGTACCAGCCGCCGTACGCCAGCTCCGCGTAGGGGACGGCGACCAGGGCGGCCGGGGCACGGCGCGGGTCGGCGCCGGTGTAGGTGGCGTACCGGTCGAGCAGCATCCGCAGCCGCGGGTCGGACAGGTGACCGCGGCCCAGCCCGCGCAGCGTACGCCCGGGGGCGATGGCGGCCAGGTCACCCAGCCGCCAGGCCAGCGCGGCCAGGTCGCGCGGCGAGTCGACGGTGCGGCGCAGGATGTCTCGCTCGGAGGCCGCCCACACCCGGGCGGCGCGCTGCCACAGCCGCCGCCAGTCGGCGGCGGGGCGTTCGCCGAGCGCGGCGCCGATCCGGGCGGCGAACCCGTCCGGGTCGGCGCACGAGTCGAGGGTGACGCCGTCGGGGAAGACGTGCCGCACGATCGGGTCCAGCGGTGACAGGTCGAGGTATTCGTCGAGCTTCGCGCCGGTCGCCTCGAACAGGTCGTGGAAGACCTGCGGCAGGGTGAGCAGGCTGGGGCCGGTGTCGAAGTGGAACGACCCCTCGGCCGTGTCGTGGGTGTACCGGCCGAGCTTGCCGCCGACGGTGTCGGCCCGCTCCAGGACGGTCACCTCGTGCCCGGTGGCGGCCAGCCGGGCGGCGGTGGCCAGGCCACCCACCCCGGCGCCGACGACCACGATCCGCGCCATGCCGCTCCTCCTAGGTGACGGGGCGGCCACGCCAGGACAGGCGGCGCCGCTTCCGCAGATGGTACGACCGCCCGGTCAGCCAACCGAGGACCACGACCGACACGGGGTGTGCCAGCGCGTCGGGCCACGCCCGGCCGCCGGTGGCCCGGGCGCAGACCAGCCGCCCGGCGACTCCCAGCAGGTAGGCGGCCAGGGTGACCCCGGCCACGGCCGGCGCGCCGGCCAGCAGCGCCGCCACCGCCAGCAGCGGCGGAGCGGAGTAGAGCAGGAGCAGCAGCGTCACCACGACCGCCGCGGCGGTCGGGTGCCCGAACGAGGCCCAGAGCGACTTGGTGTAGCCGTCGCGCAGCTCGGGCCAGGTCTCGTACATCCGGCAGGCGGCCAGCCGGGAGCCGTCGGCCAGGGCGATCCGGCCGCCGGACCGCTTCACCGCCCGGGCCAGCTCGATGTCCTCCAGCACCTTGTCGGCGACCGCCGCGTGCCCGCCGGCCCGCAGGTAGCCCGCCCGGTCCACGACCAGGAACTGGCCGCCCGCGGCGGCCAGCGACGGCCGCGGCGAGCGTTCCATCGCCCGCAGCGGCAGGAAGGTCAGCCACAACCACTGCAACAGCGGCTGCACCAGCCGGTCGGCCACCGACCGCACCACGATCCGGGGGTACGCCGACAGCAGCGCCGCGTCCGCCGCGCGCAGCTCGGTCACCGCCGCCGCGACCGCGTACGGGGTGAGCACGACGTCGGCGTCGACGAAGGCGAGCGCGGTGGCGGCCGGGTCGGCGCGGCTGGCCAGCTGCCAGCAGGCGTGCGGCTTGCCCAGCCAGCCCGGCGGCGGGGCCACCCCGGTGAGCAGCGTGACCCGCGGGTCGTCGCCGGCCACCGACCGCACCACGTCGGCGGTGCCGTCGGTGGAGCCGTCGTCGAGCACCACGATCCGCAGCCCGGGTACGCCCCGCTGGGCGAGCAGCGACCGCAGGCACGGGGTGACCCGGTCCGCCTCGTCGCGCAGCGGCAGCAGCACCGCCACCGGGTCGGCGACCTCGACCGGCCGGTCGGTGGGGCGGCGCAGCCAGCGGGTGGCGTTGAGCCAGCTGTGCGCGGTCAGCGCGGCCACGACGAGCAGCAGCGCGAGGGCGGCGGTCATCGGGTCGCGTCGACCCCGCCCGCCGGGGTGCCCGCCCGGTCCGGCGTCACGTCGGCCGGGCTGTCCCCGGCGTCCGGGCGACGCCCCCGGCCGAGCGCGACGGCCAGCGGCACGGCGGTCACCGCCATGCCCAGCGCGCCCCAGACCGCCGACGCGGGCAGCCGGAGGAAGACCGCGTGGGCCAGGATGCTGGAGAAGTACGTCCACAGGTAGAGCGCGAACATCGGCCGGTCCGCCGGCCCGGTCTGGTCCACGGCCGGCCCGGCGAGCGGGCGCAGCGCCGCCATCAGCAGCACCGCGAAGAGCAGCCAGCCGAGGTAGTTGCTGACCGGGATGCCGGGCAGCCCGGGCAGCGCCGGGGTCGCGTCGCGCCACCGCCAGTGCCCCTCGGCCACCATCTGCGGGTCGAGGAAGAGGTCCCAGGCGGCCAGCCCGACGGCGGCCAGCCCGATCCGGGCGGTCCGGGCGGTGGTGAGCCGGACGGCGGTGAGCCAGGCCGGCCAGGCCATCCACGTCCAGGCGAGCGGGATGATCAGCGGCACCCCGGCCAGCTTCGGGCCGAGCTGGCCGGAGTAGTCGTAGCTGCCGAACGGGAAACCGGTGGCCACCCCCAGCGCCTCGATCGCGAAACCGCCGCCGGTGGCCACGGCGACCAGGGCGGCGGCCGTACGCGGGCCCCGGGTGAGCAGCGCGTGGCTCACCGAGAGCAGCCAGCCCAGCACCACCGTGGCGACGGTCAGCCGGTTGCGGGTGCCGCCCCCGGTCAGCGGGTAGCAGATCTGGGCGAGGACCAGGACGGCCAGCAGCACCCAGGACAACCGCGCGCGGATCACGGCTGCCCCGGGCGGTCGGCGGTCGGCGCCTCCAGCGGCAGGTCCCGGCCGAGCACCCCGAACGGGCGTTCGTCGCCGGGGAAGTGGAAGTGGCGCAGCAGGTCGACGAAGCCGAACCGGCGGTACAGCCGCCAGGCCCGGGACTTCTGCTCGTCGGCCTCGGGGGTGGAGAGCAGGGTGGTGCTCCCCTCCGCCATGCCGAGCAGGGCGCGCAGCTGTCCGGCCCCCAGCCCGTGCCCCTGCGCCGCGGGCCGGACGTGCAGCTCGACGACCTCGAAGCAGTCGGTGAGCCAGCGCTGCCGGGCCGCCGGGTCCAGGGCGCGCTGGACCTGGTCGTGCCACCACTGACCGGACGTGCCGAGGTAGCCGTAGCCGAAGCCGGCCAGGTGTCCCTCCGAGGAGAGGCTGGCCACCGCCCGGAAGCCGGGGCGGCGGACGTGGGTGGCGATGTAGCCGCGCCGGGCCTGCAGGAGGTCGGCGCGGTAGCCCATCGCCTCGCCGTAGACGGCGACCACGTCGTCCAGCCGCCGGACGAGATCCTCCGGTGTCCACCGGACCAGCCTCATGCGTGTTCCTTCCCCGTCACCTGGTCGCCCTCGGCGACCCAACCCAGCACCGTCCGGTCACCGACCACGTCGCGCACCTCGAACCGGGCGAAGAGTTCCTCGGCGTACCACCCTTCGGTGGGGGTGCGGGTGATCGCGGCCCGGTGCTCGGGGTGACGGTACGCGAACGCCACCAGGTCCGCCGGGTCGCGCCACACGCTGACCGTGCCCTGCCAGCCCAGCGGGGCCTCGCCCACGCCGAACCGGGCCAGCAGGCCGGGCGCGCCGTGCAGCGCGGCGGCCACCGGCGGGATCGCCCGCCAGAAGGTGGCCGCCCGCCGGGGCCGCAGCCGGGCCCGGGTCAGCGCCAGCACCGGCCCGGCCACCCGGCCTCCCGGCGGGTCGCCGAAGGGCCGCCGGCCGGACCACTCGCCCCGGCTGGTCACCGGCCGCAGGTCGACCCGTGCGGAGGAACGGGCGATCCGGGCCCAGGACCGGCCGACCGGGGAGTCGTCGAAGCGGTCCGCCGCCGCGGCGGAGTCCCAGACCACCAGGGCGGCCCAGCGGGTCAGGTCGGCGTCGCCCGGGCCGAAGCCGGTGCCCGTCCCGGTGCCGAGCAGCTTGGCGAACCGGACGCCGGGCAGCCGGCGCAGCCGCGGCGGGAGCGTCGCCATCCGGGCCAGCGCCCGGGGGACGGTCGTGCGGGGGATCCGCCACACGTGCAGGGTGACCAGGTCGGGGACAGCGGGCTCGCTCACGCCACCCCGACCGCGGTGCCCGCGGTGATCCACAGCAGGTCGGCGTACGTGGTGGGGAAGACCGCCCGCGGCACCCCGCCGGCCGCCCACACCTCGTCGTACGCCTCGAGCGCGGTGTCGACCAGCGTGCGTAGCGGTGTTGGGTGGCCGACCGGCGCGACCCCGCCGATCGGCTGGCCGGTGTGCTCCCGGACGAACTCCGGGGTGGCCCGGCGCAGGTGGGTGAGCCCGAGGGAGGCGGCCAGGCCGGCGGTGTCCACCCGGTGCGCGCCGGAGGTCAGCACCAGCAGCGGCGCGCCGTCGGCGTCGAAGATGAGCGAGTTGGCGATCTGGCCGACCTGGACGCCCAGCGCCTCGGCCGCCGCGGCGGCGGTGTGCACGGCGTCGGGCAGCAGGCGGACCTGGGTGGCGGCCCCGGAGGCGTCCCGCGCTCCCGCGTCGTCGAGCGCCCGCTGCACCGCCTGCACGTTCGGGTGTGGCTGCATGCCGACCATTCTTCCCGGTTCGCCGCCGCGCCGTTCGGCCGGCCACGCCGCGCGCCGCATCGAGCCGCCACCCGCTCCACGGCTCCGCGCCGCGCCGCCGCCGCGATGGGCCGCGTCGGCACGGTCCTGCCCGGCCTGTCGCCACGGCCGGCGGATCTCGGTCTCCGCCGGCCCGCCGCCACGGCCGCCACGACCGCGGTCCCGCCGCGCGGCGGCCAGGTCCCAAGCCGTATCCGTCGCCAGCCAGCGACCCGATGGTTACCGACAGCGACCAGGCTTGCCCCCTCGACCACCTGTGTCGCTCCCTTTGCTCTGCTGCCGCCGGCGCAACAGGCACCCTCGGTCACTGTTGCGTGGAAGGCAGCAGAGCAAAGGGGCGCGAAGAGATGCGCCGGGCTGGGCGGAGCTCTTCGCGAATCTCCTGGTCGGCGGGTTGCGCCCGCCGGAAGGGTTGGCCAGGCCCGCGCCGGTTCGGTGCGGGCGACCACGGATCGTGACCAAATCCCTCGGCCGAGGGGAGTGTCGCGCAGAGCCATGAGCATCCGGAGTCGGGTGGCCGTCAGGCAGGGCGGAGGATCCTGCTGCCGGGCCAACCGGGGGTGGCGGTCACCCGGCCGGCCGCGTTGACCAGCAGGGCCGCGTACCCGTCCAGGGTGGCCAGCCAGTCCACGGCGTCGGCGCCCCGGGCGACCGCCGCGGTGGCGTACACGTCGGCCCAGAGCAGCTCGGGCCCGACCACGGTGACCGACCGGACGGCCTCGGCCGGTCGCCCGGAGCGTGGGTCGGTGATGTGCGCGCCGCGCCGGGCGGTGCCCGAGGTGGCGACCGCGCCGCGCTCCAGTTCGAGCACGTCGAGCAGCCGTTCGGGGTGACCCGGATCCTCCACGCCGACCCGCCACGACGGGCGCCCCGGGCCGGTACGCAGCAGCACGTCACCGCCGGCGTTCAGGCACAGGTCGTGCCCGTCCAGGTCGGCGAGCCAGCGGGCGGCTCGCTGCACCGCCCAGCCCTTGACCAGGCCGGACGGGTCGAAGCCGACGCCGCCCAGGGGTAGCGGCAGGTGGCGGGCGTCGAACCACCCGCCGGTCCGCGCGCGAGCCTCCTCGCAGAGCGTCACCACCTCGCGCACCAGCGGGTCGGCGGTGACGGCCGGGCCGGGCGGCGCGCCGCCGAGCCGGCCCAGCGCGCTCTCCGGCCGGTACGTGCTGAACACCGCGTCCAGCTCGCGCAGCTCGCCGAAGATCCGCTCCACCCGTTGCGCCACCGCGTCGGTACGCACCTCGGGCCCGCGCAGGTGCACGCTGACCGGCAGCCCCATCACCTGCACCACCCAGGCGCGCCGGTCGGGTTCCACGGTCAGGTTCATGGTGTCCTCACTTCAGGTGCGCCGCGTCGAGCGCCGACTGGAGGGACTCCCGATAGCCCTCGCTGGTGACGGTGGCCCCGGAGACGGTGTCGATGTTCGCGCTCTGGGCCGCGATGGCCTCCTGCCGCAGCACCGGCACGGCGTAGTCGTTGATCTCCTGGTCCCGGTGGTTGCCGTCCGGCACCTGCACCGCCGTGACGTCGGTGATCTTCCCGCCGGAGACGGTGATCCGGACCTGCACCGGCCCCCACCGGGTCTGCGCCACCGACCCGGTGGCCGTGCCGGAAGCCCCGCCGGACGAGCCGCCGGAGTCGTTCGACGAGCCGCCGGAGGAGTCGGTGTCGCTGCCGTCGTCCGTGCCGCTCCAGGAGCTGCCGGTCGAGCCGTCCGAGCCGGCGGCGATCGCGCTGCTCTCCCTGCCCGGTCCCATGGTGCTGGTCTTGTAGCTGAACAGCAGCACCAGCGCGGCGACCGTGGACAGCAACCAGAGGGTGATCCGTCGCACGGATCCTCCTTTACTTTCGGTCATCGAATTGCCGCCAGGACGCCCGACCGTTCGGGGCGGGGAAGATTGGCGGACCTCTCGCTGTTAGCCATGATCATCTCCTTTGGTAATCTGGTCCTATGAGGACGGCGTACAAGTGCCGGGCCTACCCGACGCCCGAACAGGCCGCGGTGCTGAACCGTACGTTCGGATGCGTGCGCGTCGTCTGGAACCGCACCCTCGTCGCTCGTCACGCTCGCTGGCACACCGAGCGCAAGAGCACCTCGTACGCCGAAACCGACCGAGCGCTGACCGAGATGAAGTGCGTGCCTGAGTTGGCGTTCCTTAACGAGGTGTCGTCTGTGCCGTTGCAGCAGACGCTGCGACACCAGCACAACGCCATGACTGCCTTTTTCGCGAAGCGGGCTCGTTACCCCCGGTTCAAGTCTCGCCACGGCCGTCAGTCCGCCTCCTACACCCGGTCGGCGTTCCGGATGCGCAACGGGCATCTCAGCCTCGGTAAGACCCCGGGGGCTCTGGCGTTCGTCTGGTCGTGGCCGAACATCGATGCGGCCACCCTCGACCCGTCCACGGTGACGGTGTCGCGTAACCCGGACGGCCGCTGGTATGTCACTTTTGCCCTTGACGTCGAGGTCCCGCCGGCACCCGAGCTGACCGGGCGGGTCGTCGGCGTCGACCTCGGGCTGACCGACTTCGCGGTCCTGTCCACCGGCGAACGCATCCCCCACCCGAAGCACATGGAACGCCGAGAGCGCCGACTCAGGCGGTACCAGCGGATGATGGCCCGCAAAAAGCGTGGCTCCAACAACCGGGCCAAAATCAAGAAGAAGATCGCCCGCGTGCACTCCCAGGTACGTGATGCTCGGCGGGACTTCCTTCACAAGGCCAGCACCGCTCTGGTGCGCCGGTTCGACGCGATCGCGGTGGAAGATCTTGCCGTGGCGAACATGGCCCGCAACCACAGACTCGCCAAGGCGATCTCCCGCACCGGTTGGGCCGAGTTCCGGCAGATGCTGGCCTATAAGGCACACCGTGACGGCCGGCACCTGGCCGTCGTCGACCGCTGGTACCCGTCCAGCAAGACGTGCTCGACGTGCGGACACCTGCTCGCCAGACTCTCGCTCCAAACGCGTCGTTGGACGTGTCCGAACTGCGGCACCCGGCACGACCGGGACGTCAACGCCGCCAAGAACATCGCGGTCGCCGCCGGGCTGGCGGAGACGATAAACGCCTGCGGAGCGGACGTCAGACATGGAAGGCCTCCTTCCGTGCGGTCTGCAATGAACCAGGAACTTTCTCGAGCGATCGAGGGAATCCCCGTCCTTTAGGACGGAGAGGATGTCAACAGGCGAAGCGTTCGTAATGGACGTGCCCATTGGGTACCCCGGCCGCGCGGGTGGCGGCGCGGACGGCGTCGACCCAGCCGTCCGGGCCGCAGAGGTACACGTCGTGTCCCGCGATCTCCGGCGACAGCCGGCGCAGCGCCTCGACGTCGGAGAGCCCTTCGGCGTACGCCGGCAGCCAGGACGGTCGCCGCGCGCGCGGCCCGACCAGGTGGTGGACCACCACGCCGCGCTCCGCGGCGATCCGGTCCAGCTCCGCGCGGAAGGCCAGCTCCTCTGGAGTACGCGCGCGGTAGAGCAGCACCGCGTGGCCCGGGGCGTACGGCAGCTCCCAGAGCAGCGCCAGCAGCGGGGTGATGCCCACGCCGCAGGCGAGCATGGTGACCCCGCCGCCGCGCCAGTGCTCCCCGGTCAGCCGCCCGTACGGCCCCTCCAGCAGCACCTTCGTGCCGGGGCGCAGGGCGGCCACCCGGGAGCTGTCGTCGCCGAGCTGCTTGACGGTGATCCGCATCAGGTCACCCGACGGCGGCGCGGACAGCGAGTACGGGTGGGCGCGGGACCAACCGGGGCCGTCCAGGAACCGCCAGTTGAAGAACTGCCCGGCCCGGACGGGCAGCCGGTGCAGGTGGCGCCCGCGCAGCCAGACGGAGGTGATGCCGGGCGCCTCGGGCACCACCGCGGCCACCTCCACCCGGTGCCGCAGCGAGCGCCAGGCCGGCAGCCCCAGCCGGAACAGCAGCACGCTGCCCAGCGCCAGCAGGTACACCGTCCACCAGTAGGCGCGGGCGGCGGTCGAGTCGACGAAGTCGGCGCCGGTCCAGAGCTGGTGCGGTAGCGCCAGCGCGATGCCCAGGTAGGCGTACAGGTGCAGCAGGTGCCAGGACTCGTAGCGCAGCCGGCGCCGGGCCGCCCGGACCGAGGTCACCACGACCAGGACCAGCAGCGCCAGCGCCGCCGTGGCCAGCAGCATCCCCGGGTACGTGACGACCAGGTCCCAGGTTTCGGCGAGTACGCCCTGCCGGGCGGTGCCGGCGTACCCGAGGACCGTCAGCGCGACGTGGGCGAGGAGCAGGTCGAAGGAGGTGAAGCCGGCGAGCCGGTGCCAGCGGGCGATCCGGTCCTGGCCGAAGCTGCGCTCGATCAGCGGAACCCGGGCCATCAGCACCACCTGGACGAGCATCAGGTCGGCGCTGAGCAGGCCGGTGAGCCGGCCGGCGGAGGTCAGGCCGGTGGCCGGGCCGGAGAGCAGCTCCTGTACCCCCCGGTCGGCGGTCCAGAGCGCGGTGACCACCAGCAGGCTGAGCCCGGCGGCGACGCCCGCCAGGTCCGCCCACCAGCGGGGGGCGGCCGGGAGCGGGCGGCGGACGGTGCGCCGGTCCGCGACGGCGGCGGTCACCGGACGGTCGTTTCGGTACGGCTCACGTTCATGACCTCACCCTGGTCCGGGGAACTCTGCGCCTGCTTTGCCGTCGCTGTGCGCCACCTGGGAATCCGGACCGGGGATTCGCCTGCCCGGCGCGCCACACGTTGCGTTTTCGTCGGCGGGGAGGTGTACTGTCAGCAGTAGTTAGAACGAGTGTTCGATTGAGTCGCACACCCGTTCCAACGATCTCCGGGAGCGGTGTTTCGCGGCACCGCCTCCCGGGCGGCGCGGTTCCGCGGACCGCGCCGGGCGCCGGGCAGTCGCGAGCCCGGTTCCCGTCAAGGCAGGACCGTCGTCCGCCGCCCACCGACCCCCGGGCGGCGGACGACGGACCCGCCGGTACGCCGGCCGGGTGTGGTGTGGGGAAGCGTCCACACCCGGCCGGCCACCACCAGGTGCGTCTTCCTCCGCACCACCGCCCTCGGGCGCACCACCGGCGGATTCCGGTCCGCGGCGCGGCGCGTCCGTCCCGGTCACGTGGAGGAGACGTCCCATGCCGACCAGTCCGGCCCAGGCACCGACGGTGCCGGCGCACGTGCTGCCGCACCGCACCCCGGCCCAACTGCTCGCGGTGGCCCGTCGTGGTCTCGTCGAGGCCGCCCAGACCCGTCCCGACGGTCTCCGGTACGCCGCCGCCCACCTCTCCGCCCTGCGCGCCGCCGCGGCCCTGCTCGCCGCCCGGGCCCGTCCCGCGCCCACCCGACGCAACCGGATCACCAGCGTCTGGGTGCTGCTCAGCGCCGTCGCCCCCGAGCTGGACGAGTGGGCGCGCTACTTCGCCGCCGGCGCCGGCAAGCGGGCCGCCGCCGAGGCCGGCATCCCCCGGGTGGTGACCGCCCGGGAGGCCGACGATCTGCTCCGCGCCGCCGAGGAGTTCGTGACGGTGGTGGAGAACGCGCTCGGCGTGCCGCACCAACCCGCGCTCGACGGGCTCGCCGCCTGAGGCCCGTGGCGTCCGGCCACCGGCGGGAGAACCGTGGCCGGACGCCACGCATCCAGATCCAGCAGACCGGCCGGGCTTAGGCCGGCCAATTCGGCACTGCACGACCGGGCTTCGCCCCGGGGTCACACGACGGGGGGTTGGTCCGATGGCGGGCCGCATGGTTGTCGGTTCCGCCGCACTGGCCGGTCTGGTGCGTCCGGCGAGCGCACCCGATCCGACGGGCGGCCACCGGGTGCTGCCGGTCGCGCCCGAGCTGACCGGGCTGCTGCCCAACCGGGGACTGCGCCGGGGCAGCACCGTCGCGGTGGCCACCGGGCAGCCCCGGCGCAGCGGCGGCACCTCGCTGGTGCTGGCGCTGCTCGCCGAGGCGTCCCGCGCCGGCTCGTGGTGCGCCGTGGTGGGGGTGCCGACCTTCGGCGCCGGGGCGGCCGCCGAGGCCGGCATCGCCCTGGACCGGCTCGCCCTGGTGCCCAACCCCGGCCCCGAGTGGTCGACCGTGGTCGCCGCGCTGATCGACGGGGTGGACGTGGTGGTCACCGCCGTGCCGGCGAGCGTCTCCGCGTCGGTGGCCACCCGGCTGGCCGCCCGGGCCCGGCAGCGGGGCAGCGTGCTCGTCCCGTACGGCCGGTGGGACGGCGCGGACGTCACCCTCCAGGTGGTCCGGGGGGTCTGGGAGGGGCTCGGCGCGGGCCGGGGGCGGCTGCGCCGCCGCGAGGTCACCGTGTCGGCCCGGGGTCGCGGCGCGGCCGCCCGGCCCAAGGAGATCAAGGTCTGGCTGCCCGGGGACGCGCTGACCCGGGTCGTCCCCCGGTCCGCCGGAGCGTCGGCTCCGTCCCGGGCGGTCCCGTCCCGTCGGGGCGCGCTCACCCTGGTCGGGTCCGTGTGACCGCGCCGGTACGCACCCTGCTGCTCTGGTGCCCGGACTGGCCGGTCATCGCCGCGGAGATCGTCGACGGGGTGCCGGCCACCGGGCCGGTGGCCGTGCTGCACGCCAACCGGGTGGTGGCCTGCTCGGAACAGGCCCGCGCCGAGGGGGTGCGCCGAGGGCTGCGCCGACGGGAGGCGCAGGGGCGCTGCCCCCGGCTGACCGTGGTCGACCACGACCCCGGCCGGGACGCCCGGGCGTTCGAGCCGGTGGTCGCCGCGGTCGAGGAGGTGGCCGCCGGGGTCGAGGTGGTCCGTCCCGGCGCCTGCGCGCTGGCGGCCCGGGGCCCCGCCCGCTACCTCGGCGGCGAGGAGGCGGCCGCCGAACGGATCATCGAGCAGGTCGCCCAGGCGTGTGCGGTGGAGAGCCAGGTCGGGATCGCCGACGGGGTCTTCGCCGCCGGGCTGGCCGCGCGGACCGGGCGGGTGGTGTCGCCGGGCGGGTCGCCCGCCTTCCTGGCCGACCTGCCGGTGGAGGCGCTCGGCCGGCCGGCCCTGACCGACCTGCTGCGCCGGCTCGGCGTACGCACGCTGGGTGACTTCGCGGCGCTGCCGGCCGGCGACGTGCTGGCCCGGTTCGGCTTCGACGGGGCCCTGGCCCACCGGCTCGCCGCAGGAAGGGACCACCGGCCGCTCGCGGTCCGGCAGCCCCCGGTCGACCTGGCGGTGACCGCCGACCACGACGAGCCGATCGACCGGGTCGACGCGGCGGCGTTCGCCGCCCGGGCGCTGGCCGAGCGGCTGCACGAGCGGCTCGCCGCGCACGGCCTGGCCTGCACCCGGCTCGGCATCGAGGCGGTCACCGCGCACGGCCAGGAACTGCACCGGGTGTGGCGGCACGACGGGCTGCTGACCGTCGCGGCGATCGCCGACCGGGTCCGCTGGCAGCTCGACGGCTGGCTCTCCGGCAGCAACGGCCGGGCCGGTGGCCGCCCGGCCCGGCCGACGGCCGGGATCATCCGGCTGCGCCTGGTCCCCGACGGGGTGCTCGCCCAGGCGGGGTTGCAGGCCGGGCTCTGGGGGGAGGCCGGCGAGGAGCGGGAGCGGGCGCACCGGGCGTTGAGCCGGGTGCAGGGCATCCTCGGGCCGGAGGCGGTGGTCACCGCCGTGCTCGGCGGCGGCCGTTCCCCGGCCGACCAGACCCGACTGGTCCCGTGGGGCGACGAGCGGCTGCCCGCCCGTCCCGGGCAGCCGCCGTGGCCGGGCCGGATCCCGCCGCCCGCGCCGGCCGTGGTGCTGCCCAGCCCGCTGCCGGCCACTGTGCACGACGCCGCCGGGGAACCGGTCGTGGTCACCGCCCGGCTGGCGGTGAGCGCCGCACCCGCGCGGCTGACCGTCGGCACCGGCCGGCCGGCCGAGATCGTCGGCTGGGCCGGCCCGTGGCCGGTGGACGAGCGCTGGTGGGCCCCGGCCGAGGCCCGCCGGCGGGCCCGGTTCCAGGTCGGCCTCGCCGACGGCGCCGCCCTGCTGCTCGCCGTCGAGGGCGGCCGGTGGCTGGTGGAGGCGATCTATGACTGAGCGCGGCGGGGGAGCGGTCGGTTGAGCTTCCACAATCCGAAGATGCCCTGGTCGGAGCTGGAACAGGTGCTCTCCGGCGGGTCCGGCGGCGGGCCGGCGGGCCGGGGCGCGAAGGGGCGGGGCGAGCGGCACCTGCACGTGGTGGACCCGCTCGCGGTCGACGCCGACGGTGGCGACTCCCCGGCCTGGAGCCGCAAGCGGCAGCACTACGAGCCGCCCGAGCTGCCCCGACCCGACGACACGGTGCCCTACGCCGAGTTGCACGCGCACACCAACTTCAGCTTCCTCGACGGCGCCAGCCACCCGGAGGAGCTGGCCGAGGAGGCGGCCCGGCTGGGGTTGACCGCGCTCGCCGTCACCGACCACGACGGCTTCTACGGCGTGGTCCGCTTCGCCGAGGCGGCCCGCGCGCTGCACCTGCCGACCGTCTTCGGCGCGGAGCTCTCCCTCGGGCTGCCCGGCCCGCAGAACGGCGAGCCCGACCCGCACGGGTCACACCTGCTGGTGCTCGCCCACGGTCACGAGGGGTACGCCCGCCTCGCCGCCACCATCTCCCGGGCCCAGTTGCGCGGTGGGGAGAAGGGCCGCCCGGTCTACGGCGAGCTGGATGAGGTCGCCGCCGAGCTGCGCGACCACGTGCTGGTGCTCACCGGCTGCCGCAAGGGGCACGTGCCGGCCGCGCTGCTCACCGAGGGAGTGGACGCGGCGGCCCGGGAGCTGGACCGGCTCACCGCGCTCTTCGGCGCCGACACGGTGGCGGTGGAGCTGACCGACCACGGCAACCCGGTCGACGCCGACCGCAACGACGCCCTGGCCGAGCTGGCCGCCGCGGCCGGGCTGCCCACCGTGGCCACCAACAACGTGCACTACGCCACCCCGGGCCGGCGTCGGCTGGCCACCACCGTGGCCGCGGTGCGGGCCCGGCGCAGCCTCGACGAGATCGACGGCTGGCTGCCCGCCGCGGCCACCGCCCACCTGCGCAGCGGCGCGGAGATGGCGGCCCGGTTCGCGGCGTACCCGGGGGCGGTGGCCCGGGCCGCCGAGTTCGGCGCGGGGCTCGCCTTCGACCTCCAGCTGGTCGCGCCGCAGCTGCCGGCGTACCCGGTGCCGGCGGGGCACACCGAGATGAGCTGGCTGCGCCACCTGACGATGGCCGGCGCCCACGAGCGGTACGGCCCACCCGAGGCGCACCCGGAGGCGTACGCGCAGCTGGAGCACGAGCTGCGCATGATCGACGAGCTGGGCTTCCCCGGCTACTTCCTGGTCGTCTACGACCTGGTCAGCTTCTGCCGCGAGCAGGACATCTACTGCCAGGGGCGGGGCTCGGCGGCCAACTCGGCGGTCTGCTACGCGCTGCGGATCACCAACGTGGACGCGGTCCGGCACCGGCTGCTCTTCGAGCGCTTCCTCGCCCCGGAGCGGGACGGCCCGCCCGACATCGACGTGGACATCGAGTCCGACCGCCGCGAGGAGGTCATCCAGCACGTCTACGCCCGGTACGGCCGGGAGCACACCGCCCAGGTCGCCAACGTCATCTCGTACCGTCCCCGGTCGGCGGTGCGGGACGTGGCCAAGGCGTTCGGCTTCTCGCCCGGGCAGCAGGACGCCTGGAGCAAGCAGATCGACCGCTGGGGGTCGGTCGCCGCGGTCGACGTCGAGGACATTCCCGAGCAGGTGGTGGCGTACGCCAACGAGCTCCAGACGTTCCCCCGGCACCTGGGCATCCACTCCGGCGGCATGGTGATCTGCGACCGGCCGGTGATCGAGGTGTGCCCGGTGGAGTGGGGGCGGATGCCCGGCCGCAGCGTGCTCCAGTGGGACAAGGACGACTGCGCCGCCGTCGGGCTGGTCAAGTTCGACCTGCTCGGCCTGGGCATGCTCTCGGCGTTGCACTACGGCTACGACATGATCGGCGAGTCCCTCGACCTGGGCGACATGACCCTGGACGACCCCGAGGTCTACGACATGCTCTGCCGGGCCGACTCGGTGGGCGTGTTCCAGGTGGAGAGCCGGGCCCAGATGGCCACCCTGCCCCGGCTCAAGCCCCGCGAGTTCTACGACCTGGTGGTGGAGGTGGCGCTGATCCGTCCGGGCCCGATCCAGGGCGGCTCGGTGCACCCGTTCATCCGGCGCAAGAACGGCCAGGAGCCGGTGACGTACGCGCATCCGCTGATGCGCAACGCGCTGGAGAAGACCCTCGGCGTGCCGCTGTTCCAGGAGCAGCTGATGCAGCTCGCCATCGACCTGGCCGGCTTCGACGCGGCGGGGGCGGACCAGCTGCGCCGGGCGATGGGGGCGAAGCGGTCGGTGGAGCGGATGGCGCAGATCGCCGACCGGCTCTACGCCGGGATGGCCGAGCGGGGCATCACCGGGGAGCTGGCCGACGACGTCTACCGCAAGCTCACCGCGTTCGCCAGCTACGGCTTCCCGGAGAGTCACGCGATGAGCTTCGCCTACCTGGTGTACGCCAGCTCCTGGCTCAAGCGCTACCACCCGGCCCCGTTCCTGGCCGCCCTGCTCAACGCTCAGCCGATGGGCTTCTACTCGCCGCAGACCCTGGTCGACGACGCCCGCCGGCACGGCGTCGAGGTACGCCGGCCGGACATCAACGCCAGCGGTGCCAGGGCGGTGCTGGAGTCCACCCCGCAGACCCGGTGGGGCAGCGTGCCCGGTGAACCGCCGCACGCCTGGGGGCTGGGCGGTCCGGCGGTCCGGCTCGGGCTGTCCGGCGTACGCACCCTCGGCGACGACGTGGCCGAGCGGATCGAGGCGGAGCGGACGGCGCACGGCCCGTACGCCGACATGCCGGACCTGGCCCGCCGGGTGGGTCTGACCGCCGCGCAGCTGGAGGCGCTGGCCACCGCGGACGCCTTCGCCTGTTTCGGGCTGACCCGGCGGCAGGCCCTCTGGGCCGCCGGCGCCGCCGCCCAGGACCGGCCGGGCCGGTTGCCGGGCACGGTGACCGGCGCGGCGGCGCCGACCCTGCCCGGGATGGAGGCGGTGGACCGCCTGGTGGCCGACGTCTGGGCCACCGGCCTGTCCCCGGAGAGCCACCCGGCCCGGTTCGTCCGGGACCGTCTCGACGCGTTGGGCGCGGTGCCGATCGCCCGGCTGGGCCGGGTGGAGCCGGGGCAGCGGATCCGGGTCGGCGGGATCGTCACCCACCGGCAGCGGCCGGCGACCGCGGGCGGGGTGACCTTCCTCAACCTGGAGGACGAGACCGGGATGCTCAACGTCACCTGTTCGCCGGGGTTGTGGCAGCGCTACCGGACGGTGGCCCGGACCAGTGCCGCGCTGGTGGTGCGCGGGCGGTTGCAGCGCCACGAGGGGGTCACCAGCCTGACCGCCGACCGGCTGGACGCGATCGACCCGCCGGTCGCCCCGGCCTCCCGGGACTTCCGTTGACGCCGTGCCCCGCCCCAGGTCACCGATGAGGGGCGTGGATGCGTCACAAAACGGTTTGAAGAGCCGGAGAAGGGGAGACGTCCAGGCCTGTTCGTGATCATATTGTTGATCACGCTGGTGCAGGTGAAACTCAGCAACAGGTTCGTGTACCACGAGGGGGAGGAAAAGTGACGGGGATCTACGGCCACAACGGCGTGGCCAACTCGCGGCGTACCCGGTTGGGGGCCGGCTGGCTGCCGACGCACCACATCGAGCCGCGGGAGCACGAGGTGACCGACGGTCCGGTCGCCAACGCCCGGCGTTCCCGGGCCGAGGACGAGGCCCCGGGCGGGACCGAGTCGTGACCGCGGCGGTCGCGCGGCGTGGCCCCGCCGGTCTCCGCGTGGGATCCGGTCGACCCCCCGCCGCGCCGACCGTCGACACCGGCCGCAAGGGCTGAGTGGCGCGGGTGACTAGGCTCGGCGGCGTGGAGCAGACCCGAACGCTGACCCCCCGTACCGCCGTCATCTGGGCGGTCCTGGCGGCCGAGCTGGACCGCCGGGCCGGCGAACGACTCACCGTGCTCGACGTGGGCGGCGGCACCGGCGGTTTCGCGGTGCCGCTCGCCGAGGCCGGCCACCAGGTCACGGTGGTCGACGCCAGCCCCGACGCGCTGGCCGCGCTGACCCGCCGGGCCGCCGAGGCCGGGGTCGCCGACCGGGTACGCGCGGTGCAGGGCGACGGTGACGCGCTCGGCGGCCTGGTCGAGCCGGCCGCCGTCGACCTGGTGCTCTGCCACTCCGTCCTGGAGGTGGTGGACGACCCGGCGCCGGTGGTGGCCGCGCTGGCCGCCGCCCTGCGCCCGGGCGGGGCGGCCAGCGTCCTGGTCGCCGGCCGGGCCGCCGCCGTGCTCGGCCGGGCGATGAACGGCCACCTGGACACCGCCGCCGCGCTCGCCGCCGACCCGGCCGGCGCCGCCGGGCCGCGGGACACCCTGCGCCGCCGCTACGACGCCGACGGCGCCACGGCGCTGCTCACCGCCGCCGGGCTCACCGTGCAGGAGATCCACGGGGTACGCGTCCTCGCCGACCTGCTGCCCGCCGCGGTGGCCGACGGCCAGCCGGCCGCGCTGGTGGAGTTGGAGCGGGCGCTGGCCGCCCGGCCGCCGTACCGGGACCTCGCCGCCCAGCTGCACCTGTTCGCCCGCCGCCCGGCATGACCGCCCCGCCGGTCGACCCGCTGGCCCGGGTGGCGCCCGCGTACGACGGCGGCAGCCTCGCCGACGTGCTGCCCAGCGCCCTCGCGGTGCTCGGCGTCCCCGGTGTCGCCGACCCGCTCGGCCTGGTGCCGCGCCTGGACGGCGTACGCCGGGTGGCGGTGCTGCTGGTCGACGGGCTCGGCTGGTACCAGATCCCCACCGCCGCCCGGTACGCCCCGACGCTGGCCGGCCTGGCCGCCACCGCGGGCCGGCCGCTCACCTCGGGTTTTCCCTCGACCACCCCGACCAGCCTGGTCACCCTCGGCACCGGCCGGGCGCCCGGCGCGCACGGGGTGCTCGGGTTCCGGGTGCGGGTGCCCGGCACCGACCGGGTGCTCAGCCACATCGAGTGGACCGGCGACCCGGAGCCGCTGCGCTGGCAGCCGGTGGCCACCCGGTTCGAGCAGGCCCGGGCCGCCGGGGTGGCGGTGACCGTGGTCAGCCGCCCGGAGTACGGCGGCAGCGGGCTGACCCTCGCCGCGAACCGGGGTGGCGACTACCGGGGCGCCGCCGACGTCGACGAGCTGGCCGTCCGGATGCTCACCGCGCTGGCCGCCGGCGCGGGGCCCACCCTGGTCTCCGGCTACCACCCGGACCTGGACCGGCACGGGCACCTCAGCGGCGTCGACTCGGCCCCGTGGCGGCTGGCCGCGACCGAGGTGGACCGGCTGCTGGCCCGCCTGGTCGACGGCCTGCCGCCGGACGCGGCGCTGCTGGTCACCGCCGACCACGGGCAGCTGAACGTGCCGTGGGCCGACCGCTTCGACCTCGACACCGACCCGCGGCTGCGGGCCGGGGTGCGGGTGGTCGCCGGCGAGCCCCGGGTCCGCTACCTGCACGCCGAGCCGGGCGCGGTCGACGACGTGGTCGCGGCCTGGTCGACGGTGCTGGGCGGGGCCGCGCGGGTGCTCACCCGCGACGAGGCGGTGGCCACCGGCTGGTTCGGGCCGGTGCCCGAGGAGCACCTGCGTCGCATCGGCGACGTGGTGGTCGTCTGCCAGGGGACCGCCGCCGTGGTGGCCAGCCGGTCGGAGAACCCGGTCGAGGCGCGGCTGGTGGCGTACCACGGCGCGGACACGGCGGCCGAGATGACCATTCCGCTGCTGGTCGTCCGCGGCTGACCGCCGGGGTGTCGGACCCGGGGGCTAGCCTGCGGGGATGGGTCGGAGCCAGTCGTTGCCGCGCGGCGGTGACCCGCGCTTCGGGCCGGACGCCGACGACTCCGGCAGCCCGATCCTGCACGTCGACATGGACGCCTTCTTCGCCTCGGTCGAGGTGCGTCGCCGGCCCGAGCTGCGCGGCCGGCCGGTGGTGGTGGGCGGCATCGGGCCGCGCGGCGTGGTCAGCTCCGCCAGCTACGAGGCCCGGCGGTACGGCGTCCGCAGCGCCATGCCGACCGCGCGGGCCCGGTCGCTCTGCCCGCACGCGGTCTACCTGCCGCCCGACTTCACGCAGTACACGGCGGCCTCCCGGGCGGTGATGCAGATCTTCCGGGACGTCACCCCGCTGGTCGAGCCGCTCTCGCTGGACGAGGCGTTCCTCGACGTGGCCGGCGCCCGGCGCCTGTTCGGTCCGCCCGTCCAGATCGCCCGGCTGATCCGCCGCCGGGTCGTCGAGGAACAGCGCATCACCTGCTCGGTCGGGGTGGCGCCGAGCAAGTTCGTGGCCAAGCTCGGCTCCACCCGCGCCAAGCCGGACGGCCTGCTGGTGGTCCCCGCCGACCGGGTGCTCGACTTCCTGCACCCGCTGCCGGTCGACGCCCTGTGGGGGGTGGGGGAGCGGTCCGCCGAGTCGCTGCGCCGGCTGGGCCTGGCCACCA
Source organism: Micromonospora siamensis (assembly GCF_900090305.1). NCBI lineage: Bacteria > Bacillati > Actinomycetota > Actinomycetes > Micromonosporales > Micromonosporaceae > Micromonospora > Micromonospora siamensis. The sequence goes on along the minus strand of NZ_LT607751.1, from coordinate 5,004,085 downwards.
TCGGCGACCTCGCCGAGGCGCCGTACGGCATGCTCCGCCGGGCGGTCGGCGACGCGGCCGCCGGTCACCTGCACGAACTGGCCTGGGGCCGCGACCCTCGGGCGGTCACCCCGGAGCACGTGGAGAAGTCGATCGGCGCGGAGGTCACCTTCGACGCCGACGTCGCCGACCCGGTGGAGATCCGCCGGTCCCTGCTGGCGCTGAGCGAGAAGGTGGGCGTACGCCTGCGCGGCGCCGGTCAGGTCGGCCGGACGGTCACCCTCAAGGTGCGGCTGGCCGACTTCCGCACCGTCAACCGGTCCCGCACCGTCGGAACCCCGACAGACGTGGCCCGGGAGATCTTCGACACGGCGTGGGCGCTTTTCACCGCCCTCGACCCGGGCGAGCGGATCCGGCTCGTCGGTGTACGCGTCGAAGGGCTGACCGCGGTGGCCGAGACGCCCCGCCAGCTCACGCTGGGCGCGCCCGAGCGCGGCTGGCGCGAGGCCGAAGCCGCCGCGGACGCCGCGGCTGCCCGATTCGGGCGATCCGTCATAGGTCCGGCCAGTCTGTTGGGGCGCCGTGATCATCGACGAAATGAAAATCCACCCCGGCCGTAGGTCGTCCCGCTTTCCGACGCGCGACCCCCCTCGTAGACTTGCGGGTAAGCAGCCGGTTGGCTGCCACGGTCTGTTGGCCCGTCCGGGTCGACCAAGCGTGACCGGGGAGGAGTGCCGTGCCGCTCTCGGAGCACGAGCAGCGGCTGTTCGAGCAGATCGAGCGGTCGCTTGCCGAGGACCCCAAATTCGCCTCGGCCGTGCGCGCCAGCGATCCGCGCTTCCACGCGCGGCGTCGCCTGCTCGTCGCTGCCGGTGTGGTGATCGTCGGCCTGGCCCTGTTGGTCTATGGCGCGGTGATCAAGACGCCGCCGCTGGCGGTGGCGGGTTTCGTCGTGATGTTGGCCGCGCTGGGCTACGCGGTGCAGTCGCAACGCCGGGCCCAGTCGCCCGACCTGCACGTGGTGGGCGGCACGACCAGCCGTCGGCGTCCGCGCGGGCGCAGCGGCGGCCGGCGGCCGTCGTTCCTCGACCGGCTGGAGGACCGCTGGCGACAGCGCCCGGAGGGCCACCGCTGAGCCGCCCCGGCCTCAGGGCCTGAGCCACCCCGGACCGTGCCCGGCCCGGATCCCCAGGCCGGGCTGGGCGTCTGCTGGTGTCCGGAGGGGTTCGGCCGGTGGCCGGATCGCGCCCTTGCAGTAGGTGGGGTGGCCTCCGGACGCATCCGGCACTGCACGAATCTGGCCGCTGGAAACGGACATCCAACCCGCCGCGACGCTCGGTGGCACCGGTGAGTGGAACGCCATGGCTGTCAACGGGGCCCGGAGACACCCGTGGTGTTCCACTCACGGCCCCGACCATCCGCACGCCCAGCCCTGTACCCCGACGCCCCGCCCCAACAGCGCGTGGACCGTGGGTGTCTGGGAGATCCGAAGTTGCCGGACTTTGCCCGGGGCCCCGGCCGGGGATCCGGGGGCCGGGCCGGCGGGCCGGTCCGCCGAGCGGCGGGAGGCGCTCGGCGGACGCGGCTGCGACGAACCCGGACGACCGGAAGGGTCAGCGGGCGGCCCGGTCGGCCAGGATCCGGCGCGGGTTGAACCGACGGGCCAGCCGGTAGCGGCCCAGGCTGAACGTCGACACCAGGCCCGACGACCGGTCGGCGAAGCCCGTCCGCCAGCGGTGCAGCACCGATGGCGGCAGCACGGCGGCCATCAGCCGGGTACGCCGGTCGGCCCGCGCGGCCAGTTCGCCACGGACCGCCCGCAGCGCCGGGTGCAACTCCTCACCGGTGAGCGGCTGACGCGCGTAGCGGGCCCGCTCCTCGGCCCGGCCGAGCAGGCGTACCGCCCCGCCGGCCGGGGTGTCGCCACCCAGCTCGTCCCGGACCAGCCGGTCGGCGGTGGCCCGCGGGGTCTCCGTCCGGTCGACGAGGACCCGGTAGTCGACGAGGGTGTCCAGCAGCTCGTCCCACGCGGCATGGGCGTCGGCGCGAGCCCGGTCCGGGTCCGCCCCGACCACCACCATCCGACCGCCGCCGGCCGCTTCCGCGGGGACGTCGGTCGGGCTCACCGTCGGACGTGCCGCGGCGCGGGTGACGCGTCGCCGACGTAGGGCCATCCGGCGCAGCGCCGGCAGGGCGAGCAGGGCCAGCAGGGTGAGGATGCCGGCGGTCCACCACGGCCAGACGGGCGCCTGCCGGGTCGGCCCGCCGGCGCTCCCGCTGAACCCCTGGTCGGTCTCCTCGTCGGCCTTGTCCCGGGGTGCCGGGCCGGCCGACGGGTCCGTGTTGCCCGGGGCCGCGGTGCTGCGGGTGGAGGGGGAGACGTCGGGCGGCGCGTCGGTGTCCGGCGCCCACGCCGACCGGGTCGAGCCCTGCACCGCGTACGCGGGGGTGGCGTCGAACGGGACCCAGCCGATCCCGTCGAAGTAGACCTCGGTCCAGGCGTGCAGGTTGCGGTTGGTCAGCACGTACGTGCCGCCGGAGGAGTTGCTGCCGTTGGTGAAGCCGAACGCCACCCGGGCCGGGATGCCGGCGGCCCGCACCAGCCAGGCCATCGCCACGGCGTACTGCTGGCAGTAGCCCACCTTGTTGGTCAGGAAGTCGGTGATCTCGTCACCGCTGCTGCCGTCCCCGGTGGTCTTGGAGTAGCTGAAGCCGTTCTCCACCGAGAAGTAGTCGTAGATCCCGCGGACCTTGTCGTACTCGGTGTCCTTGCCCTGGACCAGCTTGCGGACCAGCTGATCCACCGCGCGCACCGTCGGGGCCTGGGTCTGCAGCTGCTTGATCGGGTTGTCCGCCGCGAGCGGCTGGGCCCGGCGCAGCGCCTCCTGGGTGTACGTCGAGCGGACGTAGTCGAAGGAGTACTTCTTGCCCCGGGAGTTGTCCCGGTTGGAGAAGAGCACCTGCTGCCCCCGGTCGTACAGCCAGGCGCCGCTGAGGTCCCTGATCCGGGTCGGCTCGGCGTAGCTGGGCAGGAACGGCATGTTGAGGTTCTTGACCTCCACCGAGGCCTGGTACGTCCGCTGCTGCACCCCCGGCCCGGCCTTCGAGGTCAGCTCCGGCAGGTCTCCGTTGGCCGGCCGGCCGTTGGGCTGGCTGACCTGGAAACCGTTGGGCCGCAACTGGTCGGCGACCGCGTAGCGCAGGTAGAACGGCGCCTCCTCGTTGGTGTTCACCTTGACCATCTCGGTCTCCTCGGACTGGTTCAACTGCCCGCTGAGCGCCGCGAACAGGTCGATCCGGCTCGGAGAGCCGCCCTGCCCGGGCCGGCCGGTGCCGGTGCCGTTGCCCGAGTTGAGCGAGTCGAGCAGGCCGCCGGTCATCCCCGGCACCGCCAGCGGCAGGGCCACGGCCAGCGCGACACCCACCACCGCCAGGCGGCGGCCGGCGGCGGCCAGCGGCGACGCCTCCCACACGTCGATGTCGCGGCCGTCGCCGGTGAACCGGCGGCCGAACCGGCGGACCCGGTCGACGTTGTCGGTGAGCAGCAACCACAGGTAACCGACCGCGCCGATCGCGAACGGCACGGCGGGCACGCTGTCCACGTACACCGCCACCGGCACCGAGTAGATCGCCAGCATCGGCAGCCCGGCCAGCGCGGGGCGGCGCAGCCCGACCGCCAGCACGTCCACCACGATCGCCACGCCGCCGACCCCGAGCACGGTGACGAAGAGCAGCGGGTCGGTGTCCGGCACCTTGACGCCGTACGACCGCATGTCCTGCACCGACGCGGCCAGCAGGTCGCCGAAGTGGTCGATGGTGGCCGGGGTGGGCAGGAACGCGAGCAGCTCCGTGCCGCCGGGGAAGATCCAGGTCAGCGCGAGCAGCAGGCCGGCCAGCATGCCGAGGACCTGTCCCCAGAGTGGCACCCGGACCATTCGGGCCAGCGCGGCGACGCCGGCCACCACGGTGACCGCGACGGCCGCCTGGACCAGCCAGGTCCAGCGTTGGAAGATCGCCGACAGCGGGGCCGCCGCGAGCAGGGTGGCCGCCGCCGCCACGAAGCCGAGGCTGCGTTGCCCGATCATGAACTCACTCCCGACGTCATTTCATCCCACCGGCCACCGTCTCGGCCATCGCCGCCCGCATCGCGAACCCCTGCGACCCGCGACCCGCCTGCGGCCAGAGCGCGGGCAGCCGGGTGCCGTGCTCCACGCCGATCACCCGCCACCCGCTCTGCAACAGGGCCAGCGCGGCGCTGCCGTGCGCGTGCTCGGCCTCGGCCCGCGCCTTCGCCGGCAGGTTCAGCCAGGTCGAGCTGTCCAGCAGGAACGCGACGCAGGTCGCGCCGTTGCCCCGCAGGCTCGCCAACAGCTCCGCCTCGGCGGTGCTCAGCGTGCCGAGCAGGGCGATGATCAGACCACCGTCGGCGCGCTGGCGGACCTGCTGCACCAGGGTGCTCAACTCGCCCCGCTTGTCCAGCCGGACGTCGGCCAGGTGGTCCAGGATCACCCCGTCGCCGGCGGCCTCGTTGGCGTCCGCGTCCGCGCCCGCGCCGGTCACCAGGCGCAGCTTGTAGCCGGCCTGGCGCAGGTGCACCGCGACGCTCGCCGCGGCCGAGACCGCCCACTCGAAGCTGGCCGTCGGCCCCTCGCCCCGGTGCCCGTACGCCCGGGTGTCCAGCACGACCGTGGCCCGGCTCTCCCAGGGCTGTTCCTCCCGGCGCACCATCAGCTCGCCGGTGCGCGCGGTGGACTTCCAGTGCACCCGACGCAGGTCGTCGCCCATCCGGTACTCCCGGGTGGCCGCGTCGTCCTCGCCGTGCACCGCCACCGACCGGGCCCGGCTGTCGCCGCTGCCCGCGTACTCGCCGGGGAGACGCACCGACGGCAGCGGGGTGACCTGCGGGACCACCGTCAGCCGGTCGATGCTGGGGAAGGCCCGGGACAGCTCGCAGAGCCCGAACGGGTCGGTCATCCGGACCACCAGCGGGCCCACCTCGTACCGGCCGCGCACGTCCGCGCGGACCGTGTACGCCACCGAGCTCGCCTGGTGCGCGCCGAGCCGCTCCAGCACCACCCGCGGCCGGCTGCCCAGGGCGTAGGGCAGCCGGTCCTCCAGCAGCAGCGTCCCGGTGGGCAGCCGGGACAGGTTCTGCAGGCGCAGCACCACCCGGGAGCTCGCCCCCACCGGCGCCCGGTGCGGCTCCAGGGACCGGTTGCAGGCCAGCTTGTAGCGGCTGCGCCCGACGTACGCCGCGGCCAGCAGCGGCAGCACCGCGAGCAGGACGGCCACCCTCAGCAGGTCCTTCTCGCCGAGGATGGCCGCGGAGATCGCGGCGGCGACCGCGGCGGCCAGGAACGACCGGCCGCGGGTGGTCAGGCCGCGCAGCCCCTCCCGCACGTCACGGCCTCCGCGGCTCGTACGGCCCGCGGCCGTTGTTCGGCGCCGGCCGGGTGTCGTACGGCGAGCGCTTGCGGTCGTGCGGCAACGGCAGCCGGTGCACCAGCTCGGAGACGATCGCGTCGGTGGTCCGCCGGGCGAGCTGCGCGTCGGCGGTCGGGATGATCCGGTGCGCCAGCACCGGCACCGCCAGCACCTGCAGGTCGTCGGGGAGCACGTAGTCGCGTCCCTCCAGGGCGGCCACCGCCCGGGCGGTGCGCAGCAGCTGGAGGGTGGCCCGCGGGGACGCCCCCAGCCGGAGGTCGGGGGCCTCCCGGGTGGCGGTGACCAGGTCGATGGCGTACTGCTTGACCGCGTCGGCGACGTGCACCTGGCGGACGTGGGCGATCAGCCGGCGGACGATCGCCGCGTCCGAGACCGGCCGCAGCTCCTGCAACGGGTCGGTGGCGCCGTGCCCGTCCAACATGGCCAGCTCCGCCTCGGGCCCCGGGTAGCCCATCGCGATGCGGGCGGTGAACCGGTCGCGCTGCGCCTCGGGCAGCGGGTAGGTCCCCTCCATCTCGATCGGGTTCTGGGTGGCGATCACCATGAACGGGGTCTGGAGCTGGTACGTCACCCCGTCGACGGTGACCTGCCGCTCCTCCATGCACTCCAGCAGCGCCGACTGGGTCTTCGGCGAGGCCCGGTTGATCTCGTCGCCGACGACCAGGTTCGCGAAGACCGCGCCCGGGCGGAACTCGAAGTCGTGGGTCTCCTGGTTGTAGACGCTCACGCCGGTGACATCGCTGGGGAGCAGGTCGGGGGTGAACTGGATCCGCCGCACCGAGCAGTCGATCGAGCGCGCCAACGCCTTGGCCAGCTTGGTCTTGCCGACCCCGGGCACGTCCTCGATGAGCAGGTGCCCCTCGGCGAGCAGGACGGCCAGGGCCAGCCGCACGGTGGCGGTCTTGCCCTCGATGACCTGCTCGATGTTGCCGACGATGGCTTCACTGGCGGCGCGGAACTCGTCGTGCGGCAGCAGACCGCCCACCTCGTCCCAGGTCTGTTGTGTCACGGGCCTCCTCCTCGTCGCCGGAACGGCAGCTCTGTAAAGAGCACCTGGACCCGCCGTTGGGTTCGCGACGTGCGAGCCTCGTCTGCCGCAAAAATCTCACTGGCCTCTCAGGCTATCCATGTTTCTCGTCACCGCCGACCCCCGCAGGCGGTCGGTCGGTTACGCCCCGAATATTCGCCCGTCCGGGGATCTCCGGGAGCAACGGGACGATCACACCGCGTTCCGTCGGCCGTCCCGGCGCGTGGGCGCGCCGACGTGCGGTCGGGCCCGGCGCGCTACACTGCCGGTCATGGCCGGAGTCTTCCTGCTTCTTACCGAGCCGTGCTGATCCGCTGACGCGCGACAGCACGGCCGCCCCTCCTGCGCGAGGGGCTTTTTTGTGCCCGCAAGCAGAAACTCCCCATGTCCGACATGACCGCGCCGAGGAGACGCCATGAGTGAGGCAGCCGCACCGGCCACCGACATTCCCCCGTACCGGTACACCGCCGCCCTGGCCGGCGAGATCGAGCAGCGCTGGCAGGACACCTGGCAGCGGGAGGGCACCTTCCACGCGCCGAACCCGACCGGCCCGCTGGCCGACCCGGGCCACCCGCGCGCCGGCGCCGAGAAGCTGTACGTGCTGGACATGTTCCCGTACCCCTCCGGCGCGGGGCTGCACGTCGGGCACCCGCTGGGCTACATCGGCACCGACTGCTTCGCCCGCTACCAGCGGATGGCCGGGCGCAACGTGCTGCACGCGATGGGCTTCGACGCCTTCGGCCTGCCCGCCGAGCAGTACGCGGTGCAGACCGGCACCCACCCCCGGACCACCACCGAGGCGAACATCGAGCGGTACAAGGAGCAGCTGCGCCGGCTGGGCCTGGCCCACGACGAGCGCCGCTCGGTGTCGACCATCGACACCGACTTCTACCGCTGGACCCAGTGGATCTTCCTGCAGGTCTTCAACTCCTGGTACGACACCGAGGCGAAGCGGGCCCGCCCGATCGCCGAGCTGATCGCCGGGTTCGAGGGCGGCGAGCGGGCCACCCCGGACGGCCGGCCGTGGGCCGAGCTGACCGTCGCCGAGCGGCGGGCGATCGTCGACGACCACCGGCTGGCGTACGTCTCGCAGGCGCCGGTGAACTGGTGCCCGGGGCTGGGCACCGTGCTGGCCAACGAGGAGGTCACCGCCGACGGCCGCTCCGAGCGGGGCAACTTCCCGGTGTTCAAGCGGAACCTGAAGCAGTGGATGATGCGGATCACCGCCTACGGTGACCGGCTGCTGGAGGACCTGGACACCCTGGACTGGCCGGAGCCCATCAAGCTGCAGCAGCGCAACTGGATCGGCCGGTCGCAGGGCGCGCACATCGACTTCGTCACCGGGCAGGGGCCGGTGCGGGTGTTCACGACCCGCCCGGACACCATCTTCGGCGCCACCTACCTGGTGCTGGCGCCCGAGCACGAGCTGGTCGACACCCTGGTCCCGGCCGCCTGGCCCGAGGGGACGCGGGAGGCGTGGACCGGTGGGCACGCCAGCCCGCGGGCCGCCGTCGAGGCGTACCGCAAGGCCGCCGCGGCCAAGACGGACGTGGAGCGGCAGTCGGACACCCGGGAGAAGACCGGCGTCTTCACCGGCGGGTACGCCGAGCACCCGGTCACCGGCGCCCCGGTGCCGATCTTCGTGGCCGACTACGTGCTGGCCGGCTACGGCACCGGCGCGATCATGGCGGTGCCGGCCGAGGACGAGCGGGACCACGCCTTCGCCGAGGTCTTCGAACTGCCGATCGTGCGTACCGTGCAGCCGCCCGAGGGTTTCGCCGGTGGGGCGTACACCGGGGACGGCCCGCGGATCAACAGCGCCGCGCCCGACGCGGGCCTGGACCTGGACGGCCTGGGGCTGGCCGACGCGAAGGCCCGGGCCATCGCCTGGCTGGAGGCCAACGGCAAGGGCACCGGCGCGGTGACCTGGCGGCTGCGCGACTGGCTGTTCTCCCGGCAGCGTTACTGGGGCGAGCCGTTCCCGATCGTCTACGACGAGACCGGCGCCGCCATCGCGCTGCCCGAGGAGATGCTGCCGGTCGAGCTGCCCGAGGTGGACGACTTCTCGCCGAAGACGTTCGACGCCGACGACGCCGCCAGCAACCCGGAGACCCCGCTGTCGCGCCGGCGCGACTGGGTGGAGGTCGAGCTGGACCTGGGTGACGGCCCGAAGCGGTACACCCGCGAGACCAACGTGATGCCGCAGTGGGCCGGCTCCTGCTGGTACGAGCTGCGCTACCTGGACCCGACCAACACGACCCGGTTCGCCGACCCGGAGAACGAGCGGTACTGGATGGGGCCACGCTCCGCCGGTGACTGCGGGGGAACCGACCTGTACGTCGGCGGCGCCGAGCACGCCGTGCTGCACCTGCTGTACGCCCGGTTCTGGCACAAGGTGCTGTTCGACCTGGGCCACGTCTCGTCGTTCGAGCCGTTCCGCAAGCTGTTCAACCAGGGCATGATCCAGGCGTACGCGTTCCGCGACTCCCGGGGCGCCCCGGTGCCGGCGGAGGAGGTCGTCGAGGTCGACGGCCGGTGGTTCCACGGCGAGACCGAGGTCGCCCGCGAGTACGGCAAGATGGGCAAGTCCCTGAAGAACGTCGTCACCCCGGACGAGATGTGCGCGGCGTACGGCGCCGACACCTTCCGGGTGTACGAGATGTCGATGGGCCCGCTGGAGGTGTCCCGCCCCTGGGACACCCGGGCGGTCGTCGGGTCGTACCGGTTCCTGCAGCGGGTCTGGCGGGCGGTCGTCGACGAGGAGAGCGGTGAGCTGCGGATCACCGACGAGCCCGCCGACGAGGCGACGAAGCGGCTGCTGCACAAGGTGATCGACGGGGTCCGCGGCGACATGGAGGGGGTCCGGTTCAACACCGCGATCGCCAAGCTGATCGAGCTGACCAACGCGATCACCCGGCTGCCGGCCACCCCGCGCGAGGTGGCCGAGCCGCTGGTGCTGATGCTGGCCCCGTTCGCCCCGCACGTCGCCGAGGAGCTGTGGCGCAAGCTGGGTCACGCCGGTTCACTGGCGTACGCGGACTTCCCGACCGCCGATCCGGCGCTGCTGGTGGCCGAGACCGTCACGTACCCGGTGCAGGTCAACGGCAAGGTACGCGGCCGGATCGAGGTCGCCGCCGACGCGCCCGAGGACGAGGTCCGGTCGGCGGCGCTGGAGGCGGTGGCCGGTTCGCTGGCGGGCAAGGAGCCGCGCAAGGTCATCGTGGTGAAGGGGCGGATGGTCTCGGTCGTCGCCTGACCACCGCGTCCCCGCTGTCCGTCCGGCCGGCGAGGGCGTGGTCGCTCGACCCGCCGTGGAGGCCGTGACATGTTGCATGTCGCGGCCTCCACGCGTCTGGTGGATCCGGTTCGCGGCATGTGGCGTGGGGCGGTCTCGCCGCGTCGGCCCGTGCCCGGGTTGCGGCAAGTCGTGGCTTCCGGCGGGCGCGTGGACCCCAGTGCGGCGACTGGCGAGACGTCGTGGCGCTGATGGGCCGGCTTGCCGCAACCCGCTGCGGCGCGGTCCGGCCGGTTCTCGCAGTGGGGAGGTGGACGCCCGGTCTGCCGTCCGCCGGGAGTGATTTCCTGATTGAGCGTGATACCTGAGAGTCATAGATATTCCCCAGAGTCATCACGCTCCTCCGCGTTGTCGGACCTGGATTCGACCCGCCGCGGCCAGGCTGGCCCGTCGGCCCGCTCGCGTCGGGCCGGCTCGCCGGCTCAGCCCAGCAGCGCCGCCGTCACCGCGTCCCGGTGGGCGACCAGCCAGTGCTGCCAGGCGCGTACCCCGTCGACCGCGCCGGCGTCGCGCAGCCGGCGCATTCCCGGTCGGTCGAGGTCCGCGCCGGCGTCGATGCCCCGCCAGGTGTACTCGATCTGGTGCAGCATCACGTCGACCAGTTCGGCCCGGTCCAGCCGGCCGCCGCCGGCCGTGTCGTCGCGGGCCGCGCCCCTGCCGGTCGCGCCCGTGCCGGTCGCGCTGGCGGCGGCGTCGTAGCCGGCGCAGAGCAGCCGGGCCCGCCGGCCCAGCTCGCCCGGGTCGGCGCCGTCGCCCAGCTCGGCGAAGTGCCACGCCGCGAACGCCACGTCGTCGATCCGCCGACCCGGGGCGGCCAGGTCCCAGTCGAGCAGCGCCACCGGTAGCGGCCCCTCGGGGGAGTCCCGGTAGACGGTGTTCTTGGGGGACAGGTCCAGGTGGCAGACGGTCTGCGCGGCACCGGCCAGTTCGGTGCCCGCGCAGGCGTCGTGCAGCCGGCGGATGAGCGCCGCCAGCCGGGTCAGGGCCGCGTCGCCGCGGTAGCCGGGGTCCTCCCGCTCCCGCCAGGGAACACGCCCGTCGACGTGGCTGAGCACCTGCCGGCCCCGCTCGTCGTAGCCGAGGTGCCTCGGCGCGAGGCCCGGCGCGGCCCGCTCCAGGTGCCGCAGCAACGCCTCGACGAAGTCGGCGTTGGCCGGTCGGGTGCGCCGCACGGTGTCGCCGATCCGCACCACCTCGGTGACGAAGCCGCCCGGCAGCAGCTCCTCCTGGCCGGTCACCGGCAGCCCGGCAGCGGGGGCAGCCGGTCCAGGTGGATCAGCGAGTACGCGTGCCGCTCGGGCGGGACCGAGGTGTCGTCCGGATCCAACAGCAGGGCCGTGCCCGTCAGGGACGGCAGCGTGTGGTCGGCGGCCAACCGGGCGTACGAGCCGCTGCGCAGGTCGGCCACGTACCAGCCCTGCTTGAACTCGAAGACCACCAGGTCGCCCACGGCCCTCGGACGACCGACCGTCCGGAACGGGTCGGCCCAGTCCGGCACGGCGGGCGGCGGCGTTCCGGAGCCGTGCGGGACGAGCGACGGCGGCGGACCCTTGGGGGCGGGCGGGACGCGGAACAGTCGGACGGGTGCGGGCCACCCCGGCCGCCAGGCGGTCAGCGTCAGCTCGTCCCGGGAGGTCCACGCGGTGGTGAGCCCGTCGGTCGTCAGCATCTGGGCGGACAGCGGGCCGGGCGGCACCGCGGGCTCGGCACCGGAGGAGCGCAGCCGCCGGGCGGTGTCGTCGTACCAGAGCAGGTCGTCACCGCGGAATCCGACGGCGGTCACCCAACCGCTGGCCACCGGGCGGCTGGTCCCGGCCGCCAGGTCGTACCGGACCACCTCGGAGCGGTGCCGGCCGAGCACCCGGGTCACCGCGAGCGTGCCGTCGTGCAGGAGCAGACCGGGCATCCCGTTGGTGTCGGCGAGCTGCCGGGGCTCGCCGCCCGCTCGCGCGTCCCAGACGAAGAGCTCCCCGCCCCCGCTGCCGTGCGGGGCCGCCCGGCCCAGGTCGCTGCGCAGGTAGACCAGCCAACGGCCGTCGAACACCGCCCACAGCGGAAGGGTGAACATGTCCGGCATGGTGGCCACCTCCCGCCGGCTGCCGTCCGCCCGCTGCCAGACCAGCGTCATCGGGGCGGCCGCGGTGCCCTCGGCCACCGTGGCGAACGCGGACCGGCCGTCCGGTGCGGGGACCAGCCCGACCCACCGCTCACCGGGCCGCTGCGGCAGCCGGCTGTCGCGGATCGCGTCCCGCCAGCTCTGCGGCAGGGGGACGGAGCAGAAGTCCGAGGTCGGCGGGGTGGTCACCCGGGTCGCGGGCGTCGCTTCGACGCCGGCGGGGGACGCCGACGCGGCGGGCGGGCCCGCCGGGGTGCACGCGGCGAGAAGCAGCGCCACGGCCGCCGACGCGAGGGCGGCGGTGGGTCGGCGGAGCCCGGCCCGACGGGGTGGGATCACCGCCGCAGACTAGGCGGCGCCCCGGGCCGCCCGTCGGCCCGTCGGCCCGATCGACGTCGGGTCGTTATGCCACCGGTTCGGTAGGTGGGGCGGCCCGGCGCCGCCGCTCGGCGCGCCACCACCGGTGGATCAGCACCGCGCTGGCGATCAGGCCGAGGCTGGCCGGGGCGGCGGCGTACCAGTTGATGTTCCCGGGTGAGGTGGCGGCGGCGCCGATCGCGGCGTAGCCGAAGGCGGTGGGGGCGGAGGCGATGACGCTGCCGGCGAGGAACGGCAGCAGCCGGGCGCCGGTGGTGCCGTAGCCGTAGCTGACCAGACCGAAGCCGGCGATCGGCAGCAGCCGGACGGTGACCACGCCGAAGACGCTCTGCCGGGCGAACCAGCCGTCGAGGCGGGCCAGCCGGCCGCGGACCCGTTCCGCGACGAACTCCCGGCCGAGCAGCCGGCCGACGGTGAAGCCGATCGCCGCGGCGAGCAGCGCCGCGCCGAGGGCGTACGCGGCGCCCGGCAAGGGGCCGAAGATCGCGCCGGTGGCGAGCGTGATGAAGGTCCGGGGGACCAGCGCGACCAGCAGCAGGGCCCCGCCGACGATCGCCACCACCGGGGCCAGCCCGCCGAGCTGGTCGGCCAGCTCGGGCAGCCGGTGCGGGTCGGGGCGGGGCAGCGTCGGCAGCAGCGCCGCGAACCCGGCCAGCAGAAGCAGCAGCAGGGCGAACCGTCGCGCCGACGGCTGCCGGAGCAGCCGCCGGGCGGCGGGGATCACGGCCGGGCGGCGGCGGCCACCGCGGCGCGGCGCTCGTTGCGCAGCCGGTCCGCCCAGGTGTCGTCCAGCGGGGGCAGCTGGTGGATGCCGGTGGCCCAGCGCAGCAGCAGGTCGGCCAGGGCGGGGTTGCGGGCCAGCGCCGGCCCGTGCGAGTACGTGCCGAGCAGCTTGCCCCGCCACGCCCCCTCGGTGGCGCCGTCGTTGCCGACCCCGGCGGTGACCCGGGCCAGCGGCGCCACGCCCGGGCCGAGGTGGGTACGGCCGCCGTGGTTCTCGAAGCCGGAGAGCGCCGGCAGGCCCAGCCGCGGGTCCACCTCGCCGGCCAGCTCGCCGACCGCGCGGGTCGGCCCCCGGTCGGAGGAGATGTCGAGCAGCTCCAGCCCGGCGCACCGGGTGCCCTTGGCGAAAAAGGACATCCCGAGCAGCTGGTAGCCGGCGCAGACGCCGAACACCACCGATCCCTGGGCGACGGCGCGGTGCAGGCCGCCGTCGGCCAGCAGCCGCTGGGCGCCGAGCGCCTGCGGCCCGTCCTCGCCGCCACCGATCAGGTAGATGTCGGCGGTGGCGGGCAGCCGCTGGTCGGAGCGGACCTCCAACACCTCGACCGGCATGCCGCGGCGCTGCGCCCGGCGGGCCAGGATCAGCGCGTTGCCCCGGTCGCCGTAGGTGGAGAGCAGGTCGGGGTAGATCCAGACGATGCGCAGGCTCTCAGTTGACACGGTCCAGCTCCGCTCGGATGTCCTGGAAGGCGGTGTAGTTGGCGATGACCTCGAGGCGACCCGGCGGCACCGCGCGGACCGCGTCGTCGAAGTCGCGGACGTGCTGGAAGGGCACGTCGTTGACGTCCAGCCGGACGGCCAGGTCGTACGCCCGGTCACCGGTGATCAGCACCTGCCGGCCGCGCAGCGGGGCGAAGTCGACGTCGAAGAGCCAGGAGGTGTCCAGGCCGTCGGGGTCCCGGGCGTTGATGGAGAGCAGGGTCGGCGCCACGTCGGCCATGTCGAACGCCTCCAGCCAACTGGCCGGGTTCTTGGCCAGCAGCAGCCGGATGTTGCGCCCGTCCCGGTCGACCTGGGCGTAGCGGCCGGCCACCGAGGTGACCGAGCCCAGCCGGGACACCGCGTCGACGGGGCGTACGCCGAACTCGGCGGCGACCGCGAGGGCGGTCGCGGCGTTGCCGACGTTGACCTTGCCGGGCAGCTGGAGGGTGACCTTGTGCCAGGCGCCGGTCGGGTCGATCACCCCGTCGTCCTCGACGGTCCACTGCGGTTCGGGCCGGCGCAGCGGGCAGCCGCTGCACCACCACTGCTCGCCGGAGCGCTGGATGGTGGAGCCGCACTCGGGGCAGACCCAGGAGTCGTCGTGCCAGCGCTGGCCGGCGCTGAACCAGGTGACGTGCGGCGGGTGCGCGCCCCGGGCCGGGTCGGCCGGCGGGGTGGCCGCCCAGACCACCATCGGGTCGTCGGCGTTGGCGACCACCCGGAGCTGCGGGTGCCGGATCAGCGCGGCCCGCCAGAGCTGCGCCATCATGGCGACCTCCTTGGCCCGGTCGAGCTGGTCGCGGGAGAGGTTCAGCAGGGCCACCACGTGCGGCTCGGTGGCCTCCAGCACCTGCGCGAGGTAGTGCTCGTCGACCTCCAGCACCGCGTACGGGGTGCTGCCGGCCCGGGCCAGCGCCGAGGTGTGCCCGGTGGGCATGTTGGCGCCGAAGGAGTTGGTGGCCACCCGGCCGAGCACGCCGACCGCCGCGGCGCAGAGCCGGGTGGTGGTGGTCTTGCCGTTGGTGCCGGAGACCAGCGCGATGGCGCGGCCGGCGGAGAGGTGGGCGAGCAGGTCGGGGTCGATCTTCAGGCCGATCCAGCCACCGATCACCGAGCCGTCGCCCCGGCCCGCGGCCCGGGAGAGCGCCCCGGCCGTCCGGGACACGGAGCTGGCCACCTTCGCCCGCAGGGGCATCTTCGCGTCCGTCACCCGAGCGAGGTTACCGGACCGGCGGTGCCACCAGATCGCCGCCGACGGCGAACCGTTCGGCCGGACCGCCCGGGCGACCGGTCGGCCGGCGCTCGGCCGACCGGGGGTGGACCGATGTCGGGAAGCGGACGCCGCCGGGCGCCGCCGGGGCCCTCCACTCCGCTCCACCCCCTCTGACGTGCGGTTTTGACAATTCAAACGGCGCGCCACGCGGGCGATTCTGGTTGCGGGTGGAGGGAAGTGGAGTAGAGTGGGGCGCGATGGTGAGGCCGGGAGGGCCCACCGGCCCGGGGGGTGGGCGGCGCCGCGAACGCCGTCTGGAAGGGCGAGGGGGTTGGGCCGATGTTCCTCGGCACCCACACCCCACGCCTGGACGAAAAGGGCCGGTTGATCCTTCCGGCGAAGTTCCGGGATGAGCTGGCGGGGGGTGTCGTGATCACCAAAGGGCAGGAGCGCTGCCTCTACGTCTTCCCGATGCCCGAGTTCGAGCGCATCGCGGAGCAGTTGCGCGCGCAGCCGATGACGCACAAGGCGGCCCGGGCCTACAACCGGGTCTTCTTCGCCAGCGCGCACGACGAGGTCCCCGACAAGCAGGGCCGGGTCACCATCCCGGCCCACCTCCGGGAGTACGCCGCACTCGACCGCGATCTCGTGGTCATCGGGGCGAGCACCCGGGTGGAGATCTGGGACCGGACGGCCTGGGAGACCTACCTCGCAGAGAGCGAAGACGACTTCGCCGACATCGAGGAGGGGGTGCTGCCCGGCGGTCTGTAGGGCGTGGCGACGCCCGACGTACTGCGAGATCTCCAGCCGCTTTCGAGTTCCTGGCACCCCTTCCCCGGTGCCAGGCGCACGATCCGTAACGGAGGGCCGCGGCCTCCGGCGGGCGGGAGCGGATGGGGATCTGGCGGTACGACGGCAAGCGTCGCCCGACGAGCAGGACGCGGAAGGAACGGACGGTTCAACCAGTGGGGGTCGACATGGGGGAGCTTCGCGGCACGCACGTGCCGGTGCTGCTCGAGAGGTGTCTCGAGCTGCTGGCCCCCGCGCTGGGGCGCAACGGTCGGACGGTTCACGTCGACGCGACGCTGGGTCTGGCGGGGCACGCGGAAGCGGTCCTGGAGGCCCATCCGAACACGGTGCTGATCGGTCTGGACCGGGACACCGAGGCTCTCGCCCACGCGCGGGTCCGGCTGGCCCGGTTCGCCGACCGCATCCACCTGGAGCACGCCGTCTACGACGAGCTGCCCGAGGTGCTGGACCGCCTGGGTTACCCGGAGATCGACGGGGTGCTGTTCGACCTCGGCGTCTCCTCGTTGCAGCTCGACGCGCCCGACCGGGGGTTCGCGTACGCGCAGGACGCGCCCCTGGACATGCGGATGGACCAGACCCGGGGGGTGACCGCCGAGGAGGTGGTCAACACCTACTCGCATCCGGACCTGGCCCGGGTGCTGCGGGTGTACGGCGAGGAGAAGTTCGCCGGAAGGATCGCCTCGGCGATCATCCGGGAGCGCGAGAAGGGCCGGATCACGTCGTCGGCCCGGCTCGCCGAGCTGGTCAGGGAGAGCATTCCGGCGCCAGCCCGACGAACCGGGGGACACCCGGCCAAGAGAACGTTTCAGGCTTTACGGATCGAGGTAAACAGAGAACTGGCAGCGCTGGAGACGGCGCTGCCGGCCGCTCTGGACAAGCTCTCCGTGGGCGGTCGCATGGTGGTCCTGTCCTACCACTCGCTGGAGGACCGGCTCACCAAGCAGGCGCTCGCCGATCGGGTCCGCAGTAAGGGCCCGATCGACCTCCCGGTCGAGCTGCCCGGGTCGGGTCCGACGTTCCGGCTGCTCAGCCGGGGCGCCGAACTCCCCGGGGACGCGGAGGTCGCCGCCAACCCGCGGGCCGCCTCGGTGCGGCTGCGGGCGGCGGAACGGCTCGACCCGGACGCGGAACAGCAGGGGCGGACCGACCGCGAACGGTACCGCCGGCGGGTCAAGGCGATGCACCAACCGGGAACGGGGTCGACGACGGGAGCCGAGGCGGCTCTCCCGGCGACGCCGAGGGACGGCAGTGGGACGGACGAAGAGGGGGAGGGAACATATGAACGTTGACGAGCGCGACCGCCGGGACCGTACCGGCGTCGGGCCACGCGCACCGCGGTCGGGGGGCCGGATCGCGGCGCAGCGGGCCACGCGCGGCGAGGCGGGAACGCCGACGGCGGACCGCGTACGCCAGGGGGAGACTCGCGCCCGGGGGGCGCGCGAGTTCCCGACCCAGGGCAGCGCCGCGCTGCGCCCGGCCGAACGGCCGGCGAAGCGGGAGACCGCGGCGGCGGGGCCGCGGCTGCGGGTCGCCCCGCCGGCGCCGATCTCGGTGCCGCGGGCGCCGTTCGCCGCGCTGGTCGTGCTGCTGGTGGTTGGCGGGGTGCTGGGCATCCTGCTGGTCAACACCAAGATCAATGAGAACGCCTTCCGGCTGGAGAAGCTGCACGAGCAGCAGGCCAAGCTCGACCTGGACCAGCAGCAGTTGGAGAAGGAGATCGCCGCGGCGGAGGCGCCGGGCAACCTGGCGGCCAACGCGCGCAAGCTGGGGCTGGTCGAGTCCGACGAGCCCGCGTACATCCGGCTGCCGGACGGTCGGGTGATCGGCGTGCCGCAGCCGGCCACCGGCCAGCCGGCCATCACCAGCCCGCAGGGCGCGGGGGGATGAGCCGTGCCCCCGAGATCGTCGGAGGACCCGCGCCGGGACGCCACAGGCTCCCGGCGCGGTTCGTCGTCCCGGGGTGGCCGGGTCGCTGAGCCGCGCGGCGGTGAGCCGGGGGTCGGCGGGATCTCCGGGGCCCGCGCGTACACCCCGCGGGGCCGGACCGTGCGGGAGAGCAACGAGGAGCGTGGCCGCGCGCCGCGCGAGGAACACAGCGTCGAACGGCCGGAGCGGAGCACCCGGGCCGCGGGTGGCGGCCAGCGGCGTACGCCCCGTAGCAGCCGGGCCGCGGACCCGTTCCGCCCCGCGTTGCAGGTGCTCGACGGCGGTCGCACCGGCCAGGCCCGGGCCGCGCGCCGGGACGCCCCGGCCGCCGGCCGGGGCGGTGTGGTCCGCACCGTGCGGGCCCGTCCGGTCGACGACGATCCCTTCGACGACGACGACCTGCCGCCGCCGCCGCGCCGCCGCCCCGGCCCGCGCGCCCCGCGCCGCCCGGACCGGCCGGCGGCCCGGCGCCCGTCACGCAAGCCGCGACGCCCGCCCAAGCTGGCCGACCCGAACCGCCGGCTGCGGCTGGGCACGCTGCTCACCCTGGCCCTCTTCGCGGTCATCGGCATCCGGCTGGTCTTCCTCCAGGCGACCGACAGCCCGGCGTTCGCCGGCGGCGGGGTCACCGACCGGCTGAGCCGGATCGACCTGCCCGCCCCGCGGGGCGCGATCTACGACCGGTCCGGCGCCCCGCTGGCGCACAGCGTCGAGGCCCGGTACGTCTCCGCCGATCCCACCCTGGTCAAGGACCCCGACGCCACCGCGAAGGCGCTCTCCCCGCTGCTCGGGGTGCCCGTGTCCGAGCTGGCGGAGAAGATGCGGCACCGGACCGGCCCCGGCTCCCGGTTCCAGTACCTCGCCCGCGGGGTGCCGATCGACAAGGCCAAGCAGGTCGCCGCCCTCAAGTTGCGCGGCATCGACCTGAGCCGCGACGAGCGGCGCGAGGTGCCCGGCGGTGACCTGGCGGCCAACCTGATCGGCTTCACCGGCGAGGACATGGTCGGCCTGGAGGGGCTGGAGGCCAAGTACGACGACGTGCTGCGCGGGGTCGACGGCCGGCGGCTCTTCGAGGCCGGCCAGGGCAACCTCGCCGCGCCGATCCCCGGTGGCTACAGCGAGACCACCCCGGCCCAGCCGGGCAGCTCGCTGGAGCTGACCCTCGACGCCGACCTGCAGTACCAGACCCAGCGGATGCTCAAGGCCCAGGTGGACAAGGTCAAGGGCAGCGTCGGCGCCGCCGTGGTGCTGGACGTCCGCACCGGAGAGGTGCTCTCCCAGGCCAGCCAGCCGACGTACGACGCCGCCGATCCCGGGCGCAGCCGGCCGACCGACCGGGAGGACGCCGCCACCAGCTTCGTGGTGGACCCGGGCTCGGTGCACAAGGCGATCACCTACGGCGCGGCGCTGCAGGAGGGGGTGATCACCCCGCAGACCGCCCTGCCCCTACAGGACAGCATCGTGAAGGGCGACGTCCGGTTCAAGGACAGCCACCCCGCGGGCGGCCGCAAGATGAGCATCCCCGGCATGCTGGCCTACTCGTCCAACGTCGGCACCATCGAGATCGGGGAGAAGCTCGGCCCCGACCGGCTGATCGACTACCAGAAGCGGTTCGGACTGGGCCGGCCCACCGGGGAGGGCATGCCGGGCGAGGCCTCGGGGCGGCTGCTGCCGGCCGACAAGTGGAGCGAGTCGTCGCACGGGTCGGTGCCGATCGGGCACAGTGTGGACGCCACACCGTTGCAGATGGCCGCGGTGTACGCGGCGGTCGCCAACAACGGCACCTACGTGCAGCCGCACCTGATCCGGGCCACGATCAGCGACGGCAAGCGGATCCCGGCCGCGCCGCCGGCGACGCACCCGGTGCTCAGTCCGCAGAACGCGGTGGCGTTGCGCAGCATGCTGGAGGCGGTCACCACGGTGGACCGGGCCACCGGGCTGGCCGCCGCGGTCCCCGGTTACCGGGTGGCGGGCAAGACCGGCACCGGTCTGCGCTACCTCGACGGCAAGCAGCAGCCCGGCGAGGTCGGCTCGTTCATCGGGATGGCACCGGCGGAGAACCCCCGGTACGTGGTGGCGGTCTTCGTCTGGGGTCCCACCACGGGCGGTGGCGGCACCTCGGCCGCGCCGGCCTTCCGGGACATCATGGGCTTCACGCTGCGCCACTACCGGGTGCCGCCGAGCAGTGAGCCGGCACCGAAGTTCGTGGTCTATCCACGCTGAGCGACCGGGGCGGGACATCATCGTTGGGTGGCGACGAACCACCGGGGCGGCTGTGCGGTCGGAACCGGACGACCGGGTAGGGTCTGACGCCGTGCCCGGCAATCCACGTCCCCAGATCGTGAATCCCGTCCGGCTCGGCGACCTCGTCGCCCGGCTACGGGCCAGCACCCCGGCGACCGGCGACCAGCCGCTCGCGCTGCCGCCGGAAGCCGCCGAGGTCGCGGTCACCGGCGCCACCCACGCCAGCCAGGAGGTCCGCCCCGGCGACCTGTACGCCGCCCTGCCCGGCGCCCGTAGGCACGGCGCGGAATTCACCGCCCAGGCCGCGGCGGCCGGCGCGGTGGCCGTGCTCACCGATCACGCCGGCGCTGCCGCGGCGGCCGAGGCGGGCCTGCCGGCCTTGGTGGTGCCCGACCCGCGGGCGGTGCTCGGCCTGGTCGCCGCCGCCGTCTACGGCGACCCCACGGAGGGCCTGACGATGATCGGGATCACCGGCACCGCGGGCAAGACCTCCACCGCCTACCTCGTCGAGTCGGGGCTGCGGGCCGCCGGTCACACCACCGGGCTGATCGGCACCGTGGAGACCCGCCTCGGTGACCTGGTGGTGGACAGCGTCCGCACCACGCCGGAGGCGACCGACCTGCACGCCATGCTGGCCGCGGCCCGCGAGCGAGGGGTGACCGCGGTGGTGATGGAGGTGTCCAGCCACGCGCTGGTGATGGGCCGGGTGGGCGGCGTGCGCTTCGCCGTGGGCGGTTACACCAACTTCGGCTCCGACCACCTCGACTTCCACGCCGACTCGGCGGACTACTTCGCGGCCAAGGCGCGGCTCTTCGACGGCCGGTGCGGCGTCGAGGTGCTCAACCACGACGACCCGGCGCTGCGGCCGCTGTTCAAGCCGGCCACGGTCAGCTACTCGGCGACCGGTGACCCGACCGCCACCTGGTACGCCACCGGCGTCGGCGGCGAGGGCTACGCGCAACGGTTCACCGTGCACGGTCCGCACGGGGAGACCCTGGAGACCGGCGTGGCGCTGCCCGGCCGGCACAACGTGGCCAACGCGCTGCTGGCCATCGCCATGCTGGTGGCGATCGGGGTGGACCCGGCCACCGCGGCGGCCGGGGTGGCCGACTGCGGCGGGGTTCCCGGGCGGCTGGAACTCGTCAGCGGCGCGGCCCCGGTGCGCGGGGTGGTGGACTACGCGCACAAGGCCAACGCCATCGAGGCGGTGCTGGTCGCGTTGCGCGGCCTGAGCGCCGGCCGGCTGATCTGCGTGCTGGGCGCCGGCGGCGACCGGGACCGGGGCAAGCGGCCGGTGATGGGCGCGACCGCGGCGCAGGGGGCCGACGTGGTGCTGGTGACCGACGACAACCCGCGTACCGAGGACCCGGCGGCGATCCGGGCCGAGGTGCTGGCCGGGGCGTACGAGGCGGGCACCCCGGCGCGGATCATCGAGGCGCCCGGCCGGCGGGACGCCATCGCCGAGGCGGTCCGGCTGGCCGAACCGGGTGACGTGGTGGCGCTGCTGGGCAAGGGACAGGAACGAGGCCAGGAGGTGGGTGGCGAGGTGCTGCCGTTCGACGACCGGGTGGAGTTGGCGGCGGCGCTGCGGGCCCGTTTCGGCGACCTGGTGGGGCAGCGATGATCCCGCTGACGCTGGCCGAGGTCGCCGCGGCCGTCGACGGGCGGCTGGTGGCCGCCGAGCGGGACGCCCGGGTGACCGGGACGGTCGAGTTCGACTCCCGCAAGGTGGCCGCCGGTGGGCTCTTCGTCGCCTTCCCCGGGGAGAAGGTGGACGGGCACGACTACGCCGCCCGCGCCGTCGAGGCGGGCGCGGTGGCGGTGCTGGGTACCCGCGAGGTGCCCGGGGTGCCGATGGTGCTGGTCGCCGACGCGCTCGACGCGATGGGCTGGCTGGCCCGCGCGGTCGTCGACCGGCTGCCGGGGCTCACCGTGATCGGGCTGACCGGCTCGTCCGGCAAGACGACCACCAAGGACCTGATCGCCCAGCTCACCGTCCGGCTCGGCCCGACCGTGGCGCCGCCCGGCTCGTTCAACAACGAGTTGGGCCACCCGTACACGGCGTTGCAGGCCACGCCGGAGACCCGCTACCTGGTGATGGAGAAGGGCGCCCGCGGGGTGGGGCACGTCCGCTACCTGTGCGACGTGGTGCCGCCGCGGATCTCCGTGGTGCTCAACGTCGGCGTGGCGCACATCGGCGAGTTCGGCTCGGTGGAGGCGATCGCGCTGGCCAAGGGGGAGCTGGTCGAGGCGCTGCCCGCCGACGGGCTCGCGGTGCTCAACGCCGACGACCCGCTGGTGGACGCCATGGCGTCGCGTACGGCGGCCCGGGTGGTCCGCTACGGCGAGTCGGAGCGGGCCGACGTGCGCGCCGTGGACGTCACGCTGGACGAGCGGGGCCGCCCGGCGTACACCCTGGTGACGCCGGAGGGGAGCGCGCCGGTGCGGCTCGGGCTGACCGGCCGCCACCAGGTCTCCAACTCGCTGGCCGCCGCGGCGGTCGCCCGCGAGCTGGGCATGCCGCCGGCCGAGGTGGCCGCGGCGCTGGGCGAGCTGGGCCTGGTCTCCACCCGCCGGATGGATGTCTTCGAGCGTTCCGACTCGGTGACGGTGATCGACGACTCGTACAACGCGAACCCGGCGTCGACCGGCGTGGCGCTGCGGGCGCTGGCCAGCATGCGCGGTCGGGGGCGTACGGTCGCGGTGCTCGGCTACATGGCCGAACTGGGCGACTTCGAGGCCGAGGGACACCGGCAGGTCGGCCGGCTCGCGGCCGAGCTGGGGGTGGACCGGCTGCTCGTGGTGGGTGAGCCGGCGGCGCCGATCCACGAAGGCGCGACATCCGTGAACGACTGGGGAGGAGAGTCGGTGCTGCTCACCGATCAGGCGGCGGCCGTCGAGGTGCTGCGGGGCGAACTGAGGCCGGGCGACGTCGTCCTGGTGAAGGGCTCCCGGTACCGGACCTGGGAGGTGGCCGACGCGCTGCGCGAGCCGGCCGCCGGGAACGTGGCGGTCGCGACCGAGGGCGGCGCCGCATGAGGGCGGTCATCGTCGCCATCGGGGTGGCCTTCGTGGTCTCGCTGCTCTGCACCCCGATCGCGATCAAGGTGTTCACCCGGCTCAAGGCCGGCCAGCCGATCCGGGCCGAGGGCCCGGCGATGCACCAGGGCAAGAAGGGCACCCCGACGATGGGCGGGGTGGTGTTCATCCTGGCCACCGTCATCGCGTACGTCGCCGGCCACCTGGCCCTGACCACCCTGCCGGACCAGCAGATCGCGCAGGTCGAGCCGACCATCACGGCGCTGGTGCTGCTGGGGCTGATGGTCTTCTCCGGCGCGGTCGGTTTCCTCGACGACTTCCTCAAGGTCCGCAAGCGGCACAGCGGCGGCCTGAACAAGCGCGGCAAGCTGCTCGGCCAGATCCTGGTCGGCGTGGTCTTCGGCATCGTGGCGCTCTACTTCCCGTCCACGATGACCGACGCCGGGGGCAAGACCACCAACACCGAGACCGTGGCCAGCACCACGCTGAGCTTCATCCGGGACATCCCGGCGCTGGAGATCGGCAAGATCGGCTCGGTGATCGTCATCGTGATGGTGGTGATGGCCGCGACGAACGGCGTGAACCTCACCGACGGCCTGGACGGTCTGGCCACCGGCGCCTCGGTGATGGTGCTGGGGGCGTACGCGCTGATCGCCTTCTGGCAGTACCGGCACTGGTGCGCCGACCCGAACTACCCGGCCGGGGAGTACTGCTACACCGTCCGGGACCCGCTGGAGATCGCGTTGATCGCCGGGGCGGCCGCCGGGGCCTGCGTCGGCTTCCTCTGGTGGAACACCTCACCGGCGCGGATCTTCATGGGTGACACCGGGGCGCTCGGCCTGGGCGGGTTGATCGCCGGCATGGCGATGTCCACCCGGACCATCCTGCTGCTGCCGATCCTGGGCGGGCTCTTCGTGATCGTCACGATGTCCGTGGTGATCCAGATCATCTCGTTCCGTACGACCGGCAAACGGGTGTTCCGGATGTCCCCGTTGCAGCACCACTTCGAGTTGGCCGGCTGGAGCGAGGTCAACATCGTGGTCCGCTTCTGGATCATCGCCGGGATCGGCGTGGCGATCGCGCTGGGCCTGTTCTACAGCGAGTTCCTGGCCGCGGTCACCTGAGCCTGGTTCCACGTTCCGACACGCCGACCGGGCGGTTCACCGGGAACGGACCCGCCCGACCCGCAATGATGGTCGGGTGGGGGAGGACCGAGGTACCGGCACGACGACGACGGACACGGCGGCACGGCGGGTGACGGGCGGTGGGCGTACGCCCGACCCGCCCGCACCGCCGTCCGGGGCGACCGCGGCGGCCGGGCTGGCCGCGCTGCGCGGTCTGCTGGCCCGGCCGCTGGCCTCGTACTATCTGCTGCTCTCCAGCGGCGGCCTGCTGCTGGTGATCGGCCTGACCATGGTCTTCTCGGCGACGTCGGTGGTGGACTACGCCAAGGACGGCGACGCCTCCGCCTCGCTG
Source organism: Micromonospora siamensis (assembly GCF_900090305.1). NCBI lineage: Bacteria > Bacillati > Actinomycetota > Actinomycetes > Micromonosporales > Micromonosporaceae > Micromonospora > Micromonospora siamensis. The sequence goes on along the minus strand of NZ_LT607751.1, from coordinate 4,979,652 downwards.
GCCAAGCAGACGATCTTCGCGCTGATCGGCGTGGTGGCCTTCTGGGCCTGCCAACGGCTGCCCGCCCGCACCTACCGGGCGCTGGGCCGCCCGGCGCTGGCCACCGCGATCGCGCTGCTGCTGGTGCTCAACCTGCTGCTGGCCTACGCCCGGCTGACCGGCCAGGAGGACGGCGTCATCGGCCCGCTGCGGGCCCACCTGAACTGGCTCTACCTCGGCCCGGTCCAGCTGCAGCCCTCCGAGCTGGCGAAGTTCGCGCTGGTGCTCTGGGGGGCCCGGGTTATCGCTCGCAAGGGCGCCGCGCTGGGCTGGTGGAAGGAGCTGGCCACCCCGATGTTCCCGGTGATGGGCCTGCTCGCCGTGCTGGTCGGCTACAACGACCTCGGCACCATGCTCTGTCTGCTGGCGATCGTGGTGGGCCTGCTCTGGGCGGCCGGGGTGCGGACGCAGATCTTCGCCGTGCTCAGCGCTGTCGGCGTCGCCGGCATCGGCCTGCTGATCGCCGCCGCCTCGCTCGGCGCCGGTTCCGGCGAGCGGGACGCCACCAACTACCGCTTCGCCCGGCTGACCTCTTTCCTGGAGGACCCGGCGAAGTGCAAGCTCACCAGCTGCTGGCAGATCTACCAGGGGCGGCTGGCCATCGAGCACGGTGGCTGGTTCGGCGTCGGCCTGGGCAAGAGCAGCCTGAAGTGGGACTGGCTGCCCGAGGCGCACAACGACTTCATCTTCGCGATCATCGCCGAGGAGTTGGGCGTGGTCGGCTGCACGGTGGTGCTGGTGCTCTTCGCCGTGCTGGCCTACAGCGGGCTGCGGATCGCCCGCCGGGTCGAGGACCCGTTCCGCCGGCTGGCCGCCGCCGCGGTCACCACCTGGCTGGTCAGCCAGGCGGCGATCAACATCGGTGGGGTGGTCGGCCTGCTGCCGATCACCGGCCTGCCGCTGCCGTTCATCTCCGACGGCGGCAGCGCCCTGGTGGTGACGATGGCCGCGGTCGGGATGCTCGCCTCGTTCGCCCGCGCGGAGCCGGACGCGGCCCGGGCCCTGCACGCCCGTCCGCCGGCCCGATGGGTCCGGCTAGTGTGGGCCCCGTTGCCGCCGCTTCCCGGCCGGCGCCGCCGACCGGCGGCACCGCCGCCGGCTGCCCGAGGGTCCGTGCCCCGGGCGCGAGCGCGGCGGTCCGACGACCAGGCCGCACCCCGCGCCGCCCGCACGGGCCGGGCGGGGACGGCGAACGAGAGGAGACGCTGATGGGTCCGCTGCGTTCGGTGGTGCTCTGCGGAGGGGGCACGGGTGGGCACATCTACCCGCTGCTGGCCTTCGCCGACTGCCTGCGCCGACACGACCCGGGCGTCCGGATCACCTGCCTCGGCACGCCGAAGGGCCTGGAGAACGAGCTGATCCCGCCGCACGGCTACGACCTGCGCCAGATCCCGGCCTACCAGCTGCCCCGCTCGATCAACCTCAACCTGGTCCGCACCCCGGACCGGATGTGGAAGGCGGCGCGCGCGGCGGGCAAGGTGATCGACGAGGTGCGGGCCGACGTGGTGGTCGGCTTCGGCGGGTACGTCTCGGTCCCCGGCTACCTGGCGGCCTGGCGGCGCGAGCTGCCCATCGTCATCCACGAGGTGAACGTGCCCCCGGGCGTGGCCAACCGGATGGGCATGAAGTTCACGAAGAACGTCGCGGTCGGCTTCCCGCACCAGCCGGCCCAGGCCGAGGCGCTGCGTGACGCCCGCGTGGTCGGGGTGCCGCTGCGCCGGGGCATCTCCGGGCTGGACCGGACGGCCATGCGCAACGCCGCCCGCGCCCACTTCGGACTCCGCCCCGACCTGCCGGTGCTCTTCGTCGCCGGTGGCTCGCAGGGCGCCCGCTCGATCAACCTGGCCGTCTCCGGGGCGGCCAAGGAGCTGGCCCGCAACGGCGTGCAGGTGCTGCACGTGATCGGCGCCCGCAACGAGCCGGTGCCGGTCCCCACCGACCTGCCGGTGCCGTACGTGACCCTGCCCTACCTGTCGGAGATGGAGCTGGGCTACGCCGCCGCCGACCTGATGCTCGCCCGGGGCGGGGCGATGACCTGCGCCGAGGTGGCCGCGATCGGCCTGCCCACGATCTACGTGCCGTACCCGCACAGCAACCAGGAGCAGAAGCGCAACGCGCTGCCCGTGGTGCAGGCCGGTGGAGGGCTGCTCGTCGACGACGCCGAGCTGACCCCGGACTGGCTGGAGCGTACGGTGATCCCGCTGGTGCGGGACCCGCAGCGGCTCGCGGCGATGAGCCACGCCGCCGCCGCGTACGGCCGTCGCGACGGCGACGAGGCGCTGCTCAGGTTCGTCTACGAGGCGGTCAACCGGTGAGCGCGAGGAGTGAGCCGGGGTTGCGAGCCCCGCAGTCGCGAACGAACGGTGGACCGGTGATCTGGTCGACCGCGACGGGAAGGTACACCGCATGAACACCGCGCAGTTCACCCCGGCCGGCACCCTCACCGCGGAGGACCTGGGCCGGATCCACCTGATCGGCGTCGGCGGCGTCGGGATGGCCGGCCTGGCCCGGCTCTTCCTCACCCGGGGCCTGCCGGTCTCCGGCAGCGAGCTGCGGGAGTGGCCCTCCCTGGCCGGCCTGCGGGCGCTCGGCGGGACGATCCACATGACCCACGAGACGGCCAACCTGGACGGCGTGGACACCGTGGTCTACTCGACCGCCATCCCGCAGGACCACCTGGAGATGGTCGAGGCGCGCCGGCGCGGCCTGCGGGTGCTGCACCGCTCCGAGGCGCTGGCCGCGGCGATGACCGGCCGGCGCACGGTGGCGGTGGCGGGCACGCACGGCAAGACCTCCACCACCTCGATGATCACGATGGTGCTCCAGCAGGCCGGGGTGGACCCGTCCTTCGTCATCGGCGGCGAGATCTCCGAGTCGGCGTCCAGCGCCCACCACGGCACCGGCGAGTACTTCGTGGTGGAGGCGGACGAGAGCGACCGCTCCTTCCTGATCTACCGCCCGTACGTGTCGATCATCACGAACATCGAGGCGGACCACCTCAACACCTACGGCGACCTGGCCACCCTGGAGGCCGCGTTCGCCGAGTTCGCCCGGCTCACCGACCCGGAGGGCTTCATCGTCACCTGTGCCGACGACCCGGGTGGGCGGCGGCTGGCGGAGACGCTGCGCGCCGAGGGGCGACGGGTCTGGACGTACGGCGAGGCGGCCGACGCCGACCTGCGGATGACCGAGCTGGCGTCCTCGGCGCGGGGCGTGCGCTTCCTGGCCGAGATGCAGGGGCGGTCGCTGGGCGAGATCCGGCTGCCGATCCCGGGCCGGCACATGGGGCTAAACGCCGCGTCGGCGGTGCTCACCGCGTACCTGCTGGAGCTGCCGCTGACCGCGGCGGAGGCCGCGCTGGGCGCGTTCCCCGGCGTGCGGCGGCGGTTCGAGCGCAAGGGCGTCGCGGACGGTGTGCTGGTCTACGACGAGTACGCCTACCACCCGACCTCGATGACGCTGGCGTTGCAGACGCTGCGCGAGGTGGCCGGCGAGGGCCGGCTGATCGTGGTGTTCCAGCCCTACCGGCTCTACCGGACCCGGGACAACCAGGCCGAGATCGCCGCGGCCCTGGGCATCGCCGACGAGGTGGTGCTGCTGGAGGTCTTCGGCCCGGGTGAGCTGCGGGCGCCGGGGGAGGGCTCGGTGGCCCTGATCGCGGAGGTGCCGTTGCCGGCCGACCGGAAGGTCTTCGTCGACTCGTGGGAGGCGGCTCCGGTGGAGGTGGCCCGCCGGGCCAGGGCCGGTGACGTGGTGGTGACGATGGGCGCGCCGCCGATCTCGCTGATGGGTGACGAGCTGCTGGACGCGCTGCTGGCCCGCACGGGCGACGCCGGCACGACCGCGATCGGCTCGGCCGTGGGTCCGGACGCGGCCGCCGCGGCCGGATGAGCCCCGGGCCGGCGCGAGGCCGTACCTCCGGGGCGGACCCCGGTGGTACGCGCCGCGGGCCGGTCCGGCGTTGGCAGTTGGTCCGCGCCGGCACCGACGCGGTTCCGCCGTCCACCCGACGGTTCATGGCCCGGGCCCGGCGTCGCCGGATGCGGGCCGCGCTGCCCTGGGCGGTCGCCGCCGGGGTGCTCGCCCTGGCCGGGCTGGTCGCCTGGACGGTCCTCGGGACCGGGCTGTTCGGGGTCCGGGAGGTCCGGGTGGAGGGCGCGAAGCTGGTCACCCCGGTGCAGGTGCGGGACGCGGCGGCGGTGCCGGACGGGGTGCCGCTGGCCCGGGTCGACCTGGCCGGCGCGGCCCGCCGGATCGGTGCCCTGGCTCCGGTGGAGCGGGCGTCGGTGCACCGGGACTGGCCGGGGACGCTGGTGGTCCGGGTGGTGGAACGCCGGCAGGTGGCGGTGGTGCCGCAGGGCGACCGGTTCGCGGTGGTTGACCGGGCGGGGGTGGTCTTCCTGACCCCGGCCGAGCAGCCGGCCGGGCTGCCGTTGCTGCGGGTGGCGCGGCCGGGGCCGGAGGATCCGGACACCCGGGCCGGCCTGACCGTGCTCGCCGCGCTGACCCCGCCGCTGCGCGCCGTGCTGCGGGAGGTCGAGGTGGACGGGCTGGCCCGGATCAGCCTGCGACTGGCCGACGACCGGACGGTGGTCTGGGGAGACTCCAGCCGGGGTAATGACAAGGCGAGGGTGGCCGCGGCGCTGCTCGGTCGGGAAGCCGACACGATCGACGTCAGCGCGCCCGACGTGGTGACCTTCAAGTGATCCGGGGGGTGGACGTGAGACGTTCCGCTCCGGGCGGCGACACGCCGCGCAGGTCCTTGGCTCGCGGCGTGGGTGCGCCTACGTTGCCCGGAAGAGGATCAGTGGTTGACATAACCGTAAGCCTCTAGTAGAGGGTTAGGGTTCACCCCCGATCCTCCACTGGGGACCGTCGAGTCGGCCACCGTTCTGGCCAAGCCGTTACTGGTCGGCCCACGCCAATCTCGAAGGGAAAGGGACCGGAGATGACACCTCCGCACAACTATCTGGCGGTCATCAAGGTCGTCGGCATCGGTGGCGGCGGCGTCAACGCCGTCAACCGCATGATCGAGGTTGGGCTCAAGGGCGTCGAGTTCATCGCGATCAACACCGATGCGCAGGCGCTGCTGATGAGTGACGCCGACGTGAAGCTCGACGTCGGCCGGGAGCTGACCCGCGGGCTCGGCGCCGGCGCGAACCCCGACGTCGGCAAGAACGCCGCCGAGGACCACCGCGACGAGATCGAGGAGGTGCTCAAGGGCGCCGACATGGTCTTCGTGACCTGCGGCGAGGGCGGCGGCACCGGCACCGGCGGCGCGCCGGTGGTGGCCAACATCGCCCGCAAGCTGGGCGCGCTGACCATCGGCGTGGTGACCCGGCCGTTCTCGTTCGAGGGCAAGCGCCGGCAGGTGCAGGCCGAGTCGGGCATCGACGAGCTGCGCAACCAGTGCGACACGCTCATCGTGATCCCCAACGACCGGCTGCTCGCGCTCGGTGACCGCAACATCAGCATGATGGACGCCTTCCGCACCGCGGACCAGGTGCTCCTCTCCGGTGTCCAGGGCATCACCGACCTGATCACCACCCCGGGACTGATCAACCTGGACTTCGCCGACGTCAAGAGCGTGATGAGCGGCGCCGGCAGCGCCCTGATGGGCATCGGCAGCGCCCGCGGCGAGAACCGCGCCGTCGAGGCGGCCGAGGCGGCCATCTCCAGCCCGCTGCTGGAGCAGAGCATGGACGGCGCGCGGGGGGTGCTGCTCTCCATCGCCGGCGGCTCCGACCTGGGGCTGTTCGAGATCAACGACGCGGCTCAGCTGGTCACCGACGCCGCCCACCCGGACGCCAACATCATCTTCGGCGCGGTGATCGACGACGCGCTCGGCGACGAGGTGCGGGTGACCGTGATCGCCGCGGGCTTCGACGGGGGCGCCCCGGCGTACAAGGCGGCCGAGACGGCACGCAAGACCAACCAGAACCAGCCCGCGCAGCCGGCCACGCCGGTGACGCCGCCCGCGCCGATGCCCCCGCCGGCCCAGTCCCCGCGTCGGGTGCTCTTCGACGACGTGGACGTGCCGGACTTCCTCAAGAACGGGTCCTGAGTCGTACCGATGACACAGCGGGACGCCACGGTGCGGCCGGACCGGCGGGCCGAGCTCGCGGCCGCCCTGGGCCGGGTCCGGACCCGGATCTCGGACGCCTGCGCGGCGGCCGGCCGGGACCGGTCCGCGGTGACGATGATCGCGGTGACCAAGACCTACCCGGCCGGCGACGTGATCGCGCTGGCCGGGCTCGGGGTCACCGACGTGGGGGAGAATCGCGACCAGGAGGCGGCCGGCAAGGCCGCCGAGGTCGCCGCGGCCGGGCTGCGTCCGCGCTGGCACTTCATCGGCCAGTTGCAGCGCAACAAGTGCCGTTCGGTGGTCCGGTACGCCGACGTCGTCCACTCGGTCGACAGCGTGCGGCTGGCCGGGGCGCTGGCCACCGCGGCGGCGTCCCGGGAGCGGCCGCTGGAGGTGCTGGCCCAGGTCAGCATCGACGGCGACCCGGCCCGGGGCGGGGCGTTGCCCGGCTCGGCCGACCCGGACCGGGGGCTCGGGCCGGTGGCCGAGGCGCTGGCCGCGGCCGGGGAGCTGCGCTTCGCCGGGCTGATGGCGGTCGCCCCGCTGGGCTGGGAGCCGGAGCGCGCCTTCGCCCGGCTCGCCGAGGTGGCCGCCGAGGTGCGGGCGGCCCATCCGGCGGCCACGGCGCTCTCCGCGGGAATGAGCGGGGATCTGGAAATCGCGATCCGGTACGGCGCGACACATGTCCGCGTCGGCAGCGCGTTACTCGGAATGCGTCCCACCCTGGGGTAGCCTGACCGCGATAAGCAAATTACATCAGTGTTGTTTGAGGAACGGCGTCCCCTTGTCGGGGGCCACGGCGGACGGAACGCGAACCGGACGCCAGGGGATTGCCGGTCCGATCCGGTGGGCATGGTCGTCCACTAGTGATCAGGCGACACGGCACGGGGGTGCGTGCCGCACGGCGGACGGAAGGGCGCGGGATGGGTGCACTGCGCAAGGCGGGGGTCTGGCTCGGTCTCGTCGAGGAGGACGACGAGCGGGCCTACGATGACGGCGGCTACGACAAGGGTGGCTACCGCGAGTCGCGGTACCGGTCGAGCAGCCGGTACGCCGAGGAGTTCGCCGACGACGAGGACGACGAGCCCGACGAGCCGCCGGCGCCGCGGCCCCGGGTGGGTGACCGGGGTCGGCTCGGCGAGCGGTCCACGGCCCGTGGCCTGGACGGCGACCGGGCCGACGTCGAGCGGCCGGAGCGGCCGGAGCGGGCGGAACGGTCCAGCGTCCGGTCGATCACCCGGTCCGGGGCCGGCGAGACGTCCGGGGCGCTGACCTACCACACCCGGGACAACCTGGCCCTCGCGCCGCAGGTCCAGCCGAGGGAGCGGGTCGTGCCGGTCGAGGACGAGCAGCGGTACCAGATCACCACGCTGCACCCGACCACCTACCGTGAGGCGCGCACGATCGGCGAGCACTTCCGGGACGGGGTTCCGGTGATCATCAACCTCACCGAGATGGACGAGGCCGACGCCCGCCGACTGGTGGACTTCGCCGCCGGGCTGGCCTTCGGGCTGCGCGGTACGATCGAGCGCGTGACCAACCGGGTGTTCCTGCTCTCACCGGCCAACGTCCAGGTCACCGCGGAGGACAAGGCCAAGATCGCTGAGGGCGGCTTTTTCAGCCTGAGCTAATCCTCCGCTCGACCGAGGGACGTCGCCTGCCGTGTTGTCGATCCTGCTTCAGGTTCTCTACCTGATCCTGTACGTCTTTCTGCTCCTGCTGCTGGCCCGTTTTGTCCTGAGCGCGGTACTCCAGTACGGTCGCCGCTGGCAGCCGGGCCGGGGAGCGGCCGCGGGACTGGAATCCGTGTGGAGCGTCACTGATCCGCCTCTCAAGGCGTTGAGGCGTGTGATCCCTCCACTGCGAATTGGTACCGTGAGCATCGACCTGGCCTCCCTTGTGCTCCTGGTTATCCTGTTCGTGCTGATGGAGTTCGTGTTGAAGCGGCTGATCCTCGGGTGAACGACCCGCTGGAACAGCCCGCTACGCGGCCGCAACTGACCCGAGGAGTTTCGATGCCGCTGACCCCGGCCGACGTCCACAACGTCGCCTTCAAGAAACCGCCGATCGGTAAGCGGGGGTACGACGAGGAGGAGGTCGACGCCTTCCTGGACGAGGTCGAGCGCGAGCTCGCCCGTCTGATCGAGGAGAACAACGAGCTGCGTGCCCAGGTGGAGCGCGGTGGCCGTGGCGGTGCCCCCGCCGGCCCCGGCGGCGACGCCCGGCTCGCGGCCGAGCTCAACGACGTGAAGGCCCAGCTCGACCGGGTCCAGCGTGACAAGTCGGCCGCCGAGCAGGCGGCCCGTGCGATGCAGGCCGAGCTGGAGCAGGTCCGCGCGACCGGCGGCCCGGCTGCGGCCGCCGGTGACGGCGAGCAGCAGGCCCTGCGGGTGCTGATGATGGCCCAGCGGACCGCGGACGACCACGTCTCCGACGCCCGCCGCGAGGCCGACCAGCTGCTCTCCGAGGCCCGTTCGAAGGCCGAGGAGGTCACCCGCGAGGCCCGCGCCAAGGCCGACGCCCTGGAGCGGGACGCCCGGCAGCGGCACCAGGAGGCCATGGGCGGCCTGGACGCCAAGCGCACCGCGCTGCAGAAGCACATCGAGGAACTCAAGCAGTTCGAGCGCGAGTACCGCACCCGGCTCAAGGCGTACCTGGAGAGCCAGCTGCGGGACCTCGACGGTCGGGGCCAGGGCCTGGAGGCCGAGATGACCCGCGTCGAGGGCAACCGGTCGGGGGCCGGCACCAACGGCCTCGCCACGGCCGGCCTCGCGGGCTCGTACGGCGGGGGCCGCTCCGGCGGCGCCCTCGAGTCGGGTCGCTGACCCAACCGTCGGCGGCCGTCGCCTCGAGCGCGGCGCCCGCCGGCCCTGCCACACCGACTGCGAGGCGGCGGGGGTGAGCCGTGATAGTCGCAAGCGTGCTGCTCATCCTCGTCGCCGTCGGGTCACTCGTCCTCGGCCTGGCCAGTGGGTCCAGCCCGCTGCTGGTCGCCTCGATCGCGGCCAGCCTGTTGGCCGCGATCGCGCTGGTGGTGGGCGCCCGCCAGGCGGCCACCGCCCGCGCCGCTGCGGCCCGGGCCGGGACGGCCCCGCGTGACCCGTCCGTCGCGCCGGCGGACATCCCGGGGCAGTACGTCCCCACGACGGTCGACACCGACGGCGCCGGGTGGCGGCAACCGCCCGGCCCGTCGGCGACCGTCGACCCGTTCGCCGAGGCCGGGCCCGACCTCGACCTCGACGCCGACCGGTACGCCGGCGCGAACCCCTACGCCGGCCGGCCACCGTTCGACCCGCTCGACCAGCGGTTCGTGACCCCGGAGCCGGTGGCCACCTCCGTGCTCCTGCCGGACGAGCCGCCCGCCGAGCCGGTCACCCCCGCACAGGCCGCACTGGTGGCCCGGCTGCAGGCCGAGGTGCGGGTGGTGGACGGCCGGCCCCGCTACCACCTCGCCGACTGCGTCCACCTGGTCGGCCGCGACGACGAGTCGCTCCCGGTCGCCGAGGCGGTCGAGCTGGGCTTCACCCCGTGCTCCCGCTGCACCCCGGACGCCGTGCTGCTCGCCGAGTCCGGCCCGAGTTGAGCCGCCCCACCGTGACCGTGGACGACACCCTCACCGTGGCCGTACGGGTGAAGCCGGGCTCCTCCCGGGCCCGGGTCGGCGGCCGGTACGACGGTCCGCACGGCCCCGCCCTGGTGATCGCGGTGAACGCGCCGGCCGTCGACGGGCGGGCCACCGAGGCGGCCCGCCGTGCCCTGGCCGACGCGCTCGGCCTCCGGCCGGCCGCGGTGTCCCTGCGGGCCGGGGCGACCAGCCGGGACAAGCTCTTCGGGGTCCAGGTGACGCCGGGCCTGCCGGAGGCGCTGCGCCGGCTGCGCGACGGATCGGCCGGGTGACGGCGCCGCCGGTCGGTGGCCCGTGACGCCCGGGCTCGACCTGGCCCTGCTGCTCGGGGCCGCCGTCCTGCTGGTGGCGGTCGGCGCGGTCCGCTTCTCCACCCGCCTGGGCGTGCCCAGCCTCCTGGTCTACCTGGCGCTGGGCGTGGCGATCGGGGAGTCCGGCCTCGGGATCCGCTTCGACGACGCCGAGCTGACCCGGGTGCTCGGGTTCTGTGCGCTGATCGTGATCATCGCCGAGGGTGGGCTGAGCGCCCGGTGGAGCACGTTGCGCCCGGTGCTCGGCCTGGCGGCGACGCTGTCCACCCTCGGCGTGCTGGTCAGCATCGTGGTGGTCGGCGTGGTGGTGCACGTCGCGCTCGGCCTGGACTGGCGGCTGGCCCTGCTCTACGGCGCGGTGCTCTCCTCCACCGACGCCGCCGCGGTCTTCGCCACCCTGCGCCGGCTGCGCCTGCCACCCCGGCTGGTGGCCACCCTCGAGGCCGAGTCCGGCATGAACGACGCCCCGGTGGTGCTGCTGGTGGTGCTGCTGTCCCGGGGCGCGCCGACCGGCCACCCCTGGTGGTACGAGGTGCTCGTGCTCGGCTACGAGCTGGGTGCCGGCGCGGCGGTCGGCCTGCTCGCCGGGCTCGCCGGGCGGTTCGCCCTGCGCCGGGAGGCGTTGCCGTCGGCGGGGCTCTATCCGATCGCGGTGGTCGGCTTCACGGTGCTGGCGTACGCGGCCGGCGCGGTGCTGCACGCCTCGGGTTTCCTCGCCGTCTACGTCGCCGGCGTGCTGCTGGGCAACGCGCGGCTGCCGCACCGGCAGGCCATCCTGGGGTTCGCCGACGGGTTGGCGTGGCTGGCCCAGATCGGCCTGTTCGTGCTGCTCGGCCTGCTGGTCACGCCGAGCCGGCTGGGCGCGGCGGTGTGGCCGGCGGTGGTCACCGGGCTGGCGCTGGTGCTGGCCGCCCGGCCGCTGTCGGTGGCGGTCGCCGCGCTGCCGTTCCGGTTCCGGCTGCGGGAGCAGGCGTTCCTGTCCTGGGCCGGGCTGCGGGGGGCGGTGCCGATCGTGCTGGCCACCATCCCGCTGTCGGAGCGGGTGCCGGGCGCGGACCGGCTCTTCGACGCGGTCTTCGTGCTGGTGGTGATCTTCACGCTGCTCCAGGCGGGGACGCTCGCGCCGGCGGCCCGCCGGCTGGGGGTGACCGCGCCGGCCGAGGCGGCGGAGATCCGGGTGGAGACCGCGCCACTGGAGCGGATGCGGGCCGACCTGCTCCAGCTGGAGGTGCCACCGGGTTCCCGGCTGGGCGGGGTGCACGTGGACGAGCTGCGGCTGCCGGTGGGTGCCGCGGTGACCCTGGTGCTGCGCGACGGCGTCGGTTTCGTGCCCGGTCCGGACACCCGGCTGAAGGTGGGGGACAGCCTGCTGATCGTGGCCACCGCGGGGGTGCGGGACGCCGCCGAGCGCCGGCTCCGGGCGGTCAGCCGGCGGGGTCGTCTGGCCAGGTGGTTTGGCGAGTACGGCGAAGATCACGACGACTGATCTGCTAGCGTTCCTTTTGCCCTGGTTAGGGGATGATCGAGGCGGAATCACGGTGCCACGGTGCGCCACGTTGTCGGACGCCTGTACGTTCCGTATTCTTGCCAACCTCCGGAGTGCGCGGTCGTCGCTGCCGTGTGCCCGTTTCGTACCTGCATGGGGGACGCCAGGCCGGCGGACCCTGTCCGACCGCCGACCGCTGCGGGTCTTCCGTGGCCGAGGGAGCTGACGATGGCGAAGCCAGCCGACACCAGGACCGCCGGCCGTAAGCCGGTGGCGAAGGCCACCCGCAGCGCGGCGGAGACCGAGAAGATCCGGGCGGCCCTGGCGGCACGGCGCGACGAGTTGCGCGCCGAGTACGATCAGACGCTGAGCGAGATCACCGAGCTGCAGCGCGACCGGCTGACCGACTCGGCCGGGGACGACCAGGCCGACACCGGGACCAAGACGTTCGAGCGGGAGCAGGAGATCTCTCTCGCCAACAGCATCCGGGAACGGATCACGCAGGTCGAACGCGCCCTGGAGCGGCTCGACGAGGGTGGCTACGGCTGGTGCGAGCGGTGCGGCGACCCGATTCCGGTGGAGCGGCTCGCCGCCTTCCCGTCGGCGACCCTCTGCGTGAAGTGCAAGCAGCTGGAGGAGCGGCGCTGAGGTCCGCTCCCCGGCGGCGATGAGCCGACGGTGAGGCATCACCGTCGATAGTGTCGATGGGGAGCAGATGACCGCAGCGCCACCCGCTGGATCCGGCACCGCCGAGCCGGGCGGCGGCACCCGTCGCCGAAAGGCGGTCGGGGTGCTCGTCGGCCTCGCCGTCGCGGTCCTCGCGGCCGACCTGCTCACCAAGCAGTGGGCGCTCTCCGCGCTCACCGACCGCGCCCCGGTGCGGGTGCTCGGTGGAGCGGTCTACTTCAGCCTGACCCGCAACAGCGGCGCCGCCTGGAGCATCGGCTCCGACCACACCTGGGTCTTTCCGCTGATCACCCTCGGCGTCGTCGGCTGGATCTGCTGGATGGCGGTACGGCTGCGCTCGGTGCCCTGGGCGGTCTCGCTGGGCCTGGTGCTGGGCGGGGCGCTCGGCAACCTCGTCGACCGGATCTTCCGCGCCCCGGGTCACTTCGTCGGCCACGTGGTCGACATGGTCAGCCTCTTCGACCCGTACGGGCAGGTCTGGCCGGTGTTCAACCTGGCCGACAGCGCCCTGGTCTCCGGGGTGACCCTGGCGGTGCTGCTGGAGCTGACCGGACGCCAGCGCGACGGTGGCCGGGCCGGAGCCGACCGGCCGACCGCCGGCGCCGAACCCACGCCGGAGCCCGCCGACGGCACCACCACCGAGCCCCGGGGGCGCTCGTGACCTCCGCCTTCTCCGCGGGCGGCGACCACCGCTCGCTGCCGGTCCCGGACGGCCTGGAGGGCATGCGCCTCGACCAGGCGGTGTCCCGGCTGTTCGGTCTCTCCCGCACCGCCGCAGCGGCGCTGGTCGACGCCGGTGACGCGCTCGTCGACGGCGCCGCGCGGGCCAACTCGTACAAGGTCAAGGCGGGCTCCTGGCTGGAGGTCACCCTCCCCGCGCCGGCCGCCCCGCCGACGGTGGTGCCGCAGGCCGTTCCCGGCCTGGACGTGGTCTACGCCGACGACGACATCGTGGTGGTGGACAAGCCGGTCGGGGTGGCCGCCCACCCCAGCCCCGGCTGGACCGGCCCGACCGTGATCGGCGGCCTGGCCGGCATCGGGCACCGCATCTCCACCAGCGGCGCCGCCGAGCGGCAGGGCGTCGTGCATCGGCTGGACGTCGGCACCACCGGGATCATGGTGGTGGCCAAGAGCGAGCAGGCGTACACGGCGTTGAAGCGGGCCTTCAAGTACCGCGAGGTGGAGAAGCGCTACCACGCCGTGGTGCAGGGCCACCCCGACCCGTCGCGCGGCACCATCGACGCGCCGATCGACCGGCACCCGAACCACGACTACCGCTGGGCGGTGGTCTCCGGCGGCAAGCCGAGCATCACCCACTACGACACCCTCGAGGCGTTCCCGGCGGCGAGCCTGCTCGACGTCCGGCTGGAGACCGGGCGTACGCACCAGATCCGGGTGCACTTCTCCAGCATGCGGCACCCGTGCGTCGGCGACCTCACCTACGGCGCGGACCCGACCCTGTCGGCCCGGCTCAAGCTGTCCCGGCAGTGGCTGCACGCCCGCTCGCTGAGCTTCACCCACCCGGGCACGGGCGAGGAGGTCACGTTCGTCAGCGACTACCCGGCGGACCTGGCCCGGGCGCTGGAGATCCTGGCCGACTGACGCCGGTGCGAGCTGTCCGATGAGCCGAGCGGAAGAACCGACCGCCGCGCCGCCGGCGTCGCCCCGGTGGCGGACGCCGGGGCGGCTGACCGTCGCCGCGCTGGCCGGCGTGCTCGCCGTCGGGGCGGTCGCCGCCCGTACGGCGGACCGGCCGGCGGCGGTGGACACCACGGTCGGCGAGGTGACCCGGGTCGGGGTGGCCGCCGGCGGCTCCGTCCCCGCCTACCTGCGCGCCTCGTCCGCCGAGCTGGCGGCCCTGCCGGCCGGCGGTGAGCCGTACGCGCTGGTCACCTTCGCCGGCTACCTCCCGCCGGGACGGCTGGCGCCGGTACTGGCCGGGACGACGGTCGCCGAGGTGGTCGCCCGGGTGCCGCTGCCGCAGCGGCAGACCGAGATCGTCCGGATCCCCGCGCAGCTGGTGCCGGAGCACGTCCGAGCCGGGATGACCGAGGTGGCCGCGCGCAAGGACCGGGAGGCCGCCGACCAGCGGGACCGGTCCGCCGCGCTGACCGACGCCACCGATCCCGGTGGTGAACTGCGCCGGGTGTACGACAGCGGCGCCCGGGTGGCGACCGCCGAGGCGGCGGCGTACCGGTCCGGCTGCTCCTGCGTGTACGCGGCCCTGGTCCGGGCCGACCCGGCCGCGTTGCGGGCGCTCGCCGGCCGGCCCGGGGTCCGCGCGGTCGATCCGGCGCCCGAGCTGCGGCGGCTCGACCGGGCGGTGCTCACCCCACCGCTGCCGGAACAGCGCGACCTGGCCCGGCCGCCGGCCGACCGGGAGCTGGCCCCGGGCGGGTGATTCGTCGGAAGCGGCACCGGAGGTGATCGATCCGTCACCGGGGCCGGCCGCGCGGCCGACCGGTCCGCCACCCGGCGGCACCGCGCTGACCTCGCCGGACACGCTCCGGCCCGGAGGCGCCGGCAGGCGGCGGCGAGCATGACCGACGGGGGATGTGCGCGCACGGGTGTGGTCCGAATAGGGTTTGTCTCCGTAGCCTGTCAGGCGGGAACCGATGGCGCTGGGAGGGCGAGCCTTGGACGGCACGGAGACCGGCTGGTCACGGCCGGTCGAACCAGCACCGCGGTGGCGGGCGCTGTTCGACCGGGCCCGGCTCGGCGGTCGTACCGCGGAACAGGCCGACGCCGACCACCGCACGGAGGAGCCCCCACCGGCGGCGCGGGAGGCGTTGCCGCGACGCGCGTCCGGCAGCGGGTACTCGGGGCGGGTGTCGGCGGTCGGCCGGGTGACCGAGCCGGCGTACGACCCGCTGGCCGGCTACCGGGCAGAGGACGGCTACCGGGCCGACCCCACCCACCGGGCGGGGCCGGGCTACGGCGCGGAGCCGGGCTACGGCGCGGAGTCCTATCGCGAGCCGGCGTATCCGGAGCCGGGTCGTCCCGACGCGGCCTACCGGGAGCCGGGGTACGGGGCCGAGCCCGGTTACCGGGCCGAGGGGACGTACCGGGTGGACCCGGCGTACCGGGCCGAGCCGGCGTACCAGCCTGAGCCGGCGTACCAGCCCGAGCCGGCGTACCAGCCCGAGCCGGCCTACCGGGCCGAGTCGGCGTACCAGCCCGAGCCGGCGTGGCAGGAGCCGGTGGCCGAGTCGCGGTACTCGGCGCTGGAGAACGGCTACCGGCACGAGCCGCCCCCGGTGGAGTCCCGGTACGCGCTGCTGGAGGGGCGCGGCTACCGGCCCGAGGCGCACCAGCCGGAGGCGCGGCGGCAGCAGCTCGCCCCAACGGTCGCCCCGCCGGAGCCGGCCCGCCCCGGTCCGCTCGACCCGGACTACGTCGACCCCGGCCACCCGGATCCGGGTTACCCACCCACACCGGCCCGGCCGGAGCCCACGTACCGGTCGGTGGCGGCGGTCGAACCGGCGTACCGGGCCACCGCCGCCGTCGAGGCGGCCCCGCCCGTGGTCGCCTCCGCCGTGGTCGCCTCCGCGGTGGTCGCCGAGCGGCCGGACTGGCGGGCGCCGGCACCGGAGAGCGAGTCCGAGCGGGCGTCCGCCGTGCTCCGCCGCGAGCTGGGCGCCCCGCGGGTGCTGGCCTTCGCCAACCCCAAGGGCGGCGTGCACAAGACCACCGCCACGGTGCTCGCCGCCGCCACCGTGGGCAGCGTGCGCGGCAAGGGCGTGCTCGCCTGGGACGACAACGAGCTGCGCGGCACGCTGGGCCTGCGCGCCGGCAGCGCCCGGCACGCCCGCACCATCCGGCACCTGATCCACGACCTCGCCCAGATCGAGATCCTGGAGGGTGCGACCCTGCTGGACCAGCTGGACGACTACCTGCGGCACGCCTCCGACGGCTCGTACGACGTGCTGGCCGGTGAGGAGAGCCCCCGGTTCGCCCAGCGGCTGGACCAGTTCACCGTCAAGCGGGTGCTGGAGCTGCTACGCCGTACCCACGACGTGGTCTGCGTGGACACCGGCAACAACGTGGAGAGCGCCAACTGGCGGACGGTGATGCAGGCCGCCGACCAGCTCGTCGTCACCACCGTGCCGCGCGAGGACGCCGCGTTCAGCGCGGACTGGATGCTGGACCTGCTGCACGAGGTGGGGATGGGGGAGCTGGCCGACAACGCGGTGACCCTGATCTCCTGCCCCACGCCGGGCCGGTCGTCGTTGCAGACCGACCTGGAGCGGCACTTCGCCACCCGGACCCGGGCGGTGGCCGTGGTGCCGTACGACCCGGCGCTGGAGACCGGCTCCTCGATCGAGTACCACCAGCTCCAGCCGGACACCCGGCGCGCCTGGCTGGAGGCCGCCGCCGTCATGCTCGAACCCTTCGCCCGCTGACCCCGCCCGGGCTGAGAGGATCATCGGGTGAGTCCGGAGAATTCCGATGCCGAGCGGGCCGAAGCCGGTCGCGCTGCCACCGATCCGCCCGCCGCGTCCGCAGGGGCGGGAGAGGCGCCGCCGTGGTGGTGGCAGCCGCCGCCCGCGCCCGCGCCGGAGCCGGGTGCCCGTCGGCGGGCGGTGCTCGCCGGGCTGGCCGCGTTCGCGGCGCTGACCGTGCTGGGCCTCCCGCTGGGGTTGCTCTGGGCGGCCCTGGCACCGGACATCCCGGTGGTGAAGACCCCCGAGGGAGCGGTGTACGCCCAGCCGCAGCCCGAGCAGCCGATCGCCGCCGACGGCTGGTTCAGCCTGCTCGGGCTGGGCTTCGGGGTGCTCGCCGGGGTGGCGCTCTGGTTCGTGCTGCGCCGCCGCCGCGGACCCGGTTCGCTGCTGGGCGGGACGGCCGGCGCGCTGGCGGCGGCGCTGGTCGCCTGGCAGGTGGGACGCCGGATCGGCCTGTCGACGTACCAGCGGCTGCTGGAGACGGCGCCACCGGGCCGGGCCTTCACCAAGCCGGCCGACCTGCGCGCCGGTGGCGTCGACTGGTTCCACGGGGTGCTGCCCTACCCGCACGGCAACCTGCTGCTGCCCGCCTTCGGGGTGGCCGTCACGTACACCCTGCTGGCCGGCTGGTCGCGCTGGCCGTCGCTGCGTCCGGAGCCGGAGCCCTTCGCCGGGGCGCCGTTCGGCCCGGTGCCGTTCGGTGCGGAGCCGTCCGGCCCGGGCCCGGTCGGTCCGGGCGGTCCGGGACCGGTCAGTTCGGGGCCGGCGGCGGGCTGGCCAGCTCCGCCAGCGGCACCGGAACCGCCCGCACCTGGCGCAGCAGGGCCGTCTCGCGGTTGAGCAGCCGCAGCTCGGCGCGGAGCCGGGCGGCGGTGTCGTCGACGGCCAGCAGCCGCTGCCGGTCGTCGACGGTGAGCGCGGCGGTCGCGGCGACCAGGTGCGACAGCACCGTCGGGTCCTCCGGCAGCTGCTCGGAGATCTCCTCCGGATCGGGCCGGATCAGGCCCAGGTACTGCCGGAACACCGAGATCACCCGGGCGGCCAGCAGGTCGGCGGCCTCGTCCGGGCCGGCCGGCTCCGGCAGCCAGTCCACCGAGGCGGTCAGGTACGGCGCGGAGTCCCGGTCGACGTCGCCGATCCGGAACCGACGCCGCCCGACCGTGACGATGTCGAACCCGCCGTCGGCCAGCTCGGTGACCTGACGCAGCTCGGCGGTGCAGCCCACCTCGTGCAGGGTGATCTCGCCGCCGCCCGGGGTGGCCCGGCCACCGCCCGGAGCGACCTCCCAGCCGGCCCGGATGGCCACCACGCCGAACTCCCGGGGGGTGCCGTCGGGGAGCGCCATCAGGTGCCGCACCAGCGCCCGGTAGCGCTCCTCGAATATGTGCAGCGGCAGCACCAGACCGGGAAAGAGCACCGTTGCGAGCGGGAACACCGGCAGCCGCGCAGTCACGGCTCCGAGCGTAGCCCGCCGCGTCCCGCGCGGCGTGTCCCGGCTCACCGTCCCGTGGTCCGGGCGGCGCGGGCCGCCCGCGGTGCCGCCGCCTAGACTCGCAAGGGTGTTGAATCGGATCGACCTGCGCGGCGGGGTCCGTGACCCGCGCCGCCTGCTGCCCCGTGCCCAGCTCGACGTCTCCGTGGCGGTCGAGCGGATCCGCCCCCTCGTGGAGGCGGTCCGGGAGCATGGTTACCCGGCGATCCGGGAGGCCAGCGAGCGCTTCGACGGGATCTCCCCGGAGGTGCTGCGGGTGCCGGTGGCGGCGATCCGGGAGGCCGAGGGGACGCTGGACCCGCAGGTCCGCGCCGCGCTGCTGGAGTCGATCACCCGGGCCCGCAAGGTGCACGCCGACCAGCGCCGCACCGACCACGTCACCGCGGTGGTGCCCGGTGGCACGGTGACCGAACGCTGGCTGCCGGTCGACCGGGTCGGCCTGTACGTCCCCGGCGGCCTGGCCATGTACCCGTCGACCGTGGTGATGAACGTGGTCCCCGCCCAGGCGGCCGGGGTGCGCTCGCTGGTGGTGGTCAGCCCGCCGCAGAAGGAGAACGGCGGCCTGCCCGACCAGCGGGTCCTCGCGGCCTGCGCGCTGCTCGGTGTGGACGAGGTGTACGCCGTCGGCGGCGCCCAGGCCGTGGCCATGCTGGCGTACGGCGCCACCGTCGACCCGGCCGGCGAGCAGCGCTGCGACCCGGTCGACATGATCACCGGGCCGGGCAACATCTGGGTGACCGCCGCCAAGCGGCTGCTGCGCGGCGTCGTCGGCATCGACGCCGAGGCCGGCCCCACCGAGATCGCCATCCTGGCCGACGACACCGCCGACCCGGCGCACGTCGCCGCCGACCTGATCAGCCAGGCCGAGCACGACCCCCTCGCGGCCAGCGTGCTGGTCACCCCGTCCGTGGCGCTGGCCGAGGCGGTCGACGCCGAGCTGGCCCGGCAGGTGCCGGCGGCCAAGCACACCGAGCGGATCACCACCGCGCTGCGCGGCGAGCAGAGCGGCGTCGTGCTCGTCGACGACCTCGAGGCCGGCCTGCGGGTGGTCGACGCGTACGCGGCCGAGCACCTGGAGATCCAGACCGTGGACGCCCGCGAGTGGGCGCTGCGGGTGCGCAACGCCGGGGCGATCTTCGTCGGCGCCTGGTCGCCGGTCTCCCTCGGCGACTACTGCGCCGGCTCCAACCACGTGCTGCCCACCGGGGGGTGCGCCCGGCACTCCTCCGGCCTGTCCGTGCAGTCCTTCCTGCGCGGCGTGCACCTGGTGGAATACACGCAGGAGGCGCTGCGGGACGTCGCCGGGCACGTGGTGACCCTGGCCACCGTCGAGGACCTGCCCGCGCACGGTCAGGCGGTCAGCGTCCGGTTCCCGGGGGAGACCCCGTGACGACCCTGGACGACCTGCCCATCCGGGACGACCTGCGGGGGCTGTCGCCGTACGGGGCGCCGCAGCTGGACGTGCCGGTGCGGCTGAACACCAACGAGAACTCCTACCCGGTGCCCGAGCCGGTGGTGGACGCGATCGGCAAGGCCGTCGCGGCGGAGCTGCGCGACCTCAATCGCTACCCGGACCGCGACGCCGTGGCGCTGCGCGCCGACCTGGCCGCCTACCTGGGGCACGGGC
This sequence comes from Micromonospora siamensis, assembly GCF_900090305.1. Taxonomy (NCBI): domain Bacteria; kingdom Bacillati; phylum Actinomycetota; class Actinomycetes; order Micromonosporales; family Micromonosporaceae; genus Micromonospora; species Micromonospora siamensis. Next base: position 4,959,855 of record NZ_LT607751.1, on the reverse strand, counting down.
TCACCGCCCGGCAGGTGTGGGCGGCCAACGGCTCCAACGAGATCCAGCAGCAGCTGCTGCAGGCGTTCGGCGGTCCGGGGCGCAGCGCGCTGGGCTTCGTGCCGGCGTACTCGATGCACCCGCTGCTGGCGCTCGGCACCGGCACCCGGTGGATCCCCGCCACCCGCGGCGTCGACTTCGGTCTGACCGCCGCCGAGGCGGTCGCCCAGGTCCGCGAGCACGCCCCCGACGTGGTCTTCCTCTGCTCGCCGAACAACCCCACCGGCACCGCGCTCGACCCGGCCGTGGTCGCCGCCGTGCTGGACGCCGCACCGGGCATGGTGGTGGTCGACGAGGCGTACGCCGAGTTCGCCCGGCCCGGCACGGTCAGCGCCCTGGCGGTGCTGCCCGGCCACCCCCGGCTGGTGGTCACCCGGACGATGAGCAAGGCGTTCGGGTTCGCCGGTGGCCGGCTCGGCTACCTGGCCGCCGACCCGGCGGTGGTGGCGGCGGTGCAGCTGGTCCGGCTGCCGTACCACCTCTCGGCGCTCACCCAGGCCGCCGCCCGCGCGGCGCTGGCCCACCGCGACGCCCTGCTCGGCACGGTCACCGCGATCATGGCGCAGCGCGACCGGATCGTCGCCGAGCTGCGCGCCCGGGGTCACCGGGTCGCCGACAGCGACGCCAACTTCGTCCTCTTCGCGGTCGACGGCGAGCAGTCCACCGCCTGGCACGCCCTGCTGGAGCAGGGGGTGCTGGTCCGCGACGTCGGCCTGCCCGGCTGGCTGCGGGTCACCGCCGGCACCCCCGCCGAGACGGACGCCTTCCTTTCAGCGATGGAGCGAATCTGATGAGCCGGACCGCCCGGGTGGAGCGGATCACCAAGGAGACCGAGGTCCTCGTCGAGATCGACATCGACGGCACCGGCAAGGCCGAGATCAGCACCGGGGTCGGCTTCTACGACCACATGCTGAACCAGATCGCCCGGCACGGCGGCTTCGACCTGACCGTCCGCACCGTCGGCGACCTGGAGATCGACGCCCACCACACGATGGAGGACACCGCGCTCGCCCTGGGCGCCGCGTTCGACCAGGCGCTGGGGGACAAGGCCGGCATCCGGCGGTACGGCTCGGCCACCGTCCCGATGGACGAGGTGCTGGTGCGGGCGGCCGTCGACCTGTCCGGCCGGCCGTACGTGGTGCACGACGAGCCGGTCCTCGCGCCGTACATCGGGCCGGTCTACCCGACCAGCATGACCCGGCACATCTGGGAGTCCTTCGGCCAGTCGGCCCGGATCACGCTGCACGTGGACGTGCTGCGGGCGGCCCGCCCGGGCGGCCACCCGGATGCCCACCACGTGGTGGAGGCCCAGTTCAAGGCGGTCTCCCGGGCGCTGCGCGAGGCCACCGCGATCGACCCGCGCAACGCGGGCGTGGTGCCCAGCACCAAGGGGGCTCTCTGATGAGCGCGAGGAACGCAGCGAAGCGGAGTCCCGCAGTCGCGAATGAAGGGCGGCTCTGATGAGCGCGAGGAACGCAGCGAAGCGGAGTCCCGCAGTCGCGAATGAAGGGTGGCTCTGATGAGCGCGAGGAACGCAGCGCGGCGGAGTCCCGCAGTCGCGAATGAAGGGTGGCTCTGATGGGTGCGGTGCTGCCGACGTTGCTGCTGATCCTGGCCGGGCTGCTGGTCGGTGGAGCCTGGTCGCTGTACCGGCAGGGCGCGCCGCGCGGCGCGGTGCTGCTCACCGGCCTGCTCGCCGTGCTGGCCACCGCGGGCGGGCTGCTCTGGCTGCTGCCCGGGGAGGGCTGATGAGCGAGTCGACCACCGCGCCCGGTGGCGCGGGCAGGCGGATCGTCGTGCTCGACTACGGGTCGGGCAACCTGCGCTCGGCCGAGCGGGCGCTGGAGCACGCCGGTGCGGACGTCACCGTCACCGACGACCTGGCCGCCGCGGCCGAGGCCGAGGGCCTGGTGGTGCCGGGCGTGGGCGCGTTCGCGGCGTGCATGGCCGGCATCGAGGCGCTCGGCGCCGGGCCGGTGATCGCGGAGCGGGTGGCGGCGGGCCGGCCGGTGCTCGGCATCTGCGTGGGCATGCAGGTGCTCTTCGAGCACGGTGACGAGCACGGCGTGGTCACCAAGGGGCTCGGGCTGCTGCCCGGCGGGGTGACGAAGCTGCCCGCGCGGCGGCTGCCGCACATGGGCTGGAACACGGTGCAGGCGCCGGCGGGTTCGGTGCTCTTCGCCGGCCTGCCGGCCGACGCCCGGTTCTACTTCGTGCACTCCTACGGGGTCACCGACACCGCCGGACTGGCCGCCTCGGGCGCGCGGGTGACCACCGCCGAGCACGGCGCCGACTTCGTCGCGGCGGTGGAGCGGGGGTCGCTGTCGGCCGCCCAGTTCCACCCGGAGAAGTCCGCCGGCACCGGCGCCGCCCTGCTGCGCAACTGGCTCGCCACCCTGTGAGCGGGTCGCGGACCGAGGAAGCCCGGTGAGCAAGGAGCGGGCCCGGCGTCGGGAGGCCCGGGAGGCCCAGCTGGAGCGGGACCGGGCGGTACGCCGCCGCCAGGTGGCCCGCCGGGCGCGCCGCCGTGCGGTGGTGCGCCGGCTGACCCCGCGGGTCCGGATGGGTCGTTCCGGCCGGCTGGCCCGGCACACCCGGGGCGAGCGGGCCGCGATCGTGCTGCTGACCGGGGTGGCGTTGATCGCCATCTGGGCCCTGGTCGACGACCTTGCGCTGCGGGTGGCGCTGGTCGTGCTGTTGCTGCTGGTCCTGCCGGCGATCGTGGTGATCGCCCTGGACCGTCGTTGAAGAAGCGAGGAGATGGACCGTTGAGCCTCACCCTGTTGCCCGCCGTGGACGTCGCCGACGGCCAGGCCGTCCGGCTCGTGCAGGGCGCCGCCGGTAGCGAGACCGCGTACGGCGATCCGTTGGAGGCCGCCCTGGCGTGGCAGCGCGACGGCGCGGAGTGGATCCACCTGGTCGACCTGGACGCGGCGTTCGGCCGGGGTTCCAACGCGGAGCTGCTGGCCGAGGTGGTCGGGAAGCTGGACGTCAAGGTCGAGCTCTCCGGTGGCATCCGGGACGACGCCTCGCTGCGCGCCGCGCTGGGCACCGGGGCGGCGCGGGTGAACATCGGCACCGCCGCCCTGGAGGACCCGCGGTGGTGCGACCGGATCTGCGGCGAGTACGGCGACCGGGTGGCGATCGGCCTGGACGTGCGGGGTCGTACCCTCTCGGCGCGTGGCTGGACCCGCGACGGCGGTGACCTGTGGGAGGTGCTGGCGCGGCTGGACGCGGCCGGCGCCTCCCGGTACGTGGTCACCGACATCACCAAGGACGGCACCATGCGCGGCCCGAACCTGGACCTGCTGCGCGAGGTCTGCTCCCGGACGGCTGCGCCGGTGATCGCCTCGGGTGGCGTCTCGACGCTGGACGACCTGCGCGCCCTGGCCACCCTGGAGCCGGTGGGCGTGGAGGGTGTGATCGCCGGCAAGGCGCTCTACGCGGGCGCCTTCACGGTGGCCGAGGCGCTGGAGACCCTTCGGACCGCCGGGTGAGCGCGGCGGTCGCCGAGCCCGAACCGTCGGCCACCACGGTCACCCGACTGGGCTCGGGCGGGCCGTGGGAGACCGTGTACGGCTACTCCCGGGTGGTCCGGGCCGGCGACCGGGCGGTGACGGCCGGGTGCACGTCAACGGTCGACGGGCAGGTGGTGCACGTCGGTGACGCGGCGGCGCAGACCGCCCAGGCGATCCGGATCGGCCTGGCGGCGCTGGCCGAGGTGGGCGCGGAGCCGGCCGACGTGGTGCGGACCCGGATGTACGTGACCGACCGGCTCTACGCCGACGAGGTGGGTCGGGCGCACAACGCGGTCTTCGGGGCGGTCCGTCCGGTGGCGACCATGGTGGTGGTGGCCGGGCTGATCGACCCGGACCACCTGGTCGAGGTGGAGCTGGAGGCCTACCTCCCGGCGCGCTGACCGGCCGGCCCCGTTCGGGGCCGGGCGTCGCGGGCAACCAGACGCGGACATCCTCACGAGCGCGATACCTCAGAGTCATTTTGATGCCTCTGAGGTATCGCGCTCGTTCTCTCGTTGCGAGGCCGGTCACCGCGATCGGCACTTGAGTTGCGCGCAATCTAATTGCGGGCTACCGTTTTGGGCATGACCGATGATCTGGTGCTGCGGCGGCAGGTGTGCTTCGCGCTCTACGCCGCGTCGCGCGCCCTGACCGACGTCTATCGCCCGATCCTCGACGAGCACGGGCTGACCTACCCGCAGTACCTGGTCCTCCTCGCCCTCTGGGAGCGCGCCGAGCGCGCCGAGGCGGGCGAGCTGCCGACCGTCTCCGAGCTCGGCACGGCCCTGCGGCTGGACTCCGGCACGCTCTCTCCGCTGCTCAAGCGGCTGGAGACGGCGGGCCTGGTGGTCCGGTCCCGATCCGTCCGCGACGAGCGGCGGGTGGAGGTCGGGCTCACCGGAGCCGGCCGCGTCCTGCGGGAGCGGATGGGCGACGTGCCACTGCGGGTGGCCCGCGCCACCGGCCTCACCGAAACCCAACTGGTCGACCTGCGGGACACCCTCACCCGGGTCACCGACACGATCCACCGACAGAAGGAGCAGTGACCACCATGCAGGTGCTCTACACCGCGTCCGCGCAGGCCACCGGCGACGGCCGCGACGGCCACGTCCGCACCACCGACGGCACCCTGGACCTGGACCTGGCGATCCCGAAGGAGATGGGCGGCGCCGGCGGTGCGGCCAACCCCGAGCAGCTCTTCGCCGCCGGCTACGCGGCCTGCTTCCACTCGGCGCTGCGCCTGGTCGCCCGCAAGGCCAAGGCCGACGTGTCCGGCTCGGTCGTCGAGGCCGAGGTCGGGATCGGCCCGAACGGCAGCGGCGGCTTCGGCCTTGCCGTCACCCTGGTGGTGGACCTGCCGGCCGTCGAGCGCGCCGCCGCCGAGCAGCTGGTCGAGACCGCCCACCAGGTCTGCCCGTACTCGAACGCGACCCGGGGCAACATCGAGGTCGCGCTCACCGTCCGCGAGACCGCCGCGGCCTGACCGCCGCCCGGCCGCACGACGATCCGCGTACGAAAGGACGAGCCCCATGAGCACCAACCGTGAGATCCACCTGGCCTCCCGCCCGCAGGGTTGGCCCACCGCCGAGAACTTCCGCCTCGTGGAGACCGAGGTGCCCACCCCGGGCGCCGGTCAGATCGTGGTCCGCAACCGGTTCATGTCGGTCGACCCGTACATGCGCGGCCGGATGAACGACGTGAAGTCGTACGTGCCGCCGTTCGCGCTCGACGCGCCCCTCGACGGTGGCGCGATCGGCGAGGTGGTGGCGAGCGAGGCCGAGGGCTTCAAGCCCGGCGACACCGTGCTGCACGGCCTCGGCTGGCGCGAGTACGCGCTGCTCGACGCCAGGGCCGCCCGCGCGGTCGACCCGAGCCTGGCCCCGGTCAGCGCCTACCTCAGCGTCCTCGGCATGACCGGGCTGACCGCGTACGCCGGCCTGCTCGACGTGGCCGAGATGAAGCCCGGCGAGACGGTCTTCGTCTCCGGCGCGGCCGGCGCCGTGGGCAGCATGGTCGGCCAGATCGCCAAGCTGCGCGGCGCCGCCCGGGTGGTCGGCAGCGCCGGCTCCGCGGCCAAGGTCGAGCGGCTGAAGGCGCTGGGCTTCGACGCCGCCTTCGACTACCACGACGGCCCGGTGTACGAGCAGCTCAAGGCCGCCGCCCCGGACGGCGTCGACGTGTACTTCGACAACGTCGGCTCCGACCACCTGGAGGCCGCCATCGGCGCGATGAACCTGCACGGCCGGGCCGCGATCTGCGGCATGATCGCGCAGTACAACTCCACCGAGCCGCCGGCCGCCCCGCGCAACCTGGCCCTGGTGATCGGCAAGCGGCTCACCCTGCGTGGGTTCCTCGTCGGTGACCACGGCCACCTGCGCGAGCAGTTCGTGCAGGAGATGGCGGGCTGGCTGCGCGACGACAAGATCTCCTACGACGAGACGGTCGTCGAGGGCATCGAGAACGCCCCGCAGGCGTTCCTCGGCGTGCTGCGCGGCGAGAACCTCGGCAAGATGCTCGTCCGGGTGTGAGTCCCGATCGACCGCGCGGCGGTGGCCGGCCTCACACGCCGGCCGCCGCCGCGTACCCGTTGGATAGGCTCGCGGCATGACGGTGGCGGTACGGGTGATTCCGTGTCTGGACGTGGACGCCGGTCGGGTGGTCAAGGGGGTCAACTTCCTCGACCTGCGCGACGCCGGTGACCCGGTGGAGCTGGCCGCGGCGTACGACCGGGCCGGCGCGGACGAGTTGACCTTCCTCGACGTCACCGCCTCCTCCAGCGACCGGGGCACCATGCTCGACGTGGTGCGGCGCACCGCCGAGTCGGTCTTCATCCCGCTCACCGTCGGCGGCGGCGTACGCCAGGTCGCCGACGTGGACACCCTGCTGCGCGCCGGTGCGGACAAGGTCGGGGTGAACACCGCCGCGATCGCCCGGCCGGAGTTGATCGCCGAGATCGCCGACCGGTTCGGCCGGCAGGTGCTGGTGCTCTCGCTGGACGTGCGGCGGGCGCCGGCCGGCACCACGCCCAGCGGCTTCGAGGTGACCACCCACGGCGGTCGCCGGGGCACCGGCGTCGACGCGGTCCAGTGGGCCGCGCGTGGCGCCGAGCTGGGCGCGGGGGAGATCCTGCTCAACTCGATGGACGCCGACGGCACCAAGGCCGGCTTCGACCTGGCCCTGATCGAGGCCGTCCGCGCGGTGGTCGACGTGCCGGTGATCGCCAGTGGCGGCGCCGGGCAGGTGGCGCACTTCCCCCCGGCGATCGGCGCCGGCGCGGACGCGGTGCTGGCGGCCAGCGTCTTCCATTTCGGTGAGCTGACCGTCGGCGAGGTCAAGGACGCCCTGCGCGGCGCCGGTCACCCGGTCCGCTGAGCGCCGGGGGGCGTGCCGGGCCGCTCAGTGCCGCCCGGAGTGCCCCTCAGTGTCGCCCGGAGTGCCCCTCCGGGGAGCGGCGCGGCGCCGGGATGGACCGCACCAGGTATTCCTGCACGGCGGCGGCGTGGTCCTCCTCGGGCAGCCGCCATTCGGCGTCACCCGGGGTGTGCCGCCGGTCGAGCGCGCCCTGCACCGTGTCCACGGTGGTGGAGAGCCCGGCGTTGGGCCGGGTCCGCCAGAGCTGCTCGCCGTCGGGGGTGATCCGGAACCAGCCGTCGGCGACGCTGACCAGGCCGGCGCCGGCGAGCCGCCGGACCGCCGCCTCCACCTCGTGCCGCTCGGGGATGGCCCGGTTGAGGTGGTCCGCTGTGGAGAGCACGTCGGCCAGCCGTACCCCTTCGGGCCGGCGGGTCGACGCCGCGCGGCGGTGCCGCCCGGCGCCGCTGGCGATCACCAGGGACACGAAGATCCAGGCATCGGTACGGTGCCAACCGTTCTCCCCCATGCAGGAATGATGCCCGCTACCCTCGGCGAAGAAAACACCCAGTTGTGCTCACCGGCCGTCACCCCAGCTCACACCCTCCACATTGGTCGTACGGGGGCCGGGACGGTGGCCGGCGTGGGGTCCGGGGTGGGCGGGTCGGCGACGGTGAACGGCGGCAGGAAGAGCTGGGTCAGCGGTCCGATGCCCACCGCGTAGGCGACGGTGCCGAGCCCGACGGTGCCGCCGAGCAGCCAGCCCAGCGCCAGCACGGTGACCTCGATGACCGTACGGACCAGTCGGATCGACCGGCCGGGGCGACGGGCCACGTAACCGGTCATCAGGCCGTCGCGCGGACCGGGGCCGAGCCGGGCGCCGATGTAGAGGCCGGTGGCGGCGCCGTTGGCGACGATCCCGCCGACCAGCAGGGCGATCCGGGCCGGCAGGGGCAGACCGGCCGGCAGCAGGGCCGCGGTGGCGTCCACGACCAGCCCGATCACCAGCACGTTGCTGATCGTGCCCAACCCGGGTCGTTGCCGCAGCGGGATCCAGAGCAGCAGCACCAGCGCGCCGACGGCGATGGTGACGGTGCCGAAGGAGAGCCCGGTGCGCAGCGACAGCCCCTGGTGGAACACGTCCCACGGGTCCAGGCCCAGGTCGGAGCGGATCATCATCGCCATGCTGACCCCGTACAGGACCAGGCCGGCGTAGAGCTGGGTCAGCCGGCGGGCGGGCCGGTGCCGGAGATTGCCAATCGGAGCCATGCATGCCACCCTAGGGGCCAATTCCGGCATTGTTAGAGCCAATTAGGGAGGGGTGGCCATGACGAGTCAGGTGCGTGGGGCCCAATTGGCCCGCCTGCTGGGTCAGTGGCACGCGCTTCCCGGCCGCCGGCGCAGCCCGGACTACGCCGCGCTCGCCGCCGCGGTCCGCGGCCTGCTCGCCGACGGCCGCCTCCCCCTGGGAGTACGCCTGCCCGCCGAGCGGGAGCTGGCCGAGGCGCTGCGGATCAGCCGGACCACGGTGACCGCCGCGTACCGGCAGCTGCGCGAGACCGGCCACCTGGCCAGCCGGCGCGGCGCGGGGAGCTGGACCATGCTCCCGGGCACCCACCGGGTCGCCAGCACCGGACTGTGGACCCCGCAGGACGACCGGGACATGATCGACCTGGGCGTCGCCGCGTTGGCCGCCCCGGCGCAGCTGCTGCCCGCCGCCCGGGCCGCCACCGAGGACCTGCCCCGCTACCTGTGCGGCGCCGGCTACCACCCGACCGGGATCATCGAGCTGCGCGAGGCGATCGCCCGGTCGTACACCGAGCGGGGACTGCCGACCAGCCCCGAGCAGATCATGGTGACCAGCGGCACCCAGCACGCGCTGGACCTGGTGCTGCGGCTGGCCCTGGCCCCCGGCGGCAGCGTGCTGGTCGAGTCGCCCACCTACCCCAACGCGCTGGCCGCGCTCGCCGCCCGCCGGGCCCGGATCACCACCCACGGCCTGGCCGCCGACGGCGGCGGGTGGGACGCCGACCTGCTGCTGGCCAGCCTGCGGCAGTCCCGGCCCAAGGTGGCCTACCTGATCCCGGACTTCCAGAACCCCACCGGACACCTGATGCCGGCCGAGCTGCGCGAACGGGTGGTCGGCGCCGCGCACGCCGCCGGCACCGACCTGGTGATCGACGAGTCCTTCGTCGACCTGCCGCTGGACGGCACCCCGCTGCCGCCGCCGGTCGCCGCCTTCGACCGGCACAGCCGGGTGATCAGCATCGGTGGCATGAGCAAGCCGTACTGGGGCGGGCTGCGGATCGGCTGGGTCCGCGCGTCCGCGCCGCAGGTGCAGCGGCTGGCCGCCGCCCGGGTCGGCGTGGACATGGCCAGCCCGGTGCTGGACCAGCTGGTCGCGGTGCACCTGCTCGCCGACGCCCCGGCCATCGTGGCCGACCGCCGGGCCCAGCTCGCCACCCAGCGCGACGCCCTGCTCGACGCCCTGGCGCAGCGGCTGCCCGACTGGCGGGTCACCGTCCCCCGGGGCGGCGTGACGCTCTGGGTCGAGCTGGACGGGCCGATCTCCAGCGCGCTCGCCCGGGCCGCCGAGGAGGTCGGCGTACGCCTGGCGCCCGGCCCCCGGTTCGGCCTGGACGGCACCCTGGAACGCTTCCTGCGGCTGCCCTTCACCTTGCCCGCCGACGACCTGGCGGAGGCGGTCGGTCGGCTCGCCGCGGTCCGCTACGACCTGGACCGGGCCGGCCGTCCGGCGTGGCGGGAGGCCACCGTCATCGCCTGACCGGGCGTCGGGGCGGCGCGGCGGGCGACCGGGCCCACCCGGCGGGACGCCCGGCTGCCAGACTGTGCGCCGTGACGGACTCCACGCGGCGCGCGGCGCGGATGCGGGTGATGACCGAGGGCGCCTCGGTGACCCCGCTGGAACTCTTCTTCGACCTGGTCTTCGTCTACGCGCTCACCCAGGTGACCGCGCTGATGGCGGCCGACCTGACCTGGCCTGGACTGGGTCGGGGCATGCTCGTGCTGGCCCTGCTCTGGTGGTGCTGGTGCTGCTACGCGTGGCTGGGCAACACGGTGCGGGCGGACGAGGGCGTGGTCCGGCTGGCCCTGTTCGCGGTGATCGCCACCATGTTCGTGGTCGCGGCCACCATCCCGGAGGCCTTCGTCGACCTGACCGGCGGGCTCTCCGGCCCGGTGGTCTTCGCCTCCTGCTACCTGGTCGTCCGGGTGCTGCACCTGGTCATCTACTGGTACGCCGCCCGGGGCGACGCCGGCCTGCGCCGGCAGCTGCTGCGGGCGGCCTGGCCGATGCTGGCCGGCGCCACGCTGCTGTTCACCGCGGCCCTGCTGCCCCAGCAGCTCAGCGACGACCCCGGGCGGATCGGCACGCTGCGCACCCTGCTCTGGGTGCTCGCCCTCGCCGTCGACTACGGCGGCATCATGGTGATCGGCGCGGCCGGCTGGCAGATCTTCTCGGCGGCGCACTGGACCGAACGGCACGGCCTGATCATCATCGTCGCGCTCGGCGAGTCGCTGGTCGGGATCGGCGTCGGCATCACCGCGCTGCCCATCTCCTGGCCGATCATCGTGGCGTCGTTCCTCGGCGTGGCGGTGGCGGCGGCGCTGTGGTGGGCGTACTTCGACGTGGTGTCCATCGCCGCCGAGCGGGTGCTGGCCCGGGCGCAGGGCGCGCAGCGGGCCGCGCTGGGCCGGGACTCCTACACCTACCTGCACCTGCCCATGGTCGCCGGGATCATCCTGCTCGCCCTGGGTTTCAAGAAGGTCCTGGCGTACGTCGGCGACGGCACCCACCACTCGCTCGCCGACCCGCTGCACGGGCTGGGCCTGCTCGCCCTCTACGGCGGCGTGGTCCTCTACCTGCTCGGGCACCTGGGCTTCCGGCTGCGCAACATGCACTCGGTGAACTGGCCCCGGGTGGTGGCCATGGTACTGCTGGTGGCGCTCCTGCCGGTCGCCGACCACCTGCCGGCGCTGGCCGCCCTGGCCCTGCTCGCCCTGGTCTGCGGCGCGATGGTGGTGGCCGAGGTGGTGCTCTTCGGGGCGGCCCGCCGGCAGTTGCGCGACGAGTTCCTCGACGAGCACGGCGCCGGCGGCCCGCCCGGCCGGTGATCACCGGGGTGATCTTCTTCGCCCTGGCGCTCAAGGACCTCCTCGCCGAGGCGGCCGACCCGGCCAGCCCGCTCTGGGGCGTGCCGCTGGGCGGCTTCTGGATCACCGTCTTCTACGGCGGGGTGGCGCTCTATCTGCTCAGCGTCGGCGGCTGCGCGTACCTGGCGTTGCGGTCGGTGCGCTGGCCACTGCTGGTGGGGGTGCTGGTGCTCGCCGGCCTCGCGCCGCTCGCCGCGCCGCTGCCCGAGCTGGTGGCGCTGGGCGTGCTGGCGCTGGTCGTCCTCGCCGTCGTCACGGCCGAGACGCTGAGCGAGGACGGCCGGCGGCGGCAGGTTCGGCAGCTCGCCCTCGCCGAGCAGTACGCGGCCGAGCAGGAGCAGAGCCGGTGGCGACGGGAGCACCTCTGACACGCGCGACGGCCGTGCCCCGGGACGGTGGGGCACGGCCGTCGCGTGGTTCCGGTCGGCTACAGCTCCGCGAGGGTGCCGGCGTACATCTTGTCGATCTCGGCGGCGAAGTTGCTCTCCACGCCCCGGCGCTTGATCTTCAGCGACGGGGTGATCTCGCCGTGCTCGATGGTCAGGTCGCGGGGGAGGATCGCCACCTTCTTGATGGTCTCCCAGCGGTTGAGCTTGCCGTTGAGCTCCGCGACGTAGCCCTCGACCATCTCCCGGGCCTCGTCGGAGGCGACGATCTCGGCGTACGGCCGGCCCTCCAGCGGCCCGCCGGCCGCCCAGCCGGCGATCGCGTCCGGGTCGAGGGTGACCAGCATCGTGCAGTAGTTGCGGGCCTGACCGATGACGATCGCCTGCGAGGTGTACGGGCAGATGGCCTTGAACATGCCCTCGATGTGGCTGGGCGCGATGTACTTGCCGCCGGAGGTCTTGACCAGGTCCTTCTTCCGGTCGGTGATCCGCAGGTAGCCGTCGTCGTCGAGGCTGCCGATGTCGCCGGTGCGGAAGAAGCCGTCGTCGGTGAACGCGGCGGCGGTCTCCTCGGGCAGGTTGTGGTAGCCGCGCATCACCGGCCGGCCGCGGACCAGGATCTCGCCGTCGGTGTCGATCCGGCACTCCAGGTCGCCCATCGCCCGGCCGACGGTGCCGATCCGCAGCCCGTCGGGCGGGTTGACGAAGTTGCCCGCGCTGGTCTCGGTCAGGCCGTACCCCTCGGAGATGGGCAGGTTGGCCGCGGCGAAGAAGGTGGCGATCTCCTGGCTCAGCGGCGCGGCGCCGGAGACCAGCACCCGGATCCGGCCGCCGAGGCGCTGCTGGATCTTGCTGAACACCAGCTTCTCGGCCAGCGCGTAGCGCAGCCTGAGCCCGGCCGGGACCGGCTTGCCGGCCTGCTCCAGCCCGACCTTCTCCTTGCCGGTGCGGACCGCCCAGGCGAAGATCTTCGCCTTCGCTCCGCCCGCGTCCTGCGCCGTGGTGACCGACTTGTTGTAGACCTTCTCGAAGACCCGGGGCGCCCCGCACATCAGTGACGGCTTCACCACGGCCAGCATGTCGACCAGCTTGTCCACCCGACCGTCGACGTAGGTGGGCAGGCCGACGTGGGTGGCGCCGCAGAGCAGCGTCTTGCCGAACGAGTGGGACAGCGGGAGCCAGAGGTACTGCAGGTCGTCGTCGCGGAGCAGCCCCACCTCACACTGGGCCACGCCCTCCCAGCACCAGCCGCCGTGCAGCAGCTCGACGCCCTTGGGGCGCCCGGTGGTGCCGGAGGTGTAGATCAGCGTGGCCAGGTGGTCCGGACCGATGCCGGCGACCAGCATGTCGATCAGGTCCGGCTCGGCGGCCAGCGCCTGGGCGCCGCGCTCCTCCAGCTCAGCGAGGGTGAGCTGCGGGATCGGCGCGTCCGGGTCGGCGGCGCCGTCGAAGAGCACTACGTGGGTCAGCCGGGGCAGCTGCGCGCCGGAGATCTTCGCGGCCTGGGCCGGGTTCTCGGCGAAGAGCACCCGGGAGCCCGAGTCGGCGACGATGTAGGTGGCGTCCTCGGGTTCGGTGGTCGGGTAGACCGTGGTGGTGGCGCCGCCGGCGCACATGATGCCGAAGTCGGCGATCACCCACTCGATGCGGGTGTTCGCCAGGATGGCCACCGGGTCCTCCAGGCCGACACCGAGCCCGTGCAGCCCGGCGGCGACCGCCCGGGCCCGCTGCCCGACCTGCGCCCAGGTCAGCCAGACCGGTCCCGAGTCGTCGGGGGCCGGGTGGGCGAAGGCGTGCCGATCGGGGGACGCCGCGACGCGCTTGAGGAACATGTCGGGGATCGAGCGGTACGGTACATCGAGAGCCATCGCTGAAGCCGCCTTCAGGGGTGGAGGCGTGACGGGGGTCACGTCGTTTTGCGGTTACCGAAGGGTATTGCCTGCACCCGGCCATCGGCTAGTGCCGTCACCGGAGCGTGACCAGCCCGGGCGGCGGGCTGGTCGGGCCGGGACGGCGGGTCGCCGGGCCGGGACGGCGGGGTGGGCCGGCCGGTTCAGGCGTACCGGGTGGCCGCCAGGGACCAGTCGTAGGTGGCCCGGATCCAGTCCCGCCGGGTGGTCAGGAAGTCGCGGACGGCCTCGTTGCCGGCCGCCGCCAGCACCGCCTCCCGGGCGGCGTACGCGGCCAGCCCGGCGTTGTACCGGTCGGCCGCCGCCCGCAGCGCTGTCTCCTCGTCCAGCCCGTCCTCACCGGCGATCGTGCTGACCAGGTTGTGCGCGTCCGGCAACCGGCTCTGTTCCTTGCCGTAGGAGAACAGGTCGTTGCACCAGCAGACCAGGTCCGCGGCGAGGGCGTCGAGGGCGGCCATCCCCGGGTCGGCCCGCCCGGCCGGGCCGGGCCACCGGTCGCGGGCCAGGTCGGTGAGGGTGAAGGCGGGGCGGGCGCCGCCGGTGTGCCGGCGCATCTGCACGTACTCGGCGGAGCCGGGCACCCGCCGGTGCTCCCGGTTGGCCGCCTCCCAGAGCAGCGCCAGCAGGTACTCCCGCAACTGGCTGATCAGGCGCAGCAGGGCGGCCGGCTGCCGGCGGTCGCGCACCCGCCGGCACACGTCGTCCAGCGCGACACCGAGCGGGCCGGCCCCGGCGGGCGGCGCGACGCTCCCGTCACCGTGCCGGTCCAACACCTCCAGCAGCAGGGCGACCACGGGCGCCAGCCGGACCGGGCTGGCGCCCAGGCCGTCCTCGTCGCAGGCGTCGTCCATCACGAACAGCCAGGTGATCAGGTCGGTCAGCAGGCGCAGCCGGTCGACGGGCGCCTCCGGACAGGCCCGGGCGGCCAGGTCGGCCGGGTCGGCGGCGCGCAACCGGCGCAGTCCGGCCGGGGTGTGGACCAGGCCCAGGTCGCGCGCCCATCCGGCGCTTTCCCCGGCCACCACGCCCATGGCGTCGTGCCGGCGCGGCACGAAGGGGGGTTCGCGCAGGACCGAGACCGCGAAGCTCCGCATGGTGCTCCCTGCCGCGCCACCGGAGGGGATCGGTGGCGCGAGGAGCAGCGTACGGCGCTGGGCATCGATTTCCATCACTGGACGGAAAAGTAGTTCACGTTTCCCGTGACCGCTTTTGCACGCTCCGTCAGAGGCCGAGGTCGGCCGCCCGCAGCCGCTCGGCCGCCGCCGGGGAACCGTCCACCTGCACCCGGGCCACCCGCTGCCGACCGGACAGGAACAGCGCCAGCTCGCCCGGCGCGCCGACCAGCCGCAGCCGGTCGCCGCCCCGACCCAGCCGCGTCTCGCCGAAGCCGGGCGCCTGGACCAGCAGGTCCGCCGGGAACCGGCGCAGCCCCATCCGGGCCAGCAGCGCCGCCCGCTTCCACAGCACCGCCGACTCGCCGGCCGGCAGGTCGCGGGGCAGCCAGCCGGGGCGGGCCCGGCGCACGTCCTCGTGGTGGAGGAAGAACTCCATCGTGTTGACCAGCTCGTCGGTCAGCGGATTGCTGACCGGGCTCCACACCGGCGGGCGGCGCACCTGCGCCACCAGGTCGGCGTAGGGGCGGGCGGCGGTGCGCCGGCGCACCTTCTCGGCGTACTCCCGCAGCGGCGGCAGCACGATGCCCCCGGCGGCGTCCGGCCGCCGCTCGCGGACGATCAGGTGGGCGGCCAGGTCCCGGGTCGTCCAACCCTCGGCGACGGTCGGCGCGTCCGGTCCCAGTTCCAGCATCAGGTCGGCGAGCGCCTCGCGCTCGGCTCTGGCGTACCGCGGCATGCCGCCGATCGTAGGCCCGCCACGACCGATCGGCGCGCCGGTGCCGCGCCGCGTTCCCGCCGGGGCGGCCCCGCCGGAGACGACCGGGTACGGAAGTGACGGTGGACATGCTCCTCCGGGTCGGCGGAGCGACCCCCGAGCGGTAAGGATGAGGGAGATAATTGCGGCTTACGGCGGGGGAGAGTGTGGCGAGCGGGACGAGTCGGGACGTACTCGGCAGGGGAATGGCGGTCCTCGGCCGGGCGATCCGGGAACAGCCGCGGATCTTCGCGGTGGCCGTGGCCGGCAGTGTGCTCTTCGGCTCCATGGTCATCGCCAGCGCGTACGTGGTCGGCGGGGTGGTCGGCGAGGTGGTGGTGCCGGCGGTCGCCCGCGGCTCGGTCGGGGTCGGCGCGCTGGCGCTGGCCGCCACCGCGCTGTTCGGGATCAGCGTGCTGCGGGTGGTCGGCATCTTCGGCCGGCGGCTCGGCGCCGGCTACATGCAGTACCGGCTCCAGGCCGCCTACCGCCGCCGGGTCACCCGCCGCTACCTTGAGCTGCCGCTGTCCTGGCACCACCGCAACGCCACCGGCACCCTGCTCTCCAACGCCAACTCCGACGTCGAGGCCGCCTGGTACCCGATCGCCCCGTTGCCGTTCGCCGTCGGCACCCTGGTGATGCTGGTCGGCGCCGTGGTGTCGCTCTTCCTCACCGACTGGGCCCTCGCCCTGGTCGGCCTGGCGGTCTTCCCGGCGCTGTTCGCGCTCAACGTCGTCTACTCCCGCCGGATGGCGCCCCGACAGGCCCGCGCCCAGCGGCTGCGCGCCGAGGTCAGCGGCATCGCGCACGAGAGCTTCGACGGCGCGCTGGTGGTCAAGACCATGGGCCGCGAGGCGCAGGAGACCGACCGGTTCGCCGCCCGCGCCCACGAGCTGCGCGACGCGCTGATCTCCGTCGGCCGGCTGCGCGGCGTCTTCGACCCGATGCTGGAGACCCTGCCCAGCCTCGGCACGCTGGCCGTGCTGGTGGTCGGCGCGTTCCGGCTCCGGGCGGGCGCGATCACCGTCACCGAACTGGTCAGCGTCGCCTTCCTCTTCACCGTGCTGGCCTTCCCGGTGCGGGCCATCGGCTGGGTGCTGGCCGAGCTGCCGCGCAGCGTCGCCGGCTGGGACCGGGTGCGCCGGGTGCTGGACGCCACCGGCGAGATGCCGTACGGGACGCGCCGGCTCGACCCGGCCGAGCCGCGCCCGGCCACGCTCGCCTTCGACGACGTGCACTTCGGGTACGAGCCGGCCGAGGCGCACCTGCCCGGCGCCCAGGTCCTCGGCGAGGTCGGCTTCACCGTGCCGGCCGGGAAGACGGTGGCCCTGGTCGGGCCCACCGGTGCCGGCAAGTCCACCGTCGCGTCGCTGGCCGTCCGGCTGGTCGACCCCGACTCCGGCACGGTCACCCTGGACGGGGTGGACCTGCGCGAGCTGACCGCCGAGTCGCTGGCCCGCACGGTCGCGCTGGTCGCCCAGGTGCCGTTCGTCTTCGACGACACCGTCCGGGCCAACATCAGCCTGGACCGCCCCGGCGTCGGCGACGACGACGTCTGGGCGGCGCTGCGGCTGGCCGAGGCCGACGGCTTCGTCGCCGCGCTGCCCGACGGGCTGGACACCATGGTCGGCGAGCGGGGCACCTCGCTCTCCGGCGGCCAGCGGCAGCGGCTGACCCTGGCCCGGGCCCTGGCCGGCCGGCCCCGGCTGCTGGTGCTCGACGACGCCACCAGCGCCGTCGACCCGCGGGTGGAGGCGGCCATCCTGGCCGGGCTGCGCGGCGGCACCCCCGACGGGGCGGCCGCGTCGATCCTGGTGGTCGCCTACCGGCGGGCCACCATCGCCCTGGCCGACGAGGTGATCTACCTGGAGCAGGGCCGGGTGCTGGCCCGCGGCACCCACACCGAGCTGCTGGCCACCGTGCCCGGGTACGCCGACCTGGTCACCGCGTACGAGCAGGCCGAGCAGGAGCGCGAACAGAACCGGACGTACGACGAGGTGGCGCCGCTGACCTCGGGCCTGGAGATCGAGGTGGACCGGTGAGCACTACCCCTACCACCGAGGCCGGGCGGCCGGCGGAGAAGAGCGAGTCGACCTGGGGGACGCTGCGGCGCGGGCTGGCGCTCTCGCCGGAACTGAAGGTCGGGCTGGCCGGCACGCTGGCGTTGGCGCTGGTCTACATGGTCGGCCGGGTGGCCGTGCCGGTGGCGGTGCAGCGCGGCATCGACCACGGCATCGTCGGCGGCCTCGACCTGGACGTGGTGTGGACGGTGGTGGTGGTGACCGCCGCCGTGCTGGTGGTGACCACCACCTGCGGCTACCTGATGATGCGGCGGCTGTTCACGGTCAGCGAGACCGCGCTGGCCAACGTGCGGACCAGGGCGTTCCGGCACGTGCACGACCTGTCGATGCTGCACCAGCAGTCGGAGCGGCGCGGGTCGCTGGTCTCCCGGGTGACCAGCGACGTCGACCAGATAACCCAGTTCCTCCAGTGGGGCGGGGTGATCCTGCTGGTCAACCTGGGTCAGCTGGTGGTGACCACGGCGGTGATGCTGGCGTACTCCTGGCAGCTGACCCTGGTGGTCTACGCGGCCTTCGCGCCCGCCGTGCTGGTGATCCGGCTGTTGCAGCGCCGCCTCGCCGGCGCGTACGGCGTGGTCCGGCAGCGGATGGGCGCGCTGCTCGGCACGATCGGCGAGAGCGTGGTCGGGGCGCCGGTGATCCGGGCGTACGGCATCGCGGGCCGGACCGAGCGGCGGCTGGACGAGGCGATCGAACGGCAGCGTGAGGCGCAGCAGCGGGCCATCCGGATCAGCATCCTGGGCAGCTCGGTCGGTGAGCTGGCGGCGGGGCTGGCGCTGGCCGGCGTGGTGGTCGTCGGGGTCAGCCTGGGCGTCGACCGGACCCTGTCGATCGGCCAGCTCACCGCGTTCCTGTTCCTGGTGACGCTCTTCATCCAGCCGGTGCAGATCGCCACCGAGGTGCTCAACGAGGCGCAGAACGCGATCGCCGGCTGGCGGCGGGTGCTCGACGTGCTGGACGTCGCCCCGGACGTGGCCGACCCGGGTGAGCAGGGCCGCGAGCTGCCGCCGGGCCCGATCGACGTGCGCTTCGCGAACGTGGGGTTCGCCTACCCGGGCGGCCCGCCGGTGCTGCACGACGTCACCCTGGACATCCCGGCGAAGAGCCGGGTGGCGGTGGTCGGGGAGACCGGCAGCGGCAAGACCACCTTCGCCAAGCTGCTCACCCGGCTGATGGACCCGACCACCGGGTCGGTGCTGCTCTCCGGGGTGCCGCTGGACCGGGTGCGGTTCGACTCGCTGCGGTCCCGGGTGGTGATGGTGCCGCAGGACGGGTTCCTGTTCGACGCCACGGTGGGGGAGAACGTCCGCTTCGCCCGGCCGGAGCTGACCGACGAGCAGCTCACCGCCGCCTTCACCGAGTTGGGCCTGGCCGACTGGCTGGACGGCCTGCCGTCCGGGCTGGGCACCCCGGTCGGGGAGCGCGGCGAGGCGCTGAGCGTGGGGGAGCGGCAGCTGGTCGCGTTGGCCCGGGCGTACGTCGCCGACCCCGACCTGCTGGTGCTCGACGAGGCCACCAGCGCGGTCGACCCGGCCACCGAGGTGCGCCTGCAACGCACCCTGGACGCGGTGACCCGGGGCCGGACCACCCTGGCGATCGCGCACCGGCTCTCCACCGCCCAGTCCGCCGACGAGGTGATCGTGGTGGACCGCGGTCGCGTCGTCCAACGCGGCCCCCACGAAGACCTGCTCAAGGACGAAGACTCCGTCTACGCCCTCCTCTACGCCTCCTGGCTCGAACAAACCCGCTGACCCCCGCCGGTCAACTCTGGTCGAGGGGGCCGGTGAGGTAGCGCTGGAGGGTGGGGCCGATGGTGGCCACCAGGGTGTCGGGGGTGGCGGAGGCGACCGGCTCCAGGCGGATGACGTAGCGCATCATGGCCAGGCCGGCGAGCTGGGTGGACACCAGGGAACCGCGCAGCGGCGCCTCGGCGGGGTCGAGGTCGAGCTGGTCGAGGACGCGGCGCAGGATCTGGGTGGTGAGGAACTCGCGCAGCAGCCGGGCGGTCCACTGGTTGCTGACCGCCGAGCGAAGCAGCGCCACCGCGGCGGTGCCGACCGGCGAGTCCCAGACGCCGAGGAAGGTGCGGACCAGCCGGGCGCCGACCTCGTCCCGGCCGCCGGCCAGCACCCGCGGCAGCAGCTCGGCCGGGTCGATCGGGATCGCCACGGTGGCCCGGAACAGCTCCTCCTTGGTCCTGAAGTAGTGGTGCACGAGCGCCGGGTCGACGCCGGCGGTGGTGGCGATGGCCCGGATCGAGGCGGCGTCGAAGCCACGCTCGGCGAACGCGGTCCGAGCCGCGGCGAGGATCGCGTCGCGGGTGTCCGGGTTGCCGGGCCGCCGGCCGGTGCGCCGGGCCGTCACCCGCTGCGCCGGCGCAGGGTCGCCGCGGCCAGCACCAGCGCCACCACGGCCGCGCCGGCCACGATCGCCACGTCGCGCCACATGGTGCCGGTCGGGTCCGGGTGGGCGCCGACCTCCTGGAGGGCCTCGACCGCGTACGACAGGGGCAGCGCGTCGCTGACCGCCTGGAGCCAGCCGGCCATCTCGCCCCGGGGCACGAAGAGCCCGCAGAGCAGCAGTTGGGGGATCGCCACCACGGGCATGAACTGCACGGCCTGGAACTCGGTGCGGGCGAAGGCGGAGCAGAACAGTCCGAGCGCCACGGCCAGCACGGCGTTGACCGCGGCGATCAGCACCACCAGCCAGATGCTGCCGGCGGTGTCCAGCCCGAAGACCCAGTACGCCACGGCCGAGGCGATGGCGGCCTGCACCGCCCCGGCCAGGCCGAACGCGATGCCGTAGCCGAAGAGCAGGTCGAGCTTGCCCAGCGGGGTGGTGAGCAGCCGTTCCAGGGTGCCGGTGGTGCGCTCGCGGAGCATGGCGATGCTGGTCACCAGGAACATGATGATGAACGGGAAGAAGCCCAGCATGATCAGGGCCACCCGGTCGAAGACGCTGGGCCGCCCGGGCGGGGTGGGCTGGTCGACGTACATGAAGTAGACCAGGGTGAGCAGCACGGTCGGGACCACCAGCAGCAGCGCCACGGTGCGCCGGTCGTGCCGCAGTTGGCGCAGGATGCGTCCGGTGGTGGCGGCCAGGATGCGCGGGTTCACGAGGCGTCCTTTCCGGCGGTGCCCGCCTCGCTCGCGCGGATCAGTCGCAGGAACGCCTCGTCGAGGTCGTCGACGCCGGCGGTGGCGCGTACCCCGGCGGGGGTGTCGTCGGCGATCAGCCGGCCCTCGCGGATCAGCAGCAGCCGGTCGCAGCGGGCCGCCTCGTCCATCACGTGGCTGGAGACCAGCAGGGTGGTCCCGGCGGCGGCCATGGCGTGGAACCGGGCCCACAGGTCGGCCCGCAGCACCGGGTCCTGCCCGACGGTGGGTTCGTCCAGGATCACCAGCTCCGGCTCGCCGACCAGGGCGCAGGCCAGCGACGCCCGACTGCGCTGCCCGCCGGAGAGGGTGCCGACCAGCTGGCCGGCGGCGTCGGCCAGCCCGACGTCGGCGACCGCCCGGTCGGCCTCGGTGTGGCCCCGGCCGTGCAGGGCGGCGAAGTAGCGGGTGTTCTCCCGCACCGTCAGGTCGGCGTAGACGCTGGGCGCCTGGGTGAGGTAGCCGACCCGCGAGCGCAGCTCCCGCGACCCGGCGGGCCGGCCGAGCACGGTGACCGTGCCCGAGCCGATGGTCTGCACACCGACGACCGCCCGCATCAGGGTGGTCTTGCCGCTGCCGCTGGGGCCGAGCAGCCCGGTCACCGTGCCGCGCGGCACCGCACAGCTGACGCCGTGCAGCACCCGCCGCCCGCCGCGCTCCACGACCAGGTCGTGGACCGTCACCGCCTCGTCCATCGCCCGCCTCCGAAACTCATCACCTGTTGAACTCAACGCTAGATGAGTTGTGCCCCGCCCCGCAACGGTTGACTTCGAGCGTGCTCGAACTGGAAGGCTGGAGCGCGTGGACATCAGCACCGAGGAGAGGGGCCTGTCGGTGGGCGAAGCCGCCGCCCGGGTCGGCCTGACCACCTACACGCTGCGCTGGTACGAGCAGGAGGGGCTGGTCGCCCCGGTCGGGCGGGACTCTGCGGGCCGCCGCCGCTACACCGAGTCCGACGTCAACTGGCTGGTCCTGCTCACCCGGCTGCGCCGCACCGGCATGCCCGTGCGGGACATGCGCCGCTACGCCGAGCTGGCCCGGCTGGGGGACCGGACCCTCGGCGCCCGGCGGGCGCTGTTCGAGGCGCACCGGGCCCGGGTGCTGGCCCGGATGGCCGAGCTCACCGAGGACCTCGAGGTCCTCGACCACAAGATCGACATCTACCGCAGGGCGGAGGAGGAGCAGGCATGATGCGACGACGGATGGGCGCGGACGGACCGGAGGTCTCGGCCGTCGGCCTCGGCTGCATGGGGATGAGCTTCGCGTACGGGCAGGGCGACGACGCCGAGTCCACCCGGACCCTGCACCGGGCCCTCGACCTGGGCGTCAACCACCTCGACACCGCCGACATGTACGGGTTCGGCGCCAACGAGCGGCTGCTCGGTCCGGTGGTGCGGGCCCGCCGCGACGAGGTCTTCCTGGCCACCAAGTTCGGCAACCGTGCCCGCGGCGACAGCTTCGGCGGCACCGGCACCCCCGGCGCGTACGTCGACAGCAGCGCCGCCTGGGCCCGGGAGGCCTGCGACGCCTCGCTGAGCCGGCTGGGCGTCGACACCATCGACCTGTACTACCTGCACCGGCGGAACCCGGACACCCCGATCGAGGAGACCGTCGGCGCGCTCGCCGAGCTGGCGACGGCCGGCAAGATCCGGCTGGTGGGCCTCTCCGAGGTCAGCCCGGCCACCCTGCGGGCGGCCCACGCGGTCCACCCGATCGCCGCCGTGCAGATGGAGTACTCCCTGTTCAGCCGGGACGTCGAGACCGAGATGCTGGCCACCTGCCGGGAGCTCGGTGTGGCGCTGGTCGCGTACTCGCCGGTGGGTCGGGGGCTGCTCACCGGCGCGATCACCAGCCGTGAACAGTTGGCCGCCGACGACTGGCGGGCCAACGTGCCCCGCTTCGCCGAGGGCAACCTCGACGCCAACCTGAAGCTGGTCGAGGCGGTCCGCGAGGTCGCCGCCGAGGTCGGCTGCACCCCGGCCCAGGCGGCGCTGGCCTGGCTGCTCGCCCAGGGCGAGGACATCCTGCCGATCCCCGGCACCAAGCGGGTCCGCTACCTGGAGGAGAACGCGGCGGCGGCCGACATCGAGCTCACCGCGGCGCAGCGGGACCGGCTGCGCGAGGCGGTGCCGGCCGACGCGGTGGCCGGGGAGCGCTACCCCGAGGCGGGGATGCGGACGGTCGGTCACTGACCGCCCTCCGGGACGCGGCGGCGGGGGCCGCGGCGGGTGCGGGACAATGGGTCACTGTGCCCGTACCTGACGCTCCCCTGACCGCCGGTCCCGACCGCTCCGACGCGGCCGGCGGCCCGGCCCGCCCGTCCCGGCTCGACCCCGCCGTCGCCGCCCGGCTGCGCCGCACCCCCGACGGCCTGGTCGCCGCCGTGGTGCGCCAGCACGACACCGGCGAGGTCCTGATGCTCGCCTGGATGGACGACGAGGCCCTGCACCGCACGCTGACCACCGGCCGGGCCACGTACTGGTCGCGCAGCCGCCAGGAGTACTGGGTCAAGGGCGCCACCTCCGGCCACCACCAGCACGTCCGCTCGGTGGCGGTGGACTGCGACGGTGACGCGCTGCTGGTGAGCGTCGATCAGGTCGGCGCCGCCTGCCACACTGGGCACCACTCGTGCTTCTTCGAGGAACTGCCGGTCACCCCTGGAGGCGATGCCGCATGACCGACGGGACGGTCAGCCCGGACCAGGCCACCTTCGCCGACCTGGCCGCGCGCTGGCGGGTCGTACCGGTCGTCCGCCGGCTGCTCGCCGACGCCGAGACCCCGGTCGGGGTCTACCGGAAGCTGGCCGGCGGCCCCGGCACCTTCCTGCTGGAGTCCGCCGAGCAGGGCGCCGGCCCGGCCGGCACGCCCTGGTCGCGCTACTCCTTCATCGGGGTACGCAGCCTCGCCACCCTCGGCGAGCGGGACGGCTCCGCCGTCTGGACCGGCCACCCGCCCGCCGGCCTGCCCACCGGCGGCGACCCGGTACGCGCGCTGCGGGAGACCGTCGAGCAGCTCGCCGGTCCGGTCTTCGACCCGGCCAGCGGGATGCCGCCGCTCACCGGCGGGATGGTCGGCTACCTCGGCTACGACTTCGTCCGGCGCCTCGAACGGCTGCCCGAGCTCACCGAGGACGACCTGCGCCTGCCCGAGCTGGGCATGATGCTCGCCACCGACCTGGTGGTGCTCGACCACCACGAGGGCTCGGCGATCCTGGTGGCCAACGCGGTGCTGCCGCCCACCGACGCCCCGGACCGGGCGCCGCTGGTGGCGGCGGCGTACCACCACGCGGTGGGGCGGCTCGACGCGATGACCACCGCGCTGTCCCGACCGATTCCGCCCATGATCTCCACGGTCGAGCGGCCGGCGGTCGGCGACGTGGTCAGCCGCACCCCCGACGGTGGCTATCCCAAGGCGGTCGAGGCGGCCAAGGAGGCCATCCGGGCCGGCGAGTGCTTCCAGATCGTGCTGGCCCAGCGCTTCGAGCGGGCCACCGAGGCCGACCCGCTGGACGTCTACCGGGTGCTGCGCACCACCAACCCCAGCCCGTACATGTACCTGCTGCGCTTCGACGGCTTCGACATCGTCGGCTCGTCCCCGGAGGCGCACCTCAAGGTCACCGGGGACGCCGACGGCCGGCGGCGCGCCCTGCTGCACCCGATCGCCGGCACCCGCCCGCGCGGGGCCACCCCGGAGGCCGACGCCCGGTACGCCGCCGAGCTGCTCGCCGACCCGAAGGAGCGCGCCGAGCACGTGATGCTGGTCGACCTGGGCCGCAACGACCTGGGCCGGGTCTGCCGGCCGGGGAGCGTCGAGGTGCCCGAGTTCGCCACCATCGAGCGGTACAGCCACGTCATGCACATCGTCTCCACGGTGACCGGCACCCTGCGCGAGGACCGGACCGCCTTCGACGCCCTCGCGGCCACCTTCCCGGCGGGCACCCTCTCCGGCGCCCCCAAGGTGCGCGCCATGGAGATCATCGAGGAACTGGAACCGGTGCGTCGCGGCCTCTACGGCGGCACCGTCGGCTACTTCGGCTTCGGCGGTGACCTGGACATGGCGATCGCGATCCGTACCGCGCTGCTGCGCGACGGGCGGGCGTACGTGCAGGCCGGCGCCGGGGTGGTGGCCGATTCCGATCCTTCCTCGGAGGATCAGGAGACCCGCAACAAGGCCGCCGCGGTGCTCGCCGCGATCGCCGCCGCCGAGACCCTGAAGCCGGCCCGATGACCGGGGCGGGCCCTGAGCCGGCCGGGGAGCCGTCGCGGGCCGGGCGCCGCGAGCTGACGTACGCCGTCCTGCTCAGCCTGGCCGGGGCGGGCCTGGCGCTCTACGCGGCCACCCGGACCTGGACGGTGGAGCTGACCGACCGGCCGCCGTTGCCGCCGACCCGGGCGGTCCGCACGGGCGCCGCCCTGCTGCCGTGGCTGCCCGCGCTGGCCGTGGTGGGGCTGGCCGGGGGTGGCGCGCTGCTGGCCACCCGGGGTGCGGTACGCCGGGCCCTCGGCGCCCTGCTCGGGCTGCTCGGCCTGGCGGTGGCGGCCGGCGGCGGGTACGGGCTCCTCGCCGGCTTCGACGGGGAGCTGAGCCGGCAGTGGCCGGCGCTCTGCCTGGTCGGTGGCCTGCTGGCCGCGGCCGGCGGGGGCCTGACCGCGGTCCGGGGGCGGCACTGGCCGGCGATGGGCGCCCGCTACGAGCGGCGGCCCCACGACGGCGGCGCCCCGACCGCGGCTGGCGGTGGCCCGGTCTCCGGTGCCCGCACCCGGGAGGCGTGGGACGCGCTGGACCGGGGCGAGGACCCGACGGTCAGCTGACCGGCTGGCGGTCCCGCACGGCGGCCCGGGCGGCGGCCAGCTCGGTGACCAGCCGGTCCAGTTCGGCGCGCTGGTCGGCGCGGGCGCGGTCGGCGCAGACCGCCTCCCAGGCGTTGCCCCGGGCGGTACGCATCCGGGCCTCGCCGACCACGGCACGTTCCAGGGTGTGCACCACGCCGACGGCGAGCGACGCGACGGTGCGGGAGATCGTGGTGAGGCCGATGGTGGACGGCGACTCGGGAGTGGTCATGGGGTCACCTCGCACGAAGGATCGGTGGCGACGGTCGGGCGGACCGGTCGTCGATCGGGTGGACGCGTCGTCGAGTCTGCCCGAGTCGAATGCTGCCCGGCTCACGTTTCGCCGCGATGACGGGCGGAACAACTGTCGCGCGCCGCGAACCACCTGGGTAGGACCGTTCGGCCTTGAGCTTCGTCACATCCCGGCGCCCGCCGTCCCGCGCTGCGCGGTCGGCCGGATCATGGTCGAATGGGTGATGGGCATCGATCGATGTGATGCGTTCCGGCCGCCGCAGGCCGGTGAC
Organism: Micromonospora siamensis; assembly: GCF_900090305.1. NCBI lineage: Bacteria > Bacillati > Actinomycetota > Actinomycetes > Micromonosporales > Micromonosporaceae > Micromonospora > Micromonospora siamensis. The sequence goes on along the minus strand of NZ_LT607751.1, from coordinate 4,934,020 downwards.
TGTGATCGATCGCAGTGGTGGCCCTGGGTGACATCCCGTTCACCGGAAGTCGGCCATTATGCCCCAGGCCATCTCGTGAGGAGCGCCATACCCCCGCCACCCGGCACCAGGTGGCGCCACCTAGCATCGGCCCATGACACCCGGAGAGGGGAGTCCGTTGGTGACTGCTGAGCATGCGCACGCGGAGGGGGACGACGCCGGTAAGGCGAAGTTCGTAAGCGTGCTCGACGAGATCATTGCCGGTGTGCGCGAGGACGTGGCGCAGCGCCAGGCGCAGGTTCCGCTGGAGCGGATCCGGCAGCTGGCGGCCGCCGCGCCGCCGCCGCTGGACGCGTACGCGGCCCTGCGCCGGCCCGGCGTGGCCGTGATCGCCGAGGTCAAGCGTTCCTCGCCGTCCAAGGGGCGGCTCGCCGAGATCGCCGACCCGGCCGACCTGGCCGGTGACTACGCCGCCGGTGGCGCGCGGGCGATCAGCGTGCTGACCGAGGGGCGCTGGTTCGGCGGGTCGCTGGACGACCTGGCCGCGGTGCGCGCCGCGGTGCAGGTGCCGGTGCTGCGCAAGGACTTCGTGGTCTCCAGCTACCAGGTGCACGAGGCCCGGGCGCACGGCGCCGACCTGGTTCTGCTGATCGTCGCCGCGCTGGAGCAGAACGCCCTGGTCGGCCTGCTGGAGCGGATCGAGTCGCTCGGCATGTGCGCGCTGGTCGAGGTGCACACCGAGGAGGAGGCCGACCGGGCCCTGGAGGCGGGTGCCCAGGTGATCGGGGTCAACGCCCGCGACCTGCGTACCCTGGAGGTCGACCGGTCCGTCTTCGAGCGGATCGCGCCCGGCCTGCCGAGCAGCGTCGTCAAGATCGCCGAGTCCGGCGTGCGCGGCCCGCACGACCTCATCCGGTACGCCTCGGCCGGCGCCGACGCGGTCCTGGTGGGTGAGGGACTGGTCACCCAGAAGAGCCCCCGCGAGGCGGTGGCCGAACTGGTCAACGCCGGGAACCACCCGGCGACGCCCCGACCGGCGCGCTGAGCCGCGTCGGGGTCCGAATCCGCAGCGAGAGGAACCCGCGATGAGCGCCGACGCGCTGGCCGCCCCGTACCCCGACACCGCCGGCCACTTCGGCCGCTTCGGTGGCCGGTTCGTTCCCGAGGCCCTGGTGGCCGCGCTGGACGAGCTGGACGGGGCGTGGCGCACCGCGATGGCCGACGAGTCGTTCCGGGCGGAGTTCGCCGCCCTGCTGCGCGACTACGCGGGCACCCCGTCGCTGCTCTACTCGGCCGAGCGGTTCTCCGCCAAGCTCGGCGCCCGGGTGCTGCTCAAGCGGGAGGACCTGAACCACACCGGCGCGCACAAGGTGCGCAACGTGCTCGGCCAGGCCCTGCTCACCAAGCGGATGGGCAAGAAGCGGGTGATCGCCGAGACCGGCGCCGGCCAGCACGGGGTGGCCACCGCGACCGCCGCCGCCCTGTTCGACCTCGAGTGCGTGGTCTACATGGGCGAGGTGGACACCGAGCGGCAGGCGCTGAACGTGGCCCGGATGCGGATGCTCGGCGCCACCGTCGTGCCGGTCACCACCGGCTCGCGCACCCTCAAGGACGCGATGAACGAGGCGATGCGGGACTGGGTCGCCAACGTCGACGACACCCACTACCTGATCGGCACCGCGGCCGGGCCGCACCCCTTCCCGGCCATGGTCCGGGACTTCGTCCGCGGCATCGGCGACGAGGCCCGCCAGCAGTGCCTCGACCAGCTCGGCGCGCTGCCCGACGCCGTCGCGGCCTGCGTCGGTGGCGGTTCCAACGCGCTGGGCATCTTCCACGCCTTCGTCGGTGACGCCGACGTCCGGCTCTACGGCTTCGAGGCCGGCGGCGACGGGGTGGAGACCGGCAAGCACGCGGCGAGCATCACCGGCGGGTCCGCCGGGGTGCTGCACGGCACCCGGACGTACGTGCTCCAGGACGCCGACGGCCAGACCGTCGAGTCGCACTCGATCTCCGCCGGCCTGGACTACCCCGGGGTGGGGCCCGAGCACGCCTGGCTGCACGACAGCGGGCGGGCCACCTACACGCCGGTGACCGACACCGAGGCGATGGCCGCGTTCGAGCTGCTCTGCCGTACCGAGGGGATCATCCCGGCGGTCGAGAGCGCGCACGCGCTGGCCGGCGCCCTGAAGATCGCCCCGAAGCTCACCGCCGAGCTGGGCCGGGAGCCGGTCATCCTGATCAACCTCTCCGGACGTGGTGACAAGGACGTGCACACCGCCGGCGAGTACTTCGGCATCCTCGACAAGGAGCAGTGACGGTGAGCAGGATCGGCGTCGCCTTCGACAAGGCCCGCGCCGACGGTCGGGCCGTACTGGTCGGCTGCATGCCGGCCGGCTTCCCGACCGTCGAGGGCAGCATCGCCGCGATGACCGCCATGGTCGAGGCGGGCGTGGACGTCATCGAGGTGGAGATCCCGTACTCCGACCCGGTGATGGACGGCCCGGTGATCCAGAAGGCCAGCGACATCGCCCTGGCCGGTGGCGTACGCACCGCCGACGCGTTGCGCATCATCGAGGCGGTCGCGGCCACCGGCGCGCCGGTGGTCACCATGACCTACTGGAACCCGGTCGAGCGGTACGGCGTCGACGCGTTCGCCCGCGACCTGGCCGCCGCCGGCGGCACCGGCCTGATCACGCCGGACCTGATCCCGGACGAGGCGCAGGAGTGGCTCGCCGCCTCCGACGCGCACGGCCTGGACCGGACGTTCCTGGTGTCGCCCTCCTCCACCGACCAGCGGCTGGCCATGACGGTGGAGCACTGCCGCGGCTTCGTCTACGCCACTGCGGTGATGGGCGTGACCGGGGCCCGGGCGCGTACCTCGGACGCGGCGCCGGTCCTGGTCGACCGGGTCCGCCGGGTGACCGACCTGCCGGTCGGCGTCGGGCTGGGCGTGGGCACCGGGGCGCAGGCCGCCACCGTCGCCGGGTACGCCGACGGCGTGATCGTGGGCAGCGCCCTGGTCCGCTGCGTGCTCGACGCGCCGGGCCAGGCCGCCGGCCTGGCCGCCCTGCGTACCCTCAGCGCCGAACTGGCCGAGGGCGTCCGCAACCCCACCCGCTGACCCCTTCCCGCCCGGGCCGCTGCCCGCCGGAGATGTGATCAGCCCACGTTGCCGCGAAGAGGGGCGTACCCGCACGGGTACGCCCCTCTTCGCGCGCCGCGGTCCACCGGCCACCCCGGAACCCACCCGCGCAGCGAACCCCGGCCCCAACTCTCCACGCGCCTGTCGACCTGAGAGCACGAACGACCCACCGCCCCGCGCCCCGAACCTAACCTCATGATCAACGGGGCGGGGAGGAGGCGTGAGTCGTTGGCGTGATCAGGTTGACAGGGTGCGGGGAGGGGTGCGCGGTCAGCGGTGGGGGTTCGCCGCCGGCTCGGGGCGTGGCTCGGGCGTCGTCAGGGGGTCGCTCTGGCCGGGCAGCGGGACCCGGTCGGGTCTGGTGGGTCCCGTCCCGTCGGGGCGCACGGCGCGCAGCACCCCCGCCCGGCCGGCCAGCGCGTCGGCGACGGCCGCCCGGGTCACCGGGGTGAGTCCGCTGGGCAGCGCCTCGGGCCGATGCCAGGCCAGCACGCACCCGCGCCCGCCCCCACCCACCTCGACGCCGGCGGGTCCATCCACCGGCGTACCACCGGGTCCGTCCGCCGGGTCGCCGGCCAGCTCGTCCCCGAGCTCCAGGTCACCGCCCGGGCGGGCCCGGAAGACGTGCACCACCACGTCGTGCGGCGAGGCGCCCGGCGTCGGCCGACCCCCGTCGCCGACACCGCACGGATGCTCGGTGAGGTGGTAGAGCCCCACCAGTTCGACCGGCTCGATCCGCTGCCCGGTCTCCCGCCGGACCGCCTCGGCGACCGCCGTGGCCGGGCACCGCGGGGAGCGGAGCCGGCCGCCGGGCAGCGCCCAACGCCGTTCGCCGTGGCCCTGACGGCAGAGCAGCACGCGACCGGTCCCGTCCAGGACGACGGCGGCCACCGCCCAGGTGAGCCCGCTCATGGACAAAGAGCCTACGGGCCCGCAAACCACAAGTCACCGGTTGCGCCAACCGCCGGGACCGGGGTGCCGCCGGGGCGGTCCACAGCGGTAGCGTGTGCACCCGTGACCCTCGCCTCGACGATCCCCCAGGCGGCCCTGCCCAGCCCGAGCACCGCCGTGTGGCAGCTCGGGCCGGTGCCGATCCGGGCGTACGCGCTCTGCATCATCCTCGGCATCGTGGTCGCCTGCGTGGTGACCGAGTGGCGGCTGCGCCGGCGCGGGGTGGCCCCCGGCGCGGTGCTGGACATCGCGGTCTGGGCGGTGCCGACCGGCATCATCGGCGCCCGGATCTACCACGTGATCACCTCGCCGGAGAAATACTTCGGCGACGGCGGTCAACCCCTCAAGGCGTTCGCCATCTGGGAGGGCGGCCTGGGCATCTGGGGCGCGGTCGCCGGTGGCGCGATCGGCGCCTTGATCGCCGCCCGGCAGCTCGGCATCCCGTTCGCCGTGGTCGCCGACGCGCTCGCCCCCGGGCTGCCGCTGGCGCAGGCGGTTGGCCGGCTCGGCAACTGGTTCAACAACGAGCTGTACGGCGGCCGGACCACCCTGCCCTGGGGCCTCGAGGTGCACCGGATGGACCCGGGCAACCCCGGCCACGCGGAGCTGGCCGACGGGAAGCCGGTCCTCGAACCCGGCCTCTACCACCCGACCTTCCTCTACGAGGCGCTGTGGAACATCGGGGTCGCCGCGCTGGTGCTGCTGGTCGACCGCCGGTTCAAGCTGGGCCGGGGCCGGGCCTTCGCGCTCTACGTGATGGGCTACACCGCCGGCCGGTTCTGGATCGAGCTGATGCGCAGCGATCCGGCGACCCACATCCTCGGGGTGCGCATCAACGTCTGGACGGCCGCGCTGGTCTTCGTGGCCGCCCTGATCTACTTCCTGCGGGTGCGTGGCCCGCGCGAGTACCTCGTCCCGATCGGTGTGCCCGCGCCCGCCGTGCCGGCCGGCGGGGGTGACCTGTCCCAGGTCGACCTGGCGCAGCGGGAGACCGGCCCGGCCACGGTGGCCCCGGAGGGCTACCGGGTGGTCAGCGAGGAGCAGTTCCGGACGTACCAGGAGACCGGCGTCCCGCCGGAGGAGCCGGCGCCGGCCGACGCGACCGGGGACGCCCCGGCGGCAGGGGACGCCCCGGGGGCCGGGGACCGGCCGGCCGGCGACGACGAGGCGGCGGACCCGGCGCACCGGGAGACCGCCGAGGACCGGCCGACCGGGTCGGACCGGGCGGACCTGGCCACGGCGGACCAGGGCGACCGGGCCACGGCGGACCAGGGCGACCGGGTCGCGGCGGACCAGGGCGACCGGGCCACGGCGGACCAGGGCGACCGGGTCGCGGCGGACCAGGGCGACCGGGCCACGGCGGACCAGGGCGACCGGGTCGCGGCGGACCAGGGCGACCGGGTCGAGGGCGACCCGGCGACGGCGGACCAGGACGACCGGGCCGGGGCGGCCGGCGGTCGCCCTGCCGACCGGGACAGCTGAGCGGGGGAGCGGCGCCGATGCGTACCGCGGTGGTGGTCGGAGCCGGCCTGGGCGGACTGGCGACCGCCGGGGCGCTGGCCCGCTCCGGTTGGCGGGTCACCCTCCTCGAACGGGCCGACCGGGTACGCCCCGAGCCGACGGCCGTCGTGCTCTGGCCCAACGGGGTACGCGCGCTGCGCGCCCTCGGCCTCGGCTCGGGGCTGGAGGCGATCGCCACCCCGCTGCCCGACGGCGGGGTACGCCGCCCGGACGGCCAGTGGCTGGTGCAGCCCCGCCCGACCCCGGCGGACCGTGCCCCTGTGGTGGTGCACCGCGAGGACCTGCACGACGCCCTGATCGCCGGCCTGGGTGACCAGGTGGAGCTGCGGACCGGGGTGGCCGTGCGGACGGTGACCGCGACGGCCGGTCAGCGGCCGGCGGTCGGTGACGGCCGGCAGACCTTCGAGGCGGACCTGCTGGTCGCCGCGGACGGCACGGACAGCGAGATCCGCCGGCAGTTGGCCCCGGAGGCCGGGGTGGTGAGTTCCGGCTGCGCCGCCTGGCGGGCGGTCATCCCCTGGTACCGGGCCCCGAAGCTCCCCGCCGACCAGCCGGTGAACGGCGAGACGCTGGGCGCCGGCTACCGCTTCGTGGCGGCCTCGCTCGGTGAGCGGGGCGAGTCCGGCCGGGGCGGCATCTACTGGGTGGCCACCGCCGCGGGGGCGCCACGGCCGGAGCCGCCGGAGACCCAGTTGGCCCTGCTGCGCCGCTGGTACGCGGGCTGGCCGGAGCCGATCGGGGCGTTGCTCGCCGCGACCGACCCGGCGGACCTGGTCCAGCAGGAGGTCCGCGAGCTGCGCCCGCTGCCCCGGGCGTACGGCTTTCCGGCCGGGCCGGGCGGGGTGGTGCTGCTCGGCGACGCCGCCCACGCGATGCCGCCGCACCTCGGCCAGGGCGCCTGTCTCGCCTTCGAGGACGCGGCCACGCTGCAGTCCCTGCTGCGGGAGGCCCGGCTGCCGGACGCGGTGCAGGCGTACGACCGGGCCCGTCGCCCGAGGGCCGCGACTGTGGTCCGGCAGACCCGCCGGATGTCCGCGGTCCTGCAGACCCGCGGCCGCCTGGCCCTCCGTGCCCGCGACGCCGCGCTAGGCAAGATCAGCCCTCGCCTCCGCAACAGCGCCGCCACCTCCGCCGCCCAATGGACACCCCCCACCCCCTGACAGCCCCACCCCCCGACCCCACCCCGCGCTCCCGACGCTCCCGTGGTTGATCAAGGAGTTTGCGTCAGGCCGGTCGGCGTGTCGTGACCAGAACTCCTTGATCAACGACGTGCCGACCGGAAGCGCCGACCGGAAGCGCCGACCGGGGTCGGCGGGCGGGGTCGGGCGGGCGGTCAGGGGAGGACGGGGGCGGGTTCGGCGATGCAGGCGGTGCCGACGCGGCGGAAGCCGACGCGCAGGTACACCCGGGCGATCTCCTCGCTGCCGGCGCTCAGGAAGATCAGGTCGGTGCCGGCGGCGCGCAGCTCGTGGGCCAGGGCGGCGGTGACCGCGGCGCCGAGGCCCCGGCGGCGGGCCGACGGCAGGGTGGCCACCCCGGCGATCTCCGCCACGTCGCCGACCCGCATCGCCATGCCGCTGGCCAGCGCGCCCTGCGTCGGGGTGCCGGCGATCACCGAGATGCGCCGGCCGTCGGCGATGCGTACCCGCTCCTCGTCGAGGGCGGCCACGTCCAGTTCGGTGATCGCGGCGTCCCGCTGCGCCGGCCCGGCGTCGCCCGGGGCGGTGCCGGCCGCGGCGAAGCCGACGGCGGCGACCGCCCGCCGGGCGGCCACGGCCGCGGCGAAGTCGGCGTCGGTCGGGTCCAGCACCCGCACGGGTACGTCGGTGAGGCTCCCCACCTCGGGCAGGGCGGCCGCCTCCAGCACCATCAGCGGCGCCTCCAGCACGGCCAGCCCGGCGGAGCGGGCCACGGCCAGCAGGTCCGGGGTGCGTTCGTGCACCCATTCGAAGGCCTCCGGCAGGCCCAGTTCGCGCTGCCGTTCGCGGACCGCCATGACGTCGGCCAGCGACGGCGGCTCGGTGGCGTCGAGGCGGGGCCGGGCGTAGAACGGCCAGCCCGCGCCGTCGCGGACGAAGAGCACCAGCGCGCCGTGTTCTTCCGGACGGGCCGCGTCGCGGGGCACCGCGTCGTAGAAGGCTTCCAGTCGGTCGAAGAGGTCAGCCGGTACGAAATCCACCGCGCGAGACTACACGTCCCAGATGCTGGAAGTGTGATCAATCTGCACTGGCCTTGCTTTCCCCGACCTAACGTAGACTCAATAGACCCCCGAGGGCCGACGTCGTCCCCACCTTGATCCATCCTGAGCGACGACAGGAGGCCCGGTGGCCCTTCCGTACCCTCACAGCCCGCAGGCGGCCACGACCGCCGGACCGGGACGGTCCGCGTCCGGGCTCTACGACCCGGCGCAGGAGCACGACGCGTGCGGTGTGGCCTTCGTGGCGGACCTGCACGGACGACGCTCGCACGAGGTCGTGGCGAACGGCCTGGAGGCGCTGGTCCGGCTGGACCACCGCGGCGCCCGGGGCGCCGAGCAGAACACCGGTGACGGCGCCGGGATCATGATCCAGGTGCCGGACGCGTTCCTGCGCACCGTGGTCGACTTCCCGCTCCCGCCCGCCGGGCAGTACGCCACCGGCCTGGTCTTCCTGCCCGACGACGACGCCGCCGAGGCCCGGGCCCGCCGGGTGGTGGAGAAGTACGCCCTGGTCGAGGGCGCCGACGTGCTCGGCTGGCGGGACGTGCCGACCGATCCGTCCGGCCTGGGCGAGACGGCGCTCGCCGCGATGCCCCGGGTCCGGCAGCTCTTCCTGGGCGCGCACCGGCTCACCGGCTCCGCCGCCGGCCCGGCCGGTTCCCCGCTGTCCGGGCTCGACCTGGACCGGGTGGTGTTCTGCGTCCGCAAGCAGGCCGAGCGGGAGAGCGCCGAGCGGGGCGTGCCGGCGTACTTTCCGTCGCTGTCGGCGCGGACCATGGTCTGGAAGGGCATGCTCACCCCGGACCAGCTGCCGGCGTACTACCCGGAGCTGACCGACTCCCGGGTGGTCAGCGCGATCGCCCTGGTGCACTCCCGCTTCTCCACCAACACCTTCCCGTCCTGGCCGCTGGCCCACCCGTACCGGTTCATCGCCCACAACGGCGAGATCAACACGATCCGCGGCAACCGGAACTGGATGCAGGCCCGGGAGGCGCTGCTGCGCAGCCCGAACCTCCCCGGCAACATCCGGCGGATCTTCCCGGTCTGCACCCCGGCGGCCTCCGACTCGGCGAACTTCGACGAGGTCCTCGAACTGCTGCACCTGGCGGGGCGGAGCCTGCCGCACGCGGTGCTGATGATGATCCCGGAGGCCTGGGAGAACGACCCGGGCATGGACCACCATCGGAGATCCTTCTACCGCTTCCACGCCAGCCTGATGGAGCCGTGGGACGGGCCCGCGTCGGTGGCCTTCACCGACGGCGAGATCGTCGGCGCGGTGCTGGACCGCAACGGGCTGCGTCCGGGCCGCTGGTGGCGTACCGCCGACGGCCTCGTCGTGCTGGGCAGCGAGGCGGGCGTGCTCGACCTCGACCCGGCCACCGTGGTCGCCAAGGGCCGACTCCAGCCGGGCCGGATGTTCCTGGTCGACACGGTCAACGGGCGGATCGTGCAGGACGAGGAGATCAAGGCCGAGCTGGCCGCCGAGCGGCCGTACGACGAGTGGCTGCACGCCGGCCTGATCGAGCTGGACGACCTGCCCCCGCGCGAGCACGTGGTCTACACCCACGACTCGGTACGCCGCCGGCAGCAGACCTTCGGCTACTCCCAGGAGGAGCTGAAGATCCTGCTCGCCCCGATGGCGCGGGCCGGCGCGGAGCCGATCGGCTCGATGGGCACGGACACCCCGATCGCCCCGCTGTCGACCCGGCCGCGGCTGCTCTACGACTACTTCCACCAGCTCTTCGCCCAGGTCACCAACCCACCGCTGGACGCCATCCGGGAGGAGCTGGTGACCAGCCTGGCGTCGACCATCGGCCCGGAGGGCAACCTGCTCGACCCCGGCCCGGCGAGCTGCCGGCAGATCGTGCTGCCGTACCCGGTGATCGACAACGACGAGCTGGCCAAGATCCTCTCGGTGGACGAGGACGGTGACCTGCCCGGTTTCAAGGCGGTCCGGGTCTCCGGCCTCTACCGGATCCGGGACGGCGGCGCCGGCATCAAGGCCCGGCTGACCGAGATCTGCCGGCACGTCTCCGAGGCGATCGAGGACGGCGTACGCATCCTGGTGCTGTCGGACCGGGACTCCACCGCCGACCTGGCCCCGATCCCGTCGCTGCTGCTCACCGCGGCGGTGCACCAGCACCTGGTCCGCGAGCAGACCCGCACCCAGGTGGCGCTGGTCGTGGAGTCCGGCGACTGCCGGGAGGTGCACCACGCGGCCGTGCTGATCGGGTACGGCGCGGCGGCGGTCAACCCGTACCTGGCCTTCGAGTCGGTCGAGGACATGATCTCCACCGGAGCGTTGACCGGAGTGGCGCCGCCCAAGCCCGACGAGCCGCCATCGGAGATGGCGACCAGAGCGGTCCGCAACTACGTCCAGGCGCTCGGCAAGGGCGTCCTGAAGATCATGTCCAAGATGGGCATCTCGACGGTGTCGTCGTACTGCGGGGCGCAGGTGTTCGAGGCGGTCGGCCTGGACACCCGGCTGGTCCAGCGGTACTTCCGGGGCACCCCGAGCAAGATCGGCGGGATCGGCCTGGACGAGATCCACGCCGAGGTGGCCGCCCGGCACGCGCTGGCCTGGCCGGCGCCGGGCGTGCCGGCCAGCGACCGGTTGGAGGTCGGCGGGGAATACCAGTGGCGCCGCGAGGGTGAGCTGCACCTGTTCAACCCGGAGACGGTCTTCCTGCTCCAGCACGCCACCCGCAGCCGCCAGTACGACGTCTTCCGGCAGTACACCGCCAAGGTCGACGAGCTGGCCGCGCGGGCCGGCTCGCTGCGCGGGCTGTTCACCCTGCGTACCGGGCTGCGCCCGCCGGTGCCGATCGACGAGGTCGAGCCGGCGAGCGAGATCGTCAAGCGGTTCGCCACCGGCGCCATGTCGTACGGCTCCATCTCGGCGGAGGCGCACGAGACCCTCGCCATCGCGATGAACCGGCTCGGCGGCAAGTCCAACACCGGCGAGGGCGGCGAGGACGTCGAGCGGCTGCACGACCCGGCGCGGCGCTCGGCGGTCAAGCAGATCGCCAGCGGCCGGTTCGGGGTGACCAGCGAATACCTGGTCAACGCCGACGACCTCCAGATCAAGATGGCCCAGGGCGCCAAGCCCGGCGAGGGCGGGCAGCTGCCCGGCAACAAGGTCTGGCCGTGGATCGCCCGGACCCGGCACGCCACCCCGGGCGTCGGCCTGATCTCCCCGCCGCCGCACCACGACATCTACTCCATCGAGGACCTCGCCCAGCTCGTGCACGACCTGAAGTGCGTCAACCCGGCCGCCCGGGTGCACGTCAAGCTGGTCAGCGAGGTCGGCGTGGGCACCGTCGCGGCCGGCGTGGCCAAGCTCAAGGCCGACGTCATCCTGATCTCCGGCCACGACGGCGGCACCGGCGCGTCCCCGCTCAACTCGCTCAAGCACGCCGGCACCCCGTGGGAGCTGGGCCTGGCCGAGGCGCAGCAGACCCTGCTGCTCAACAAGCTGCGCGACCGGGTCACCGTGCAGGTCGACGGCCAGCTCAAGACCGGTCGGGACGTGCTGATCGCGGCGCTGCTCGGCGCCGAGGAGTTCGGCTTCGCCACCGCCCCGCTGATCGTCGAGGGCTGCGTGATGATGCGGGTCTGCCACCTGGACACCTGTCCGGTCGGCATCGCCACCCAGAACCCGGTGCTGCGCGAGCGGTTCACCGGCCGGCCGGAGTTCGTCGAGAACTTCTTCCTCTTCCTCGCCGAGGAGGTCCGCGGCTACCTCGCCGAGCTGGGCTTCCGGTCGATCGAGGAGGCGATCGGGCAGACCGAGGTGCTGGACCTGACCCCGGCCATCGACCACTGGAAGGGTCACGGGCTGGACCTGGCCCCCGTGCTGCACCTGCCGGAGCTGCCGGCCGGCGCGGCCCGGCGCGGGGTGCGGGCCCAGGACCACGGCCTGGAGCTGGCGCTGGACAACGAGCTGATCGCCCTGGCGCAGCCGGCGCTGCGCGACGGCACCCCGGTGCGTACCGAGGTGACGGTCCGCAACGAGCACCGCAGCGTCGGCGCGATGCTCGGCGGCGAGGTGACCCGCCGCTTCGGCGGCGCCGGCCTGCCCGCCGACACCGTCGAGTTCCTGCTGCGCGGCACCGCCGGCCAGTCGTTCGGCGCGTTCCTGCCGCGCGGGGTGACCCTGCGGCTGCACGGCGACGCCAACGACTACGTCGGCAAGGGGCTCTCCGGCGGCCGGCTGGTCGTCCGCCCGGACGCCGCCGCGCCGTTCGTCGGCGAGGACGCCGCGGCCGGGCAGCGCGCGGAGGACCAGATCATCGCCGGCAACACCATCCTGTACGGCGCCACGGCCGGCGAGCTGTTCCTGCGCGGCCGGGTGGGGGAGCGGTTCGCGGTACGCAACTCGGGCGCGGTGGCGGTCGTGGAGGGAGTCGGCGACCACGGCTGCGAGTACATGACCGGCGGCACGGTGGTGGTGCTCGGCGAGACCGGACGCAACTTCGCCGCCGGCATGTCCGGCGGCACCGCCTTCGTGCACCGGCTGGACCGGTCCCGGGTCAACACCGAGCTGGTCGACCTGGCGCCGCTGCGCGACGAGGAGCGGGCGCTGCTGCACGAGCTGGTCCAGCGGCACTTCGCCGAGACCGACTCGGCGGTCGCCGAGGGGCTGCTCAAGCGCTGGCCGGAGGCGGTGGAGGAGTTCACCGCGGTGGTGCCCCGGGACTACCGCCGGGTGATGGAGATCATGCGGGCCGCCGAAGCCGCCGGCCACGACGTCGACGACGCGGTGATGAGCGCGCTCACCCCCTCCGCGTCGTCCGTGCCGGCGCCGCCCGCCCCGCGGGTGGTCGCCCAGGAGGTGGCTCGTGCCTGACCCGAACGGTTTCCTGCGTTACGACCGGCGGCTGCCGGCCCGCCGGCCGGTGCCGGTGCGGATCACCGACTGGCGGGAGGTGTACCCGCCGGCCGGCGAGGAGCTGATCCGCGAGCAGGCCACCCGGTGCATGGACTGCGGCATCCCGTTCTGCCACGACGGCTGCCCGCTGGGCAACCGCATCCCGGACTGGAACGACCTGGTGCGTACCGGCGACTGGGACGCCGCGGTGGAGTCGCTGCACGCCACCAACAACTTCCCGGAGTTCACCGGCCGGCTCTGCCCGGCGCCCTGCGAGGCGGCCTGCGTGCTGGGCCTGGGCGGGCAGCAGCCCGTCACCATCAAGCAGGTCGAGGTGGAGATCGCCAACGCGGCGGTGGCCCAGGGCGGGCTGCGGCCCCGCCCGGTGCCCGCGCCGACCGGCCGGTCGGTCGCCGTGGTCGGCTCCGGGCCCGCCGGGCTCGCCGCCGCCCAGCAACTGGCCCGCGCCGGTCACGCCGTCACCGTGTACGAGCGGGACGACGCGATCGGTGGCCTGCTCCGCTACGGCATCCCGGACTTCAAGCTGGAGAAGCAGCACGTCGACCTGCGGGTGGCGCAGCTCGCCGCCGAGGGCGTGCGGTTCCGCACCGGCGTGGAGGTGGGCGTCGACGTCACCGCCGAGCAGCTGCGCGCCGAGCACGACGCGGTGCTGCTGGCCTGCGGGGCGTTGCAGGGCCGGGACACCGCGGAGACTCCGGGGCGGGCGCTGCGCGGCGTACACCAGGCGATGTCGCACCTGGTCGCGGCCAACAAGGTGGTCGCGGCGGCCGGGGACGGTCGGCCCGCGGTGCCCGCGCTGCCCGACGGCACGCCGATCGACGCGGCCGGCAAGCATGTGGTGATCATCGGCGGTGGTGACACCGCCGCCGACTGCCTCGGCGTGGCGCACCGGCAGGGCGCGGCCGGGGTGCACCAGCTCGACCTCTACCCGGAGCCGCCGCAGGACCGGGACGCCGGGCGGGACCCGTGGCCGACCTGGCCGTGGGTGCTGCGCAACTACCCGGCGCACGAGGAGGGCGGCGAGCGGGTCTTCGCCGTGGCGGTGCAGGAGTTCGTCGACGACGGCACCGGCCAGGTGCGGGCGGTCCGGATCGCCGAGGTCACCGTGGAGAAGCGGGACGGACGGCGGATCCTCACCGCGCTGCCCGGCTCGGAGCGGGAACTCCCGGCCGACCTGGTGCTGCTGGCCATCGGCTTCGAGGGCACCGAGGAGCAGCCGCTGCTGGCTCAGTTCGGGGTGACCCGCAACGCCCGGGGCGCGGTCGACGCGCGGCCGGACTGGCAGGCCGCCGACGGCGTGTTCGTGGCCGGGGACATGCACCGGGGGGCGTCGCTGATCGTCTGGGCGATCGCCGAGGGGCGGGCCGCCGCCGCGGCGATCCACTCCTACCTCGGTGGGGTGGGGACCCTGCCGGCGCCGGTGGACCCGGTCCGGCAGCCGCTCGCCGCCCGCTGACCCGTACGCCCGGGTGTCCGGTCCGACCGGCCGGACGCCCGGGTGGTCCCGTTACCGGCGTGACCTGGCCGGCTCCGGCCGGTGGAGTGGGCCTCGGACCCATCGGGTCCGAAGGCTGTCGAGCTGATGTCGCAAACGGATCAGCGGCCTCGGGCGGCGCAGGCTGCGGCCACTGTCCCGGCTTCACGGTCCAGGCCCCTACCATCGCGAACGTGTGGACAGACCGGATAGTCGACGTGACCGGATGGCGGCAGGCTGCTGAGGGCCCTGGATGGGAGCAGGTCGAGGCCGAGCTCGGCGTTGCGCTGCCCACCGACTTCAAGGAGTTGAGTCGGCGGTTCGTGCCGGGGGCGTTCTCCGGCTACCTCGATCTGCTGCGTCCGACGGACGAGCACTTCGGAACGCCGTTGCTGTCGATGTGGTTCGGCGGCCGTCAAATGGCAGTCCTGCACGGGTCCCACGCGCGGCTCCGCGAGCCGTACAGGGTCTACGGGCCGGATACCGGGCCAGGGCTGGTTCAGTGGGGCATCGACATCAGCGAGGGGGACCACTTCTGGCTGGTGGACCGCTCGGTGGAGCCGGAGCGGTGGCCGGTGGTCTCCCGGAGGGAGTCCGGTGAGTCGTGGCACCAGTTCGACATGTCGACGGCGGAGTTCGTCTACCGCGTCATCGCGGACCCGGAGTTCAAGCCGTTCACCGTGGCGGACCCGCCGCGGCTGCCGTTCTACCTTCCGTACTGGGCGCCGTACCCGCCCAGCCCTGCGGAATGGGCTGCTCTCACCAGCCCGAACCGTGAGGCTCGCCCATGTCAACCGTCGGCCTGAGCGCAGCTGGCTGAATCGTCTGTGCCATCAGCTCCACACGCGACCCATGAGGTGGTCCGGGAACCGGCCGGCGTCCCGACGGTTTCGCCGATGCGAATGTTTCGATAGGATTACCGACTAGTAACCACCACTACCCCCTGGCCACGCGCGCGGTCTTGCGGATCCACCACCCCTGTCCCGTGGAGGTCCCGTCATGCCCCGTCGCGTCCGCACCGCGCTGGTCGCCTTCCTCGCCACAATCCTCGGCGTCGTGCTCGTCCCCGCCACCGCCGCCCAGGCGGCCGGCGAGAACTACGTCGCCCTCGGCGACTCCTACTCCTCCGGCGTCGGCGCCGGCCCGTACGACCTCTCCGGCTGCTTCCGCAGCCAGAAGTCGTACGCGCCGCTCTGGGCCGCCGCCAACGCAGTGGCCAGCTTCCGCTTCGCCGCCTGCGGCGGCGCGGTCACCGCCGATGTGATCGGCGGCCAGGTCAACTCGCTCAGCTCGAGCACCACCCTGGTCACCATCACCATCGGCGGCAACGACGCCGGATTCGCCGACGTCATCACCAGCTGCCGGTTCGGCAGCACCAGCAGCTGCGAGAACGCCGTCAACCAGGCCCGCAGCTTCGCCACCACCACCCTGCCCGGCCGCCTCGACGCCACCTACGCCGCGATCCGGGCCCGGGCGCCGCAGGCCCGGCTGGTGGTGCTCGGCTACCCGCGGCTGTTCGAGACCGGCTGGTGCGGCTGGCTGGCCATGAGCAGCTACAAGCGGACCATCCTCAACGGCGCCGCCGACCTGCTCGCCTCGGTCATCGCCAACCGGGCGGCGGCGGCCGGCGCCACCTTCGCCGACCCGCGCGGCGACTTCACCGGTCACGGCGTCTGCGCCGCGGACCCGTGGATCCGGGACGTCTCCGGGGTCATCGAGGCGTACCACCCGGACGCCGACGGCTACCGGTACGGCTACCTGCCGGCGCTGAACCGGGCGCTGTCCTGACGTACGCGACGGCCGACGGTCCACCCCGGACCGTCGGCCGTCGGCCGGCTTGCGCACCACGGGCACACTGGCGCGTACCCGTGGTGACGTGGAGGTGGCAATGCGTGAGCCCGCCGTGCGGCAGTACCCCCGGCCGGCCCGGGAACGGCTCACCGGGGGCAGTCTCGATCTGCTCACCCTGCTCGCCCGGCTGCTGCGCCGGCCCCGCCGCGGTGACCGCCAGCTGCCGCTGCTCTGGCTCACCCGGGCCCCCGGCAGCGCGGACGTCGCCGCCCTGCTGCGCCGCTTCCTCGGCCAGGGCGCCGGCCGCCGGGTGCCGCACGCCGTGGTCGACCTGGCCGGCCGACCGGAGACCGACGACGTGCCGGCGGTGCTGCGTGAGCTGCACCGGCAGCTCTCCCTGGAAGCCTTCGGCGTCGCGCGGCTGAGGTTCCGGCACTATCCGCTGGCCGACTGGCTGATGCAGCAGACGTTGACCATCGGCACCGGCCCCGGGGACAGCGGCCGGGGCACCCTGGTCCGCCGGTTGCGGGACTGGCGGGGCCGCCGCGGTGGCGAGGACCCCCAGGTCGGCGGCGACTCCGGGGTGGGCGCCGCGGTGCAACTGTTGCTCTGGCTCCTGCGCCGGGCGGTGCCGAGCGTGGTCTTCCGGATCGCCGTGTCCGGCCGGGTCCCGCTCGTCGGTCGGCAGTACCGCTGGTTCATGCGGCAGCAGTACCTCGCCCCGCGGCAGTCGATCACCTTCCTCGGCTTCGCCGAACGGCTCACCGCCGGGTGGCGTGACGGCGAACAACCCGCACAGGTGGAGAAGCTGCTGCTGCACGCCTTCCTGGAGGACCTGCGCCAGGCGTACCGGCGGCGGTTCTGGCACCCCGGCGACTGGCGGCGCACCGCGTACCCGGTGCTGCTGCTCGCCGGGGTGACCCCGGACGGCGTCGGACACACCCTGGTCCGGCTCCTCGACGACGTCCGCAACGAGACCGGCCGTAACGATCCGCTGCTCGTGCTGGCGGTGGCCGGCGACCCACCGCCGGAGCCGGTCCCGCCGCGTCCCCTCGGCGAGGCCGACGAGGCGTACGACGAGTGGGTCGAGGTGCTGCCGGAGGCGCGCCGGTTGCGTCGCCCCGGCGCCTGGCTGATGGTGCTGCGCCTCGACGGTGACGACGGCCGGCCCGCGTCCGGGCTCGCGCCGCCGGCGCTGGTCGCCCCGGACCCGCCCTGGTGGTCCCGGCGGTACCTGCCGGCCGCGGTGGCCCTGCTGCTGCTCGTCGGGATCGGCGGGTGGGCGAACGGCCGGTGGTCGCCGGACTGCCATCCGTGGCCCACCGGCGAGGTCCGGGTGCAACGGATCGCCGGCGAGTGCGTCGGCTACAGCAACTCCGCCGCGCAGGTGTTCAACAGCGAACCCGGGCAGGAACGCCTGCGTGCCGTGCAGCGCCGGATCTTCGCCCAGAACCGGGCCGCCGCGGAGGTGTGGCGGCGCAGCGACCACCGCCGCCCCTACCTGACCCTGGTGTATCTCGGCACCCTCACGGGCAACCGGACCCGCGCCGACGAGGAGTCGTACGTCTCCGAACGCGAGGAGCTGGAGGGCATGGCCGCCGCCCAGTACGCGCTGCTCAAGGAGTCCGCGGCGGCCGACGGGTCGGCGCTGCTGCGCGTCGTGGTGGCCAACGCGGGCCGGCAGATGCGGCACGCCGGACCGGCCGTACGGATGCTGGAGGGACTGGCCCGTGACGACCCGACCGTGCTCGCCGTGGTGGGGCTGGTGGAGAGCCGTGCCACCACCGCCGCCGCCCTGCGGGAACTCAACCGGGTCGGCCTGCCCGTGCTCGCCCCCACCCTCTCCGCCGACCGGATGGACGCCAACTCCAGCCTCTACCTGCAGATCTCCGCGCCCAACCGGGACCAGGCCCGGATGATCGAGGAGTACGCCCGGCAGGTGCTGCGGGTCCGCGACGCGCACGTCTACTGGAGCACCGGTGAGGACAGCTCCCTCACCGAGGACCTCTACGTCGCCACCCTCGTCGACGGGCTGCGGCAGCGGCTCGCCGGCCGGCTGACCCGCGACGAGGAGTGGCGTGCGGGGCGGCGGCTGACCCAGGAGTGCGGCTACCGGGGCGCGCTGGTTTTCGCCGGCCGCTGGTCGGAGTTCGACGGCTTCCTGCGCGCCCTGAAGGAGTGCGGGACGGATCCACCCCGGCACCTGCTGGCCGACGACTCGGTCAACCGGTACATGGCCAATCCGGGGCTGCGGGCCAGCGCGCCGGGCAACCTGCCGGTGACGTACGTGTCGAAGGCGGCGCCGGGCCTGCGCGACCCTGCGGGCCGCGCAGGCCCGGCGGGACGACGCCCGGGGCAGCTTCCTCACCTGGATCGGCGCCCCCGACCTGCTCGACCCGCCCCGCTGCCGCACCGACGCCGGACCGCCGGTGGGGGAGCGGGTCAGCCTCGCCTACGACGCCTCGATGATGGTGGTACGCGCCGTGGAGAGCCTCGCCGCCCGGCTCCGGCACGCCGACACCGGCCAGCGGTGGGAGCCGGGGTCGATCGATCCGGTCGGGGTGCACGCCGAGGTGCTGCGGCAGAACGCCGCCGGTGGCTACCCGGGGGTCGCCGGCCTGATCCGCTACGCCCCCGACTCCGGGGAGCCGATCGCCAAGCGACTCGCGCTGCTCACCGTGGCCCGGGTGCCGGACGTGGTCACCCCTCCGGTCGAGGTGTTCGGCTGCGGCGTGACCGACGGCGGCCGTGACCGGGGCTGCCGGCCCAGCTGAGGCCCGCCAGGCACCTGACGGACGGCGACGGCCGGCGGCCCCCCAGGAGCCGCCGGCCGTCGCCCGCGTGGTTCAGGAGCGGTCGGCCGCCGGGTCGGCGTTGCTCGGCCGGCCCCACGGGCCGGTGATCGCGAAGACGTAGCCGGGGGTCTGGATGTTGGCGAAGAGCACCGTGCCGTCCGCGCTGAACGTCGGGCCGGTGAACTCGCTGTCGTTGAGCTCGTTGCGGGCCAGCGGGTACGCCTTGCCCTGCTCGGTCACGCCGACCAGGTGCGACAGGCCCTCGCCGTCCTCGGCCAGGATCACCCCGCCGTACGGCGACACGGTGATGTTGTCCGGGCCGTCGTAGCCGCCCTCGACGTCCGGGTTCTCGTTGACGCCGAAGATGGTCTTCAGGGTGACCGACTCGGTCCGCGGGTCGTAGAACCAGACCTGCCCGTCGTGCTCGTTGACGCTGCCGTCGGAGAGCCGGGCGAAGCTGGCCACGAAGTACGCGCCACCGTCGGCCCACCAGGCGCCCTCCAGCTTGCGGCTGCGGGTCACCTGCCCCTCGGCGAGCTGCTTGCGCACCGAGACGCTCTTCGCGTCCCGGTCCGGCACGTCCACCCACCGCACCTTGTAGCGGGTGCCCGGACGGGTGGCCGTGGCCAGGTCGTCGATGTGGGTGTCGCCGTGCCAGCAGCTCATCGCCTGCAACTCCCCGGCGGTGTCCCCGTCCGGCCGGGTGGCCAGCGCGCGCAGCGCGCCCTTGCCGCCCCGGAAGCCCGTCGGCGGAGTCCACCGGAAGTAGAGCCCGTTCGGGCTGCCGGCGTCCTCGGTCAGGTAGATCGCGTGGGTGTACGGGTCCACGGCCACCGCCTCGTGGGCGTACCGGCCGAGGAACTTCAGCGGCACCGGGTCCAGGTTCTGCTCGGGGTCGTGCGGGTCCACCTCGAAGACGTACCCGTGGTCCTTGAGGTACTTCCCGCCGGCCCGCTGCTCGGTCTCCTCGCAGGTCAGCCAGGTGCCCCACGGGGTGATGCCGCCGGCGCAGTTGTTGTGCGTGCCGGCCACGCTGACGTACTCGCGCAGCCGTCGGCCCCGGCCGTCGACCTCGATGGTGGTGGTGCCGCCCCGGGCGCCCGGGTCGTAGGTCAGGCGCGGCAGCGGCGGCACACCGTACGGCTCGCTGCCGCCGATCTCGTGGTTGTTCACCAGCACCGAGCCGGTCGGCGACCGGAAGCAGCCGGTGCCGTCGGCGTCGCTCGGTGTCGGCTGCCCACCGTCCAGGGTGGTCACGCCGGCCTGCGCCACGATCGTGTAGGAGAAGCCGGGCGGCAGCGCCAGCAGGCCGGCCGGGTCCGGGACGAGCTCGCCGTAGCCGACGGACGGCCGGACGGCGGCCCGGGCCGCGGCCGGGCCGGCGATCGCTTCCAGGCTGCCGGCCACGACGATGCCGAGGCCGCCGGCCGCGCCACCGCGCAGCAGGTTGCGGCGAGAGAAGGAGGAGGAGGTCACGTCGAAGCCTTCCTGTTCACGCGTTCACTGATCCCGAGAGCAGGCAAGCCGGACCGGCCGAACGCAGCCGGCGTCGGAGGTGACGTCGAGGCGAACAGTGCGGCAACGTCGGGTACCGGCCGGGGCGCGGCGGTGCGCTGTGCCGAGCCGGCGCGGGTCCGTTAGGGTTCGCGCAGATCGATCGGCCGGGCGTTGGGAGCGGGAGTGGGCAGGCTGTCAACGGCGTACGGGCAGGCCGTCGCCGCCCACCGGCACGCCGCGTACCGGTTGGCGCAGGCCCGTCGGGCGCTCGCCGTCGCCGCCGCGTCGGCCGCACCGGACACCGCCGAGCTGGTCGCCGGCCTGGACCGGACCGCCGCCGCGCTGACCGCCCCGCCGGCCGCCGGCCCGCTGCCGGTCCGGATCGGCACGGCCACCACCGTGGACGGTGGCTTCCCGGCCCTGGTGCCGCTCGGCGCCGGCCACCACCTGGTGGTCGACCGCGACGCGCGCGACGCCCGGGTCGGCGCCCTGCTGCGTACGCTGGTGCTGCGGCTGCTCGCCGCCGCCCCCGCCGGCACGGTACGGGTCGCCGGCCTCGACCCGGCCACCCTGGGCGCCACCTTCCTGCCGCTGCGCCCGCTGGTCGACGCCGGGGTGCTCGCCGCGACCGCCACCAGCGAGGCGGAGATCGCCGCGCTGCTCGACCAGGCCGAGCGGCACGCCCGCAGCGCCGGGCAGGCCACCGGCCCGGCCGGTGAGCTGCTGGTGCTGGTCGCCGCGTCGGCGCCCGGTCCCCGGGAACTGGCCCGGCTCACCGCCCTCACCCACGCCGGCGACACCGCCGGGGTCTGTGTGCTGCTGGCCGGCGTCTCCCCGGGCGCCGAGCGCACCGCGCCGCGCGCCACCGTGCTGCGCCTCAACGAGCGGTACGCGCTGCTCGGCGACCCGCCCGGGCACCCGTTCAGCCCGGACGGCCGGGGACTGGCCGCACCGGTGCAGCTCGACGGGGATCCGCAGCCGGGCACCGCCGCGGGCCTGGCCCGGCAGCTCGGCCCGGCGGTCCGCCGGGACGCCCCGCCCGCCTTCGCCGACCTGCTGCCCGCCCGTCGCTGGACGGAATCCGCCGCGACCGGTCTGCGTACCGTGGTCGGCCGGGCCGGCCGGGAACCGGTCACCCTGGCCTTCGACGACGCCACCCCGCACTGGCTGGTCGGTGGCCGCACCGGCGCCGGCAAGACGGTCTTCCTGCTCGACGTCCTCTACGGACTGGCCAGCCGCTACGCGCCGGCCGAGCTCCAGCTGCACCTGCTCGACTTCAAGGAGGGGGTCAGCTTCACCGAGTTCGTGCCGACCGACCGCGACCCGTCCTGGCTGCCGCACGCCCGCGCCGTCGGCATCGAGTCCGACCGGGAGTACGGCCTGGCGGTGCTGCGCGGGCTGCGCCGGGAGCTGGACCGCCGGGCCGGGGTGTTCAAGCGGCACGGGGTCAGCCGGCTGGCCGACCTGCCGCCGGCGGCGGCGCTGCCCCGGGCGGTGGTCGTCGTCGACGAGTTCCACGTGCTGCTCGCCGGCGCCGACGCGGTGGCCCGGGAGGCGGTGGACCTGCTGGAGGAGCTGGCCCGCAAGGGCCGCTCGTACGGCGTACACCTGGTGCTGGCCAGCCAGAGCACCACCGGCATCGAGTCGCTCTACGGCCGGGCCGAGGCGATCTTCGGGCAGTTCCCGCTGCGGGTGGCGCTGCCCGGCGGCGGCGGGGTGCTCGACCCGCTCAGCGACGCGGCCAGCCGGCTGCAGGTCGGCTCGGCCGTGGTCAACACGGCGGCGGGCGCGATCGGCGCGGACACCGTCGTCCGGTTCCCCGACGCGCACGCCGACCCCGCCGGCCTGGCCCGGGTACGCCACGAGTTGTGGCAGGCCCGCCCGGCCGGATCGCCGCCCCCGGCGGTCTTCCGCGGCTACGAGCCGGCCCACCCGGCGGACACCCCGGCGTTCACCGCCCTGGCCCCGGCCGCGGGCGCCCCGGTGGCCCTGGTCGGCCGGGCGGTCGACGTCGACGGCACGGCCGCCGGGTTCGCCCTGGACGCCGTGCCCGGCCGGCACCTGGCCGTGGTCGGTACCGACCCGACCGGCGCCGAGGTGCTCCACGCGGCGGTGACCGGCCTGGCCCGCCAGCACGCTCCCGGGCAGGCCCGGTTCCTGCTCGCCCCGCTGGTCGCCGAGGCGCAGGTGGTCGCCGCCGACCTGACCGGCCTGCTGACCGCCGCCGGGCACCCGGTCGACCGGCTCGACGTCGCCGGTCTGCGGGACCGGCTCACCGGGCTGGCCGCGCCGGGCGAGCCGGACGGCAGCGCCAGGGCCGTGCGGACCTACCTGGTCGTGTTCGGGGTGGAGGCCGCCGCTGCGGCACTGGCCGCGCCCGACCCGGAGACCTTCCGCTCCGGGCGGGAGGAGCTGCGCACCGTGCTGCGCGACGGGCCCGGACGCGGGGTGCACCTGCTCGGCTGGTGGCGTGGCCTCCGGCCGCTCGCCGACGACCTGGGCGGCGCGCACCAGCGCGACGACGTGGCCTGCCTGGTCGCGCTGAACGTGCCCGGTGCCGACCTGGGCCTGCACCTCGGCGCGCACGACCTCGCCTGGCGGCCCCGGCCGAACCGGGCGCTGCTGGTGGACCGGCACGACCAGCGGCTCCAGCTGATCGTGCCGTTCGTCCGCCCCGAATCGCAGGAGCAGTAGGTGGCCACCTTCGACGAGTACGCGGCCCTGGCCGCCCGCCTCTCCGGGCAGCTCCGCTCCGGCGAGCGGGCGGCGGTCGAGGAGACCCGGCGGCTGCGCGGGCTGGAGGCCGCCGCCGGACAGCTCGACCAGCGGCTCGCCGCCCAGGCGCACCGCCTCGACCAGCTCGGCCGGGCCATCGGGGTGCCGATGTCCGACGCACCGCCGCCGGCGCCGACCGCGGCACCGGCGCACCTGCCGCCACACCAGCTCGCTCCGACCGACGCCGGCTCGGCGGTGCCGTCTGCTCCCGGCTCGGCGGTGCCGTCTGCTCCCGGCTCGGCCGCGCCTTTCGGCCCCGGCTCGGCCGGCCCCGGATCACCCGCCCCGGCCGGCGCCCACTCGTTCTTTCCCGCGCCCGGTGGGGGGCTCGGAACCGGGGCGGGGGAGACCGGCGGCGCAGCCGCCGCGCCGGGGCGGCCGGGGGTCGGGGCGTACCCGATGGGGACGGCCGGTGGCGGTGGCCCGGCGCGGCCCACGACGGCGGCCACGACGGCGGCCGTGGTGCCGGCCCAGCGACCGGCGCCGGCCGACCCGGCCGCGGAGCTGGCCGCGGTCCGGCAGCTCGCCGACGAGGCCGACCGGCACGCGCAGGTCACCGAGGCGATCGGCCACCAGGCCGTGCTGCTGCCCGCGTGGTCGCCGCCGGCCCGGGCGCTCGCCGTCTACTCCGCGTGCGCGCTCGCCGGGGCGACGCTGATGCTGGTCATGGTGGTCGCCTCCGGCGTCGGCCTGGTCGGCGGCGTCACCCTGGGCGCCTTCATCTGCGCGGGGCTGCCGGTGCTGTCGTTCCTCGCCGGCTACCTGGTGCTCGCCCGGTTCGGCCGGCCGCCGCTGGCCGCCACGCCACCACCCCGGTACGTGCCGATGGGCTTCGTGATCTGCGTGCTGCTGGTGCCGATGCTGTACTGCGCCTACCTGCTGCTGGTCCGCTTCCTGCGCTGACGGGCCGCTGCTCCATGATCCCCGCTACTTCGGGGAAGTCGTCCCCTCGGCCTGGGTGCGAGGCGACAACTTCCCCGAAACTGCGCGGCGGGGACCGGTGTGCGGCGGGACCGGTGTGCGGCGGGGGACCGGGTGTGGGGCTGGTCAGCGGGCGGCGGTTACCGGGACCAGGGCGGGCTGGCGGGTGTCGAGCGGCGTCGAGGGCTGCGGCGGGCGGGGTGAGCGGGGGCGGGACGGGACGGCGGCGGCTGCCGCGGTGGCGGCCACCGCGAGGACGGTCACGACCACGAAGCCCAGGGTGAAGCCGGCCTCCCGGGGCAGACCGCTCGCCTGGGGGTGTGCGGTGATCACCGCGCTCACCGCCGCGCCGCCGATCGCCCCACCGATGGTGCGGATGTTGGCGTTCATCCCGGTGGCCGCGCCGGTCTGGGCGGCCGGGACGGCCCGCACGATCAGGTTCGGCATCGCCGCGAACGACAGGCCGATGCCGAGGCCGAAGAGCCCGGCGGCCACCGCCACCTGCCAGGGCCGGTCGTGCAGCCCGGCCAGCGCCGCGCAGGCCAGGGCACCGAGTGCGGCACCGGTGGTGAGCTGGACCTTCGCGCTGAACCGGGACTCCAGCCGACCGCCGACGATGCCGGCGAGGAACATGGCGACCAGCATCGGCAGCATCAGCAGCCCGGCCCCGGTGACCCCGGCGCCGAAGCCGTACCCGGCGCTGGCCGGGATCTGCACGAACTGCGGCACGAAGGCGTAGACGGCGAACATCGCGGCGCCGAACAGGAGCGCGGCCAGGTTGGTCGTCCAGACCGCGGGCAGCCGCATCATCCGCATGTCGATCAGCGGGTTGGCCGAGCGCATCTCGGCGGCCAGCCAACCGGCGAACAGCGCGACCGCGAGCACCAGCAGCGCGACGACCCGGACCGAGCCCCAACCCCAGACCGTGGCCTGGCTGATCGGCAGCAGCAGGGCGACCAGCCAGCCGGAGAGCAGCGCGGTGGACGTCCAGTTGATCCGGCCCGGGGTGCGGACCGGGGACGGCGGCACGAGCAGGTGGGCCGCCACGGCGGTGAGCCCGACGACGACCATCGGGATCCAGAACAGCCAGCGGTAGTCCAACGCGCCGACGATCGGGCCGGCGGCCACGATGCCCAGGCCGCTTCCGGCGGCGACGATGGCGGAGAGGGTGCCGACGGCCGAGGAGACCCGGGCGGCGGGGAACTCGTCGCGGATGATGCCGAAGGAGAGCGGGAAGACCGCTCCGCCGACGCCCTGCACGACCCGGGCGGCGATCAGCAGGCCGATGCTGGGCGCCACCGCGGCCAGCAGGCAGCCCACGGCGAGCGTGGCGAGCGAGGCGACGAGCATCCGCTCCTTGCCCCGCATGTCACCGATCCGGCCGAGGATCGGCGTGCAGATCGACGCGGAGAGCAGGTAGGCGGTGAACACCCAGGTGGCGGTGTTCCGGCTGGTGTGCAGGTCCTGCTGGATGGTCGGCAGCACCGGCGTGATCAGCGACTGGAGCATCGAGAAGACGCCCGCGCCGGCGGCGAGCACGGCGAGGGTCAGCCGGCGCGAGCCGTGCCGAACGGGTCGGATGGCGATAGCCACGTGGATCTCCCAGGTTCACTGGACGTACGGGCGACGACCGGACACGGGTCGTCGGAGGAAACCGGCCGCGCGCGCTCGATCGGATACCGAGGGGGCCGGGTAGGCTTACCGGAGGCAGGCCTCCGGCGTTTCCGGAGGGGTGCCTCCGCCAAGCTAACGGAGGGATACCTCCGCTTGCAACCCAGGAGGAGTGACGCGCGTCATGGCTGGCGCTGAACCGCTGCCCGAGGCCCTCGCCCGGCGTCCCCGGCGGGCCGACGCCCGGCGCAACTACGAGGCCCTGGTCGCCGCGGCCCGCGAGGTCTTCGCCGCGCAGGGCGCGGGCGGTTCCCTGGAGGAGATCGCCCGCCGGGCCCAGGTGGGCATCGGCACCCTCTACCGGCACTTCCCGACCCGCCGCGAGCTGCTCGAGGCCGTCTACGTCGACGAGGTGGAGGCGCTCTGCCAGGCCGCCGGCGACCTGGCCGGGCTGCCCCCGTGGGACGCGCTGGTGGCCTGGCTGCACCGCTTCGTCGAGTACGTCGCCACCAAGCGCGCCCTGGCCGAGGGGCTGGCCGACTCGGAGGTCTTCGCCAGTTGCCGGGCGGTCATCCACGCCGAGGGTGAGCCGATGCTGCGCCGGGCGCAGCAGGCCGGGGCGGCCCGCCCCGACGCCACCTTCGACGACGTGCTGCGGCTGGTCAGTGGCATTACCGCCGCCTCATTCACCGAGTCCGGGCAGCGCGACAAGGTGCTCGGCTTCGCTCTGGACGGCCTGCGCGCCCCGCGCGGCGACTGACCGCTCGGGTGGCGGGGATGTCGTCGGACGCGCGCAGGAGAAGCGAGCTGACGCCTCGGAAGCGCGGCGGTCGTAAGGGACGCCGGGCGCGTCGCGGGAGGAAAGCCGCCGCTGGTGCGGTGCGATCCGATAGCATCCCGGGTATGACCGGACCGGTGACCAAGAGGTCGTTCTCGCTGCCGCAAGACGTGGCCGAGCGACTTGAGCACGAGCCGAACGCCAGTGCGTACGTCGTTGACGCCGTGCGCGCGCGGATGCGCGCCGAGGACCTCGACGCTGAGTTGGCCCGGCGCGGCATGACGGTGTCGGCCGAAGGACGCGCTCGGGCCAGGGCGCAGCGCGCACAGGTGGAGCAGGACTGGTCACCGGGCCGTCGGGCGGCGCTACGTGAGCGGTCTCGTCGGGCGGCGCAGGAGATGGTGGAGGGGGCGGATCGTCAGGCGCCGGCGGCGTGACCGAACCCGATCTGCCACCGGTACGACTGGTGCTGGACCGATCGGCGCTGCTCGCCTACGTCGCCGGGTCGATGCACGTCGCGGAGCCGCTGCACGAGGTGGCACAGGATGGCGTGCGGTTCGGTGTCCCGGCGGTCGCCGTCGCCGAGGCGCTGGCGATGGTCGACGACGCCGGGGACCGTGCGGTGCTGCAACGCCTACTGGACCGTCCGGCGTGCGCGGTGCTGTCGACCTGGGGCGAAGAGTGGCAGGAGTTGGCCTACTGGCGCGCCGTGACGGGCCGGGTGGATCTTGCCGCCGCGGTGATGGCGGTTTTCGACCACGACGCGTCCGTGCTGACCAGTGAGAGCAAGGCGTACGGCGACGGCGGTGACCTTCCGGTGATCGCCTTTCCGGGCTGAGCGGGCGGTTCGGTCCTGTCTGGTCCGGACCCAGCCGAGGAAGCGCTCCCCCAGGCGGGGCGCGTTGCCCTGGTCGAGGTCGGTCAGGTGCTCCCGGGCCACCGTCATCAGCGACGCCAGGTGCACCAGCAGGCCCACTCGGCGCGGAAATGGAACTGATCAGCGCGCGGTGGCGCAAGAGCAGCCGCAGCAGCGGCAACGGTGGTGCTTGTGTCGAGGTCGCCGACAACCTGCCCGGCGTGGTCGCCGTCCGCGACTCCAAGGACCCGACCGGCCCGACTCTGACCTCGCCCCCGAATCCTGGGGGGCCTTCGTCGCCCGGATGGCCAGCCATCGCTGACCCACCCCTTCCGCCTCCACCATGCCCACGAAAAGGCCGTGCAACTTCCTGGATGTAGTTGCCTCGATCCGGGTGCGAGGCCACAACAACCAGGAAGTTGTCGCCTCGCTCCAGGAGGCGTGGAGGCGGTATGCCGGTTTGCGCGTCCAGGGGGACAAGTGGTTACCGGCGCGTAACTTTTCATTGACGAGTGTGAAACACGCCACGCATCATCGTGTCCACGATCGATCGGATCCCCCACCCGTCCCCCCCCCGGCCACCCCGGGCACCTCCCTCATGGAGGCGCAGCCATGCTGCTCCGAACGATTCTGGCCGCGGCCACCGCCGCCACCGTCCTGCTCGTCCCCACCGCCGCCTCCGCAGCCACGGCGGAACCCGCCCCGGCGACCGTCGCGGCCGACACCGCCGCGACCGAAAACGCCCCCACCTCGCTCGCCGCCGCCAACGCCAATCCCGTCGTCGTGGTCGGCGGCCTGATCGGCGTCTCCATCGCGTACGAGCCGATCGCCGCCCGACTGCGCGCCGACGGCTACCGGGTCTGGATCTATCAGCTGCCCAACCTCGGCTTCGGCGACATCCGACAGTCCGCGCAGTCGCTGCGCGGCTTCGTCGACCAGGTCCGGGCCAGCACCGGAGCGGCCAAGGTGGACCTGGTCACCCACTCCGAGGGCGGCCTGGTCTCCCGCTGGTACGTCAAGTTCCTCGGCGGCGCCGACGTCGTCCAGCGTTACGTCAGCCTGGGCACCCCGCAGCAGGGCACCTACGTCGCCAACATCATCAACTTCGTCGGCCTGGGCAGCTGCGCCGGCATCGTGGCCTGCCAGCAGATGTCCATCGGCTCGGACTTCCTCACCACCATCAACAACGGCGACGACACCCCGGGTGCGGTCCGCTGGACAACGATCCGAACCTGGCAGGACGAGCTGGTCCGGCCGGTCGGCAACGCCGCCCTCGCCGACGGGGCGACCAACGTGTCCATCCAGGCCTGGTGCCCGCTGCGGGTGGTCGGCCACCTCGGCCTGGTCCTCGACGGTACGGCGTACACGGTGGTGCGGCAGGCGCTCGCGGACGCGGCGATCCGGCCCAACTGTTTCGCCGTCTGATCCCGGCCCCACCTCCGGCCGGTCGCCGACACCGCGGGTGGCCGGCCGGAGGTTGGCGTTGCGACAGACGCGGCTTCCGTTCCGCCCGGAACTCACCACGAGCGTGATACCTGAGAGTCATCATTATTCCTCTCAGGTATCACGCTCGTTCGATACTTCGGCAGGCGGTGAGCCGGCCGCCTCCGGCCCGGCCACCAGCCCGGGAGAGGGTGGTCGGCGGATAATCCGTCGATCCGTTCTTTTGTCGCTGGCACGATCGCCGGGTGAGTGACGCAGTCGCGCGGGCCCGCGCCGATCTGGCCGCCGGCCGGCCCTGGAAGGCACGGAACCGGCTCACCGGCGTGCTCGTCCACCGCCAGGACCGCGAGGTGCTCGACCTGCTGGCCACGGTCCACCACGAGATGCGGGACCTGCCCGCCGCGGGCGCCATCACCGTCGTCGTCTGGTTCCTGGCGATGGTCGCCATCGGCATGTGGACCGTCCTGCACTGGATCTGGGACTGACCGCACAGCGCGAGTCGGCGAGGGTCGGGTCAGGTGGTGGTCTCGCCGAGGATGAGGTCGGCGGCCCGCCAGGCCAGCGCCGACACCGGCCCGTTGATGAAGCCGGCCACCAGCGTCGGCAGCACCGAGGCGTCCACCACCCGCAGGCCGGCCACCCCGCGTACCCGCAGCTGCGCGTCGACCACGTGCTCGTCGGTCGGCCCCATCGCGCAGGTCCCCACCGCGTGGTAGCCGCAGTAGCCGTACGCCAGGGCCGCCTCCACGATCTCCTCGTCGGTGCGTACCCCCGGACCCGGGATGGTCTCCGCGACCACCCGCTTGGCGATCGGGCCGGTGGCGAAGAGCTCCCGCATCCGGCGGAAGGTGTCCACCGCCGCCCTGCGGTCGTGCGCGGTGCCGAAGTATTCGGTCACGATGGCCGGCGGGGTGCGCGGGTCGGCGGCGGTGACGGCCAAACTGCCCTCGCTGTCCGGCCGGCAGACCGTGCCCAGGCACATCACGCCGGGCTCCTGCTCCAACTCCAGGGCGCGCCCCGGCCGCGGGGGCGCCGCCGAGAAGGGCGCCATCAGAAGGTACGCGTCCGGGCGGTCCAGCTCGGGCCGGGACTTCACGTAGGCGATCACGTCGTGCACCGGCAACGCCAGCGGGCCGCGCCGGGTGAGCAGGTAGCGCAACCCGGCCAGGCCCTGCCCGAGGGCGTTGTTCAGCAGCGGGTTGTAGCCGCCCGGCTCGGCCAGCCGGTGCTGCAAGCGCATCGGCCGGTGCTCGCGCAGGCCCACCCCGACCCGGGGCCGGTCCAGCAGCACCTCCACCCCGGCGGCCCGCAACGTGTCGGCCGGACCGATCCCGGAGACCTGCAACAGCTGGGGGCTGGCGATGGCGCCGGCCGCCACCAGCACCTCGGCGGTGGCCCGGTAGTCGACAGGGCGCCCCCGGTGCTCGGCGCGTACGCCGACGGCCCGTCCGTCGTGGACCAGGATCCGCAGCACGACGGTGTCCACGACGACGGTCAGGTTCGGCCGCCGGCGGACCGGGTGCAGGAACGCCTCGGCGGCGCTGACCCGACGCCCGCCGTGGATCGTCGCCATCACGTAGCCGATCCGCTCGTCGTCGTCGGCGTTGACGTCGTCGACCCGCCGCCAGCCCAGCTCGCCGGCCGAGGCGATCATGTCCTCGCAGAGCGGATCGGTGCCGGTGGCGGTGGACAGCCGCAGCGGCCCGCCCGCCCCCCGCACCGGGGACGCGCCCAGCGGGTTGTCCTCCAGCCGCTTGAAGATCGGCAGCATGGTCGACCAGCCCCAGCCGGGATTGCCCCGGCGCTCCAGCTCGTCGTGGTCGGCCGGCCCGCCGCGCGCGTAGATCATGCCGTTGATGGCGCTGGACCCACCGACCAGCCGGCCCCGCTGCCAGGTCTCCTGCCGGCCGGCGCCGACCGTGGCCGGATAGTGCCAGGCGGTGCGCCGGTCGTCCATCAGCCGGGAGAACCCCTTGGGCACCCGCACGAAGGGGCTGGTGTCCCAGCCGCCCGCCTCGATCAGCAGCACCCGGGTCCCCGGATCCGCCGAGAGCCGGTTGGCCAGCACGCAGCCCGCCGCCCCGGCCCCCACGATGACGAAGTCGAACTCTTCCACCGTGGAACCTCCGACCTCGCTGTCGTGAAGACCATTCAGACAGTAGCCGGCGGATCACCCAGTGGAAAGGGGGCCGGCCGTCCACCCGGGACGGGGTGGACGGCCGGTGGCCGGTCGGTCAGGCGGCCTTCGCCAGCGCCTCGAACTCGTCGTCGGTGAGCTGGACCTCGGCGGCGGCCAGGTTCTCCTCCAGGTGCGCCACGGAGGACGTACCCGGGATGGGAAGCATGACCGGTGACCGGCGCAACAGCCAGGCGAGCGCGAGCTGCGCGGGCGTCGCCGAGTGGTCGGTGGAGATGGCGTCCAACGGTCCGCCCGGCTTGGCCAGGTTGCCGGTGGCGATCGGGAACCATGGGATGAACGCGAGGTCGTCGCGCTCGCAGTACGACAGGACGTCCTCGGCGCTGCGGTCCGCGAGGTTGTAGAGGTTCTGCACCGAGACGATCGGAGTGATCTTCCGGGCCGCCTCGATCTGCTCCACGGTCACCTCGGACAGGCCGATGTGCCGCACCTTGCCCTCCTGCTTGAGCAGGGCCAGCTCACCGAGCTGGTCGGCCAGCGGCACCTGCTCGTCGATCCGGTGCAGCTGGTAGAGCCCGATCGCCTCCAGGCCCAGGTGCCGCAGGCTCAGCTCGCACTGCTGGCGCAGGTACTCCGGCCGGCCCACCGGCCGCCAGTCACCCGGGCCGGAGCGGGTCAGGCCGGCCTTGGTCGCGATCACCAGGTCGTCCGCGTACGGGTGCAGCGCCTCCTTGATCAGCATCTCGGAGACGAACGGGCCGTACGAGTCGGCGGTGTCGATGAACGTCACCCCCAGCTCGTACGCCCGGCGCAGCACCCGCACCGCCTCGGCCGGGTCCTTGGGATCCCCCCAGACGCCCGGGCCGGTGATCTGCATGGCGCCGTAGCCGAGCCGGTCGACCTGAAGGTCGCCGCCGATCCGGTAGGTGCCCGACGCCTTGACGGGTTGCGCGCTGGTCATGGAGCGGTCCTCGATTCTCTCGGTCGTGCTGCCCACTCGCAGGGTTCCCGGGAAACCCCTCCTGCAACGTGCCACGCCCCGGAATGTGGGTGGCGACACCGCCCCGGTCAGCGCCTCGCGTGCCGGACCACCACCAGCGCCTGGTCGTCTTCCGCGCCGGTCAGGCCGGCCAGCAGCGCGTCCGCGATCTCCTCCACGGGGCGGCCCGCCACCGGCGCCAGCACCTCGTGCAACGCCGCCACCCCGGCCTCGTACGGCCGGCCACGCCGCTCCACCAGGCCGTCGGTGTAGACCACCAGCAGGTCCCCGGGGGTGAAGTCCACCCGGGTCAGCGGCACCCGCTCCCGGACCATCCCCAGCGGCAGCGAATTGCCGGTGACGACGGTCTCCGGAGGGCCACCGGCCGGCATCCGCACCGGGTACGGATGCCCTACCCGCGCCACCGTCGCCTCCCCGGCGGCCGGGTCGACGATCATCGCCAGGCAGGTGCCGAGGAAACCGCTGCCGGCCAGCTCCGTCACCCGGGGGAAGACCTCGTCCAACGGCACCCCCGTACGCAGCAGGGTGTTCACCACCGTCCGCAGCTGGGCCATGTCCGCAGCGGCCTCCACCCGGTGCCCCACCACGTCCCCGAGCACCACCGCCAGCCGGCCGCCGGGCAGCTCGATCAGGTCGTACCAGTCGCCGCCCAGGTGCAGCCCCGTCATCGCCGGCCGGTAGCGGGTGGCGACCTCCAGCGACTCCGGGATCCCGGTCGCCGGGGTGCGCAGCCGTCCCGCCAGCCGGGTCACCAGGTTGTGCTCGGCGGCGGCCAGCCGGACCCTTTCCAGGGTCTGCTCGCACAGGTCCGCGATGGTGTCCAGCAACGCCAGGTCGCTGACGCGCAGCGGGTGTTCCCGGTACCAGCCGAAGGCCAGCGCGGCCACCGGCCGCCGGGCGGCGTCGAACAGCGGCAGCGCCACCGTGGTGACGATGCCGTGCGCCCCCACCGGATCGGGCAGCCCCGGGAAGGCGCGGGCGAACCCGGCCCGGTCGCGCACCACGATCCGCTCCCCGGTGCGCAGCGCCCGGGCGATCGGCCGGGGATCGTCCAGCCGCAGGTCGGTGAAGGTGGCCGCCAGGGAACCCGGGACGTCGTCGTACCAGAGCCGGACCCGGCCCTCGTCGAACAGGGCCAGGCCGGGCAGCGCCGCGCCCAGCGCGGCCGGCGCGGCGGAGAGGATCACCTCCATCGCCTCGGTGGTCGACCGGGTGACGCTCAGCCGGGCGGCGAAGCCCGCCGTCGCCCGCGCCGACTCGGTCAGCTCCCCGCGGCGCAGGGCCTGCCCGCACAGCCCGGCGACCGCGTCGAGCAGACTGCGCCGGGCTCCGTCGTCGCCGGCCGGCCGGTCCCAGCGCACCTCCAGCGCGCCGGACACCCCGCCCTCGCCGTCGCGCAGCGGCACGCACACCACCCGCCCGCCCCTCGCCCGGGTGACCGCGTCGCTGCGTACCGCCCGGGCCAGCGGGACGCCCGAGTCGATCGCCAGCGCCCTCGTGCCGGTCCGGGCGGTGACCTGCGCGGTCGTCGACCCCGGCGGCACCACCGCCACCCGTACGGCGGCGGCTTCCACCACCTCCGGCACGGTCTCCACGATCAACCGGACGATCTGCGCCCGCTGCTCGGCCGAGCTGAGCGCACCGGCCAGCCCGGCCAGCCCCTCCGCCTGGCGCAGCGCCCGCTGGCGGTCGCCGACGTCCCGGCCGGTGGTTCCGGTGACCGCGGCGAAGACGCCAGCCGGAGTGCCCGACTCGTCCATGATCGGGCTGACCGACAGGGCGACGTGGCCGTCCTCCCCGGCGCCGTCGCGGTCCGGCAGGAGCACCTGGTCCCGGCCGTGGGTCGCGCCCCCGCCGGCGAGCACCCCGGCGAACACCGGCCCGATCCGGTCCCAGCTCTCCGGCCGGACCGCGGCGGCGGGCCGGCCCAACGCCTCGGGCCCGGCCGCGCCCAGCATCGGCCGGTACGCGTCGTTGTGGAGCAGCACCAGCTCCGGACCCCAGCACAGCAGGATCGGCAACCGGGAGTGCAGGCAGATGGCGACCGCGGTGAGCAGGCTCTGCGGCCACTTCTCGATTGGGCCGAGTGAGGTGGCCGTCCAGTCGTTCGCGGCGATCCGGGCGCCCGTCTCGCCGCCGGTCGCGAGCACGTCCCGCCACCGGGACTCGTCCGGATCGGTCGGGCCGGGGGGAGGAACGGTCACGTCGAGCGCCTTCCGGGCGGCCAGGCGGACGCCCATCAGCTCGGACCGTACCAGCGTGCGGCGGGGGTGGCGATCGCCGGCCGGTGAGGCCGGGACGTCGGGTCCGGCGTGGGCCGAACCGGGCGGTCGGGGTGGGCCGTTCGCCGGACCCGCCGCTGCCCGGGCCCGAGCCGTGCGACGCTGGACCGGCCGGATCCGGCGCGGCAGGGCGCCGGCAGCGCGGGGAGGGAGCGCCATGACGGGTACGCCGAAGGTGGACTTCGCGCTCGACACGTACGAGTGCATCGTGCTCTATCCCGGTCCGGCCGGCCCGGCCCTGCCCGAGGAGACGGTGCAGCGGCTGCAGGCCGAGCACTTCCAGCACATGCAGGCGCTGCAACGCCGGGGCATCGTGCTGGTCGCCGGTTCCGTCGACGGCCCGGCCCGGGAGCCGGCCCCGCCGATCGGCTTCGGGCTGGCGCGGACCGGCTCGGTGGACGACGTACGCAGCGTCATGGAGGCCGACCCCGCGGTGCAGGCCGGCCTGTACCAGGTGGACGTGATGACCTTCCTCTGCCCGGCTGGTTCGATGGACTTCCCGCTGGCCAAGATGCAGAGCTGAGCCGCGGGCGGGGCCGGCTGTCGGCAGGGTGACGGCGCCGCCGGTCGGCCGGGTGTTCACTGGTGACCCCGGCCGGGGCGGACGCGCCGGGCGCCGCCGGGTCCGGGGCCGAGGAGACGCCGTGACCGCCACCGCCATCCCCGACCTTTCCCGCGCCGCCGACCTGCTGCGCGAGCTGCTGGGCGAGCGGGTGCTCGTCCCCGCGGACGCGGACTTCGCCACCGCCACCCGGCTGTGGAACGGCGCCGTGCACCGGGCGCCGGCGCTGCTCGCCCGCTGCGCCGACGCCGGCGAGGTGGCCGGCGTGGTCCGGATCGCCCGCCGTTGCCGGCTGCCGTTGTCCGTGCGGGCCGGCGGCCACGACTGGGCCGGCCGGGCGCTGCGCGACGGCGGGGTCGTCGTCGACCTCACCGGCATGCGTCAGGTCGACGTGGACGCGGAGGCCGGCACCATCACCGTGGCCGGTGGGGCCACCGCCGGGGACGCCGTCGCCGCCGGCCGACCGCACGACCTGGTCGTCGCCACCGGCACCGTCCGCACCGTCGGGCTCGCCGGCCTCACCCTCGCCGGCGGGTACGGCCCGCTCTGCGGTCGCTTAGGCCTGGCCCTGGACAACCTGCTCCGCGCCGACGTGGTGCTCGCCGACGGCCGGGAGCTGACCGCCGACCCGACGCACGACCCCGAGCTGTACTGGGCGCTGCGCGGCGGCGGCGGCAACTTCGGGGTGGTGACCCGGCTGACCTTCCGGGCCCACCGGGTGCCGGCCGCGCTGGCCGGGATGGTGCTGTTCGGCCTCGACGAGGCGGTCGGTGTGCTGCGCGGCTACCGGGAGCTGATCGCCGGGGCGCCGGACGAGCTGACCGTGATGGCCGGTTTCCTGCCCGGTCCGCAGGGCGAGCCGCTGGTCTTCGTCTGCCCGGTGTATTCCGGCGCCGACCCCGGCGAGGGCGAGCGGTACGTCGACCGGATCCGCGCGCTGGGCAGCCCGCTGGTCGACCAGGTGGCGCGCCTGCCGTACGAGGAGGTGCTCGGGATGTTCGACGGCGGCATGGTCGACGGCAACCACTACCTGCTGCGCACCCGCTGGCTGCCGGGGCTCGCCGACGGGGCCGTCGAGGCGCTGGCGGCCGCCGCCCGGCGGGTCAGTTCGCCGTACTCGGCGATCGCCCTGCACCACTTCCACGGGGCGGCCACCCGGGTCGGCGCCGCCGACACGGCGTTCGGGTTGCGGACGGCGCACTCGCTGGTGGAGGTGATCGCGGCGTGGGCG
Organism: Micromonospora siamensis; assembly: GCF_900090305.1. Lineage (NCBI taxonomy): Bacteria > Bacillati > Actinomycetota > Actinomycetes > Micromonosporales > Micromonosporaceae > Micromonospora > Micromonospora siamensis. The sequence continues at coordinate 4,898,186 of NZ_LT607751.1, read as the reverse complement.
CCCGGTGACCCGGCCGGGCCGCACCGGGACTGGGCGGAGGCCACCAGCGCCGCGTTGGCGCCGTACGCGCTGCCGGGTGGCTATCCGAACCTGCTCGCGCCGGAGGAGACCGACCGGGTGCTGCTGGCCTACGGCGCCAACGTCGACCGGTTGCGCCGGGCCAAGCGCCGGTACGATCCGGACGCGGTCTTCTCCGCCGTACCCACCCTGCCGGAGGTGCGCGGCGCCGGGTGACCGGCGTCCCCCGGGCGGCCGGCCCGGGCGGGCGGTACGATTCCCGGCGCGCGGTCGCCGATGCCCGCCACTCACGTTGTCCCCGGTGCGGTCTTCGTCCCGCCGGCCACACGCCCCGGTCGCGTGTCGTTGGACAGATGTTCCGCAGTCCGTAGAGGGTCGGCCGGCAGGTCGATCCGGAGGAGAGACTAGCCTGATGGGCGTGACACGCCGCGCGAAGATCGTCTGCACTCTTGGCCCCGCCACCTCGTCCCCGGAGCGGATCCGCGGACTCGTCGAGGCGGGCATGAACGTGGCGAGGCTCAACTTCAGCCACGGCGCCCACGCCGACCACGAGTCGGTGTACCGGCTGGTCCGCGAGGCGGCCGACGCCGCCGGCCACCCGGTGGCGATCCTGGCCGACCTGCAGGGTCCGAAGATCCGGCTGGGGAAGTTCGCCGACGGCCCGCACGAGTGGCGTACCGGCGACTCGGTGGTGATCACCAGCGACGACATCCTGGGCACCAAGGACCGGGTCTCCTGCACCTACCGCAAGCTGCCGCAGGAGGTGAAGCCGGGTGACCGGCTGCTGATCGACGACGGCCGGGTGGCCGTCGAGGTCAGCGACGTCACCGGCAACGACATCCGGGTGCTGGTCACCGAGGGTGGCCCGGTCTCCAACAACAAGGGCGTCTCGCTGCCGAACGTGGCGGTGAGCGTGCCGGCGATGTCGGAGAAGGACGCCGAGGACCTGCGCTTCGCCCTCGGTCTGGGCGTCGACCTGATCGCGCTCTCCTTCGTCCGCTCGGCCGACGACATCAAGCTCGTCCACGCGATCATGGACGAGGAGGGCGTCCGCCGCCCGGTGCTGGCCAAGGTCGAGAAGCCCGAGGCGGTGGACAACCTCGAGGCGATCGTGCTGGCCTTCGACGGTGTGATGGTCGCTCGCGGTGACCTTGGCGTCGAGCTGCCGCTGGACCAGGTGCCGCTGGTGCAGAAGCGCGCCGTGCAGCTGTGCCGGGAGAACGCCAAGCCGGTCATCGTGGCCACCCAGATGCTCGACTCCATGATCGAGAATTCCCGGCCGACCCGGGCCGAGGCCTCGGACGTGGCCAACGCGGTGCTCGACGGCGCCGACGCGGTGATGCTCTCCGGCGAGACCAGCGTGGGCAAGTACCCGGTGCTCACCGTCAGCACCATGGCCAAGATCATCACCACCACGGAGGCCGGCTCGATCGGCGTGCCGCGGCTGCAGCACGACCCGCGTACGCACGGCGGGGCGCTCACCATCGGCGCGTCCTCGATCGCCCGGGCCATCGGCGCCAAGGCGCTGGTCGCCTTCTCGCAGACCGGTGACACCGTCAAGCGGCTGGCCCGGCTGCACTGCGACCTGCCGCTGCTGGCCTTCACCCCGGTGCCGGAGGTGCGCAACCAGCTCGCGCTCTGCTGGGGCGTGGAGACCTTCCTGATGCCCTTCGTCGAGCACACCGACGACATGTTCCGCCAGGTCGACCAGGCGCTGCTCGGCCTGAACCGGGCCAACCCGGGTGACCACGTGGTGATCGTGGCGGGCAGCCCGCCCGGCACCCCGGGCTCCACCAACACCCTGCGGGTGCACCAGCTCGGCTCGCTCGTCGACGCGGCATCGGCCCGGGCGCTTCAGTGAGCGCGAGGAGTGAGTCGGGGTTGCGAGCCCCGCAGTCGCGAACAGAGGCGCTTCAGTGAGCGACGTGGCGGTCGGCCAGGCGGCCGTGGACCAGCTCCTCGAGGTGCTCGACCTGGAGCACACCGGGGAGATGACCTTCCGGGGGATGAGCCCGCCCGTCGGCCCGCAGCGGGTCTACGGCGGGCAGGTCGCCGGGCAGGCCCTGGTCGCCGCCGGCCGCACCGTCGACCCGGAGCGGTTCGTGCACTCGCTGCACGGCTACTTCGTCCGCCCCGGCGACCCCGCCGAGCCCATCGAGTACCAGGTGGAGAACGTCCGGGACGGCCGGTCCTTCTCGGTCCGCCGCTCGGTGGCGTTGCAGCACGACAAGCCGATCTTCTTCATGTCGGCGTCGTTCCAGCGGCAGGAGGAGGGGCTGGACCACCAGGCCCCGACCCCGGTCGACGTGCCGGGCCCGGACGAGGTCCCGACCATGACCGAGCGGCTCTCCCGCTATCCGGAGCGGCTCGGCATCTGGGGGCAGATCCCGCGCCCGATCGACGTGCGCTACGTCGGCGAGCCCGGCTGGGTACGCCCCGGTGACCGCCCCGCCGAGCCGCACCAGCGGGTCTGGATGCGCATCGACGGCAAGCTGCCCGACGATCCGCTGCTGCACGCCTGCGCCCTGGCGTACGCCTCGGACCTCACCCTGCTGGACTCGGTGCTCTCCGTGCACGGCGAGGTGTGGGGGCCCGGGGGAGTGGTGGGGGCGAGCCTGGACCACGCGCTCTGGTTCCACCGGCCGTTCCGCGCCGACGAGTGGTTCCTCTACGACTGCTGGAGCCCGTCGGCCTCCGGTGCCCGGGGCCTGGCCACCGGGCGGATGTTCACCACCGACGGGCGGCACATCGCCAGCGCCGTCCAGGAGGGGCTGCTGCGCCGGGTGGGTGGCTGACCGTACCCGCGCTGCCGGCCGGTCGGCGGAGGGCCGCCGGACCGGGCGGCCGATCCGCCGACTAACCTTGCCGCATGCGTCTCTCCGCCCGGGTCGACTACGCCCTCCGCGCGGCCGCCGAGCTCGCGGCGGTCACCGACGGCACGGCCACCGGCGGGCGGAGCCGGCCGGTCACCGCGGAGCAGATCGCCCGTGCCCAGGAGATCCCGCCGAAGTTCCTGGAGAGCATCCTGCTCCAGCTGCGCCGGGGCGGCATCGTGCACGCCCAGCGCGGCCCGGAGGGCGGCTACTGGCTGGCCCGCCCGGCGGCGGAGATCTCCCTCGCCGAGGTGATCAGGGTGATCGACGGGCCGTTGGCGCACGTGCGGGGCCAGCGCCCCGAGCAGCTCGGCTACCAGGGTGCCGCCCGGTCGTTGCAGGACGTCTGGATCGCCCTGCGGGCCAGCGAGCGGGAGATCCTCGAGCAGGTCACGATCGCCGACGTGGCGGGCGGCACGCTGCCGGGCCGGGTCAGCGAGCTGGCCGCCGACCCGCGCGCCTGGAGCTGACCGCCCGCCTCCCTCCCGGGCGCCCGCGCGGTGTCCCGCGTCCCACCCACCGATCAGGGGCTTGACCGGTGGCCCGGCATACCGCATTGTCGACCAAGTCGATAGGAGATCCCTAGAAGCCGGGGAGTGCTCGTGCGCAAACTGCTGATCCTCGCCCTGGTGGGGCTGGCCGCGCAGCTGGTCGACGGCGCCCTCGGCATGGCGTACGGGTTGACCTCGTCCACGCTGCTGCTGCTCGCCGGCGTCGCCCCGGCCGCCGCCTCCGCCTCGGTGCACCTGGCCGAGATCGGCACCACCCTCGCCGCGGGCGTCGCCCACTGGCGGTTCGGCAACGTCGACTGGCGGGTGGTCCGCCGGATCGCCCTGCCCGGCGCCGCCGGCGCCTTCGCCGGGGCCACCTTCCTCAGCTCGATCTCCACCGAGGCGGCCGCCCCCTGGATGGCCGGCATCCTGTTCACCCTCGGCGCGTACCTCCTGATCCGCTTCTCCCGGCCGCTGCGCACCGACCGCGTGGCGGGCCGGCTGCGGACCCGCTTCCTCGGCCCACTCGGCCTGGTCGCCGGCTTCGTCGACGCCACCGGCGGCGGTGGCTGGGGGCCGGTGGCGACACCCGCGCTGCTGGTCTCCGGCCGGCTGGAGCCGCGCAAGGTGATCGGCTCGGTCGACACCTCCGAGTTCCTGGTGGCCGGCGCCGCCAGCCTCGGCTTCCTGATCGGGCTCGGCTCCGACGGCTTCCTGCTGCCCACCACGGCCGCGCTGCTGGTCGGCGGCCTGATCGCCGCGCCGGTGGCCGCCTGGCTGGTCCGCATCGTCCCGGCCCAGCTGCTCGGCGCCACCGTCGGCGGCGTGATCGTGCTGACCAACGCCCGTACCCTGATGCGCGCCGGCGACCTCGGCGGGAGCGCCCGCCCCGCCGTCTACGCCCTGCTCGCCGCCGGCTGGCTGGTCGCCCTGGTGCTGGCCGTGCGCGCCCTGCGCCGCACCCGCCGGGCCCGGGCCGTCGCCGCCACCGCGCTCGCGGCCCCCGCACCCACCGACCATCCCGCGCCGCTCACCGCGGGCGACGCCGAGCCGTCGCCCACGCTGGCCGCCGTCGACCGCTGACCCCTCCCGGGGGTACGTCACCTGAGCGGTCGCCGGCCGTCCGTGTCGCCCTGCCGTCCGTGCTGTGCTGGCTGGCGGTCTGCGCTCGTCACCGGGCCCGGGCTGCTTCGCTGGCGACACGTGGCGGTCCGCCGCCTCCCGAGCACGCACGGAACGAGGACTGGATCACGCTCTGCAATCCGGCTCCTGCCGACATCGCGAACGAGCGTGATACCTCAGAGTCATCAATATTCCTCTCAGGCATCACGCTCGCAGAGAAGTTCCTTCCCACGTCGGCCGGCGCGGCGGTGACGGGCCTCAGGGCTACGGGCCCGGGCGACCCACCGCCGGGCGGCGGCCATGTCGTCAGCGGCCGTAGCGCGACCAGCGAATGGCCCGCCCGTTGGGGGATCGGGCCGTGCGGCACCGGACCTCCGGGTGGCCGGACCTGGGGCGATGGAGCCCACGGAGTTACGCGGGCGCCGTAGCTGGGCCCGGCAGCTGAGAGGCCTCGAACGGGCGGTCGGGACGAACGGCCCCCCGGCGGTCGGGACGACGGCCCCCGGGGTCGGGACGGCGGGGCCGCGCTCCGGACGGCGGGCCCTCGGTCGGGCCGGTCGGGCCCGGCTCGGGTCAGGGCGCGAGCAGCTCGTCGGCGGCGCCGCTCAGCAGTTGCCACGCCTCGTCCACATGAGCCTCGGTGCTCGACGGCGAGCCGACCGCAAGCCGCAGCGTGTACCGGCCGGCGACGCGGGTGTGCGTCAGGTGCACCCGACCGGTGTCGTTGACCCGGCGCAGCAACTCGGCGCTCGCCTCGTCCCCGGCGACCAACCGGAAGCAGACCAGCGAGAACGGGTGCGCCGCCGCCAGCTCGAAGCGGTCGTCCTCGGCCACCCGCGCGGCGAACCGGTCCGCCAGCGCCACCCCGGAGCGGATGTGCGCCCGCAGCCCCTCCGCGCCGTACCAGCGCAGCACGAACCAGAGCTTCAAGGCGCGGAACCGGCGGCCCAGCGGCACCTGCCAGTCCCGGTAGTCGATCACCGCGCCGGATTCGCTCGCCGCGTTGCGCAGGTACTCCGGCATCACCGTCAACGCTTCGACGAGCTCGGCCCGGTCGGCCACCCAGAACGCGTCGCAGTCGAAGCCGGTGAGCAGCCACTTGTGCGGGTCGAAACAGTACGAGTCGGCGCGCTCCAGCCCGGCGTGCGCCCAGCGCAGCTCCGGGCAGACCGCCGCCGCCCCGGCGTACGCGGCGTCGACGTGCAGCCAGACCCCGTACTCGGCGCAGATCGCGCCGATCTCCGGCAGCGGGTCCACCGCCGTGGTGGAGGTGGTGCCCACGGTCGCCACCACGATCGCCGGCACATCCCCGGCGGCCAGGTCGGCCTCGATCGCGGCCCGCAGCGCCGTCGGGTCCATCGCCTGGCTCGCCGGGTCCACCCCGACCGCGCGTACCCCCTCGGCGCCCAGCCCGGCGACCCGGGCCGCCTTCTCGATGGAGGAGTGCCCCTGGGTGGAGGTGTAGGCGCGGTAGCGCCGGTCCAGGCCGTCGACGCGCCACCGGCCCTTGCTCGCCCGGTGCAGCGCGGCGAGCGTGGCGACCAGGGTCGCCGAGGACGCCGAGTCCTGGATGACCCCGCCGCCCGCGCCGGTGGAGCGGAACCGCCGCGGCAGGTCCATCAGCTCGGCCAGCCAGTCCAGCATCACCGTCTCCAGCTCGGTGCACGCCGGCCCGGTGGCCCAGAGCATCCCCTGCACCCCGAGGGCGGAGCTGACCATGTCACCGAGCACGCTGGGACCGCTGGTGTTGGCCGGGAAGTAGCCGAAGAAGCCCGGATGCTGCCAGTGGGTCAGCCCGGGGGTGACCAGGGCGTCCAGGTCGGCCAGCACGGCGTCCACCGGTTCGCCCCGCTCCGGCGGGGTCGGTGGCAGCGCGGCGGCCACCGCGCCCGGCGGGTCCTGGGAGGTCACCGGCCGCTCGCCGAGCGTCGACCAGTAGTCGGCGATCCAGTCGACCACCGCGTACCCCGCGCGGCGGAACTCGTCCGGGGTCATGTGCGCAGCCATGCCCCGAGTCGATCAGGTCCACCGGCCCGGATCAAGGGGGCGCCGGCGCCCGAAAAGGCAGGCACCGGGCCGCCGACCGCGGAATCCGCACAGTCAGCGGCCCGGTGCACCACACCGCGGCATCCCCGACCCGTCCCGACCGGGAATGCCGTACCACCACCGAGGACAAAGTTAGTCGTCCCACGCGTCGCGCGGGTGACGCCGTTATGAAGCCCGTGTTTCGGCCGCTCAGAGCGGCGTGACCTGCGTCACCGGCGCAGCGATCCACCGGCGACGTGCTCGGCGACCAGCTCGAAGGAGCGGACCCGGTCGGCCACGTCGTACACCATCGTGGTGAGCATCAGCTCGTCCGCGCCGGTCCGCTCCACCAGCTCACCGAGCTGCCGGGCCACCGTCTGCGGCGAACCGAGCGCCTGACCGAACCGCCTGCCCTCGACGAACTCCCGCTCGACGTCGGTGTACGGGTACGCCGCCGCCTCCTCCGGCGAGGCCAGCGGCTCGGGACGGCCCGAGCGCAGTTTCAGGAAGGACAGCCCGCTCGGGCCGGCCAGCCACTCGGCCCGCTCGTCGGTCTCGGCGCAGACCGCGTTGACCGCGACCATCGCGTACGGCCGGTCCAGCCACTGCGACGGCCGGAAGCTCTGCCGGTAGAGCTGCAACGCGGGCAGGGTGTTCTGCGCGCTGAAGTGGTGCGCGAACGAGAACGGCAGGCCGAGCAGGCCGGCCAGCTGGGCGCTGAACCCGCTGGAGCCCAGCAGCCACACCGCGGGGGACTGGCCCAGCCCCGGCGACGCGGTGATCGGGCCCTGCTGATCGCCGCTGAAGTAGTTCATCAGGTCCGCCAGCTCGCGTGGGAAACCCTCCGCCGACAGCCCTTCCATGGTCCGGCGCAGCGCCAGCGCGGTCACCTGGTCGGTGCCCGGGGCGCGGCCGATACCCAGGTCGATCCGGCCCGGGTGCAGCGCCTCCAGGGTGCCGAACTGCTCGGCCACCACCAGCGGGGCGTGGTTGGGCAGCATCACCCCGCCCGACCCGAGCCGGATGGTGCTCGTGTTGGCGGCCAGGTGGGCGAGGAGCACCGCCGGCGCGGAGGACGCGATGGCCGGCATGTTGTGGTGCTCGGCCACCCAGAAGCGCCGGTAGCCCAGCTCCTCGGTACGTCGGGCCAGCTCGGTGGTGTGCCGCAGCGCCTCACCGGCGGAGCCGGCGGCGGCGACCGGGGCAAGGTCGAGGACAGACATCGGTACGTCGATCACACGTCGGGCCAACGTCGCCCACGCCCGAATTGTTCCGGCCACCGGCCACGTCACATCGAGGCACCCGGGTCAGCCCATGCCGCGGGCCTGCTCGAAGATCAGACTCGTCTGGGTGTGCTGCACCACCGGATCCACCGCCAGGTGGTCCAGCACGAAGTCGCGCAGCGCGTCACCGGACGCGGCCCGCACGTGCAGCACGTAGTCCTCCGCGCCGGCCACGTGGAACACCGACACCACCCCGGGCAGCCGCACCGACCGGGCCCGGAACGCGTCCACCGCCGCCCGCTCGTGCGCGGTCAACCGGACCGAGACCAGCGCCTGCAACGGCAGCCCCACGGCGGCCGGATCCACCTCGGCGTGGATCCCGCGGATCGCCCCGCACTCGCGCAGCGCGCGGGTCCGGGTCAGGCAGGTCGACGGGGCCACCCCCACCCGTTCGGCGAGGGCGTTGTTCGGCAGGCGGCCGTCCACGGCCAGCTCGGTGAGGATCGCGCGGTCGACGTCGTCCAGGCCGGCGAAGGGCCGCACATCGTTCGGTGCGAGGGGCATCCCGCCATCATTCTCCGAACATCCTTCCACCGAAAGACCCTACTGAGAATCTTCTACGGATCTGTTGCCCTCTGCGCGGCTCATGTTCGACGCTTCCGGGCATGACGACCCTGGACACCCGAGCCGTGCACGCCGGACGCGACGACCTGTCCGCCCTCGGGGTCCACGTGCCGCCCATCGACCTCTCCACCACCAACCCGCTGCCCTCGGTCGACGCCGGCGGCGACGCGTACGAACTGCTCGCCACCGGCGGCACCCTCCCCGCCGACGGCACCAGCGCCGTCTACCAGCGGCTCTGGAACCCCACCGTGGCCCGCTTCGAGACCGCCCTCGCCGAGCTCGAGGGCACCACCGACGCCGTCGCCTTCGCCAGCGGCATGGCCGCCCTCACCGCCGCCCTGCTCGCCGCCACCCGCGACGGCAAGCGGCACGTCGTCGCCGTCCGCCCCCTCTACGGCGGCACCGACCACGTGCTCGCCACCGGCCTGCTCGGCACCGAGGTCAGCTGGGCCCGCCCCGACGAGGTGGCCGCCGCCGTGCGCCCGGACACCGCCCTGGTGATCGTCGAGACCCCCGCCAACCCCACCCTCGACCTGGTCGACCTCGCCGCCCTCGCCGAGGCCGCCGGCGACGTCCCACTGCTGGTCGACAACACCGTCGCCACCCCCGTGCTCCAGCAGCCGGCCCGCCACGGCGCCGCGCTCGTGCTGCACAGCGCCACCAAGAGCATCGGCGGCCACGGCGACGTGCTCGCCGGCGTGATCGCCTGCGACGCCGGCTGGGCCGCCCGACTCCGCCAGGTCCGCGCCGTCACCGGCGCCGTCCTGCACCCGCTCGGCGCGTACCTGCTGCACCGCGGCCTGCAGACCCTGCCGCTGCGGGTCCGCGCCCAGCAGGCCGGCGCCGAGAAGCTCGCCGCCTGGCTCGCCGGCCACCCGGCCGTCGAACGGGTCCACCACCCCAGCGTCGCCGACCCGGCCGGGCTGGTCGGCCGGCAGATGTCCGGCACCGGCAGCCTGCTCGCCTTCGAGGTACGCGGCGGCGTGCCCGCTGCGGCCGCCGTGGCGAACGGCTGCGCGCTGATCACCCACGCGGTGTCGCTCGGCGGGGTGGACACGCTGATCCAGCATCCGGCGTCGCTGACCCACCGGCCGGTCGAGGGGGAGGCGAAGCCCTGTGGCGGGCTGCTGCGGGTGTCGGTCGGGCTGGAGGACCCGGAGGACCTGCGGGCGGATCTGGCGCGGGCGCTCGCCGCGATCTGACCCGGGTCGGGCCGCGCGTGCCGGCCGACTCCTGTGGCACGTGGCCGGCGACCGTTTCCGTTCCCGGCCCGGCTCAGGACTTGGGGCCGACATGCTGGTCGAGGGCGGCGACCGCCTTCCGACGAGCCACCGACAGGGACCACGGCAGGTTCATCCGCCAGGCGATGCCCAGCAGGTCGAGGGCCCACTGGCAGAGGCCCATGATGTCCATGGACCGGTTGGAAAACATGTAGCGGGGATAGACGTACTCCTTGCCCCGGGTGACCACCCGGTTGCTGAATCGGCAGCCGTCGGAGTGGAAGAGGCCGCGGAGGAAGTGGCCCGGATGCGCCGAAAGGATCTCGCGCTGCCAGTCGGTCAGCACGATCGGGCGGCGGTGCTTCTTGCCCGGTCCGTGTTGCGGGAGCAGGCAGGGCCAATGGCTTGCGGTGCTCTGCACCGCGACGCAGCCCTGCTTCTGGATCCGCTGGACCTTGTTCGCGAGCACGGCCCGCATCGCCTCGTCACAGGCATCGATCAGCCCGGGCCAGGCGTCGGCGCAGTAGATCCGCAGGACCGGTACCCGGTCGGTGGTGACCAGATGGCCGTCTCCCAGATAGAGGCCGAGCAGATACGCGTAGGCCGCCGGGTCGGGTGGTGCCTCCTGCTCCGGCCGACACCGAAAGCAGCGGACAGCGCTGCCGAAGACGGCGGGCTCGGGTCGGTCGACGCACCAGTGCCAGACCGTGGTGTACGGCAAAGAGAGGGAGCGGGCCACCGAACGGATGTTGTGGCCCCGGGCGCGAAGGGCGCGGGCGCGAGCCCGCATCTCGGGTGGATGCACGAGGGCATCATCGAACATGTGTATGACAGAAGTGCCGGGAGCGGGACTCGAACCCGCAAGCCCTTTCGGGCAGAAGTGTTTGAGACTTCCGTGTATTCCGTTCCACCATCCCGGCGAGTTGCCGCAACTGTACCCGACTAGGCTCATGCGGGAGCATGGGTGGTAGCCGTGCCGGGATCGATGGTGGGAGTGGCTCGTGGCCGAGACGCAGACGGATGCCGAGCGCAGGCGCGTACTGATCGCCGAGGACGAGGCGCTGATCCGACTGGACCTGGCCGAGATGCTGGTCGAGGAGGGTTACGAGGTCGTCGGCGAGGCCGGCGACGGCGAGACCGCCGTCCGGCTGGCCGAGGAGCTGAAGCCGGATCTGGTCATCCTCGACATCAAGATGCCGATCATGGACGGGCTGGCCGCCGCCGAGCGGATCGCCGGCGCCCGGATCGCCCCGGTGATCATCCTGACCGCGTTCAGCCAGCGTGACCTGGTCGAGCGCGCCCGGGCGGCCGGCGCGATGGCCTATCTCGTGAAGCCGTTCCAGAAGAGCGACTTGGTGCCGGCGGTGGAGATCGCGCTGTCCCGCTACTCGGAGATCGCCGCGCTTGAGGCGGAGGTCGCCGGCCTGACCGACCGCCTGGAGATCCGTAAGACCGTCGAGCGGGCCAAGGGCGCGCTCATGACGACCTACGGGATGACCGAGCCGCAGGCGTTCAAGTGGATCCAGCGCACCGCGATGGACCACCGGATGACCATGAAGGAGGTCGCCGAGCGGATCCTCGCCGAGACCGCCGGCGGCGAGGTGGCCCAGCCGACCGCCTGACCGGCGGAGGCGTACCCGTTCGCGGGGCGTCGCGCAGCGGCGCGCGTCGATAGCATCGAGGCGTGCCCGTCCGTCGTGCGATCGTGGCGCTCGGCCTGCTCGCCGGGCTGGTGTCGGGCTGCGTGCCGGACGGCCGGTCGTCGCCGTCCCCGCCGGGCGGCGGATCGCCACCGCGGGCCGAATCGGCGCCGGCGGCACCGCTGGACTGGCGGCCCTCGAACCTTCCGCCGCCGCCCGCCTCGGCCGGGCGGGTGATGCCGCGCGACGCGGTGGCCTGCGCCGGCCGCTGGTACGTGGTGGGCGCCCTCGCCGACCCTGCCGGCGCGACCCGTCCGGCGGCTTGGAGCAGCCCGGACGCCTCGACGTGGACGCCGCTGCGGCTGACCGCCCGGTCGCCGTACGGGGCGGAGAACGTGCTGGCCGCGGTGGGCTGTCGGGGCGGTCGGATCGCGGCGGTGGGGGCGAAGAGCGGTGGCGTGCACGGCAATCCGCGGGTGAGCGGCTGGCGGCAGGCCGCCGACGGCTCCCTGGTGGAGGTGCCGGCCGAGTTCGAGCTGTTCGGCGGCCCGGACGCGGTGAACGTGGGCCGGATCGTCGGTGGTCCGCGGGGCTGGCTGATCGCGGGCAACCGGGCGACCGGGGCGGCGGCCTGGCTGTCCCCGGACGCGACCGATTTCCGCCTGGTCAGCGGCGTACCCGGACTGGCGGTGGACGGGGCGGGCCGGCCGTGGGCGGCGGACGCCGCCGCGGTGCCGCAGGGTTGGCTGCTGGTGGGTTCGGTGCTGCCGGCGGGCCGTGCGGACGTCGATCCGGCGGTGTGGACCTCGGCGGACGGTCGGGGCTGGCGGCGGCAGGTGCTCTCCACCGACGGGGTCCCGGAGGACCTGCAACGGGTGGTGCCGGTGGGGGAGCGGGTGGTGGCGGTCGGGCGGCGCGGCGCCGGCTTCGGGTCCTGGGTGGGTGGTGCGGGCGGCTGGCGGGCGGCGGGTGGGTTCGGCCGCGCGACCGGTGGGGCGCCGCCCCGGGTGCTCGGCCTGGCGGCGGTGGCCGGTGGGGCGCTGGTGGCCGGGTCGGACGGCGCGGCGTCGCTGTGGTTCACCACGGACGGTGACGACTGGTCGGGTCGTCGGGCACCGGTGGCGCTGCCGGCGGGTGCGGACGCGACGGTGGCGCTGGCCGGTGCGGGTGACCGGGTGCTGCTGCTGGTCGACGGCGGTGCGGGCGGCGGCGTCTGGACGGCGCGGCTGCCGGCCGGGTGAGGTGGCCGCGGGCGGCCGAGAATTGTCGCTCTCCGTTGTTTCCGGCACGTGTCGGATCCCCGATTTTCCCGTTGCCTGAGAGCGCGTGTTACAGCATCTCCGTCGATGCGGCCACTCAACGTAACGGTTAGGTCAACCCCGGTTCGCAGGTATTCCGGCGTGACCCGCCGGTGGGATAACGTCCCGGCCCAGACCGGGATCGCGGTCGGTCCGGCCAACCCTCGCAAGGTCCAATCTGCGCTGGGTGGTCCGGGCCTTCGGACGGAGGAGGGTACGAGCCGTGAGGCAGAAGCTCGCACGGGTGCTCGGTGGCGTGGCCATCAGCGCGCTCGTTATCAGCGGCGCCGCCGCGTGTAAGGCCGACAGTGGTAGCGAGGGCGGCGGCAGCTCGGCCGCCTGCGATCTGAAGATCGGTTTCTTCGGCCCCCTGACCGGTGACGCCGCGGGTCTCGGTATCCACATGCGCAACGGCACCAAGCTGGCCATCGACCAGTACAACAAGGACAACGCGGACTGCAAGGTCAACCTGACCGAGTACGACTCGCAGGGTGACCCGGCCAAGGCTCCGTCGCTGGCGCAGCAGGCCGTCGGTGACCAGAAGGTCGTCGGCATCATCGGCCCGGCGTTCTCCGGTGAGTCCGAGGTGGCCGACCCGATCTTCGACGAGGCCGGTCTGCCGATCATCACCCCGTCGGCGACCCGTCCGAGCCTGAGCACCAAGGGCTGGAAGATCTTCCACCGGGGCGTCGGTAACGACACCTCGCAGGGCCCGGCCGCCGGTCGTTACATCAAGGACGTGCTGAAGGCCGAGAAGGTGTACGTCGTCGACGACCAGTCGGCGTACGGCGCGGGCCTGGTGGACGAGGTCAAGAAGGTCCTCGGCACCGTGGCGGGCGAGGACAAGATCCAGGTCAAGCAGACCAACTTCTCCGCCGTCGTCACCAAGATCGTCGGCAGTGGCGCGACCGCGCTCTTCTTCGGTGGCTACTACACCGAGGCGGGCCTGCTGCTCAAGCAGCTCAAGGGCGCCGGCTGGAAGGGCACCATGATCGCCGGCGACGGCGTGAACGACGCCAACTTCATCAAGGTCGCCGGCGAGCAGGTCGCCGAGGGCACCATCCTCACCTGCCCCTGCGCCCCGGCCACCGCGGCCAAGGGCACCTTCGTCACCGACTACAAGGCCGCGTTCGACAACGCCGAGCCGGGCACCTACGCCGACGTCTCGTACGACATCACCAAGATCTTCCTCGAGGGCATCAAGGACGGTAAGTCGACCCGTGGCGACCTGCTGAACTTCGTCAACGGCTACAACAAGGCCGGCGGCGCCACCGGCGTCACCTACAAGTTCGAGTCCAACGGTGAGCTGGACCCGGCGCAGGTGATCGTCTGGGCGTTCAAGGTGAACGCGGGCAAGGTCGTCCCGGACATCGAGATCCCGAAGGCCTGACCGGATCACCGGTCCCGGCAGGGATACCAGACGGCGCGGCCGGGAGTCATCCTCCCGGCCGCACTGTTTGGCCGCACAGTTGGAGCCCTCACGTGAACTTCGATGAGCTGTTCGGGAACTTCCCGACGCTGACCATCACCGGGCTGGAACAGGGCGCGATCTACGCGCTCGTGGCCCTCGGTTACACCCTCGTCTACGGCGTCCTGCGCCTGATCAACTTTGCCCACTCCGAGGTCTTCATGGTCGGCACCTTCGCCGCCCTGTGGACCTGGGAGTTCCTCGGCTACGACCAGAACTCCGCCGCCCCGGCCTTCGGGCCGCTGCTGGTGGCGATCATCGCCGGCCTGGTGGTGGCGGCGGCGGCCTCCGCCCTGACGGCGGTGACGGTCGAGTTGGTGGCGTACCGGCCGTTGCGCCGGCGCAACGCGCCGCCGCTGGCCTTCCTCATCACCGCGATCGGCGCGTCGTTCGTGCTGGCCGAGTCCTTCGGCATCGGCACCGATCGGGCGCCGTTCGGCATGCCGACCCTGATCCCGCAGGAGACCCTCTTCACGGTCTTCGGCGCCGACGTCACCAATCTCCAGCTGCTGATCCTCGGCATCACCCTGGTGATGATGGTCGGGCTGGACCAGTTCGTGAACCGCAGCCGACTGGGTCGGGGCATCCGGGCCGTGGCCCAGGACGCCGACACGGCGGCCCTGATGGGGGTCAACAAGAACCGGGTGATCCTGTTGGTCTTCGTCCTCGGCGGCATCATGGCCGGTGTGGGTGCCCTGCTGTGGAACGTCAAGTACGGCTTCACCAAGTTCAACGTCGGCTTCCTGCTCGGGCTCAAGGCCTTCGCGGCCGCGGTGCTCGGCGGCATCGGCAACCTGCGCGGGGCGCTGCTCGGCGGCCTGCTGCTCGGCCTGGCGGAGAACTACGCCGCCGGCCTGTTCGGTGGCGAGTGGAAGGACTTCACCGGCTTCGTGCTGCTGATCGTGCTGCTGATGTTCCGCCCGACGGGCCTGCTCGGCGAATCTCTCGGGAGGGCGCGCGCATGACCGCCACCGTGAACGACAAGCGCTCCACGGGCATCAGGACCCGCTGGGCGGCGATGCCCAAGCAGGTCCGCTGGGTCGCCATCGCGGCGTTGATCGTCTTCCTGTACGTCCTGCCCAACAGGTGGTTCTACGAGTACCTGGGCTTTCCGATCGGCAGCAAGTACTTCGCCCTCTACACGACCAGCTCGGACTTCGCCGGTGTCCTCTTCGACACCTCGGTCTTCGTCCTGCTGGCGGTCGGCCTGAACGTGGTGGTCGGCTTCGCCGGCCTGCTCGACCTGGGCTACTTCGGCTTCTACGCGCTCGGTGCGTACACGGTGGCGTTGCTGACCTCGCCGGAGAGCCGGTTCGGCACCAACTGGCCGTGGCTGGCGGCGGTACCGCTGGCGGTGATGGTCGCGATGGTCTCCGGCGTCATCCTCGGTGGTCCGACGCTGCGGCTGCGCGGCGACTACCTGGCCATCGTGACGCTCGGCTTCGCCGAGATGATCCGCCTCTACGCGGCCCGCAACGAGGGGATCATGCAGGGCCAGCGGGGCATCCCGGCGATCCCGCACCCGCCGGGCACCGGCTCGGACGGCAAGCCGCTGTTCGGGGTGACCGACTCCAAGCCGTACTACTGGCTGATGCTCACGCTGATCCTGGTGGTGCTGGTGCTGATCCGGAACCTGGCCAACAGCCGGGTCGGCCGGGCCTGGGTGGCAATCCGGGAGGACGAGGACGCCGCCGAGATCATGGGCGTGCCGACCTTCAAGTACAAGCTGTGGGCGTTCGCGATCGGCGCGGCGGTGGCCGGCCTGACCGGCGCGGTGTTCGCCGGAAAACAGACGTTCATCAACTCCGACCAGTTCGTGCTGGAGAGTTCCATCCTGGTGCTGGCCGCGGTCATCCTCGGCGGCGCCGGCAACATCAAGGGCGCCATTCTCGGCGGTGCCATCACCTGGTACCTGCCGGAGTGGCTGCGCGGCGCCGGGAGTCTGATCGGAGTGGAGTTCAACGCCTCCGAGTACCGGATCCTGATCTTCGGCCTGGTCATCATCGTCATGATGATCTTCCGCCCGCAGGGCATCGTGCCCAACCGGCGGCGCGCCGCCGAGATCGAGGACCGGCGTAAGGAAGCGGTTCCCCAGGAGACGGTGCCCAATGAGTGAGCCGCAGATGCACAGCGAGCGGGACGAGACCAGCCAGCGGGACATCGCCGACGACGGTCGCACGACCGTCGGCACCCCGCCGGCCGCCGGCGACGACACGCCGGTCGAGCCCACCCCGGGCGAGGCGGCCCCGGCCGGCAGGGAGCCGCTGCTGGAGGTCGACCACGTCACCCTCCGCTTCGGCGGTGTGGTGGCCCTCGACGACGTCGCCTTCACCCTCTACAAGGGGGAGATCCTCGGCCTGATCGGCCCGAACGGCGCCGGCAAGACGACCTGCTTCAACGCGATGACGGGCGTCTACCGGCCCACCGAGGGGGAGATCCGGTTCGCCGGGCAGCGGATCAACGGCAAGCGCCGGTCCTGGATCACCAAGTCCGGCATCGCCCGGACGTTCCAGAACATCCGGCTCTTCCCGGAGATGACGGCGCTCGAGAACGTGATGGTGGGCGCGGACGCCCACCACAAGACCAGCGTCATCGCCGCGATGCTGCGGCTGCCGCGGCACTGGCGGGAGGAGCGGGAGGGCCGGGAGAAGGCGTACGAGCTGCTGCGCTTCGTCGGCATCGAGCGCCGCGCCGGTGACCTGTCCCGCAACCTCTCCTACGGCGAGCAGCGCCGGCTGGAGATCGCTCGGGCGCTGGCCACCAACCCCACCCTGCTCTGCCTGGACGAGCCGGCCGCCGGCTTCACCCCGGCGGAGAAGGAGGAGTTGAACGCCCTGATCCGTAAGATCCGGGACAAGGGCACCACGGTGCTGCTGATCGAGCACGACATGCGTCTGGTGATGGGCGTGACCGATCGGATCGTGGTGCTGGAGTTCGGCAAGAAGATCGCCGAGGGCCTGCCGGCCCAGGTCCGCGAGGACCCGAAGGTGATCGCCGCGTACCTGGGGGTGCCGACCGATGCTGCTTGAGATCAACGACCTGACCCTGCTCTACGGGCGGATCCAGGCGCTGCACGGGATCAGCCTGACCGTCAACGAGGGTGAGGTGGTGGCGCTCATCGGCGCGAACGGCGCCGGTAAGACCACCACCATGCGGGCCATCTCCGGGCTGCGTCCGGTGGCGTCCGGCTCGATCGTCTTCGACGGCACCGACGTCACCAAGATGCGGGCCGACCTGCGGGTGGTCCGGGGCATCGGGCAGGCGCCCGAGGGCCGGGGCGTCTTCCCCGGCATGTCGGTGGTGGAGAACCTGGAGATGGGGGCGTACACCCGCCGGGACCGCGCCGGCATCGCCGAGGACCTGAAGATGGTGATGGACCTCTTCCCCCGGCTGGCCGAGCGGCGCAAGCAGGCCGGCGGCACGCTCTCCGGCGGTGAGCAGCAGATGCTGGCCGTGGGTCGGGCCCTGATGGCCCGTCCGCGGCTGCTGCTGCTCGACGAGCCGTCGATGGGGCTCGCCCCGAAGCTGATCCAGCAGATCTTCGAGATCATCACCCGGATCAACGAGCAGGGCACCACCATCCTGCTGGTCGAGCAGAACGCCCAGCAGGCGCTCTCCCGCGCCCACCGGGGCTACGTGCTGGAGACCGGCCGGATCGTCAAGGAGGGCAGTGGGCGGGACCTGCTGCACGACCCGGCGGTCAAGGAGGCGTACCTCGGCGTGGCCTGAGGTCGTACCGCCGCGGCCGGCCAACCCTCGCGGGTGGCCGGCCGCCGGCGTTTTTCCCGCCCGTTCCCCGGTGCCGCCGGCCGGGGATGTCGGGCGTACGGGCTAGAGTCGCTGCCGTGACAGCCAAGACCCCGCGCCTGCTCCTCGTCGACGGACACTCGATGGCATACCGGGCGTTCCACGCCCTGCCGGTGGAGAACTTCGCCACCACGACGGGTCAGCCGACCAACGCGGTGTACGGCTTCACCTCGATGCTGATCAACGTGCTCCGCGACGAGCAGCCCAGCCACATCGTGGTGGCCTTCGACGTCTCCCGCCGTTCCTTCCGCACCGAGAAGTACGCCGACTACAAGGCCGGGCGCAAGGAGACCCCCACCGACTTCAAGGGTCAGGTCAGCCTGATCAAGGAGGTCCTCGACGCGCTGCGCATCCCGGTGGTCGAGAAGGAGGGCTACGAGGCCGACGACGTCATCGCCACCCTGGCCTGCCAGGCCCGCGACGCCGGCATGGAGGTGCTGATCTCCAGCGGTGACCGGGACGCGTTGCAGCTGGTCGGCGAGCGGGTGACCGTGCTCTACCCGCGCAAGGGCGTCTCCGACCTGGCCCGGATGGACCCGGCGGCGGTGCTGGAGAAATACGGTGTCGGCCCGGAGCGCTACCGCGACCTGGCCGCGCTGGTCGGTGAGACGAGCGACAACCTGCCCGGTGTCCCCGGCGTCGGGCCCAAGACCGCCGCCAAGTGGATCAACATGTACGACGGGGTCGAGGGCGTCGTCGCCGACGCTGACAAGATCAAGGGCAAGGCCGGCGACAGCCTGCGCGAGCGACTCGCCGACGTGATCCGCAACTACGAGATCAACTGCCTGGTCAGCGACCTGGAGCTGCCGCTGCGCCCGGAGGACGCCCGGTGGGAGGGGTGGGACCGGGAGGCCGTGCACCAGGTCTTCGACACCCTGGAGTTCCGCATCCTGCGCGACCGGCTCTACCAGTACCTCGAAGCGGTCGAGCCGGAGGCGGAGGCGGGCTTCGACCTGTCCGGCCAGGTGCTCACCGAGCCCGGCGCGGTGGCCGGTTGGCTGGAGACGCACGCCCCGGCCGGCACGCCGGTCGGCGTGGCCGTCAAGCTCGACACCGGCCCCAACCGCCGGCACACCGCCTCGGTCACCGGGATGGCCCTGGCCAGTGGGGCCGGCGCCGCCGCCTACTTCGACCCGGCCGGCCTGGAGGCCGCCGACGACGCCGCCCTGGCCGGCTGGCTGGCCGACCCGCAGCGCCCCAAGGTGCTGCACGACAGCAAGCCGGCGGTGCTGGCCTTCGCCGCCCACGGCTGGGACCTGGCCGGCATCGCCCGGGACACCCAGATCGCCGCCTACCTGGCCCGCCCCGACCAGCGCTCCTACGACCTGACCGACCTGGCGCTGCGCTACCTGCACCGGGAGCTGCGGGTGGACGCGCCGGAGACCGGCCAGCTCACCCTCGACGGGTTGGGCGACGACGGCGCCGCCGAGCAGAACCTGATGCTCCAGGCCCGGGCCACCCTCGACCTGGCCGACGCGATCGACGCCGAGCTGTCCCGCGACGGCGAGCAGTCGGCCCGGCTGATGGCCGGGGTGGAGCTGCCGCTGATGCGGGTGCTCGCCGGAATGGAACGCACCGGCATCGCCGCCGACACGCAATACCTCTCCGAGCTGGAGGCGCACTTCGCCGCCGAGGTGAAGGCCGCCGCCCAGGGCGCGTACGCGGCGGTCGGGCGGGAGTTCAACCTCGGCTCGCCCAAGCAGCTCCAGGAGATCCTCTTCACCGAGCTGGGCCTGCCCAAGACCAAGAAGATCAAGACCGGTTACACCACCGACGCCGACGCGTTGCAGTGGCTCTACGCGCAGAATCCGCACCCGGTGCTGGAGCACCTGCTGCGCCACCGCGACGTGGCCAAGCTGAAGTCGACAGTCGACGGCCTGCTCAAGTCGGTCTCCGACGACGGCCGCATCCACACCACGTTCAACCAGACGGTGGCCGCCACCGGCCGGCTCTCCTCCACCGAGCCCAACCTGCAGAACATCCCGATCCGCACCGAGGAGGGACGGCGGATCCGGCGTGCCTTCGTGGTCGGTGAGGGCTACGAGTGCCTGCTCACCGCCGACTACAGCCAGATCGAGATGCGGATCATGGCGCACCTGTCGTCGGACGACGCCCTGATCGAGGCGTTCAACTCCGGCCACGACTTCCACGCGGCCACCGCCTCGTCGGTCTTCGCCGTCCCGGTCGACCAGGTCAGCGCCGACCAGCGGCGCAAGATCAAGGCGATGAACTACGGCCTGGCGTACGGGCTGAGCGCGTTCGGCCTGTCCCAGCAGCTCGGGATCAGCACCGAGGAGGCACGCGGGCTGATGGAGAACTACTTCGCCGGCTTCGGCGGCGTCCGGGACTACCTGCACGAGGTCGTCGCCCGGGCCCGCCACGACGGCTACACCTCCACCATCCTCGGCCGTCGCCGCTACCTGCCCGACCTGGTCAGCGACAACCGGCAGCGCCGGGACATCGCCGAACGGATGGCGCTCAACGCCCCCATCCAGGGATCGGCCGCCGACATCATCAAGGTGGCGATGCTGCACGTCGACACCGCGCTGCGCGACGCCGGGCTGCGCTCCCGGATGCTGCTCCAGGTCCACGACGAGCTGGTCTTCGAGGTGGCCCCGGGCGAGCGGGAGTCCCTGGAGGCGCTGGTCCGCCGGGAGATGGGCGAGGCGTACCCGCTGTCGGTGCCGCTGGAGGTGTCGGTCGGCGAGGGGCGGGACTGGAACAGCGCGGATCACTGATCTTTTCTGGGGCGGGTGTCGGGGCAGCCCGACCCGCTCCGGCCAGCGGGCCGCCACCGGCGATCCCGGCGTTGTTGACCAGCACATCCAACCGGCCGTACCGGTCCAGCGCCGCGCCCACCACGTGCGCCGGCGCGTCCTCGGCGGTCACGTCGGCCACGACCGGCGTGATCAGGGGGTGCCCGGCCGCGGTCTCGGCCAGTGGAGCGGCGCGGCGGCCCACCGCCAGCACCCGGTCGCCCCGCGCTGCGCTGGCCCCGGAGCGGCCCCGCGACCCGGGCCCACGGCGAAGGCCCGGGCGGTGGCCCGGCCGATGCCGGTGCCCGCACCGGTGACCACCATGGTCCGATGCTGTCGTTCATCGCTCATGCCGGTGATCGTCCGACCCTGACGTCAGCGGCAGGGTCAGGTCGCCGGCCCGCGCGTTCCGGTCCCGGGATCTCAGCGGCCGGGACCGCGGCGCTCCTTCGGCGGGGTGCCACGCCGGTCGAGCGCCTTGCGGGACGGGCCGCCCGGCGGCGGGAGCGCCTCCTTGACCGGGTCGTGGCCCCAGTTCATCAGGGAGTACCGCCATCGGGTCTGCCGGACGTCGCCGCTCGGGCGCTGCGCCATGTGCCGGCGGACGTACCCGACGACCTTGCGCATGTGCCGGTAGTCGGCCTCCGAGAGCTGGTCGCGCTTGCGGCGCAGCAGCTCGATGATCCGGCGGCCGGACTCGTGGCCGACGGACTCGCCGCCCTTGGTGCCCTTCTTCCGCCACCCGACGTGCTTGGACTCGTCGGTCTCCAGCCACTTCGACAGCTCGCCCGGCTTCATGTTCACCGCGTCGGTGAACTCCCGGTAGGTGTCCTGCCCCTGGTCACGACCGCTCATGGCGCAGCACCTCCGGACGGTGGGCGACGTCCCGGCCCGAGTCGTCGTTGCGGATCCGGTACTGCGGTTCCTCCGGCGAGGCGTTCACCGCGTGTCCGCGTACGTGGGTCCGCTCGGTGATCTTCTCCTTGACCACGCCGTACGCCCGGCCGGTGTGACTGGCCCAGGAGACGTGGTCGCCGGTGCGGAACTCGTTCTCGGCCATGCCGCCGGGTTACCCGGGGCGGCCGGAGGAAAACGACGCGCCGTCGGGGCCTACGGGGTGATCTCGGTGATCGGGAGCTTGATGTCGAACGGGTCGGTCAGCTCGATCAGCTCGGCGCTGTCGGCGACCAGCTCGTACTGGCGCTCACCGCCCGGACCGATCCGGTCACCTCGGCGGTACGCGTAGAGGTGCACCGGGTCCTGCTCGACGCGCCAGTAGAACGGGATGCCGGCGGCGGCATACTCGCCGGGCTTGGCGAACCGGTCGGTCCTTCGCGTGCCGGGGGAGACCACCTCGACGGCGAGCACCACGTCGTCGGGGGTGAGCAGTGAGCGGCTGCCGCTGACGTGGGCTCGGCGCAGCAGAACGTCGGGCTGTCGACTGGTGTTGGCGTTGAGTGCCACTCCGACGGCCTGTGCTGCGCGCAGGTGCGCCGGCGCGTGGGTGCGCAGCCACAGCCAGAGCAGGCTGGAAATGTCCTGGTGGCCCAGGGTGGGGGAGGGTGTCGCCTGGATCACTCCGTCGACGAGTTCGACGCGGGGGGCGTCGTCCGGCAGGGCGAGCAGGTCCTCCAGCGTGTAGTCGGCACGCTGTTGCCGCATCGGGTCCGGACACCATGGGCCAGGTGATGTCGCGATCGGCTCGGCGCTCACCGGCTGAGCGTGACCCCGCCGCGGGCCGGTGGAGTCGGACAACCTGTCCGGTTGGCACGTCACCGGGGCTTCACGGCACAGAAGATGGCGGTGCCGGGGAAGAGCTTCCCGCGCAGCGGGCTCCACTGCCCCCAGATCCCCTCGTGGCCCGCCGGCCACTCCGGTTCCACCAGGTCGACCAGGCCGAAGCCGGCGCCGACCAGCTCCCGGATCCGGTCGCCCAGGGTGCGGTGCTGCTCGACGTAGGTCGCCACGCCGTGCGCGTCCTGCTCGACGTACGGGGAGCGGTCGAAGTACGAGTGCACCGCGGTCAGCCCGCTCTCGCCCGGGTCGTCCAGGAAGATCCAACGCATCGGGTGGGTGACCGAGAAGACCCAGCGGCCGCCGGGGCGCAGCACCCGGAACACCTCGCGCATCAGCGCCGCCGAGTCGTCGACGAACGGGATCGCCCCGAAGGCCGTGCAGGCGACGTCGAACGCGGCGTCGGCGAAGGGCAGCGCCAGCGCGTCGGCCTGCACCAGCGGCACGCGTACGCCGGTGGTGTCGGCGGCCTGCGCGGCGTGCCGCAGCATGCCGGCGGACAGGTCGAAGGCGACCGGCCGGGCGCCCTGGGTGGCGAGCCAGCGGGAGCAGGACGCGGCCCCGCAGCCCAGTTCGAGGACCCGGCGCCCGGTCACGTCGCCGAGCAGCCGGGCGTCGGCCTCGCGCAGGCCCTCCGGGCACCACACGAAGTCCACGTCGCCCAGGAAGGCGCCGTGCTCGGCCTGGTAGTCGTCGGCGTCGGCGTCCCACCAGCCCCGGTTGGCGCGGCGTGCCTCGGCGTCCTCGACCCGCCGGCGGGTCACCCTGTCGTCGTCCACCCGCTCACGCTAGGCCCCCGCCCGGGGCTCGCCCGCGCGGGACCACCGACGGCGCGCCGACGCCGTTGGGGCCGGTGTGACCTGGGAGACAGCAGAGGCGTCCAGCGGGCGAAATCTCCGCTTTCGCAGCTGACGAGGCTGCGAGGACCCGGGAGGCCTTGCACGCTGTGGTAATGCAGCGGGTAGGGTAGACGATGCGCTCGCGGATCGTGTGCCTCGGCAGGGAGCAGGTGCGCGGTCACCGGAGCCACTAATGATCTTCTCTTGGCGATCGTTCGGTGTGCCCGGCGGCGGGTCCGCTGGCGCGAACAGGTCACCGCGACACCAGCCTTGCTGTGACACACCATCCGACCGGAGCAACCGCCCACATGACGAGCAGCATCGAGGCCCCCTCGAGCGCCACCCGGGTCACCCACGACGATCTCGGTTCCGAGGAAGCTTTCCTCGCCGCGATCGACGAGACCATCAAGTACTTCAACGACGGCGACATTGTCGAAGGCACCGTCGTCAAGGTCGATCGGGACGAGGTCCTGCTCGACATCGGCTACAAGACCGAGGGTGTCATCCCCTCTCGTGAGTTGTCGATCAAGCACGACGTGGACCCGGCCGAGGTCGTTTCGGTCGGCGACCACATCGAGGCCCTGGTCCTCCAGAAGGAGGACAAGGAGGGTCGTCTGATCCTCTCCAAGAAGCGGGCGCAGTACGAGCGGGCCTGGGGCACGATCGAGAAGATCAAGGACGAGGACGGCGTCGTCCGCGGTTCGGTCATCGAGGTGGTCAAGGGTGGCCTCATCCTCGACATCGGGCTCCGCGGCTTCCTGCCGGCGTCCCTGGTCGAGATGCGGCGGGTGCGTGACCTGCAGCCGTACGTCGGCCGCGAGCTCGAAGCCAAGATCATCGAGCTGGACAAGAACCGCAACAACGTGGTCCTGTCCCGCCGGGCCTGGCTGGAGCAGACGCAGTCCGAGGTGCGCACCGAGTTCCTCAACAAGCTGCAGAAGGGCCAGGTCCGCAAGGGCGTCGTGTCCTCGATCGTCAACTTCGGCGCCTTCGTCGACCTTGGCGGCGTGGACGGCCTGGTGCACGTCTCCGAGCTCTCCTGGAAGCACATCGACCACCCGTCCGAGGTCGTCGAGGTCGGCCAGGAGGTCGAGGTCGAGGTCCTGGACGTCGACCTGGACCGCGAGCGGGTCTCGCTGTCGCTGAAGGCGACCCAGGAGGACCCGTGGCGTCAGTTCGCCCGCACCCACGCGATCCAGCAGATCGTGCCGGGTAAGGTCACCAAGCTGGTGCCGTTCGGCGCCTTCGTCCGGGTGGACGACGGCATCGAGGGCCTGGTCCACATCTCCGAGCTGGCCGAGCGCCACGTGGAGATTCCGGAGCAGGTCGTCCAGGTCGGCTCCGAGGTCATGGTCAAGGTCATCGACATCGACCTGGAGCGCCGCCGGATCTCGCTGTCGCTCAAGCAGGCCAACGAGGGCTTCGTCGAGGGCGAGGAGCACTTCGACCCGACCCTCTACGGCATGGCCGCGACGTACGACAACGAGGGCAACTACATCTACCCGGAGGGCTTCGACCCGGAGACGGGCGAGTGGCTCGAGGGGTACGACAAGCAGCGCGAGACCTGGGAGAACCAGTACGCCGAGGCGCGTCAGCGCTGGGAGGCCCACACCAAGCAGGTGCAGACCTCTCGGGCCGCCGACGCCGAGGCCGCTGCCAACCCGGCTCCGGCCGTGTCCACCGGTGGCACCACCACCTCGACCAGCACGGCCCCGAGCCGGCAGGCCGAGGAGCCGGCGGGCACCCTGGCCACCGACGAGGCGCTCGCCGCTCTGCGGGAGAAGCTCGCCGGCGGCAAGTGACGCCGCGACGATTCCGACCGCTGCGCGCGCCTGACGGTGCGCCGGGAGTCGGAGCCGTCTAGAACGACGCAGGGCCCCGTCCTCGGGGATCCGGTACGCCGGATCGCCGAGGGCGGGGCCCTCGTGCGTCTGCCCCTGGCTACCCGATGTCCACGGAGACAGCTGGCGGTGTCCCGGCCCGGCGGCCCGCGAAGTGCGGGATGTGGGGGTGTCCCCGGCCTGGTTAGCGCACGGAGCACGGGATGTGGGGGTGTCCCCGGCCTGGTGAGCGCACGGAGTGCGGGCGTGTGGGGTTGTCCCGGCCTGGTGAGGGCGCGGGGTGCGGCATGTCGGCCGGGCGCGCGGCGGGCGGGGGCGCGGTTGGCAGCGATCCGGCCATCGGGTTGACTGGTCCGGTGTTGAGAGTGGGGCTGACCGGCGGGATCGGATCGGGTAAGAGCGCGGTGGCGGCCCGGCTGGCCGCCCTGGGCGCGCTGGTGGTCGACGCCGACCGGATCGCCCGTGAGGTGGTGGCGCCGGGCACCGAGGGGCTGGCCGAGATCGTCGCGGCCTTCTCGGAGCGGGTGCTGGATCCGCACGGCGCGCTCGACCGGGCCGCCCTGGGCGCCCTGGTCTTCGCCGACGAGGCGGCCCGCCGCCGGCTGGAGGCGATCACCCACCCGCGGGTCCGGGCCCGCACCGCCGAGCTGGTCGCCGCGGCGGGACCGGACGCGGTGGTCGTCAACGACGTGCCGCTGCTGGTCGAGGTGGGGCTCGCGCCGACGTACCACCTGGTGGTCGTGGTGCAGACGGCGGTGGAGATCCGGCTGGAGCGGTTGGCGCGCGACCGGGGGATGCCCCGGGCGGAGGCCGAGCGGCGGATCGCCGCGCAGGCCGACGACGAGCGGCGCCGCGCCTGCGCCGACGTGGTCCTGTCCAACGACGGCGGCCTGGACGAGCTGCACGCGGCGGTGGACGCGCTCTGGCGGGACCGGCTGGTGCCCTACGAGGCGAACCTGCGCGAGCGGCGGGTGGTCCGCCCGGAGCCGGTCGTGTTGGCCGGCCCGGACCCGACCTGGCCGCAGCAGTACGCCCGGCTGGCCGCCCGGATCCGGCACGCGGTCGCCCCCGCCGACCTGCGGGTGGACCACATCGGCTCGACGGCCGTGCCGGGGCTGGCCGCCAAGGACGTGATCGACGTCCAGCTCACCGTGGCCTCGCTGGACGAGGCGGACGGTCCGCTGGCCGACCGGCTCGCCGAGGCCGGGTTCCCCCGGGTGCCGGGCCAGTGGTGGGACAACCCCAGGCCGCCGGGCAGCGGCCGGTGGCCGAAGCGGTTGCACGGCAGCGCCGACCCGGCCCGGCCGGCGTACCTGCACGTGCGGGAGGCCGGCTCGCCCGGCTGGCGGTACGCCCTGCTGATGCGCGACCACCTGCGCGCCGACCCGGACCAGCGTTCGGCGTACCTGCTGTTCAAGCGGGAGCTGGCCGCCGCGGCTCCGGACAGCGCGGCCTACAGCACGGCCAAGGACCCGTGGTTCGACGAGGAGCAGCTGCGCGCCGAGGAGTGGGCCACCCGCACCGGCTGGCGTCCCTGATCCGTCGGCCGTTGCGGGTAGTGGACCCGGTGCGGGGGAGGTGGGGTGACGAGGCAGGGGCGCTCGCGGCGGCCGGTCTGCGCCTCCAGCGCGACCACGAGTGGTGCGCACGCCGGTGATGTCCGGGTGCTGCGACCCCACGTGCCGGGGGCGGGAGCCCGACGAGGGCCCGGCCACCTGCCCGGTCGGCCGCCGCGAGCGGCCTACGGACATCAGGCTAGCGCGCTGACAGGTGCCTCACAATGGGAATATCGAAGCCGATCACGGACCCTCGGTAGTCGGGCGGAAGTGTCGGACCCCCGGCGTACCGTTGGGGTCATGGCGCTCGACATTCCCCGGCTCGACGGCCGGTTCCAGGTCGTCTCCGAGTTCCAGCCGGCCGGCGACCAGCCCGCCGCGATCGACGAGCTGGAGCGTCGGGTCCGGCGCGGTGACCGCAACACCGTGCTGCTCGGCGCGACCGGCACGGGCAAGAGCGCGACCACCGCGTGGCTGGTGGAGCGGCTGCAACGCCCGACGCTGGTCCTCGCCCCCAACAAGACCCTCGCCGCCCAGCTGGCCAAGGAGTTCGGCGAGCTGCTCCCGCACAACTCGGTCGAATACTTCGTCTCCTACTACGACTACTACCAGCCCGAGGCCTACATCCCGCAGACCGACACCTACATCGAGAAGGACTCCTCGATCAACGAGGAGGTCGAGCGGCTGCGGCACAAGGCGACCATGTCCCTGCTCACCCGGCGGGACACGATCGTGGTGGCGACGGTGTCGGCGATCTACGGCCTGGGCACCCCGGAGGAATACCTCGACCGCGCGGTGCGGGTCGCCGTCGGGCAGGAGCTCGACCGCGACCAGCTGCTGCGTCGGCTGGTCGACATCCAGTACACCCGCAACGACATGGCGTTCCAGCGCGGCACCTTCCGGGTCCGCGGCGACACGCTGGAGATCATCCCGGCGTACGAGGAGCTGGCCGTCCGGATCGAGCTCTTCGGTGACGAGGTGGAGAAGCTCTACTACCTCAACCCGCTCACCGGTGACGTGGTCCGCGAGGTCGACCACCTGCTCATCTTCCCCGCCACGCACTACGCCGCCGGCCCGGAGCGGATGGAGCGGGCGATCCGCGACATCGAGGCCGAGCTGGGCGAGCGGCTCGCCGAGCTGGACCGGCAGGGCAAGCTGCTGGAGGCGCAGCGGCTGCGGATGCGCACCACCTACGACATCGAGATGATGCGGCAGGTCGGGTTCTGCTCCGGCATCGAGAACTACTCGATGCACATCGACGGCCGGTTGCCCGGCAGTCCGCCGCACTGCCTGCTCGACTACTTCCCCGACGACTTCCTCACCGTGGTCGACGAGTCGCACGTGACCATCCCGCAGATCGGCGGCATGTACGAGGGCGACGCGTCCCGCAAGCGGATGCTGATCGACCACGGCTTCCGGCTGCCCAGCGCCGCCGACAACCGGCCGTTGCGCTTCGACGAGTTCCTGGAGCGGGTCGGCCAGATGGTCTACCTCTCCGCCACCCCCGGTCCGTGGGAGCTGGAGCAGGCCCAGGGCGAGTTCGTCGAGCAGGTGATCCGCCCGACCGGTCTGATCGACCCGGAGGTGGTGATCAAGCCCACCAAGGGCCAGATCGACGACCTGATGCACGAGATCAAGCTGCGGACCGAGCGCGACGAGCGGGTGTTGGTCACCACGCTGACCAAGAAGATGGCCGAGGACCTGTCGGACTATCTCCTGGAGAACGGCATCCGGGTGCGCTACCTGCACTCCGAGGTCGACACGCTGCGCCGGGTGGAGCTGCTGCGCGAGCTGCGCAAGGGCGAGTATGACGTGCTGGTCGGCATCAACCTGCTCCGGGAGGGTCTCGACCTGCCGGAGGTCTCCCTGGTGGCGATCCTGGACGCCGACAAGGAGGGTTTCCTGCGCAGCGGTCGGTCGCTGATCCAGACCATCGGCCGGGCCGCCCGTAACGTCTCCGGCCAGGTCCACATGTACGCCGACAAGATCACCCCGTCGATGGCGAGCGCGATCGACGAGACCAACCGGCGCCGGGCCAAGCAGATCGCGCACAACGAGGCGCACGGGATCAGCCCCGAGCCGCTGCGGAAGAAGATCCACGACATCCTGGACGACATCTACCGGGAGGCCGAGGACACCGACAACCAGGTCGGTGGCGCCGCCCGGCAGCTGTCCCGCGGCAAGGCGCCGGTCAAGGAGACCCGCAGCCGCGGCCGGGGCGCTGCCGCCACGCCGTCGCGGGAGGGGATGGCCCGGGCGGACCTGGCCAACCTCATCCAGGAGCTCAACGACCAGATGCTCGCCGCCGCCCGGGAGTTGCAGTTCGAGCTGGCGGCCCGGATCCGCGACGAGGTGGCGGACCTGAAGAAGGAGCTGCGCGGGATGGATGCCGCCGGCGTGAAGTGACGACCCGCAGGGAGTGGGGATGACCGGCGCCGAGTTCGTGGTCGGGCGCCCCGCGCCCCGGTTGCGTCCCTTCGTCGACCGTTACCTGGGCTACCGGGAGCCGGCGCCGGTGCCGCTGGTCCGTACCGAGGTGGCCGGTGCGTTCGTGGTGCTGGTGATCGGCTGGGGCGCGCCGCTGGACGTGGTCGACGGGCGGGCCGCGGACCGGGGAGCGTACGGGGTGGCCTCCTTCCTGGCCGGCCCGTTCGACGGCCACTGCACCACGTCGACGGTGGGCGTGGGCACCGGCGTGCAGCTGCTGCTGGAGCCGTTGACGGCGCGTCGGCTGCTCGACTTCCCGCTCGGTGAGGTGGCCAACCGGGCGGTGCCGCTGGGGCAGCTGCCCGGCCGCTGGCTCGACCGGCTGCGGCAGCGGCTGGCCGAGGAGCGGCGGTGGCCCGGGCGGTTCGCCCTGTTGGACGCCGCCCTGACCGGCCGGCTCGCGGAGACCACCCCCGCCGACCCGCGGCTGCGCCGGGCCTGGCAGCGGCTGACCCACGGCGGGGCCGGGGTGGCCGTCGCCACGGTCGCCGACGAGCTGGGCTGGAGCCGGCGGCACCTGGCGGTGCGGTTCCACCGGGAGTTCGGCCTGCCCCCGAGGACCGTCGTCCGGCTGGCGCGCTTCCACCGGGCGTACGGGGAGCTGACCGGCGGTGCGGGTGCCCTCCACGCCGTCGCGGCGACCGGCCCGGACGGTGGCTGGGCGGACTTCGCGGCGCGCTGCGGCTACTACGACCAGTCGCACCTGATCCGGGAGTTCCGCGAGTTCGCCGGCGCCACGCCGGGGGCGCTGCTCCGGCCGGGATCTCATTCGTCCAATACCGACTGACCGGCCGGGCGGCATCCTGGTCCCATGCGAGACATCTACCCGGTCTTCCGGTACCCCGACGCCCGTGCCGCCGTCGACTGG
This sequence comes from Micromonospora siamensis, assembly GCF_900090305.1. Classification (NCBI taxonomy): domain Bacteria; kingdom Bacillati; phylum Actinomycetota; class Actinomycetes; order Micromonosporales; family Micromonosporaceae; genus Micromonospora; species Micromonospora siamensis. The sequence goes on along the minus strand of NZ_LT607751.1, from coordinate 4,868,236 downwards.
CTCTGCGCCGCCTTCGGCTTCCAGGTCCACAAGCTGCACGAGGAACCCGACGGATCCGTCACGCACGCCGTGCTGGCCCTCGACGACGCCATGATCATGGTCGGTCCGGGACGGGACTCCCGGGGGCGCCCGGCGGACGACGACTACGTCGTCTACGTGGCGGTCGACGACCTGGACGCCCACCACGAGCGGGCCCGGGCCGCCGGGGCGGAGATCGTCCGGGCGCCGTTCGACACCGACTACGGCTCCCGCGACTACGCGGCCCGGGACCTGGCCGGCAACGTCTGGTCGTTCGGCACCTACCGGCCCTGACCCGCTGCCCTGCCCGGTCGCGGCCCCACGCCCGGCCGCGGCCGGTAGCGGTGTGCGAGCGAGGTATTGCCGTGGGTGATCGTCCTGCGTACTCTCCGTACCTGGGGAGGCCAGGATGCCGTTGTCAACGAGTCCGGTGATTCGACGTGCCCGGCTCGGCGCAGAGCTGCGCCGGCTGCGCCGACGGGAGTCGCTCACCCTGGAACAGGTGTGTGCCCGGCTCGGCTGGGCGTCCACATCGAAGCTGTCCCGCATCGAGCTGGGGCAGAGCCGGCCCGACCTGGCCGACGTGCTGGACCTGCTGGACGTCTACGAGGTGGGCGAGGAGCAGCGGGCCGCGTTGATCGTGATCGCCCGGGACGCGGCCACCAGCCGCGGCTGGTGGAAGTCGCTCGGTGAGATGGGGGAGCGGCAGCGCACGTACGCCGAGTTGGAGGCGGGGGCGGCGACCATCCTGGACTACCACCCCGCGCTCGTGCCGGGGCTGCTGCAGACCCCGGCGTACGCCCGGCTGCGGGTGGCCGCGGGCCGGCTGCTGCATCCGGAGGTGGACGTGGAGGCCGACGTGCGGGCCCGGCTCGCCCGGCAGGACGTGCTCTGGGGTGCGGAACCCCCGGAGTACACGGCCCTGCTGGACGAGCGGGCCTGCGATCCGGCCGGCGTGCCGGACGAGGTGTGGCGCGAGCAGCTGCGCCATCTGGTGACGCTGGCGGGCCGGCCGAACGTGCGGCTGCGGGTGCTGCCCCGGGCCGCCACTCCGGGCGGTCCGCATCCGTTGACCCCGTTCACCTGCTACTCGTTTCCCGACCCGGCGGATCCGCGCACGGTGATGGTGGAGGCGCTCACCACGGACCTGCGGCTGGTCGCCGAGCACGACGTGAGCCGCTACGAGCGGGTCGCCGAGTGGCTGCTGGCGGCGGCGCTGTCGGCCGAGGAGAGTGTCGCTCTGCTGGCCGGGCGGGCGGAGGGCCCGGCGGCCGGCAACGGTGGCCGCGCGGTCGGGGCGGCCGAACCCGGTCGGTGACCTGCCGCGCGGCCGACGTGCGGTGCGCGCGGGCCACCGGACCCGGCGCCCCCGTTGACCGTCGGGGGACGGCGGCCCGCGCGTGACCGGACGCTAACCGGCGGGTACGACAACCCGGCGCGGGTCAGGCCGGCACGTCCACGAAGTGCTCGACCACGGGCGGGCCGGCGAAGTGCGGGCCGATCAGCGCCCGCCACCGGCCGAACGCCTCGGTCTGCCGGAAGTTGACGTCGTGCGCCTCCACCGAGTCCCACTCGATCAGCAGCACGAAGCGGGTCGGGGTCTCCACGCCGCGGGTCATCCGCACCGAGCGGCAGCCTTCGGCGGCGGAGACGATCGCGTGCGCCTCCCGGTAGGCGGCGGCGAAAGCGTCCTCGTGTCCGGGGAGCACGTCGATGAGCGCGACTTCAAGCACCATGTCCGAAGCCTCGCACGTCCGGCCGCCCCCGGTGCGGCCCGGGGGGATTGTTCCCCCGCGACGGGTGGATCTAGGGTGGGCGCGCGGATCGCGGGGGAGGGACAGCCGTGCTGGACTGGTTGACCACGGAGGCGTTCAGGGTCGCCGGGGTGGCGACGACCTGGGCGGAGGTGCTGGGCTTCGCCACCGGCGTGCTCAACGTGTGGCTGGTCGCCCGCCAGCACATCGCGAACTGGGCGCTCGGCATCGCCAACGTGCTGCTGCTGATGGTGCTGTTCTGGGCCGCCGGCCTGTACGCCGACGCCGGCCTGCAACTCGTCTACGTGGCGTTGGGCGTCTACGGCTGGTACCACTGGCTCTTCGGCGGCGAGCGGCGCAGCCGGTTGACGGTCAGCCGGACGGGGCGTGGCGAGTGGCTGGGCCTGGCAGTTGCCGGCGTGCTGCTCACGGCCGGTCTCTGGGTCCTGCTGGACCGGGCGACCGACTCCACCGTGCCGCTGGCGGACGCGCTCACCACCGCGTTGTCCCTGCTCGCCACCTACGGGCAGACCCGCAAGCTGGTGGAGAGCTGGTGGCTGTGGATCGCCGCCGACCTGATCTACATCCCGCTCTACGCGTACAAGGGACTCTGGCTGACCGGCGCGCTCTACCTGGTCTTCCTCGGGCTCTGCGTGCTGGGCCTGCGCGCCTGGCGGGCGGACCTGCGCTCGGCCGACCGCGACCCCGCCCCGGTGCCACCCGGCCCGGCCCCGGCCGCGGCGTGACCGGACGGCCCGAGGCGTGCCGGCCGGAGTTCCGGCACGGCCTGGTGGTCGGCAAGTTCTATCCGCCGCACGCCGGTCACCACGCCCTGATCGAGGCCGCCGCCGCCCGCTGCGCGGCGGTCACCGTGGTGGTGGCGCCGTCCCGGCGGGAGTCGATCCCGCTCGCGCCGCGGCTGGACTGGCTGCGCGAGGCGCACGCGCACACCCCGTGGGTCCGGGTGGTGGGCCGGTACGACGACCACCCCGTCGACTACGCCGACCCGGCGGCCTGGGACGCGCACTGCGCGGTGTTCCGGGAGGCGGTGGGGCCGGACCCGGTGGACGCCGTCTTCTCCTCGGAGGCGTACGGGGCGGAGCTGGCCCGGCGCTTCGACGCCGTACCCGTGGACGTGGACCCGGACCGGCGGACCGTGCCGGTCTCGGGCACCGCGGTGCGGGCGGACCCGGTGGCGCACTGGCGCTGGCTGAGCCCGCCGGTGCGGGCCTGGTTCGTCCGCCGGGTGGTGGTGGTCGGCGCGGAGTCGACCGGCACCACCACGATGGCCCGGGCGTTGGCGGCGCACTACCGCGGCGCCTGGGTGCCGGAGTACGGCCGCGAGTTGACCGCCCGCAAGCTGGCGGAGCTGCGCGCCCGCCGGCCCGCGGCGACGGTCTTCGACGTGACGTGGGACCGGGCCGACTTCCGGGAGGTGGTCCGCGCCCAGCAGGCCGCCGAGGACGCCGCCGCCCGGTCCAGCGGGCCACTGCTGTTCTGCGACACCGACGCCCGGGCCACCGCCGTCTGGGAGGAGCGGTATCTCGGCTCCTCCTCCGTGCAGGTGCGGGCGGCCGCGCGGAGGCCGGACCTCTATCTGCTGACCGACCACGCCGGGGTGCCGTTCGACGACGACGGGTTGCGCGACGGCGAGCACCTGCGGGCCTGGATGACCGGGCGGTTCCGCCAGGAGTTGGCAGCGAGCGGGGTGCCGGTGGTGGAGCTGGCCGGGTCGCACCCGCGGCGGCTGGCCCGGGCGGTCGAGGCCTGTGACGCGCTGCTGGCCGCCGGCTGGTCGCTGGCCGAACCGCTGCTCCCGCCGGCCTGAGGCTGGTCCCGGCCGGCGTGAGGCTGGTCCCGACCGGCGTGAGGGTTGACACCTAGCCTCCTAGGACGCCGTACGCGGTGTGCGCCCGGACGTGACACTGCCGGCAATCGGGCTCCCTGGAGGTGCGCTGAGGGCCGCCGATGGTGAACAATGGCGGCCAAGGAGGGGAGTATTCCCCCGCGACGGAGTCGTCAGCACGGTCGACCGCCAACCCCCGGCACCCGACCCGGCTCCGTCGGTCAGCGGCCCATCCCGGGTCGCTGGCGGAAGAGACCTCCGACAGTCACCAGAGTCAGCGTCGCCGCACGCCGTGCCGTCACTCGGCGTACCGTCGTGCCCGACGCCGCGTGTCTGCCGGAGGAATGGATTGAACGTGTCCGGAATGGTGTGGGCGGGAACCCTCGTCGCACTGACAGCGGTCCTGGTCGTCGACCTGTTGATCATCGGTCGTCGGCCCCACGAGCCGAGCGTGCGCGAGTCGAGCCTCTGGGTCGGCTTCTACGTCGGCCTGGCCCTGCTCTTCGGCGCCGGGCTGTGGCTCTTCTACGACGGCAGCGTCGCCGGCCAGTTCTACACCGGCTGGCTCACCGAGTACAGCCTCTCGGTGGACAACCTCTTCGTCTTCGTGATCATCATGGCGCGCTTCGCGGTGCCCCGGCAGTACCAGCAGAAGGTGCTGCTCATCGGCATCGTGCTGGCGCTGGTGATGCGCGGTGGCTTCATCGCCGCCGGCGCGGCCCTGATCTCGCAGTTCTCCTGGGTCTTCTACATCTTCGGCGCGTTCCTCATCTACACCGCGGTGAACCTGGCCCGGCAGGGCGAGCCGGACGAGGACGAGTTCAGCGAGAACGTGCTGATCCGGTGGAGCCGCAAGGCGCTGCCGCTGTCGAAGAACTTCGACGGCGCGAAGCTGACCACGCACGAGGCGGGCAGGCGGCTCTTCACCCCGATGCTGATCGTCATGATCGCGATCGGCACCACCGACCTGATCTTCGCGCTCGACTCGATCCCGGCGATCTTCGGGATCACCCAGGAGCCCTACCTCGTCTTCACCGCGAACGTCTTCGCGCTGATGGGGCTGCGCCAGCTCTACTTCCTGCTCGGCGGGCTGCTCGACCGGCTGATCTACCTCAGCTACGGCCTCGCGGTGGTGCTCGGCTTCATCGGCGTGAAGCTGGTGCTGGAGGCGCTGGCCGACAACAACCTGCCGTTCATCAACGGCGGGGAGCCCGTCGGCTGGGCACCGCACATCCCGATCTGGCTCTCCCTGCTGGTCATCCTCGGCACCCTGCTGATCGCCACGGTGGCCAGCCTGGCCAAGTCCGCCCGGGACCGCCGCCGGGAGCTGGCCGAGGCGCGCCGCTGACCCGGTGACCGTGCGAGGGCGTCTCGGCGTGTCCGGGGCGCCCTTTCGCGTACGTGGGGAGGATCAGACCCGGGCGGCGCCGACCAGGGTGGCCAGCCGGTCGGCCGGCAGCGCCTCCTCCACCACCCGGCGCTGCCGGTAGCAGGCGTGCAGCATCCGCCGCTCGCCGGTGACGATGCCGACGTGGTGGATCCGCCGGCCCGGCCGGGCGAAGAAGTACAGGTCGCCCGGGCGTTCCTCGCCGAGGCGCACCGGGGTGGTGGCCTGCGCCTGGTCGTACGCGTCGCGGGGCAGGACGACGCCGTACCGGCGCCAGGCCAGGTGCACCAGGCCGGAGCAGTCGACGCCGTGCGGGGTGAGGCCGCCCCAGACGTACGGGACGTCGCGCAGGCGGCGGGCGAGCGCCAGCGGGTCGGCCGGATCCGGATGCCCCTCGGGCAGGGGGGCCACGTCATCCTCGGCCGCCCAGAGCGGGTCGGCGTGACCGGGCGTGTGCAGCGGCAGCCGGCCGGCCACGGGTGGCCCGGCCGGGGGCAGCCGGGTGCCGAGGGTGGCCCCGGCGAGGGCCACCGGCCCGTGGGCGTCCTCCCGCAGGTCGGTGGTGAGCGCGGCGACGGTGCACCGGGCCGAGCTGTCGGACCGGGGTGGGGCCGGGGTCAGCTGGGCGGTCGGCAGCCAGCCCGGATAGCCCCGCCGGTCCAGCTCGGGGGCGGGCTGCTCGACGGCGACCACCCGGGCCCAGCCGTCGGGGCGCAGCTCGGTGACCAGCGCCCGTTCGCCGAGGAGCAGCTGGCTCAGCACGCAGTCGCCGACGCGCTGCTCGGCGTCCATCCCGGCGACCCAGGCGGGGATGTCGGTGCGGGGCGCGAGGGCGGGGCGGTCGACGGGCCGGACCGCCTCGGGTGCGGTCCACAGGGTGGCCGCCGCCACCCGGACGAGGGCCTCCCGGCCCGGTTGCAGCTCCACGCGCACCTCCCGCTCGCGTCGTCCCCCGAGGCGACCCTATGAAAGAAAGCAACGGGCATCAACCACGACGTTGCAGCTTTGCTTCAAGAATTCCGGTGACGCCGAGCCCGGGCACGTCGGGCAGCACCACCGTCGCGCCCTCGTACCCGATGCCGCCGACCACCGGGGACCAGGCCAGCCACCAGGCGGCGTCCAGGTCGGACACCACCGTCGTCCCGTACGCGGCGACCAGGCTCGCCGCCGCGCCCACCCCGATCTGGCTCTCCATCATCGAACCGACCAGGGTGCCGACCCCGTGCGCCGCGGCCAGGTCGAGCAGGGTCCGGGCCGGTTGCAGTCCACCGCACTTGGCCAGCTTCACGTTCACCAGGTCGGCGGCCCGACGGCGGATCACCTCGACCAGGTCGCGCACCCCGAAGACCGACTCGTCGGCGAGGATCGGCACCGACACCCGGTCGCTGACCCAGGCCAGCCCGTCGAGGTCCCAGCGGGCCACCGGCTGCTCGACCAGCTCGACGTCGAGCCCGGCGTCGGCGATGCCGTTGATCACCCGGACCGCCTCGCGAGGCGTCCAGCCCTGGTTGGCGTCCAACCGGATCCGCACCCCGGGGCCGACGGCGGTCCGGACGGCGTGGACCCGCTCCAGGTCACCCGCGGCGTCCGTGCCCACCTTCAGCTTGAGCACCGAGAAACCCTCGGTGCGGCGCTGCCGGCCGGCCGCCGCCAGCTCCGCCGGGTCACCGGCCGCCAGGGTGACGTCCGTGGGCACCCGCAGGGCCGTGCCACCCAGCAGCCGCACCAGGGGTACGCCGAGCCGTCGCGCGGCCAGGTCGTGCAGGGCGACGTCGACCGCCGCCTTGGCCGACTCGTTGCCGGCCACCGCCCGGGCCACCTCCGCGCACAGGGCGACGAGGTCGTCGGGGTCCCGGCCGGCGATCAACGGGCCGAGCACGTCCTGCACGCAGGCCTGGGCGCCGGTGACCGAGGCGCCGGTGACCTGCCACACCTGCGGCGCCTCCCCGAAACCGGAGCGTCCCTCGTCGTCGGTCACCTCGACGACCAGTGTCTCCACGGTGGTGGCGCGGCGCAGCGCGGTGACGAACGGGGTGTGCAAGGGGGCGGAAAGCCGGTGGGTGCGTACCGCGGCGATCGTCATGTCGGGCACCCTATACGCAGGGCAGCCGGGACAGGGGAGCGTCGATGACCGTACGGGACTGGGAACTGGTGGGGGCGCCGAACGCACGGGACCTCGGCGGCCTGCTGGGCGCCGGTGGGCGGCGGGTACGGGCCGGCCGGTTGATCCGGACGCCCGCGCTGGGCCGGCTCACCGACGAGGACCTGCCGGTGCTGGGCAAGCTGGGTGCGGCCTGCGTGGTGGACCTGCGGGACGCCTCCGAGATCGACGTCGCCCCGCCGGACCGGCTGGCCGGTGAACCCCGGCTGGTGCACCTGCCGGTGCACGACGCGGCCCACCCCGTCTTCACGTACGTCTCGGCGGTGCTGCTCGGGCACGACCTGGCCGCGTACGACGAGCTGGCCGCGGAGGGGACGCCGGCGGCGATGGCGGCGATCTACCGCTGGTTCGTCACCGGATCCTCGGCCCGGACCGGTTTCGGGACGGCGGTGCGGCTGGCGGCGGAGCCGGGGAACCTGCCGCTGGTGTTCCACTGCTCGGCGGGCAAGGACCGCACCGGCTGGCTGACCGTGGTGCTGCTGACCGCCCTCGGCGTGGACGAGGCGACGATCCGGGCGGACTACCTGCGAAACAACGAGTTGACCGCCAGCCTGCGGGAGGTGCTGCTGGAGGCGATGGGGCGCCGGCATCCGGGGCTGGACCCGGAGACGGTGCGCCCGGTGCTGGAGGTGCGCCCGGAGTACCTGGACGCCGCGTACGACGAGGTGCGGCGGGTGCACGGCTCGTTCGAGGCGTACCTGCGCGACGGGTTGGGGGTGGACGCGACGACGGTGGCGGCGCTGCGGGAGAACCTGCTGGACTGAGCCGGTGGTCAGGCCGGCAGGTCGTGCCGGGCGGCCCACACGCGGGCCGAGACGTTGGCGATCAGCCGGCAGGCGTCGTCCTCCACCTCTTCGCCGCTCGGGCCGCCGTCGGCCAGGTCGGTCGTGGTGCAGACGACGATGACGTACGGCGGGGCGTCGTCCGGGAAGACCACGCCGGCGCCGTGCCGGACCCCGCGTACCCAGCCGTTCTTGTGCGCGATCCGGGTGCCCTCGGGCAGCCCGGCGGCGATGTCCTCGCGGAACTCCTGGGCGCACAGCACGTCGAGCATGGCCGCGCAGCCGGCCGGCGAGGCCAGCGGGCCGGGCCGCCGCGCGCCCAGCGCCAGTGCGCCGAGCAGGGCGGCCAGGTCGGCGGCGGTGACCGGGTTGGTGATGCCGGCCTCCCGGGCGGCGAAGTCCTCGATGCCCCGGCCGGTGGCGCTGTGCCGGGCCCCGCCGAGCGTCCAGGCCCGCGCCACCGCCGGCAGGCCGACCAGGCCCAGCACGATGTTGGTGGCCAGGTTGCTGGACCGGACGATCATGCGCTGGGCGAGCCAGCGCGGCGAGGCGGTGCCGCCGACGCGCTCCCAGACCGCCTCGTCGTTGTCGTAGTCGCGGTCGCAGCCGAACCGGGGCGCGCCGGGCAGGGCGGAGTCGAACTCGTTCACCACCGGGATCGGGGTGTCCAGGTCCAGTTCGCCGGCCTCGGCGGCGCGGAGCAGGGCGACCAGCACGGCGACCTTCATGGTGCTGGCCGCGTAGTGGGTGGCGTCGGGCAGCCGGGTCCAGGCGGGCGCGGCGCCGGGACGACCTACGTACGCCGAGACGGTGCCGGGGACCTTGGCCAGGTGCGCGTCGAGTTCCGCCCAGATCATGTCCGGAACGGTAACCCACCCCGGGCCGGTACGACGGAGCCCGGGCCGCCGTGCGGGCGGTCCGGGCTCCGGTGGTACGCGGTGGGTCAGCCGGCGTGCTTGCGGCGGGCCGCGGCCCGACCCCGCTGCTGCTGGTCCAGCACCACCTTGCGGATGCGCACCGCGGTCGGGGTGACCTCGACGCACTCGTCCTCGCGGCAGAACTCGAGGGCCTGCTCCAGCGACAGCTTGCGCGGCGGGATCAGCTTCTCGGTCTCGTCGGAGGTCGACGCCCGCATGTTGGTGAGCTTCTTCTCCTTGGTGATGTTGACGTCCATGTCGTCGGAGCGGGAGTTCTCCCCGACGATCATGCCCTCGTACACCTCGGTGGTCGGCTCGACGAAGAGCTGGCCGCGCTCCTGCAGATTGATCATCGCGAAGGCGGTGACCGCGCCGGACCGGTCGGCGACGAGCGAACCGTTGTTACGGGTCCGCAGCTCGCCGAACCACGGCTCGTACGACTCGAAGACGTGGTGCAGGATGCCGGTGCCCCGGGTGTCGGTGAGGAACTCGGTGCGGAAGCCGATCAGGCCGCGCGCCGGGACCAGCCACTCCATCCGGATCCAGCCGGTGCCGTGGTTGACCAGCTGCTCCATCCGGCCCTTGCGGGTCGCGAGGAGCTGGGTGATCGCGCCGAGGTACTCCTCCGGGGCGTCGATGGTCAGCCGCTCGACCGGCTCGCAGGTCTTGCCGTCGATCTCCCGGGTGACGACCTGCGGCTTGCCGACGGTCAGCTCGTAGGACTCGCGCCGCATCTGCTCGACCAGGATGGCCAGGGCCAGCTCACCACGGCCCTGCACCTCCCAGGCGTCCGGCCGCTCGGTCGGCAGCACCCGCAGCGAGACGTTGCCGATCAGCTCCTTGTCGAGCCGGTCCTTGACCATCCGGGCGGTGACCTTGGAGCCCTTGACCCGGCCGACCAGCGGCGAGGTGTTGGTGCCGATGGTCATCGAGATGGCCGGCTCGTCCACGGTGATCAGCGGCAGCGCCACCGGGTTCTCCGCGTCGGCGAGGGTCTCACCGATCATGATGTCCGAGATGCCGGCGACGGCGATGATGTCGCCCGGGCCAGCGGTCTCGGCCGGCTTGCGCTCCAGGCCCTCGGTCATCAGCATCTCGGAGATGCGGACCCGCTGGGTGCTGCCGTCGGTGCGGCACCAGGCGACCGTCTGGCCCTTGCTGATGGTGCCCTGGCGGACCCGGCACAGCGCCAGCCGGCCCAGGAACGGCGAGGCGTCGAGGTTGGTGACGTGCGCCTGCAGCGGCGCTCCCTCCTCGTACGCGGGCGCCGGGATGGTGTCCAGCAGGGTGCGGAACAGCGGCTCCAGGCTGGTGCTGTCGTCCGGCACCGCGCCGTCGGCGGGCTGGGTCAGCGAGGCGATGCCGTCGCGGGCGCAGGCGTAGACGATCGGGAAGTCGATCTGCTCCTCGTCGGCGTCCAGGTCGAGGAAGAGCTCGTAGGTGTCGTCCACGACCTCCTTGATCCGGGCGTCCGGCCGGTCCACCTTGTTGATCACCAGGATGATCGGCATCCGGGCCCGCAGCGCCTTGCGCAGCACGAACCGGGTCTGCGGCAGCGGACCCTCGCTGGCGTCGACCAGCAGCACCACGCCGTCGACCATGGTCAGGCCGCGCTCGACCTCGCCGCCGAAGTCGGCGTGGCCGGGGGTGTCGATGATGTTGATGGTGACCGGGTCGGACCCGTCCGCCGGCAGGTACCGCACGCCGGTGTTCTTGGCCAGGATGGTGATGCCCTTTTCCCGCTCGAGATCCCCCGAGTCCATGACCCGCTCGGTGGTCTCACCACGGGCGCCGTAGGCGCCGGCCTGCCGCAACATGGCGTCGACCAGGGTCGTCTTGCCGTGGTCGACGTGGGCGATGATGGCGACGTTGCGGAGGTCGGTGCGAAGCTGCATACCCTCCATACTCCTGTCTGCGGTTGCCGGTGCGCGGGCCGGGGTCGTCCCCCGGACGCGTCCGGATCTGAGTCGAAGCTGCTGTTCCGACCGATTTCACGCCCAGGCCCCTGCCATCCCCGCCGCCCCACCGGCTGCGACGGTCGGTCGCGGTGGGACCGGCGTTGATCTCGGCTCGCGTACGCCGGGCGGGCGCGCCTGCTGCTGGTCGGCTTCCTAGCGTACGCGGCGGCGCCGCAGCCCGGGTCGGCGCTGCGGCCTCGCCGCCGCAGCCGTGACCGGTGACACACGTACGGGTGGCTTCCGCGCGGCCGGCGGTCTCCGGGCGTACCCCCGTCGGCCCTGGTGGGAGGGCCGACCCCGGCGCGCCCGATGCGCGCGGGGCCACACAAGGGGCTACACCCTTGCTACGGTCCGTCCGACGACGGGGGAGGTCGACGTGTCTCGACGCAGGGGATGGCCGGTGGCGGTGATGCTGGTCGCGCTGGCCGCCACGACGGTGGGCTGCGGGCAGCCGGAGCGGCCGGTGACGGCCGGCGCGCCGGTGACCGCCGACGCGGCACCCACCGAGCAGGAGTGGGTCGAGCCGGTGGTGGAGGAGACCTCTCCGCCCGCGCCGACCGCCTCGCCGTCCCCGCGGCGGTCCGCCTCGCCGAAACCGAAGCCCAAGCCGAAACCGAGACCGACCCGCACGGCGAGCCGGACCACACCGCCACCCGCGGAGACCGGGGCGCCCGTGGCCACCCGGCCCCCGGACCCGCCCGGCTGCCCGCCCACCCACCGGGGCACCCCGGTCAGCCGGGCGAAGGCGAAGGCCGCGCTGACCGACGCCGCCCGGCGGACGTACTGGCCGACCAGCGCCCCCGAGATCAAGATTCCGCTGAGCCTGGTCAAGGCCACCGCCTGGCAGGAGAGCGGCTGGCAGTCCGACGTGGTGGCCTGCGACGGCGGCATCGGGCTGATGCAGATCCAGCCGGAGACGGTCGACTGGATGAACCAGCGCTTCGGCCAGGACTACGACGTGCACGACTACCGCGACAACGCCTACCTCGGCGGGACCTACCTCGCCTGGCTGACCAAGAAGATCGGCGACACCCACTTCCGGGGCAACTATCGCCTCGACCCGGGGCTGTGCACCGGCGGGATCGAGTCCTGCCTGTTGAACGCGGTGATCGCGGCGTACAACTTCGGCATCGCCGCGGTGCTCCCGCAGGACGACAGGGGGCCGCTGGTGATCCCCAACGCGCAGTACGTGGAGAACGTGCGGGAGTTGATGAGGACCTGCGTCTGCCTCGACTTCTGACCCCGAGGGCCGCCGGGCAGGGGTTGCCAAGCCCACGCCGGCGTGACCAGGATCTCCTGTGGACCGGGCTCCGGCCGACGGGGCCCGCCCGGCGACAAAGGAGTCTCCGATGCCCGATGTCAACCGGCGTTCCTTGCTGCGCGGCGCTGCCGCCGCCGCGGGCGGCGCCGTGCTCGGCGGCCCGTTCCTCGGGTTCGTCGCCCGCGGCGAGGCCGGCGCGGTCGGCCGCCGTCCCGCGCCCCACCCCACCCTCGGCCCTGTGCCCGACCTGCGCGACGGCCGGGTCCGGCTGCACCTTCCCGAAGGCTTCCGGTACCGCTCGTTCCACGACACCGAGAGCCCCGTCGTCCTGGACGACGGCACCCGGCTGCCCGGCCGGCACGACGGCATGGGCGCCTTCCGTGGCCCCGGCGACACCGTCCGGCTGGTCCGCAACCACGAGGTCAACAACCCCGGCCCGGCCTTCGGCGACGCCTCGGTCGCGTACGACCCGATGGCGCAGGGCGGCACCACCACCGTCGAGGTCACCCGCTTCGGCGAGGTACGCCGGGCCTGGACCAGCCTCAACGGCACGATGATGAACTGCTCCGGCGGCCGGATGCCGTGGGGCGCCTGGATCAGCTGCGAGGAGACGGTCAACGGACCGGACGTCGGCCCCGACTTCACCGGCACCTCGAACGTCCCGCTCACCCGACCGCACGGCTTCGTCTTCGAGGTGCCCGTGGACGGCACGGCCGACCGTCAGCCGGTCACCGCCGCCGGCCGCTTCGCCCACGAGTCGGTCGCGTTCGACCCGGTGGGCGGGCACCTCTATCTGACCGAGGACAACTTCGGCTTCGCCTCCGGCTTCTACCGCTACACCCCGTCGGAGCATCCGATGCGTACCGGCCGGCTGGCCGACGGCGGCCGGTTGCAGATGCTCGCCGTGCGGGGCCGACCCAACGTGAACCTGGCCGCGAGCCAGCGCCGGCACGCCACCTACCCGGTGCGGTGGGTGGACATCGACGACCCGGCGCCGCGTTTCCCCTACACGCCCGGGCAGCCGGCGCCGACCGGCAACGAGACCGCGTTGACCCACGTCTCCCGGCAGGGTTGGGCGCAGGGCGCCGCGTACTTCTCCCGGCTGGAGGGCTCGGCGTACGACGACGGGGTCGTCTACTTCACCGCCACCCAGGGCGGTGGCCCGGCGGAGACCTCCACCGGCCCGATCGCCGACGGGTTCGGCAACGGGCACGGTCAGGTCTGGGCGTACGACTGCCGGGCGCAGCTGCTGCGGCTGGTCTACGAGTCGCCCGGCCCCGACGTGCTGGACTTCCCGGACAATGTCACCACCAGCCCGCGCGGCACCATCGTGGTCTGCGAGGACAACGTCGACGACAACTACGTACGCGGGCTGACCCCGCGCGGCGAGCTGTTCGACATCGCGTTGAACCGGCTGGTCAGCAGCACCGGGGTGGACCGGTCCGACGACGAGTTCGCCGGGTCCACGTTCAGCCCGGACGGGCACACCCTGTTCGTGAACATCCAGGCCAGCCGCGGCCTGACCTTCGCCATCTGGGGTGACTGGCGGGCGATCGGGGTCTGAGCGCGCACCCGTGGGTAGGGGTCGGGGTGGTCACCCCGACCCCTGCTTCCAACGGCTGCTGCCCCACCCGGCCAGTGGTGCACCGCCCGCGCCGGCTGGGACGGGCCGAGCGGCCTGGGCACCCCGAACGGGGTGGGCGCCTTCTGAGGTGGCCGACGCGCAGGGCCCCGGCGGTGTCGACCGCCGGGGCCCCGTCGCGTGGCCGACTCAGGCGTGGGTGCCGGCCGGTTCGACCGGGGCGGACTCCGCACCGGCCGTGCCGTCCGGCTCCCGCCGGATCCGACCCGGCCACCAGAACCGGTCACCCAGCACGAAGGCCAGCGCGGGGACCAGCACGGTACGCACCAGCAGGGTGTCCAGCAGCACGCCGATGCAGACGATGATGCCGATCTGGGTGAGGGTGATCAGCGGCAGCACGCCGAGCACCGCGAAGACCGCGGCGAGCAGGATGCCGGCGCTGGTGATCACCCCGCCGGTGACCCGCAGCGCGGAGAGCATCCCGTCGCGGGTGCCGGTTGTACGGGCGTCCTCGCGGGCCCGGGTGACCAGGAAGATGTTGTAGTCCACCCCCAGCGCGACCAGGAACACGAAGGCCAGCAGCAGCACCCCGCTGTCCAGCGCCGGGAAGCCGAGCACGTGGTCGAAGAGCAGCCACGCCGCGCCCAGGCTGGCGAAGAACGACGCGATCACGGTGGCCACCAGCAGCAGCGGCGCCACCAGGCCGCGCAGCAGCAGCACCAGCACGGCGCCGACCAGGGCGAGGATGATCGGCAGGATCAGCCGCAGGTCCCGGTCGTTCGCCTCCTCGGTGTCCAGGGTCGCCGCCACCGAGCCGCCGACCAGTGCGCCGCGGGCGGCCTCGACGCCCTTGACGGCCGGGGGAGCGGAGTCGGGGACCGCGACGACCGCGTCGCGCAGCGCCTCGATCGCCCGGTCGGAGGCGGCGGTGCCGGGCTCCGCCTCCAGCACCACGTCGACCTGGGCCACGGCCTCACCCGCGGTGCCGGGTCGGGCCGAGGCGACTCCGTCCACGGCGGCGGCCGCCCGGGTGACGGCCTCGGCCGCCGACGGGTTGGTGAGCACGGCGACCGGCTGGGTGGTGCCGGCCGGGAAGGCCCGGGCCAGGGTCTCCGCCCCGGCGACCGCCTCCGGCTTCACCCGGAACTGCTCGGTCTCGGACAGGCCGGTGCGGATCCCGAGGCCGCCGAGGGCGAGACCGGCCAGGAGCAGGGTGGCCAGCACCGCGACCGGCGCCGGACGGCGTTCGACGGCGGCGCCGAGCCGGCCCCAGAGCTTCCCCTCGCGGGCCGGGCTGCCGACCCGGGGGACGAACGGCCAGAACAGGCCCCGCCCGAACAGCACCAGCACCGCCGGGAGCACGAACAGGGCGGAGAGCATGGCGAACACGACGCCGGTGGCACAGGCCACGGCGAGGGCGCGGTTGGTCTCCTGCTCCGACAGCAGCAGGGTGAGTACGCCGAGCACGACGGTGCCGCCGCTGGCCAGGATGGGCTCGGCGGTGCGGCGCAGGGCGTGCCGCATGGCGGCGAACCGGTCCTCCTCGCGGCGCAGCTCCTCCCGGTAGCGGGCGATGAGCAGCAGGGCGTAGTCGGTGGCGGCGCCGAAGACCAGCACGCTGGCGATGCCGGTGACCGCGCCATCCTGGAGGTGGATGCCGACCGCCGGCACGATCGTGTCGACCGCCCGCAGGGTGAGCTGCTCGGTGGCGGCGACCACGACCAGCGGCACGATCCAGAGGAACGGGCTGCGGTAGGTGATCAGCAGCAGCAGCGCCACCACCGCGGCGGTGACGGCGAGCAGGGTGACGTCGGCGCCCTCGAAGACCTTGGTGAGGTCGGCGGTGAACGCGGGGCCGCCGGTCACCTGGACGGTGAGCGGGTCGGGAAGCGCGCCGAGCGCGTCGCGGATCTCGGCGACCTTGTCGGCGACCTTCTCCTGACCGCCGTCGGTGGACAGCGGCACGACGACCAGTGCCACCGTGCCGTCCGGGGAGGTCTGCGGCGGCGCGGTCCGGCCGCCGACGGCGAACTGGCCGAGGTCGACCTGGCCGCCGGTGAGGGTGGCGCGGTCGGCGTCGGTGAGCCGGCCACCGTCGGCGCGGCTGAGCACCACGATCGCCGGCTGCACGTCGCGGGAGGGCAGCTGCTCCTGGAGGCGCTCCACCTGCGTGGACTGCCACTGCGTCGACAGTCCGGTGGCGGAGACAGGTGCGGGGTTGTCGGGCTTGGGCAGTCCGAAGACGGCCCCGCCGAGCACGATCACCGCCACCACGGTGAGCCAGGCGGCGAGCCGGCCACGGGCGACGCGGGTGAAGAGGGACATCGGGTGCCTCACGGTCTCTCGGCGTGGGTTTGCAGCGGGAGCGGCGCGGAAACAGGGATCTCGACGGTCGGCATTCCGCTCGACCGCAGAGTATCTTGATGACCGAGATTATCTGCGGTTGCTCTATGCTGCAACCGCAGGGCGGCGGGAGGAAGCGACGGGCGACGTGGCAGCGCACGGCATGTATCGGCGGCGGGAGACCCGACGCGGTCGCCTGATCGCCGACATCACCAACGACCTGCGGCGATACTCCGTGGACGCCCAGCACGTCGGGCACGCCTTCGCCGGCCTGCACGGTCTGGGCGCCAGCGACCTGCACGCGCTGATCGCCGTGATGGACGCCGAACTGGTCGGCGACCCGATCACCCCGGGCCGGCTGGGGGATCTGCTCAACCTCTCCTCGGGAGCGGTGACCGCCCTGGTCGACCGGTTGGAGCGGGCCGGGCACATCCGGCGGGACCGCGACACCGCCGACCGCCGGAAGGTGTTCCTGCGCTACGCCGACCCGGGCGCCCAGCTGGCGATGGAGTTCTTCGGGCCGCTCGGCCGGCGTACCGACGAGGTGATGGCCGGCTTCGACGACGACGAGCTGGAGACCGTGCAGCGCTTCATGGCCGCCATGGTCACCTCGATGCGCCAGCACCGCGACGAGGTCCGCGCCGCGCGCGGCGAGCCCGCGCGCCGACCGCCGGCCTGAGTCGCCCACCCCGGTCACGCTCCGCGAGGTGAAACGTCGTATTTTGCGGCGCGTACGCAGCTGCTCGGCCCGGTCGGCTGTTCCGACGGCCGCCGCAGGGCCGTTCCGCCGGTCAATACAGGTACTTTGACCTGCGAGAATTCCCAGGTTCATCGGTTACGCTGGGCTCAGCTGCCCGACGACGTGCATCAATCGGCCGGGCGGCGTCCCGGTCCCCGTCCATCACGGACGGTGATCACTGCTCCCGGCCCCCGCCAAATCGGAAAGGGGGTTGTGATGACCACGGCACCGGCGAACCTGCTCGCAGTGCGTCGCCTCCTGCTCACCCATCTCAACGTCGACCCGGACACCGTCCGCCCCGAGGACCTGGAGCCCGCGGAGGTGGGGATCGTCGGTGATCCCAGCCACCGGGGCGGCTACCACTGCGGTTCCGACCGGGTGCTGCCCGACGACTACTCCGTCGTCGAGTCCCCACGGGACCGCAACGGCCTGACCCTGTACGCGTCCGCACTGGACGTCGGCCCGTTCGAGGTGAGGTCGAACGGTCGTACCCACGACCTTCGCTCCTTCTCGAACTGGCTGGTCGCGCAGTGCGTCGCGGACGCACCGGACACCCGTGACCTGCGGGAGATCATCTACTCGCCGGACGGGAAGACCGTCAGGAGGTGGGACCGGCTGGGCAAGCGTACGAGTGGCGACAGCAGCCACCTGTACCACACCCACTTCAGTTTCTTCCGCGACTCCACCAAGGCGAACCGGGACCAGACCCCGCTGTTCCGCCGCTACCTCACCAGCATCGGGCTGATCGCCCCCGTGAAACCGGAGCCCACCATGGAACAGACCGACAAGCTCATCAAAGACACCGGCTATCCCAACCGGACCGTCGGCGACGTCTTCGCCGACCTGCAGAACCTGCGCAACTGGCTGATCTCCCCGGTCGGCACCGCCGGCCTGATCACCAAGCCGCCGGCGACCTCGCCGCTCGGGCTGATGCTGACCGCCGCCCAGGGCTGGCCGGCGCTGGTCGCGCAGGTCACCGCGCTGTCCAAGAAGGACTTCACCGACGAGCAGGCCATCGTGGCCGGAATCCTGGCCACCCTCACCCCGCAGGCGATCGCCGCCGCCATTCCGCCCAGCATCGCCGACAAGGTCGCCGACGAGCTGCACAGCCGGCTCGCCGCCTGACCGCTGCCGGTCAGCCGCGAAGGAGTTGCGCAACGGGCCTTGCGCAACACTTCTTGCTAATGAAACAGTGGGTCGGTGGACGAGACCCCCGCGACACCACGCACCGACCCCGCCGTACGCCGGATCACCGACTCCCCGGTGCTCGCCGCGCTGGCCCACCCGCTGCGCCGCCGCCTCATGGACGTGCTCAAGGTGCACGACGCCGCCACCGTCGGCGTCCTCGCCGAACAGACCGGCCAGGCCCCCGCCAACATCAGCCACCACATGAAGGTCCTCGCCGCCGCCGACCTCGTCACCGAGGCCCCCGAGCTGGCCCGGGACCGGCGGGAACGCTGGTGGCGACTGGTCAACCGGGGCGTCCGCTGGTCCAGCGCCGACTTCGACGCCGACCCCGCCGGCCGGGCGGTCGCCGACGCCGCCACCTCGCTCAACCTCGACCGGCACGTGACGCTGGCCCGTGCCTGGCACGCCGCCGGAGACGAGGCACACGAACGGTGGGGCGACGGGCCCTTCTCCACCGACCGCTGGCTGCGACTGACCCCCGACGAACTGGCCGAACTGAGCCGGGAACTCAACGACCTGCTGGCCCGCTGGGGCGACCGCGGGACCCCGGACGACGGCCGCGAACGGCAGCCGGTCTTCGTCTTCGCGTACGGCGTCCCGGCCCGGCCGTGAGCGCCACCCCGGCCCCGGCCGGCTCCCGGCCCGCGGTGGACGGGCCCACCACCGACGGGCGCGACAACCGCGCCCGCGGCGGGCTGCTGCGGCATCGCGACTTCCGGCTGCTCTGGGCGGGGCAGACCGCCAGCGCCCTGGGCAGCAACGTGACGGCGGTGGCGCTGCCCCTGGTCGCGGTCACGGTGCTCGACGCCGGCGCCCTCCAGGTGGCCGTCCTCACCGCCGCGGCGTGGCTGCCCTGGCTGCTCATCGGGCTGCCGGTGGGGGCGTGGGTCGACCGGCTGCCCCGTCGTCCCCTGATGATCGGCTGCGACCTGGTCTCGGCACTGCTGTTCGCCAGCGTCCCGGTGACCGCCGCGCTCGGCGTGCTCACCGTCGGGCAGCTGCTCGCCGTGGCGCTCGGCGCCGGGGTGGCCCGGGTCTTCTTCGAGACCGCCGACCAGGTCTACCTGCCCACCCTGCTGCGTCCCGACCAGCTGCCGGAGGGCAACGCCAAGCTCCAGGCCACCCAGACCAGCAGCTACGTCCTCGGCCCCGGGGTGGCCGGCGTGGTCGCGCAGCTCGCCGGGGCGGTCGTCGCCCTGCTGCTGGACGCGCTGAGCTTCCTGATCTCGGCCGCCTGCCTGCTGCGCGTCCGGGCGGTCGAGCCGCCGCCGGCCCGGGCGACGGGCGCGCCGTCGCTGCGTCGACGGATCGCCGACGGCCTCAGCTTCGTGGCGCGCGACCCGTACCTGCGGGTGCTGACGATGTTCGGCGCCGCCAGCAACGTCGGCCTGATCGGCTACCAGGCGCTCCTGGTGGTCTTCCTTGTCCGCGAGGTCGGCCTGCGGCCCGGGCTGGTCGGTGCCGTGGTCGGCGCGATGAGCCTCGGCGGGGTGCTCGGCGCACTGGTCGCCACCACCGCCGGACGGCGACTGGGCAGCGCGCGGGCCATGCTGGTCGCCGCGGCCCTGACCGGGCCACCGTCGCTGCTCATCCCGCTGGCCCGGCCGGGCGCGGGCCTGCTCTGGCCCGTGCTGGGCGGGCTGCTGGTCAGCCTCGGCGTGGCCGTCGGCAACGTCGTCAAGGGCGCGTTCCGGCAGGCGTACACCCCGCACCACCTGCTGGGTCGGGTCACCGTGAGCATGCACCTGCTCAACTACGGGGCGATCCCGCTGGCCGCCACGGTGGCCGGCGCGCTCGGCGCGGCCCTCGGGCCGGGGCGGGCGATCTGGCTGCTCACCGGTTGGCTGGCCGCCAGCCCGCTGATCCTGCTGGTGGGCCCGCTCCGGCACCGGCGCGACCTACCGACGGCACCGGCCTGACCGCGCCGCCCGAACGCCGCAGCCGACGGCCTGGAACAGACCGACGGCGCCCGACCAGGTTCGATCGGCGCGCCGTACGGGTCAAGATGTGGACGCGGCGACCGTGGACGCTGCCACGATCGCCGCGGTGACGCCGGTGCCCGGCCGTCTCGTGACCGAGCCGGCGGACGCGACGACCGCGCTGTGGCGGCGACCCAGGGCCGCCGCCACCGGCACGGAACTAGATCGGACGGACGTTGTCCGCCTGCGGGCCCTTCTGCCCCTGGGTCACCTCGAACTCGACCTTCTGCGCCTCGTGCAGCTCTCGGTAGCCGCTGGAGGCGATGGCCGAGTAGTGGACGAAGACGTCCGGGCCTCCGCCGTCCTGCTCGATGAAGCCGAAGCCCTTTTCCGAGTTGAACCACTTGACCGTGCCGGTTGCCATGCATCTCTCCCTGTTCACAGCGGCGGACCACCGGCGACTGGCCGGTGATCGCCCTTACCACCCCCGACAGTAACCGCCCGCACCGCGATCCGCTGCCGGAAGTGCCGGCGAGCCTTCGGACAATCGCACTCCGGGTCGGGAAATCGACCCGTCGGCGGGCCGGTTGCGGCATGCTGGCCTGCGATGGTGGTAGCCGCAGCCGCAGCGCTGACCGAGTTGGAGCAGGAAATCACCGCGCCCGGTGAAGGGCTCGACCGGCTCCGGCTGGTCGAGACGCCCTTCGTCCCCGAGGTCCGGCTGCACCTGGCCGAGGACGCGATCGTCTGGTGGGCCCGGATGGAGGCCGCCGCCGGCGGCCCACTGCCGGCGCCGTACTGGGCCTCGGCGTGGGCGGGTGGGCAGGCCCTGGCCCGCTACCTGCTCGACCATCCCGACCTGGCCCGCGGCCGGCGGGTGCTCGACCTGGCCACCGGCTCCGGGCTGGTCGCCATCGCCGCCGCGCTCGCCGGGGCCCGGCAGGTCGTGGCCAACGACATCGACCCGTACGCGGCGGCAGCGGTCACCGTCAACGCCCGGGTCAACCGGGTGGACGTCGCCGCGCAGCTGGGCGACCTGCTCGACGCCGACATCCAGGTCGACCTGCTGCTGGCCGGGGACGTGCTCTACGACGGCGACATGGCCGGTCGGGTGCTGCCGTTCCTGCGCCGGGCCGCGGCCGGCGGCGCGCAGGTGCTCCTCGGCGATCCGGGTCGCGGTCACCTCTCCGCCACCGGCTGGGAGACGGTCGTCAGCTACCCGGTGCCGACGACGGAGCCCAGCGTCGACCCGGCGCCACGCCCGGTCCGGGTGCTCCGACCGGCCTGACCGGCGGCGCCGGCTCAGGGAACACCCGGAGACCGGTTCTCCGGGACGACCGGGGGACCGCGCCGGATGCCCCGAGCGGGGCGGTGCAAATAGCGTACGAGGCATGGCGGAATGGTTGTCCCAGCTGACCGAGCTTCCCACCACCCTGCAGGCCGGGGCGCTCGCGGTGGTCATGCTCCTGGACGCCGTACCCCTGCTGGGCGTGCTCGTCCCCGGCGACGTGGCGATCCTCGCCGCGATCGGTGTCGGGGCGCCCGCCACCACCGGCGCCAGCTTCGCCGCCGTGGTCGGCGGCTGCCTGGCCGGCTGGTCGCTGAGCTTCCTCGCCGGCCGGCGCTACGGCGACCGGTTGCGGCACAGCCGGGCCGGGGGCTGGATCGGCGAGACCCGGTGGGCCGCCGCGGAGGGCATCCTGCGCGCCGGTGGCGGGCGGATGGTGCTGGTCGCGCCCTTCCTGCCGGTGTTCAACGCGCTGCTGCCGCTGGCCGCGGGTGGGCTGCGGATGCCGTACCGGCGCTTCCTGGCCTGCGCGGCGGCCGGCGCGACGGCGTGGGCGGGTCTCTACGTGCTGCTCGGCACCGCGGCCCGGTCGCTGGCCGGGGTGCTGCCGGGGTTCGGCGGACCCTTGCCGGTCACCATGGCGGTCGGCCTGCTCCTCGCCGCCCTGGCGGTGGCCGGCACCCGGCGCCGGCTGCGGGCCGTGCTGGCCGAGCAGGCCGGCTGACCACGCCGGCCGGCATCGCCTCGGGGGCGGCCGGCGCGGATCGACAGGACCGCGCCGGCCGGGCGGTCACCAGCCCCGGGCCCGCCACTGCGGCAGGGCGGGGCGCTCCGCGCCGAGCGTGCTGTCCTTGCCGTGGCCCGGGTAGAACCAGGTCTCGTCGGGCAGCCGGTCGAAGAGCTTGTGCTCGACGTCGTCGATCAGCGAGCCGAACCGCTGCGGGTCCTGCTCGGTGTTGCCGACACCACCGGGAAACAGCGAGTCGCCGGTGAACAGGTGCGGTACGCCGGACGGGTCCCGGTAGAGCAGCGCGATCGACCCGGGAGTGTGCCCCACCAGGTGGATCACCTCGAGTTCGCAGTCGCCCACCCGCACGGTGTCCCCGTCGCGCAGCGGCTCCGCCGGGATCGGCAGCCCGTCGGCGTCGTCGGCGTGCACCAGGGCACGGGCGCCGGTCTTGGCGACCACCTCCTCCAGCGCCACCCAGTGGTCCATGTGCCGGTGGGTGGTGACCACCGTGGCCAGCCCGCCGTCGGCGACCAGCTCCAGCAGCCGGGGCGCCTCGTTCGCCGCGTCGATCAGCAGCTGCTCGCCGGTGTCGTGGCAGCGCAGCAGGTAGGCGTTGTTGTCCATCGGGCCGACCGACACCTTGGTGACGGTGAGCCGGTCCAGTTCGCGTACCGCCGGCGCTCCGCCGGGGGTGACGTCTCCGTTGTAGGTCATCGGTTACCTAGATCCATTCCGGTGGGGTCGGTAGCGGGCCGTGCGGGGTCACGGTGAGCACCCGGCCGTCGGCGCGGCCGATCAGCCAGGCCGCCAGCTCCGGCGCCGGACCGGCGACCACGGGGGCGCCGGCCGGCTCGCCGACGGTGAGTTCGTGCCGGCTGCCCTCGAAGCGCAGCACCATCGCCGGCACGTCGGAGCGACCGGCCAGGTCGGCGGCGACCTCGTGCAGCAGCCGGTGGCCGAACGCCGCCGGCCAGTCGGCCGGCCGGTATCCCACGGCCAGGTCGACGTGGTGCACCTCGACCTCCCGCAGCCGGGCCCAGACCAGCCGGGCGGCCACCATCGGGCCACGGTGGGTCCGCACCGTAGCCGCCCAGGCCGGCACCGGCATGGCGGCGACCGCGTCGACGAACCGGGCGGCCGAGCGACGCAGGTCGGCCAGGTGCTCGGCCGGCGGGCGGGCCGCGCCGGCCTCGATGTCGGCGGTCCGGGCGGCGGGGTCGGCGTACATCGGGATGTCCTCGCCGGTGCGCGCCGCGGTGAGCAGGTTGAGCATGCCGTCGGCGTTGCGGGCCAGGTGGGCCAGCACGTGCCCCCGGGTCCAGCCGGGCAGCAGCGACGGCGCGGCGACCGCCGCGGCGTCGAGGGCCCCGACGGTGGCCAGCAGCCGCGCGGTGGCGTCGTCCACCTCGCCGGTCAGCAACAGCGGGTCGGTGGTCACGGGTCGACCCTAGCGGTCGCCTCGCACCGCGTCGCCGTGGAAATCGCTTTCGGCGCGTCGGCGGTGGTCCTACCGTCGTCGCAGAACGCGGCACCGGGGGTCGGGAGGCGAGGTGGTGGTGACCATGCCCGTCGTCGTACGCGTGTTCCGCCCCAACCCGTTCCGACACTCCTGAGGATGTGCCATGACGATCGACCTCACCGCCCTCGGCTGGGACGCCGACCGGGCGGCCCAGGCGCCCCGCCGGACCGGGCGGCGTCCCGGCCGGGTGGCCCGGGTGGACCGCGGCGTCTGCACGGTGCTCACCGCCGACGGGCCGGTGCGCGCCTCGCTGGGTGGCGCGGTCCTCGGCGACGCCGCCCGGGACCCGGCGACCCTGCCCTGCGCCGGTGACTGGGTGCTGCTGGCGACCTGGCCGGACGGGCCGGTCACCGTCGAGGCGGTGCTGCCCCGGCGGACCGCGCTGGTCCGCCGGACCGCCGGCAGGGACGCCAGCGGCCAGGTGCTGGCCGCCAACCTGGACGCGGCGGCGGTCGTCGAGCCGGTGCACCCCGAGCCGGACGTCGGCCGGATCGAACGGCTGCTCTCCCTGGTCCACGAGTCGGGGGCCCGCCCGCTGGTGCTGCTGACCAAGGCCGACCTGGCCGCCGACGCGGACGCGGTGGCCCGGCAGCTCGCCGCGGTGGCGCCGGGGGCGCCGGTGCTGCCGGTCAGCGCCGAGCGGGGGGAGGGCCTGGCGCCGCTGCGCCCGCTGGTCGCCCCCGGGCGCACCCTGGGGCTGCTCGGGCCCTCCGGCGCCGGCAAGTCGAGCCTGGTCAACGCGCTGGCCGGGGCGACGGTGATGCCGACCCAGGCGATCCGCCGGGTCGACGGCAAGGGCCGGCACACCACCACCTGGCGGGCCCTGGTGCCGATCCCCGGCGGCGGCGCCGTGCTGGACACCCCGGGGGTACGCGCGGTCGGCCTGCTGGACGGCGCGGCGGGCGTGGACCGGGCGTTCACCGACATCACGGCCCTCGCCGCCGGCTGCCGGTACGCCGACTGCGCGCACGACGCCGAGCCGGCCTGCGCGGTCCGGGCGGCCCTGGAGAACGGCGAGCTGCCGCCCCGGCGGTACGACAGCTGGCGCCGCCTGCAGCGGGAGGTGGCCCACGAGAGCCGGCGCCGGGAGGCCCGGGTGGCCGCCGAGCGGCGGGGTGGGTGGCGGTCGGCCCGGCGACGGACCGCGCGTCCGGCGCAGCCGCCGTCGGCGGGCGGATACTGACGGGCCGCTCCGGGGGCGTTAGGGGCGGCGCGACCGGGGTGAGCTGGGGGAATGTGCGGGCGCGGAAAGTTGTCGTACGTCGGGGCTAGAGTTGCCCAGGCGTCTTCTCCGCGCCCGCAAAACCGCTCAGACCCCGCTCGGAGCGGACAGAACCGCCTCACTTTCTTCTTCCGGGAGCACACGCACCGTGGCCGACCGACTGATCATCCGTGGCGCGCGCGAGCACAACCTGCGTGACGTCAGTCTCGACCTGCCCCGGGACGCTCTGATCGTCTTCACCGGGCTCTCCGGGTCGGGCAAGTCGAGCCTGGCCTTCGACACGATCTTCGCCGAGGGGCAGCGGCGCTACGTCGAGTCGCTCTCGTCGTACGCCCGGCAGTTCCTCGGCCAGATGGACAAGCCCGACGTCGACTTCATCGAGGGTCTCAGTCCCGCGGTCTCCATCGACCAGAAGTCCACCTCGCGCAACCCGCGCTCGACGGTGGGCACCATCACCGAGGTCTACGACTACCTCCGGCTGCTCTTCGCCCGCATCGGCGAGCCGCACTGCCCGGTCTGCGGCGAGCGGATCTCCAAGCAGAGCCCGCAGCAGATCGTCGACCGGGTCCTCGCCATGGCCGAGGGCACCAAGTTCATGGTCCTCGCCCCGGTGGTGCGCGGCCGCAAGGGCGAATACGTCGACCTCTTCGCCGAGCTCCAGGGCAAGGGCTACGCCCGGGCCCGGGTCGACGGCGTGGTGCACCAGCTCACCGAGCCGCCCAAGCTCAAGAAGCAGGAGAAGCACACGATCGAGGTGGTGATCGACCGGCTCACCGTCAAGGCCAGCGCCAAGCAGCGGCTGACCGACTCGGTCGAGGCCGCGCTCGGCCTCTCCGGCGGCCTGGTCCTGCTCGACTTCGTCGACCTGGCCGAGGACGACCCGAACCGGGAGCGCCGCTACTCCGAGCACCTGGCCTGCCCCAACGACCACCCCCTCGCCATCGAGGACCTGGAGCCCCGGGTCTTCTCCTTCAACGCGCCGTACGGCGCCTGCCCGGAGTGCACCGGCCTGGGCACCAAGAAGGAGGTCGACCCGGAGCTGATCATTCCCGACCCGGAGCGCAGCCTCCGCGAGGGCGCGATCCAGCCCTGGTCCACCGGGCACAACCTGGAATACTTCCTCCGCCTGCTGGAGGCGCTCGGCGAGAGCCAGCACTTCGACGTCGACACGCCGTGGCGGGCGCTGCCGTCGCGGGCGCAGAAGACGATCCTGCACGGCTCCGACGACCAGGTGCACGTGCGCTACCGCAACAAGTACGGTCGCGAGCGCTCCTACTACACCGGCTTCGAGGGCGTGGTGCAGTGGATCGAGCGCCGGCACTCCGACACCGAGTCCGAGTGGTCCCGCGACAAGTACGAGGGCTACATGCGCGACGTGCCCTGCGCGGCCTGCGGTGGCGCCCGCCTCAAGCCGGAGGTGCTCGCGGTCACCCTGGCCGGGCGGAGCATCGCCGAGGTCTGCAACCTGTCGGTGGGCGAGGCGGCCGACCTGCTGGCCGGCATCGAGCTGACCGACCGGCAGAAGCTGATCGCCGAGCGGGTGCTCAAGGAGATCAACGCCCGGTTGAAGTTCCTGCTCGACGTCGGCCTGGACTACCTCTCCCTGGACCGGGCGGCGGGCACCCTCTCCGGTGGCGAGGCGCAGCGCATCCGGCTGGCCACCCAGATCGGCTCCGGCCTGGTCGGCGTCCTCTACGTGCTCGACGAGCCGTCGATCGGGCTGCACCAGCGCGACAACCACCGGCTGATCGAGACGCTGATCCGGCTGCGCGGCCTGGGCAACACGCTGATCGTGGTGGAGCACGACGAGGACACCATCCGGATGGCGGACTGGATCGTCGACATCGGCCCGGGCGCGGGGGAGCACGGCGGCAAGATCGTGCACAGCGGTTCGGTGCCGGCGCTGCTGGACAATCCCGAGTCGGTCACCGGGGCGTACCTCTCCGGGCGGAAGGTGATCCCCACCCCGCAGCAGCGCCGGCCGCAGACCCCCGGCCGCGAGCTGGTGGTGCACGGCGCCCGCGAGCACAACCTGCACAACCTGACCGTCGGCTTCCCGCTGGGCCAGTTGATCGCGGTCACCGGGGTCAGCGGCTCGGGCAAGTCGACGCTGGTCAACGACATCCTGCACGCCGTACTGGCCAACCAGATCAACGGTGCCCGGCTGGTGCCGGGCCGGCACACCCGGGTCACCGGCCTGGAGCACGTGGACAAGGTCGTCGGCGTCGACCAGTCGCCGATCGGGCGTACGCCCCGGTCCAACCCGGCGACCTACACCGGCGTCTGGGACCACGTCCGCCGGCTCTTCGCCGAGACCACCGAGGCCAAGGTCCGGGGATACGGCCCCGGCCGGTTCTCGTTCAACGTCAAGGGCGGCCGTTGCGAGGCGTGCTCCGGCGACGGCACCATCAAGATCGAGATGAACTTCCTCCCGGACGTCTACGTCCCCTGCGAGGTCTGCAAGGGCGCGCGTTACAACCGGGAGACCCTCGAGGTGCACTACAAGGGCAAGACGGTCTCCGACGTGCTGGAGATGCCGATCGAGGAGGCGGCCGAGTTCTTCTCCGCCATCCCGGCCATTCACCGGCACCTCAAGACCCTGGTCGACGTCGGGCTGGGCTACGTCCGGCTCGGCCAGCCCGCGCCGACCCTCTCCGGCGGTGAGGCGCAGCGCGTCAAGCTCGCCTCCGAGCTGCAGAAGCGCTCCACCGGCCGGACGGTCTACGTCCTCGACGAGCCGACCACCGGCCTGCACTTCGAGGACATCCGCAAGCTGCTGATGGTGCTCGAGGGCCTGGTCGACAAGGGCAACACCGTGATCACCATCGAGCACAACCTCGACGTGATCAAGACCGCCGACTGGATCATCGACATGGGCCCCGAGGGTGGCCACCGGGGCGGCACGGTGCTCGCCACCGGCACCCCGGAAGAGGTCGCCGAGGTGCCGGAGAGCCACACCGGCCAGTTCCTGCGCCCGCTGCTCAAGCTCGACGGCACGGCGAAGGGCGCCGCGGCGGCCACCACCCGGGCGGCGAAGGCCAACGGCGCCACCCGGTCCCGGTCGACCCGCAAGGTGCCGGCCGGGGCGCGCTGACCCGCGGGCGGTGGACCGACCCGGTCCGCGAGATCGACGGCCGGGTCGCGCCGGCCGTCGAGGCGGTTCCGCCGGTGTGCCGTCGGCGGGACACGAACGCGAACGGGCGGGCCCACGATCGGGTCCGCCCGTCGCCGTTGCCGGGCCCTGCGGCGGCCCGTTGAACCGGGTGACCGGGTGGCGCGTGTCGAAGGGCAGGGGCGCCGGGTCGCCGACCGGGGCCACCAACCGAGAGGGGCCGCAGATGAGTGACGAGCAGGCTTGCACCGGGCCGGGTACGCCCACCCGCCGTACCCTGCTGGCCGGCGCCGGAGCGGTCGGGGCCGGCGTGCTCCTCTCCGCCTGCGGCAGCGACGACGGCTCCGGCTCCGGCGCCACTCCGACCAGCGGCGGGCCGGGCGCCGGGCCGACGAGCGGCGGGCCGGGCGCGACGGGCGCCGGGGACGCCGAAGGCGGCAACCGGGACAGCGCCGGCCCGCTGACCCGGACCACCGACGTCCCTGTCGGCGGAGGCGTCATCCTCGCCGACAAGGGTGTGGTGATCACCCAGCCGCAGGCCGGTCAGTTCAAGGGCTTCGACCCGATCTGCACCCACCAGGGCTGCCCGGTGTCGAAGATCGACGGTGACTCGATCATCTGCACCTGCCACGGCAGCCGCTTCTCGACCAGCGACGGCTCGGTCCAGCAGGGGCCCGCCACGAAGCCGCTGCCGGCGAAACAGCTCAAGGTCACCGGCGAGCAGATCACCCTGGCCTGAACCGGGTCACACGGGCGTGCGGGTCGCCTCCGTACCGTCCGCGGCGGCCCGCCGCCCGACCGGCTCGACGGCGCGCGGTGGGTCGCGCAGGACCCGCGGCGGCAGGGCCCGCTCCAGCAGCAGCACGGCCCCGACGGTGCCCGCGTTGACCAGCGCCAGGACCAGCCACGGCGCGGTGCCGTCGACCTCGTGCAGGGTGGCGAAGAAGGCCGGGGCGAGCATCGAGGCGAGCGTCCAGGAGTACTGGAACACCGCCAGGTAACGCCCCCGCGAACCGGCCGGCGCGACCGCCGCGGCGAGCGCCGCCGAGGCCGGCGCGTGGGCCAGCTCCGCCACGGTGCACAGCAGCGTCGCGGCCACCAGCAGCGGCGCCACCACGACCAGCGGCCCGGGCCCCAGGGCGGCCATCGCCACACCCCAGACCGTCCAGAGGGTCGCCGCCAGGGCGATGGTGCGGCTGCGCCGGAAGCGGGGCAGGCGGGTGCCGACCGGCCCGGACAGCGCGGCGATTCCGAAGGCGTTGCCGGCGAGCACCGCGGCGGTGAGCCAGGCCGGGGCGCGCAGGTCGGTCAGCACCACCGTGGGCAGCGCCAGACCGAGCATCATGCTGGTCAACGCGTGCGCCGTGTTCACCGTGACCAGACCGAGGAAGGGCCGGTCGCGCAGCAGGGCCGGGTAGCCGCCGCGGCCGGTCGTGGCCGGGGTGGACGCGGTGCGGGGCGCGCGTACCGCCACCGCGATGGTGAGCGCGGCCAGGGTGAAGCACCCGGCCGCCGCCCAGGCGGTCGCGCGGTAGGCGGCCGGTTGGCCGTTCGCCACGAGCAGGCCGGTGGCCAGCCCGCCGATCGCCAGGCCGGCGGACCGGGCCCCGTTGCTCACCGAGTACCAGGTGTCCGACGTCCATCCGCCGCCGCGGCCGTCGACGTAGTCGGCGACCAGCGTGAAGACCGTGGACCAGAAGAACCGCACCCCGAGGGCCACCAGTGCCGCCGCGGCGAAGACGCCGACCGGGCCGGTGACCCGGGAGTACGCGAGATAGCCGGCCGCCTGTAGCAGCTGGGCGGCGACCACCACCGGCAACGCGCCGAACCGGTCGGCCAGCGCCCCCGCCCACAACGGCACCCCGAGGGTGAGTGCGGTGGCCGCGCTGAGCAGCAGACCCAGCCGTCCCAGCGGGACGTCGGTCAGCACCAGGAAGTAGACCAGCGACAGGGGCATGAACAGGCCGTTGCCGATCGCGTCGACGGTCAGCGCCGCGACCAGGACGGCTCCGCCCCGGCTGCGGCGGATCGGCGTGGCCTGCATCCGCGCGCTCCTCGTTCGACCCGGTCACCCCACCGTCCGGGGTGCCGGACGTCCGGCGGGCGGCCCGGACGGGCCCGGGCGGGAACGCTACTGGTCAGGTGCCGGGCCGGGACACCGGTTTTCCCGGCCGGCCCGTGCCGTTGCCGGTCGGCCCGCCGTTTCCCGGCCTGCCCGTGTCGTTGTCCGGCCCGCAAGCGTCGCCCGAGGGCTGTCGGTCCATCGGATTACGCTTGTCGGGTGGCTGATCCCTCGACCTATCGACCCGCGCCCGGCACGATTCCCGAGTCCCCGGGGGTCTACCGGTTCCGCGACGGCACCGGTCGGGTGATCTACGTCGGCAAGGCCCGCAACCTGCGCAGCCGGCTCAACTCCTACTTCGCCGACCCGGTCAACCTGCACCAGCGCACCCGGCAGATGGTCTTCACGGCGGAGTCGGTGGACTGGATCACCGTCGCCACCGAGGTGGAGGCCCTCCAGCAGGAATACACCTGGATCAAGCAGTACGACCCTCGGTTCAACGTCCGCTACCGCGACGACAAGTCGTACCCGTACCTCGCGGTGACCCTCGACGAGGAATACCCGCGTCTGCAGGTGATGCGGGGCGCCAAGCGCAAGGGGGTGCGGTATTTCGGGCCGTACTCGCACGCCTGGGCGATCCGCGAGACCCTCGACCTGCTGCTGCGGGTCTTCCCGGCGCGGACCTGCTCCTCCGGGGTGTTCAAGCGGGCCGGCCAGGTCGGCCGTCCCTGCCTGCTGGGCTACATCGGCAAGTGCTCGGCGCCCTGCGTGGGCACCGTCTCCGCCGACCGGCACCGGGAGATCGTCGACGGCTTCTGCGACTTCATGGCCGGCCGCACCGACACCATGGTCCGCAAGCTCGAACGAGAGATGCTCCAGGCCAGCGAGGAGTTGGAGTTCGAGCGGGCGGCCCGGCTCCGCGACGACGTCGCCGCCCTGCGCCGGGCGATGGAGAAGCAGACCGTGGTGCTCGGCGACGGCACGGACGCCGACGTGGTGGCCTTCGCCGACGACCCGCTCGAGGCCGCCGTGCAGGTCTTCCACGTCCGCGACGGCCGGGTCCGCGGCCAGCGCGGTTGGGTGGTGGAGAAGACCGAGGAGCTGAGCACCGGCGACCTGGTGCACCACTTCTGCACCCAGGTGTACGGCGGCGAGCAGGGCGAGGCGGACGTGCCCCGCGAGCTGCTCGTCCCCGAGCTGCCCGCCGACGCCGACGCGCTGGCCGACTGGCTCTCCGGCCGGCGAGGGAGCCGGGTCGCCCTGCGGGTACCGCAGCGCGGCGACAAGAAGGCCCTGCTGGAGACCGTCGAGCGCAACGCGAAGGACGCCCTGAACCGGCACAAGCTCAAGCGCGCCGGTGACCTGACCACCCGCAGCAAGGCGCTCGACGAGATCAGCGAGGCGCTGGACATGCGCACCTCGCCGCTGCGCATCGAGTGCTTCGACGTGTCCCAGATCCAGGGCACCGACGTGGTGGCCAGCATGGTGGTCTTCGAGGACGGGCTGCCGCGTAAGAGCGAATACCGCCGTTTCATCGTCCGCGGCGCCACCGACGACCTCTCCGCCATGTCGGAGGTGCTGCGCCGCCGCTTCGCCCGCTATCTCGACGCCCGCGCCGAGACCGGCGAGCTGGGGGAGGAGACCGCCGCCGACCCGGACCGGCCGGGCATCGACCCAACCACCGGGCGGCCCCGCAAGTTCGCGTACCCGCCGCAGCTGGTGGTGGTCGACGGCGGTGCGCCGCAGGTGGCGGCGGCCGCCCAGGCCCTCGCCGAGCTGGGCATCGACGACGTGGCGCTCTGCGGGCTGGCCAAGCGGCTGGAGGAGGTCTGGCTGCCCGACGACGACTTCCCGGTCATCCTGCCGCGTACGTCCGAGGGGCTCTACCTGTTGCAGCGGGTCCGCGACGAGGCGCACCGGTTCGCCATCACCTTCCACCGGCAGCGCCGCTCGAAGCGGATGACCGAGTCGGCCCTGGACAACATCCCCGGCCTCGGCGAGGTACGCCGCAAGGCGCTGCTGCGGCACTTCGGGTCGCTGAAGCGGCTCTCGGCGGCGACCGTGGACGAGATCACCGAGGTGCCGGGGGTGGGTAAGCGGACGGCGGAGGCGATCCTCGCCGCGCTGGACGAGGAGACCACGGCGACCCCGTCCACCCCCGGCTGACCCGCCACCCCCGGCTGACCCGCCACCCCCGGCTGACCCGCCACCCCCGGCTGACCCGCCGCCCGCGGCGGCGTCCGGTCGTCGCCCAGCTGGCCGGCGTGCCCACATGTCGTGGCGTCCCTGGCGGCCGTCGCACCGGCATGTCACGGCGTCCCTGCCGGCCGTCGCGTCCTATGCCCGCATGTCGCGGCATCCCTGACGGCCGTCGCGGCGTTATGTCCGCGTCGTCGCAGCGTCCCTGCCGGCTGTCGGGCTGGCGTGTGGCATAGCGGTGTCGCCGCCGGCGCGGGCGACGGGAGCGTCCGGCACCCAGCGGGCCTCGTCACTCGGCGCGGAGCCGCCACCGCTCGGTGGAACGCCATGGCTGTCTCCGGGCCCGTTTGACAGCCATGGCGTTCCACTCACGCATGTCGCCGCCAGGCGGCATGGGCGGAATGTCCGGGTTGTGGTGTTCCGGGTGTCGGGTTTGTGAGCGGTGCCCGGTGGCGGGCGGCACTCGGGGGGCGGAATCGCGGGCGGGGCCGGGGCGTTGTACCTGGCATACCGCGGGCACTCCCAGCCCGCCGGCCCAGGGCAAGGCCCGGTGGAATGCCGGACCGAGCCGCACGGTTACACCCCGGACCGCGCAGCACCGGTCAGGGCCCGGCGGAATGCGGGACCGAGTCGCCGGGTTACACCCTCCGGGATCGCGCAGCACCGGTCCCCGGTAGCGCCGGCGGGAATCGTCTCCGGCCACCGGTCGTTACATCCCCGGTCAGCCGAGCAGGTCCCCCGGATCGCCGAGCCGACCCTCTTTCAGGCTTCCCCCTTTTTGTCGCGTGGCCGCATCGCACCCCCGTGTGGGTCGCGCGCACAACCCCCGAATGCAGAGGAGCACGCCGATGCGTACCGATCTGATTCGTAAGAGCGCTCTGACCGTTGCCGGCCTGGCCGCCACGACCGCGGGTATCGCGGGTCCGGCGATCGCCGCGCAGGCCACCCCGGCCGAGAAGGCCGCCACCGGTGTGTCCAGCAACCGTGGCCACGGCGAGCGCGAGCTCAACGTGCGCTACGAGGCACAGCCGAACTTCTACTACTGCGGCCCCGCCGCCACCCGCAACGCCCTCTCCGTCCAGGGCAAGGACATCGACGTCGACGCCATGGCCAAGGAGATGGGCACCACCGAACCACCGAGGACGGCACCAACAGCATCAACGACATCACCCCGGTGCTGAACAAGGAGACCGGTAAGGACGTGTACCGGTCGGTGGAGATCAAGGACCGTAAGGCCGACGACAAGCAGACCGACAAGCTGCGCGCCGACATCGTCGAGACCGTCGACGAGGGCCGGGCCGTGGTGGCGAACATCGCCGGTACCGCGGTGGACACCGACGGCAACACCCATTCCTTCGAGGGCGGGCACTACATCTCGGTGGTGGGTTACCGCGATGGTGGGAAGACCGTGACGATCGCCGACTCGGCCGACCCGAACATGGCCTCCTACCGGATGAGCGTGGACAACCTCGCCGACTGGATCGCCACCCGCGGCTACACCGCCAGCTGACCCCGAGCAACCGACAAGGGCCCGACCCCCCACCCGGGGTCGGGCCCTCGTCGTCTGTCCACGGGCCGTCCACCCGATACGGCTGCGGGCGGGTCAGCCCTCGGCCAGCACGCCGAGGATCGCGTCGCCGTACTTGGCCAGCTTGTTCTCGCCGACGCCGCCGACCTTGGACAGCTCACCCAGCGAGGTGGGTGCGTCGGTGGCGATCTGGCGCAACGTCGCGTCGTGGAAGATGACGTACGCGGGGACGCCCTGCTCCTTCGCGGTCGCCGCCCGCCAGGCGCGCAGCCGTTCGAACAGCGGCGCGGCCGACGGCGGCAGCTCGACGGCCGCGGCGGCGGAGGCCTTGGCGCGGGCGGCCCGCCCGGCGGACTTCCGTTCCGGCTCCCGGCGCATCATCACCGTGCGGCGGCGCCCCAGCACCTCGGCGCTGGCCTCGGTGAGGGCGAGGGTGCCGTAGTCGCCCTCGACCGCCAGCAGCCCCTCGGCCAGCAGCTGCCGGACCACGCCGCGCCATTCCGCCTCGCTCAGCTCACCGCCGATGCCGAAGACCGTCAGCTGGTCGTGGGTGTGCTGGGTGATCTTCTCGGTCTGCCGGCCGAGCAGGATGTCGACGCAGTGGCCGGCGCCGAACCGCTGGTTGCGTTCCCGGTCCAGCCGGAAGACGGTGGAGAGCAGCTTCTGCGCCGGCACCGTGCCGTCCCACGACTCCGGCGGCTCCAGGCAGGTGTCGCAGTTGCCGCACGGGCCGCCGGCCGGTTCGCCGAAGTATTCGAGCAGTTGGGCGCGGCGGCAGCGCACCGTCTCGCAGAGCGCCAGCATCGCGTCCAGGTGGGCGGCGAGCGAGCGGCGGCGGGCCAGGTCGCCGTCCGACGTCTCGATCATCTTGCGCTGCTGGACCACGTCCTGGAGCCCGTACGCCAGCCAGGCCGTGGACGGCAGACCATCCCGGCCGGCGCGGCCGGTCTCCTGGTAGTAGCCCTCCACGGACTTGGGCAGGTCGAGGTGGGCGACGAAGCGTACGTCCGGCTTGTCGATGCCCATGCCGAAGGCGATCGTGGCCACCATGACCAGGCCGTCCTCGCGTAGGAACCGCTGCTGGTTGGTCGCGCGGGTCGCCGCGTCCAGGCCGGCGTGGTAGGGCAGGGCGGGGATGCCGTTGGCGACCAGGAAGTCGGCGGTCTTCTCCACCGACGCGCGGGAGAGGCAGTAGACGATCCCGGCGTCGCCCGGGTGCTCGTCGCGGAGCAGGCTCAGCAGTTGCTTGCGGGGCTCCCGTTTCCCGACGATGCGGTACTGGATGTTGGGCCGGTCGAAGCTGGCCACGAAGTGCCGCGCCTCGGTCAGCTTGAGCCGGGTGGCGATCTCGGCGCGGGTCGCGGTGGTGGCCGTGGCGGTCAGCGCGATCCGCGGCACCGCCGGCCACCGCTCGTGCAGCATCGACAGGGCCAGGTAGTCGGGACGGAAGTCGTGCCCCCACTGGGCCACGCAGTGCGCCTCGTCGATGGCGAACAGCGCGATGCTGCCCCGGTCGAGCAGGTGCTGCACCGGGCGGGTGCCGAGCGCCTCCGGGGCGAGGTAGAGCAGGTCGAGCTCGCCGTCGAGGAAGGCCCGCTCGACCTGCCGCCGGGCGTCGAGGTCGAGCGTCGAGTTGAGGAAACCGGCGTTGACGCCGACGGCGGTGAGCGCGTCCACCTGGTCCTGCATCAGCGCGATCAGCGGCGAGATCACCACCGCGACGCCGGGGCGGACCAGCGCCGGGATCTGGTAGCACAGCGACTTGCCCCCACCGGTGGGCATCAGCACCAGGGCGTCCCCGCCGGCCACGACGTGGTCGATGACCTCGCGCTGGAAACCGCGGAACGCGTCGTAGCCGAAGACCCGGCGCAGCACCCCGGAGGCGTCCTCGGTCCGCTGCTCGGTGGTGGGGGAGACCATTGGGGCAGTCTACGGAGCGCCCCCGACAGCGTCCGGCCCCGGCGGGCCTGCCACGCCGAGGGCCGGACGTCGTCAGCGGGCCCCGTCGTCGAGGGGTGGCTCCTGTCGGGTGCGCGACCCCACCGCCGGATCGGGCGCCGAGCAGGAACACCGGGGTTGGTCGGCACGTTGAGCGCAGCGGACGGACCCGTCAGCGCGCCGGGGGCGACGATCGACGGGGCGCAGCGGGATAGAGTCGCTGACTGACCATGCCCGGTCGCAGAACGCACCGGAGCACCACGGCTTGGGGGTAACGGGTTGAGCGAGGCGGGAACTGCCCAGGAGCGGACACCGGGCGACCTGCCGGGCGTGCACGGGTCGGTCGTGGAGAGCCCGGCGGCGACCGGTGAGCCGGCCGAGGAGGAGACCACCCTGGTGGTGGTCACCGGCCTGTCCGGCGGCGGGCGCAGCACGGT
Organism: Micromonospora siamensis; assembly: GCF_900090305.1. Taxonomy (NCBI): domain Bacteria; kingdom Bacillati; phylum Actinomycetota; class Actinomycetes; order Micromonosporales; family Micromonosporaceae; genus Micromonospora; species Micromonospora siamensis. The sequence continues at coordinate 4,832,346 of NZ_LT607751.1, read as the reverse complement.
GGCCCGGGCCTTGGAGAACGTCGGCTACTACGTGGTGGACAACCTCCCGCAGGCGCTGATGCTGGACATGGCCGAGCTGGCCGTGAAGGCGGGCGGCGCCGCCCGGCGTACGGCGATGGTGCTGGACGTGCGGTCCCGCGCCTTCTCCACCGACCTGGCCGGCGCGATCCGGGAGCTGAAGGACCGGGGCTTCCACCCCCGGGTGGTCTTCGTGGACGCCGACGACGAGGTGCTGATCCGGCGGTTCGAGAGCGTCCGGCGCTCGCACCCGTTGCAGGGCGACGGCCGGCTGGCCGACGGCATCGCCGTGGAGCGGGAGCTGCTGGAGGAGGCCCGCGACCAGGCCGACGTGATCATCGACACCAGTCAGCTCAACGTCAACCAGCTGCGCCGCCGGGTGGAGGAGCTGTTCGCCGGCGAGGACGCCCGCCGGCTGCGGGTCACCGTGCTCTCCTTCGGCTTCAAGTACGGCCTGCCGCCGGACGCCGACTTCGTGCTGGACGCCCGGTTCCTGCCCAACCCGTACTGGGTGCCGGAGCTGCGCGAGCACACCGGCCGGGAGGAGGCGGTCAGCGCGTACGTGCTGGGTCAGGAGGGGGCCGACGAGTTCGTCGCCGCCTACGCCGACCTGGTCAACGCCACCACCGCCGGCTTCGAGCGGGAGGGCAAGCGCTACCTGACCGTGGCGGTGGGCTGCACCGGTGGCAAACACCGCAGCGTCGCCATCACCGAGGAGCTCGCCGGCCGGCTGCGGCAGTCCGGCATCGCCGCCAACGCGCAACACCGGGACCTGGGGCGGGAATGACGGTGAAGGTGGTCGCCTTCGGCGGCGGGCACGGCCTCTCGGCGTCGCTGCGGGCGCTGCGTCACTGCGTACCCGAGATCGACCTGGACATCACCGCGGTGGTGACCGTGGGCGACGACGGCGGCTCCAGCGGCCGGCTCCGCGCCGAGCGCGGCGGCCTGCCCCCGGGTGACCTGCGGCAGGCGCTGGTGGCGCTGGCCGGGGAGCACCCGACGACCCGCCGCAGCGCGGGCCTGTTCCAGCACCGGTTCGCCCCGGCCGGCCCGGCCGGTGACGGGCTCGCCGGGCACGCGGTGGGCAACCTGGTGCTGTGCGGCCTGATGGAGCAGCTCGGCGACCCGGTGGCCGCGTTGCGGCACGCCGGCGTCATGCTCGGCGCGGTGGGTCGGGTGCTGCCGATGTCGCCGCAGCCGGTGGGGATCGAGGCGCTGGTGCGGGGGATCGACCCGGCCCGTCCCGACGAGGTGCGGACGGTCCGCGGCCAGCACCAGGTCGCGGTGACCACCGGGCGGGTCGAGTCGCTGCGGCTCACCCCGGACGCGCCGCCGGCCTGCGCGGAGGCGGTGGCGGCCATCACCGAGGCCGACTGGTTGATCTTCGGGCCGGGCAGCTGGTACACCAGCGTGCTGCCACACCTGCTGGTCCCCGGGCTGGCCGAGGCGATCGTGGCGAGTCCGGCCCGCCGGCTGGTCACCCTGAACCTGGCGGCCGAGAAGGAGACCCTCGGGCTCTCCGTGGCCGACCACCTGGCCGCGCTGCACTGGTATCTTCCCGAACTCAAGGTCGACCTGGTCCTCGCCGACGGCAAGGCGGTGGGTGACCCGGAACCGGTCGAGCGTGCGGCAGAATCGCTGGGTGCCCGACTGATCCTCGCCCCGGTGGCCGTCACCGACGGCACGTCCCGACACGATCCGGCCGCGCTCGGCGCCGCGCTGGTGCCTGTCCTGGGCGCCGATCGTTAAGCACGTACGTAATCACCGGCGACACGCCGGAACCGGTCCGTGAGGGGGCGCAGAATGGCGATGACAGCTGCGGTCAAGGACGAGCTGAGTCGGGTCGACGTGCCCAAGCCGTGCTGCCGACGTGCGGAGATGGCCGCGTTGCTGCGCTTCGCGGGCGGCCTGCACATCGTATCCGGGCGGGTGGTCGTCGAGGCGGAACTCGACACCGGCGCGGTGGCCCGGCGGCTGCGCCGGGAGATCGCCGAGGTGTACGGCTACCCGAGCGAGATCCACGTGCTGGCCTCCGGCGGCCTGCGCAAGGGCAGCCACTTCATCGTCCGGGTGGTCAAGGACGGCGAGGCGCTGGCCCGGCAGACCGGCCTGCTGGACGTCCGGGGCCGGCCGGTGCGCGGCCTGCCGCCGCACGTGGTGGCCGCGAACGTCTGCTGCGCCGTGTCGGCGTGGCGGGGCGCGTTCATGGCGCACGGCTCGTTGACCGAGCCGGGCCGCTCCAGCGCCCTGGAGATCACCTGCCCGGGTCCGGAGTCGGCGCTGGCCCTGGTCGGCGCGGCCCGCCGGATCGGCATCACCGCCAAGAACCGCGAGGTCCGCGGCGTGGACCGGGTGGTGGTCAAGGACGGTGACGCGATCGCCGCGCTGCTCACCCGGATCGGCGCGCACTCCAGCGTGCTGGCCTGGGAGGAACGTCGGGTACGCCGCGAGGTGCGGGCCACCGCGAACCGGCTGGCCAACTTCGACGACGCGAACCTGCGCCGTTCGGCCCGGGCGGCGGTGGCCGCGGCGGCCCGGGTGACCCGCGCGCTGGAGATCCTGGCCGACGACGCCCCCAACCACCTCACCTCGGCGGGGCGGCTGCGGCTGGAGCACCGGCAGGCCTCCCTGGAGGAGCTGGGCGCGCTGGCCGACCCGCCGTTGACCAAGGACGCCATCGCCGGCCGGATAAGGCGACTGCTGGCGCTGGCCGACAAGCGTGCCCGTGACCTGGGCATCCCCGATACGGAAGCGGCAGTCACGCCGGACATGCTCGTGGTCTGATAGGACGGTGACGGCCGGACGACGTTACCGAGCGCAACGCGGGACCGTCGCCGGGGCGGGCCGGCGCGTCCCACGGGGCGTACCGGATCTTGCCCCGGCGCAGCGGGGCCCCGTGCGCTCGGATAAGGTCACGACGTACGGCAAGGGGGCCGGCACAGGCTCTCCTCGCCGTGACTCACCGCCTCGGGCGGTCAGGTCTCCGGACCGCGGCGGGGTGGCCGAGATGAACCGTCAACGGCCGGCTCCAACGGTCGGCGCACACATCTCCGCCGGCCGGTGTCCGACGCCGGCGGACCAGAACGCGAGGAGATGGGACCTGTGACCATCCGGGTTGGCATCAACGGCTTCGGCCGGATCGGCCGTAACTTCTTCCGGGCAGTGCTTGCGTCCGGCGCCGACATCGAGATCGTGGCGGTCAACGACCTGACCGACAACGCGACGCTCGCCCACCTTGTCAAGTACGACAGCATCCTGGGTCGCCTCCCGCACGAGGTCAAGGCCAGCGCCGACGAGATCACCGTGGGTGGCAAGGCCATCAAGGTGTTCGAGGAGAAGGACCCCGCCAAGCTGGCGTGGGGCGAGGTCGGCGTCGACGTCGTCATCGAGTCCACCGGATTCTTCACCGACGGCACCAAGGCGAAGGCGCACATCGACGGCGGGGCCAAGAAGGTCATCATCTCCGCGCCGGCGAAGAACGAGGACGTCACCGTGGTCATGGGGGTTAACCAGGACCAGTACGACCCGGCCAAGCACAACATCATCTCGAACGCCTCCTGCACCACCAACTGCCTCGCCCCGATGGCGAAGGTCCTGCAGGACACGTTCGGGATCACCAAGGGTCTGATGACCACCATCCACGCGTACACCCAGGACCAGAACCTGCAGGACGCGCCGCACAAGGACCTGCGTCGGGCCCGCGCCGCCGCGCTGAACATCGTTCCCACCTCGACCGGTGCCGCGAAGGCGATCGGCCTGGTGCTGCCGGAGCTGAAGGGCAAGCTGGACGGCTACGCCCTGCGGGTGCCGATCCCGACCGGCTCGGCGACCGACCTGACCGTCGAGGTCGGCCGGGAGACCACCGTGGAGGAGGTCAACGCCGCGCTGAAGGCCGCCGCGGAGGGCCCGCTCAAGGGCATCCTGGTCTACAACGAGGACCCGATCGTGTCGGCGGACATCGTCACCGACCCGGCGTCCTGCATCTTCGACGCGCCGCTGACCAAGGTGATCGGCAACCAGGTCAAGGTCGTCGGCTGGTACGACAACGAGTGGGGCTACTCCAACCGCCTGGTCGACCTGGTCAAGCTGGTGGGTCAGTCCCTGTGAGTGCGAGGAGTGAGCTTGCGAGCCCCGCAGTCACGAACGGAGGGCTAGCTCGGTGACGATCCGCAACCTCGACGACCTGCTCGGCGAGGGGGTCTCGGGTCGGCGCGTGCTGGTGCGCGCCGACCTGAACGTCCCGCTCGACAAGCAGACCGCTGAGATCACCGACGACGGCCGGATCCGGGCCGTCCTGCCGACGCTGAGCGCGCTGGTGCAGGCCGGCGCGAAGGTGGTCGTCTGCTCGCACCTGGGCCGCCCGAAGGGCGCCCCGGACCCGCAGTTCAGCCTCCGCCCGGTGGCCGGGCGCCTCGGCGAGCTGCTCGGCGCCCCGGTGCACTTCGCCGAGGACACCGTCGGCGAGTCCGCCCGGTCCACGGTGGAGGGCCTGGCCGACGGTCAGGTCGCGCTGCTGGAGAACCTGCGGTTCAACAAGGGTGAGACCAGCAAGGACGACGCCGAGCGGGGCGCCTTCGCCGATCAGCTCGCCGCGTTCGGCGAGGCGTACGTGGACGACGCCTTCGGCGCCGTGCACCGCAAGCACGCCAGCGTCTACGACGTGCCGGCGCGGCTGCCGCACGTGGCCGGCCGCCTGGTGCTGCGCGAGGTGGAGGTGCTCTCCAAGCTGACCGGCGCGCCGGAGCGGCCGTACGTGGTCGTGCTGGGCGGCTCGAAGGTCTCCGACAAGCTGGCGGTGATCGAGGCGCTGCTGCCGACGGTCGACCGGCTGCTCATCGGCGGCGGGATGTGCTTCACCTTCCTCAAGGCCCAGGGCCACGAGGTGGGCACCTCGCTGCTGGAGGAGGAGATGGTGGAGACCTGCCGCAACCTCCTGGAGCGCTCCGAGGGCAAGATCATGCTCCCGGTCGACGTGGTGGCCGCGGACGCCTTCGCCCCGGACGCCGCGCACGACACGGTGCGCGCCGACGGCATCCCGAGCCACCGGCTCGGGCTGGACATCGGCCCGGAGACGGTGGCCGGCTTCGCCGCCGCGATCTCCCAGGCGAAGACCATCTTCTGGAACGGGCCGATGGGCGTGTTCGAGATGCCGGCCTTCGCCGCGGGCACCCGCGGGATCGCCGAGGCGATCACCAAGACCGACGCGTTCAGCGTGGTCGGCGGCGGAGACAGCGCCGCCGCGGTGCGTTCGTTGCGCCTGGACGAGACCGATTTCGATCACATATCGACCGGTGGCGGGGCGTCCCTGGAATACCTCGAGGGCAAGAAGCTCCCGGGCATCGCGGCGCTGGAGGACTGATGGCGAGCATCACCCGCCGGCCGCTGATGGCCGGCAACTGGAAGATGAACCTGAACCATCTCGAGGCCAACCTACTGGTGCAGAAGCTGGCCGCGAGCCTCAACGAGAAGCAGCTCACCGACGTCGAGTGCGTGGTGCTGCCGCCCTTCACCGACCTGCGTACCGTGCAGACCGCGGTGGACGGCGACAAGCTGCTGATCGGGTACGGCGCGCAGGACCTGTCGCCGTACCAGTCGGGCGCGTACACCGGCGACATCGCCGGGCCGATGCTGGCCAAGCTCGGCTGCACGTACGTGGTGGTCGGGCACTCGGAGCGGCGGCAGTACCACTACGAGGACGACGCGATCGTCAACGCCAAGGTGGCGGCGGCGCTGGCCAACGGGCTCACTCCGATCCTCTGCATCGGTGAGGGGCTGGAGATCCGGGAGCAGCTGCGGCACGTGCCGCACTGCTGCGACCAGCTCGACGGCGCCCTGCGGGGGCTCACCGCCGAGCAGGTCACCAAGGTCGTCGTCGCGTACGAGCCGGTCTGGGCGATCGGCACCGGCAAGACGGCCACCCCGGAGGACGCCCAGGAGGTCTGCGGCGAGGTGCGCAAGCGCCTGGTCGAGACCTTCGACCAGGCCACGGCGGACCAGGTACGGGTCCTCTACGGCGGGTCGGTGAAGTCGTCGAACGTGGCGTCGATCATGGCCCAGCCGGACGTGGACGGTGCCCTGGTCGGGGGCGCCAGCCTGGACGCCGAGGAGTTCGCGAAGATCTGCAGGTTCCCGGAGCACACCGCCCGCTGATCGCTCGCTATCCTTGACTCCGCCCGTCCACCGGTCGAGGCCGCCGTGCCCGATCTGTCCGGGCGAGGATCGTAACGAGAGGACTGACCCCAGCCATGCCGATCTGGTTCGCATACACGTTGATCGTGTTGCTGGTCATCACGAGCGTTCTGCTCACCATGCTGATCCTGCTGCACCGAGGTAAGGGCGGCGGGCTGTCCAGCATGTTCGGCGGTGGGGTCAGCTCGAGCCTGGCCGGCTCGTCGGTGGCCGAGAAGAACCTCGACCGCTACACCGTTCTGGTGGGCATCGTCTGGTTCGCCTGCATCGTCGGGCTCGGCCTCTGGCTCCGGCTCCAGGTCGGCAGCGGCTCCTGAGCGAGGCATTCACGCCGTACAATCTGCGCGCGGTCCGTCACCGACGGACCGCGCGCAGTTCTTTTTCCGCTGCACCGCGTCGCCCGCCGCCCGCACCGGGCGGCGGTCCCCTCCGACGACAGGAGCGAGCAGCCGTGCCGAGTGGCAACGTCATCCGCGGCACCCGGATCGGGTCCGGCCCCGAGCGGCCCCCCGAACGGTACGCACCGGCTCCCCGCCAGGCGGTCACCTACTGGTGCCGCAACGAGCACCGGTTCGACATCCTGATCGCCGCCGAGGCCGAGCCGCCCGCGCTCTGGGACTGCCCGCGGTGCGGGCTGCCGGGCGGCCAGGACCCGGCCGACCCGCCGGGCCGCGCCCGCACCGAGCCCTTCAAGACCCACCTGGCGTACGTGAAGGAGCGGCGCACCCCGGAGGAGGCGGAGGCGATCCTCGCCGAGGCCCTGGCCGCGCTGCACCGCCGACGCGGCCGGGCGTGACCCGCCGGTGCCGTCCACGGCTGGGGCGTGGGCCGGGGCGACGTCCTGAGCATGGCGATCGTGTGGCACGAGCCGACGTCGTCCGACCGCCCGGCCAGGGCGGCGACATGCAACGAGCGTGACACCTCAGAGTCATACATGTGCCTCTGAGGTGTCACGCTCGCATCGATCACTGCGTCGCGAGGACCCGTTACGGCCTGGGCGAGCCAACCGGACCATCGCGCTCGGCGAGCGCCGTCGGCAGGGCCGGTCCGGGCGGCCGGCTAGCGCAGGCTGCGGAAGCGCGGCGGCACGTCGGCCGCCGCGGCCCGGTCCAGCAGCCATCGGGTACGCGCGACACCGTGCACCCCGGCGGCGGGCAACTGCACCGGCCCCGCCCCGGCCAGCGCCATGCCGACCGCCCGGGCCTTGTCCGCGCCCCCGGCGACCAGCCAGACCTCCTCCGCCGTGTTGATCGTGGGCAGGGTGAGGGTGGTCCGCACCGGCGGCGGCTTCGGGCTGCCCCGCACGGCGCTCACCGGCCGGTTGTCGTGGTGCACCGGGTGCTCCGGGAAGATCGAGGCCACGTGACCGTCCTCGCCCACCCCGAGCATCAGCACGTCGAAGTGGGGGAGGGTGGCGTGCCCGGGCCCGGCGGCCCGGGCCAGTTCCTGCGCGTAGCCGGCGGCGGCGGCCTCCGGGTCGTTGCCGGCCGGCCCGTCCGAGGCGGGCATCGGGTGCACCCGGGCCGGGTCCAGCGGCAGCGCGTCGAGCAGGGCCGCCCGGGCCTGGGTCTCGTTGCGCTCCGGGTCGCCGGCCGGCAGGAACCGTTCGTCGCCCCACCAGACATCCACCCGCGACCAGTCGACCGCGTCGTGCGCCGGCAACGCCGCCACCGCCCGGTACACCGCCGCGGCGATCCGCCCGCCGGTCAGCACGACCGAGGCGGCACCCCGGTCGGCCTGCGCGTCGAGCAGACTCACCACCAGCCGGGCCGCGACCGCCTGCGCCAGCAGGTCGGCATCGGCGTGTACGGCGACACTCGCCTCACTCATCCCTGTGCCTTCGTTCTTCCGACCGCCACGCGGTCATCCCTGTGCCGTCGCGCCGGCATGCGCGGTGACCCCGGCCTCGGCCCGCTGGGCCGTCGCCGGGTCCTTCCAGACGTGCACCCGCCCGGCGGGGCGCTGGTCCAGCCCGGAGAGCCCGGCCGCCGCGCCGAGCGCCTCGGCGTACACCTGGTCGGCGTCGAGCCGGCGCAGCTCCTCGGCCAGCTCGTCGCCGAGCGGCCGGCGGACCAGCGGCAGCGTCCGGTCGTCCTGGCCGGTACGCCGGAAGATGGCGATGCTGTCGTCCCGGCTGAGGGTCAGCTCGTCACCGTTGGCGCAGCGCAGCTGCACCTCCCGCATCCGCGGGTAGTCGTCGGTGTGCTCCCAGACCGGGTCGATGCCGAGCCGGGCCGTCAGCCAGCCGCGCATCAGCGCCGCCGTGGGGTCGGTGCGCGGCGCCACCACGGTCGCCTCGGTGACCCGGGCCTGGGTGGTGTCGAACGCGCCCGCCACCAGCGTGCGCCACGGGGTGATCCGGGTCCAGGCCAGGTCGGTGTCGCCGGGGGCGTAGTCGGCGGCCCGCTGCCGCAGCGCGGCCACCGGGTCGACGGCCTGCGCGGCGTCGGTGATCCGCCGGTCGGCCACCACGCCGAGGAAGTCGGTGGCGATCTCGGCCGGCGGTTCGCCGTGCCACCACGTCACCACCGGCACGTCCGGCACCAGCAGCGGCATCACCACCGACTCGGCGTGCAGGGCGAGCCGGCCGTACATCCGGGTCACCACCGCCTCGCACGGGCCGAGCCGGCCGCCGACGACGATCTCGGCGTCCAGCCGGTTGCGGTCCCGCTCGACGTCGGAGCGGACCACCACGACGATCCGGCAGGGGTGCGCGGCGGCGGCGATGGTCGCCGCCGCCTCGGCCTCGCGGACCCGCTTCTCGTCCACCACGACGATCAGGGTCAGGGCCATGCCGCTGGCCACCCCGCCGGCGCTGCGCCGCTCGGCGGCGAGCGCCTTGACCACCTCGTTGCCGGTGGTGTCCCACAGCCCGATCACTGAAGCCTCCTGGTTCGCATCCTCTGCTCGCTCACGCCCGCCGCCACGCCCGGCCCTCGCGGGCCAGCATCTCGTCGGCGGCGCGCGGGCCCCACTCACCGGCCCGGTACGGCTCCGGTTTCGTTCCCTCCCAGGCGTGCTCCAGCGGGTCCACGACCTGCCAGCTCTGCTCCACCTCGGCAGCGTCCGGGAAGAGCGTCCGGTCGCCGATCAGCACGTCGAGCACCAGCCGCTCGTACGCCTCGGGGCTGGACTCGGTGAACGCCTCGCCGTACTGGAAGTCCATCGCGATGTCGCGGACCTCCATGGTGGTGCCGGGCACCTTGGAACCGAACTTGAGCACCACGCCCTCGTCCGGCTGGACCCGGATGACCAGCTGGTTGGGGCCGAGCGACTCCATGTCGGCGGCGTTGAACGGCAGGTGCGGCGCCTTCTTGAACATGATGGCCACCTCGGTGACCCGTCGGGGCAGCCGCTTGCCGGCCCGGATGTAGAACGGCACCCCCGCCCACCGGCGGTTCTGGATGCCCAGCTCCACGGCGACGTACGTCTCGGTGGTGGAGGTCTCCGGGACGCCCTCCTCCTCCAGGTAGCCCTTGGCCCGCTCGCCGCCCACCCAGCCGGGCAGGTACTGGCCGCGCACGGTGCCCCGCTCGACGTCCTTCGGCAGGGTGATGGCCTTGAGCACCTTCAGCTTCTCGGCCCGGATCTCGTCGGCGTCGAAGCTGGTCGGCTCCTCCATGGCCACCAGGGCCAGCAGCTGGAGCAGGTGGTTCTGGAGCACGTCACGGGCGGTGCCGACCGAGTCGTAGAACGCGGCCCGGGTGCCGATGCCGACGTCCTCGGCCATGGTGATCTGCACCGAGTCGACGTACTTGGAGTTCCAGAGCGGCTCGAACAGGTTGTTGGCGAAGCGCAGGGCCAGGATGTTCTGGACCGTCTCCTTGCCCAGGTAGTGGTCGATCCGGAAGACGTCCTGCCGGGTGAAGACGTCGTCGACCAGGTCGTTGAGCGCCTTGGCCGAGGGCAGGTCGTTGCCGAACGGCTTCTCCACCACGACCCGCCGCCAGCCGCCGGACTTGGCGTTGTCGGCCATGCCGGTGCGGGCCAGCTGCTTGAGCACGACGGGGAAGGCCGCCGGCGGGATGGAGAAGTAGAAGGCGGCGTTGCCGTGGATGCCGTGGGTGTCCCGCAGCTCGTCCAGGGTGGCGGCCAGGTGGTCGAAGGCGGCGTCGTCGTCGAACGAGCCGCCGACGAACTTGATGTTGCCGGCCAGCCGGGCCCACACCTCGTCCCGCCAGGGGGTGCGGGCGTGCTTGCGGGCCGCCTCGCAGGCCAGGGTCTCGAAGTCGCCGTCGCCCCAGTCCCGGCGGGCGAAGCCGAGGACCACGAACCCGGGCGGTAGCAACCCTCGGTTGGCCAGGTCGTACACCGCCGGAAGCAGCTTCTTGCGCGCCAGGTCGCCGGTGACCCCGAAGATCACCAGAGCGCACGGCTCCGGGATCCGGGGCAGCCGACGGTCCTGCGGGTCGCGTAGCGGGTTCGCCGGGCCACCCTCGCCCGACGTCTGCGCGGTCGGCACGCTCGGCCCACTCCTCGCGCTCACGGTGTCTCCTCGCTCCGCTGGGGGATTTTCGTCAATCATCGTCACGTCAGTGTCCGTCCGGCCACATCGAGCAGCTGGGCCAGGCCCGCCGCCCGCTCGGTCAGGTGCAGCCGCAGGACCGGCCGGCCGCGGTCGGCCAGGGCCTGCCGGTCGCCCGCGGCCTGGGCCGCCTGAAGTTCTGCGAAGGAGTACGGGCGTCCGGGCACCGGCAGATCATCGGTGACCGCCCCGGTCACCTGGAGATGAGCGCCGACGGCCGGACCGCCCTTGTGGTACTGGCCGGTGGAGTGCAGGAACCGCGGTCCCCACCCGAAGGTCACCGGCGCCGCGGTGGCCCGGGCCAGCAGCGGCCGCAGCCGGGCCGCGTCGGCGTCGGCGAGCCGATCGAGGTACGCGGTGACGGCGAGGTACCCGTCGCCGGGCACCTGGTCGAGCAGCCAGCGCAGCGCGCCGGCCAGGTCGGCGGGGGCACCCGCCGGGGCGTACACCTCGATGGCGCCCTCGGTGGACGACGGCGGCTGCGCCGGCGCCCCCTCGGCCAGGACGCGTTCGGTGGTCCGCTTGGCCCCGGCGACGTCCGGCTGGTCGAACGGGTCGACGCCGAGCGCCACGGCGGCGACCGCGACGGCGTATTTCCAGGCCAGGAAGTGCGCGCCGAGCGGGCCGTTGACGGCCAGGTCGGGCACGCACCCGCCGCCCGGCACGGCGTCGGGGGGCAGCGCGCCGCCGTAGGTCACGGTCAGCACGCCGGCACCGGAGGCCCCCGGGGCGCCCGGCGACTCGACCACCACCGGCAGGATTCCCAGCCCGGTCTTGCCGGTCGACTCGGCGATCAACTGCTCGGCCCAGTCACCCAGGCCGTCGATGCCGGTGCCGTCGGAGACCAGCACGACCCGGTCCCGGCCGTCGGTCGCGGCGGCGGCCAGCGCGGCCCCCAGCGCGAGCGCCGGATTGTCCCGATCCCGGTCCAGCGACCCGGCCAGCGCCTCGGCGTCGTCGAGCAGCGCGGTCACCTCGACGCCGGCCAGCGCGGCCGGGACCAGCCCGAACGCGGTCAGCGCCGAATACCGGCCACCCACCTCCGGGTCGGCGTGGATGACCACCACGCCCATCTCGGCGGCGGTCTCCTCCAGCGGGGAACCCGGGTCGGTGACCACCACGAAGTGTCGGGCCGCCTCCGCCTCGGTCATCCCGGCGTCCAGGAACGCCTGCCAGTACGCGCGCCGGTGACTGTCGGTCTCCACCGTCGAGCCGGACTTGCTGGCCACCACCACCACGGTGCGCTCCAGCCGGTCGGCCAGCGCCGCCCGGACCTGGCCCGGGTCGGTGGTGTCCAGCACGGTCAGCGGCCGGCCGGTGGTCCGGGCGATCACCTCGGCGGCGAGCGACGAGCCACCCATCCCGGCCAGCACCACGTGGTCCAGGTCGGCCAGCTCGGCGGCCAGCTCGGCGAGCTGGGGGAGCAGTTCCCGACTACGCCGGTGGGTGTCCAGCCAGCCGAGCCGGCTCTTCGCGCCGGCCTGCGCCGCCGGGCCCCACAGGGTCGGGTCCTTGCCGGCCAGCCGGCCGGGGACACCGGCCGCCACCAGGGCTGCCCGGGTGGACGTGGCGGCGGCCCGGTCGACCGCGTCCGCCCCGTGCACCGCGAGCCCGGCGGCCGCCTCCACGCCGGCGAGCAGGTCGGTCACGCCGGCCTCCCGATCGGTGGCCGGGCGCGGGGGAGCGCCCCGGGAAACCCCGGGGCGCCACCGTCGCGCATCGTCACGCGTTGCCTCCGGCCTGCTGGGCGGCCTGCGCGTTGCCCTTGGCGGCCTTGTTCGGCGCGCCGGCGCCCTTCGCCGCCTCGGCCAGCGACTTCTTCACGCCCTCGAGCAGCTCCAGCCAGCTGGCCTCGAACTTCTCCACGCCCTCGCGCTCCAGCGTGGCGATCACGTCGGACATGTCGACGCCGACGCCCTCCAGGTCGGTGAAGACCTTGCGGGCGGCGTCGTACGAGCCGGTGATGGTGTCGCCGCGGGTCTCGCCGTGCTCGGCGTAGGCGTGGATCACCGACTCCGGCATGGTGTTGACCGTGCCGGGCGCGATCAGCTCCTCGACGTAGATGACGTCGCGGTAGTCCGGGTTCTTCGTCGAGGTGGACGCCCACAGCGGCCGCTGCGGGTGGGCGCCCGCGTCGGCCAGCTTCTGCCAGCGGTCGGAGGAGAAGACCTCGCCGTAGCGCTCGTACGCCAGCTGGGCGTTGGCCACGGCGGCCTTGCCGCGCAGCGCCTTCGCCTCGTCGGAGCCGAGCTTCTCCAGCCGCTTGTCGACCTCGGTGTCGACCCGGGAGACGAAGAACGACGCCACCGAGCCGATCTTGGACAGGTCGTGGCCGTTCGCCTTGGCCTGCTCCAGGCCGGCCAGGAACGCCTCCATCACCTGCGAGTAGCGGTCCAGGCCGAAGATCAGGGTCACGTTGACGCTGATCCCCTCGGCCAGGGTCGCGGTGATCGCCGGCAGGCCCGCCTCGGTGGCCGGGATCTTGATGAAGAGGTTGGGGCGGTCCACCAGCCACCACAGCGCCTTGGCCTCGGCGACGGTCTTCTCCGTCTCGTCGGCCAGCCGCGGGTCCACCTCGATGGAGACCCGGCCGTCGACGCCGTTGCTGCCGTCGTACGACGGGCGCATCACGTCGCACGCCCACCGCACGTCGTACGTGGTGAGCATCCGTACGGCCTCTTCGACCTCGATGCCACGGGTGGCGAGGTCCTTGAGCTGCCAGTTGTACTCCGTGGCGTCGCTCAGCGCCTTGGCGAAGATGCTCGGGTTGGTGGTCACCCCGGCCACGTGCTTCTCGCGGCGGAGCTGGTCCAGCCCGCCGGAGCTCAGTCGTACCCGGGAAAGATCGTCGAGCCAGACCGCCACTCCCGCGGCGGTGAGCTCACTCAGCCTGTCCGTCATGCCGTCCACGCTCCCCTCAGTTGCCGGTCGTGAAACCGGTGATGTCGCCCACCCGGGTCAGCGCCGCGTGCGCGGCGGCCACGATCCGGTCGGGGGTGAACCCGAACTGCTCGAAGAGCACGGTGTGCGGGGCGCTGGCGCCGTAGTGCTCCAGGCTGACGCTCTCCCCGGAGTCGCCGACGATGCCCCGCCACGACATGGCGATGCCCGCCTCCACGCTCACCCGTGCCTTTACCCCGCGCGGCAGCACCGACTCCCGGTACGCCTCGTCCTGCTCGAAGAACCACTCCTGGCAGGGCATCGAGACCACCCGGGTCGGGGTGCCGTCGGCCTCCAGCCGCTCCCGGGCGGTCAGGCAGAGCTGCACCTCGGAGCCGGTGCCCACGATGATCACCTGCGGCTTGCCGTTGGACGCCTCGGCCAGCACGTAGCCGCCCTTGGCGGTGCCCTCGGCGCCGGCGAACTCGTCCCGGTCGATCGTCGGCAGCGGCTGCCGGCTCAGCGCCAGCGCGGTCGGCCGGTCGGTGTGCTCCAGCGCCTGCCGCCACGCCCAGGCGGTCTCGTTGGCGTCGGCCGGGCGGACCACGTCCAGGCCCGGGATGGCCCGCAGCGCGGTCAGGTGCTCCACCGGCTGGTGGGTCGGGCCGTCCTCGCCCAGGCCGATCGAGTCGTGCGTCCAGACGTACGTCACCGGCAGCTTCATCAGCGCGGCGAGCCGCACCGAGGGGCGCATGTAGTCGCTGAACACCAGGAAGGTGCCGCCGTACACGCGGGTGCCGCCGTGCAGGGCGATGCCGTTCATGATCGCGCCCATGGCGTGCTCACGGATGCCGAAGTGCAGCGTGCGGCCGTACTCGTTGCCCGGGAAGTCCTTGGTGGCGTGGCCCGCCGGGATGAACGACGGCTCGCCCTTCATGGTGGTGTTGTTGCTCTCGGCCAGGTCGGCCGAGCCGCCCCACAGCTCCGGCAGCACCGGCGCGAGCGCCTCCAGCACCTTGCCGGAGGCGGCCCGGGTGGCCACGCCCTTGGCGTCGGCGGGGAAGGTCGGCAGCGCGTCGGTCCAGCCCTGCGGCAGGGTACGGGTGGCCATCCGGTCGTAGAGCGCCTTGCGCTCGGCGTTCGCGCCGGCCCACGCGTCGAAGGCGGTGGTCCACTCCCGCTCGGCGGCCTCACCACGGTTCAACACCTGGCGGGCGTGCTTGAGGACCTCCTCGTCGATCTCGAAGGTCTTCTGCGGGTCGAAACCGAGGATCTGCTTGGTGGCGGCCACCTCGTCGGCGCCGAGCGCCGAGCCGTGGATCTTGCCGGTGTTCTTCTTGTTCGGCGCGGGCCAGCCGATGATGGTGCGCAGCGCGATGAAGGACGGGCGGTCCGTCTCCGCCTTGGCGGCCAGCAGCGCCTGGTAGAGCGCCTCGACGTCCTCGTGGTAGTCGCCCTGGTCGGCGTCGCCGGTGCGCCAGTCGACGGTCTGCACGTGCCAGCCGTACGCCTCGTAGCGGGCCGCTACGTCCTCGCTCTTGGCGATCCGGGTGTCGTCCTCGATCGAGATCTCGTTGTCGTCGTAGATCAGGCAGAGGTTGCCCAGCTGCTGGTGGGCGGCGAGCGAGCTGGCCTCGTGGCTGATGCCCTCCTCGATGTCGCCGTCGGAGGCGATGCACCAGATGTCGTGGTCGAAGACCGACGCGCCCGGCTCGGCCTCCGGGTCGAACAGGCCGCGCTCGCGGCGGGCCGCCATCGCCATCCCGACCGCGTTGCCCAGACCCTGGCCGAGCGGGCCGGTGGTGGTCTCGACGCCGGGGGTGTGCCCGTGCTCGGGGTGACCCGGGGTGAGCGAGCCCCACTGGCGCAGCGACTTCAGGTCGTCCAGGGCCAGCGGATAACCGGAGAGGAAGAGCTGGATGTAGAGGGTCAGGCTGGAGTGGCCGGCGGAGAGCACGAACCGGTCCCGGCCGGGCCAGTTGGGGTCGGCCGGGTTGTGCCGCATCACCCGGTTGAACAGCAGGTACGCCGCCGGCGCCAGGCTCATCGCCGTGCCGGGGTGGCCGTTGCCGGATTTCTCCACGGCATCCATGGCCAGTACGCGTACGGTGTCCACGGCTCGGCGGTCGAGGTCGGACCAGTTCAGAGCGGAGTGCTCTCGTCGGTTGGCAGCCACGATGGTTGTGCTCCTCGGCAGATGGGCGGAACCCTCACTGATGACCCTATCGAGCGTCCCTAAACGTGCGCCCGGGGATCGGGGGACGCCCTTCAGCTACGTACCGTGGTGGTCAAGCGTTCAACCGGATTGTGACGGCCCGCACCGTTCTCGGGTCGCCCGGGCAGCCAAAACGACGGCGCGTAGTCTGTGTGGCGGTGTGTGGACCGCGCAGCGGGCCCCCGCCGACCCGATCTCCCCTGCCGATGCCGGAAGGTGGCAATCCGTGAGCATGATCACCGAGCGCCCCGTCAGCAGTTCTGCCGGGCAGCCGCCGGTGCGCACGGTGCCCGAGGGGGCCTCGGTCGGCCGGCGGGACGTCCGCGCCGTGATCGCGGCGTACGTGGCGCTGACCAAGCCCCGGATCGTCGAGCTGCTGCTGGTCACCACGGTGCCGGCGATGATGCTCGCCGAGGGGGGCCTGCCCTCGCTGTGGCTGATGGCCGTGGTGCTGGTCGGCGGCTCGCTCGCCGCCGGCGCCGCCAGCGTCATCAACTGCTACATCGACCGGGACATCGACCAGCTGATGCGGCGCACCAAGCGTCGGCCGCTGCCGGCGCACACCGTGTCGCCGCGCAACGCGCTGGTCTTCGGCCTGGTGCTCGCGGCGGTGTCGGTCGTGCTGATGCTGGTGTTCACCAACCTGCTGGCCACCGCGCTCACCCTGGCGGCGATCGTCTACTACGACGTCGTCTACACCCTCTGGCTCAAGCGGACCACCACCGCCAACACGTTCTGGGGCGGCGCCTGCGGCGCGGCGCCGGTGCTGATCGGCTGGGCGGCGGTGACCGGATCGCTGGCGCCGCAGGCGTGGGTGCTCTTCGGCGTCGTCTTCTTCTGGCAGATGCCGCACTTCTATCCGCTGGCGATGAAGTACAAGGCCGACTACGCCCGCGCCGGCATCCCGATGCTGCCGGTGGTGGCCTCCGCCCGGCGGGTCAACGCCGAGATCCTGATCTTCGCCTGGCTGACCGTGGCCACCTCGCTGGCGCTCTGGCCGCTCGGGATGAGCGCGATCTACGGAGTGCCGACCCTGGTGGTGGGGGCGATCTTCCTGCTCGAGGCGCACCGGCTCTGCCGCCGGGTACGCCGGGGAGAGCCGGAGAAGCCGATGCGGCTGTTCCACTGGTCGACGACGTACCTGACGATCCTCTTCGCGGCCGTCGCGCTCGACGCCCTGATCTGATCCGGGACGGCCGCCGCCCCGAGGTTCGGGCGCAGAGGTGCGCGTAGCGCCTACAGATCTGAGAGCGTCAACGACTCACGCCGGACGAGTCGTTGACGCTCTCAAGTCTGTAGCGACTCAGTCGTCAAGGTCCCTCGGCCGTGCGACGACGGCCCTCGTTGCCGAATGGCGGGCCGACTCGGGCAGCCGTGACCCCGAGGTGCCGCATTGTGGGCCGCTTCCGGCGTCGTTCGCCCCGACCTGCCGCGTCCCGCGCTCACTGTCGGTCGGAGCCGTACCGCCGCGCCCGATGTCAATGTGAATCAGGAATTATTTTTCGCTCACGCTCCGTCGTTATAACCTGGACACATGGGGGCGAAGCGCGCCACCGGTTTCGTCCGGCTTTATCCGACAAGTCCGGGCCAATCACCTGTGGTCTTCCTTAAACCTGTAGGTAATTGGCATCACAAATAGTTCACGGTTCTCCCACCCGTCACCCTCGCTCTGCTTAGGCTTCGCGTCATGGCAGATGGTTCCGATTCGACGCTGACGGCTGAGCAGACCGCTGAGCAGGCCCCCAACGGCCTGGTCTCGGGCATCAAGTCGTTCGCCGCCGGCCACGGTGGCGCCAAGGCGGTCATCGAGTACGTCGGCAAGCGTGGCGCGCGGATCGTCCTCGTGGGTGAGGACGGCACGTGGGCCGACCAGTTCGCGGACGACACGGTCGTCGCGCGGCAGGCGTGCGCCAAGGCAGGGGTGACCGTCGAGAACGCCTGGGAGCGGGAACTCATGGACCAGATGCGTCCGAGCAACGACCTCTGGCGGTCGATGGCCCGGCGCACGATGGCCCGTTGAACATAAATTGACCGACCACCACCACCAGTCGACCCGGGGGGAACCCCGGGTCGCTCTCGTCACCTGCACCGACCTGGCCGACCTCGACCCGGACGACCGCCTGGTGCTCGGCCCGCTGGCCGATCGGGGCGTCGCCGCCGAGCCGGCCGTCTGGGACGACCCGGGCGTGGACTGGGCCGGCTACGACCTGGTCGTGCTCCGCTCCCCGTGGGACTACGCGCTGCGCCGCGACGAGTTCGTCGCCTGGGCGGCCACCGTGCCGACCCTGGTCAACCCGGCCGACGTGGTGCGCTGGAACACCGACAAGCGCTACCTGGGCGAGCTGTCGGCGGCCGGGGCGCCGGTCGTACCGACGTCCTGGGTGACGCCGGGGCAGAGCTGGCAGCTCCCCGCCGACCGCGGCGAGTACGTGATCAAGCCCGCGGTCAGCGCCGGCAGCCAGGACACCGGCCGATACGACCTGGCCGATCCGGGGCACCGGGAGCTGGCCGCCGCGCACGTGCGGCGACTCTCGGCCGCCGGCCGGGTCACCATGGTCCAGCCGTACCTCGACGCGGTGGACACGGCCGGGGAGACCGCGCTGCTCTTCCTCGCCGGGCCGGGTGGGCTGGCCTTCAGCCACGCCATCCGCAAGGGCCCGATGCTGGACGGCCCGGACCTCGGCGTCGAGGGGCTCTACAAGGCCGAGGAGATCAGCCCGCGGGCCGCGACGCCGGAGCAGCTGGCCGTGGCCGGGCGGGTCCTCGCGGCGGTGCCGGGCGGCCGGGAACGGCTGCTCTACGCCCGGGTCGACCTGATTCCCGGCGCGGACGGCACGCCCCTCCTGGTGGAGCTGGAGCTGACCGAGCCGAGCCTGTTCATCGGGTACGCCGACGGTGCCCCCGACCGGCTCGCCGAGGCCATCGTCGACCGGCTGCGGGCCACGCGCGGCTGACCCGGACTCAGCCGTCCTCCTGGTGGTTGCGCTGCCAGTGCCCGCCCACCGGCGGGGTGTCCAACCGGACGGCGCCCTCGGCGTTGCCCACGAAGTCGTTGTCCTCCACCCGGCAGGACAGGCAGCTGCCCCGCTCGGTGACCCACAGCCCGTAGGTCTGGGTCTGGTCGTCCCGGTGGTCCCAGATCCGGTTGCCCCGCACCGTGGCGGAGTCGAAGGCGGCGGCGACGACGATCCCGGCCCGTACCGACGGCGGCGCCGGGAGGTCGTAGCGGGCACCGGGTGGCGGGGTGTCCTCGTTCCAGCCGGTGGAGGCGTCCGGCCGTACCGGGGCGAGGTTCAGCTCGCTGTCGGTGTTGCCGGCGATCACGGCCGCCCGTGAGCCGACCTGGACGACCTTGCCGCGGTGTCCGTCCCGGGTCCAGGTGGCGCTGCTGTCCACCATCCCGCGGTGGCCGTAGCGCACCGACTCCCCGGCGCCGCCGGCGGCCGGGGCGCAGCGGCGGCCGTTGTTGCGGATCCGGTTGTTGACGATCGTGGCGTCGGTCATCGGCCGGTCGACGCGGATGCCGTCCAGGCCGTTCTCCCAGATCTCGTTGCCGTCGAGCACCACGTCCGCGGCGGCGCCGCCGAACCCGTGCCCGGGCCGTACGCCCAGGGTGTGTTCGTGGTAGCCGTGGCCGCCGTTACGGCTGATCCGGTTCCCCCGGATGGTGTACGGCCCGGGGGAGTCGCCCATGCTGATCCCGTCGCCGACGTTCCGGTCGACGACGCAGTCGGTCAGCAGCCCGCCGCGCCCGGCCACCCCGGCGGTGCCGTTGGCCGAGACGTCGAAGCCGGCCTCCAGGTTGTCGGTCAACGTGCAGGCCGAGACGATCAGCCCGTCGGTGCCCCAGTCGGAGATGCCGAACCGGTTGTCCTGGCTGTGGCAGCCCACGATGCGGTAGCCGCGCGGCGGGGTCCACCAGGGCTTCTGGAGCTCCAGGAAGATCCCGTTGGTGCCGTTGCCGACGGTGGTGCAGTTGGCGATGGTGAGCCGTTCCACCTCGCCCCAGCCGCCCACGCCGATGCCGATCCCGGCGCCGCCCATCTGCTCGCCGTTGTCCAGCCGCCCGCAGCCGACGGCCACCACGCCGTGGATCAGGCTGTCCTGGAGGAAGTCGCAGCCCAGGCCGCTGGCGCCGGTGTGGTGGATGTAGAGGTTCCGGAACACGCCCCGGACCATGTACTGGATGCCGAGCCCCTTGGCGAGGTAGCAGTACTCGACCTGGCCCACCCCGGAGCCGTCGATCTCGAAGTCGGCGAAGGTGCAGTCGGCGATGTGCCGTTCCCGACCGGCGCCGTGCTGCACGACGGTCCAGTAGGCCAGCGGCACCGGTTCGGCCCGGTTGCCCTCGTTGCTGAGCAGGAACCGGGTGGCGGCCGGGCCGGCGCCGATCAGCGACACGCCGCTGCGCCACACCGTGCCCGCGTCACGGATCGAGTAGATGCCCGGTGGGCACCAGATCACCCGGGCCCGGCCGTCCGCCGCGTACCCGTCGCCGAGCCGGTCGACCAGCGCCGACAGCGCCGGCTGGTCGTTGGTGACGCCGTCGCCCTTGAGGCCGTGATCCCGCGCGTCGCACCACAACGGGGCCCCGGCGACAGGGGTGAGGCGTTGCGGGACGGCGGTGGACAAACCCCTGCTCGACACGGGCGCTCCCCTCGGCGGACGGCTGCCTCCGCCGGGTTCCCGCCGGTCGCGGGGGATAACGCCGCGCTCAGACGGCGGCGGTGACCGGCTCGGCGGCCGGCGCGGCCTGCGCCTCGACCGGCGCGGGACGCCGTTCCCGGGTGGCCCACAGGACCGACAGGGTCGCCAGCAGCACCAGGCACGAGCCGAGCATGTGCGCCCCGACCAGGACCGCGGGCAGGTGGGTGAAGTACTGCACGAACCCGATCACGCCCTGGCCGAGCTCCACCGCGACCAGCACCAGCGCCGCGCGGGCGGCACCGGCCGCGCCCACCGCGCGGAAGGCGAAGACCAGCGCCACCGAGAGGCCGATCAGCAGGAACACCCCGTCCGCGTGGACCTGTGAGATCGCCTCCGGAGCCAGCCCGTTGCGGGCGGCGCCCTGGTCGCCGGCGTGCGGGCCGCTGCCGGTCACCCAGGTCCCGACGACCAGCACCGCCGCACTGACCACCGTGGTGAGCAGGGCCAGGGCGCGCAGCGGCGCCGGCACCACGGCCACCGTCGGCCCGTCCGGCTCGCCGGAGCGCTTCCACAGCGCGTACGCGGCGGCGATGACCACCATCGAGGCGAGGAAGTGCAGCCCGACCACCCAGGGGTTGAGGTTGGTCAGCACGGTGATTCCGCCGATCACCGCCTGCGCCGGGATGCCGAGGAATACCGCGAGGGCCAGCCCGAGCAGGCCCTTGCGCCGCCGTGGCTGGGCCAGCACGGCCAGCACGGTGGCCAGGGCGATCAGCCCGACGGCGAAGGTGAGCAGGCGGTTGCCGAACTCGATCACCCCGTGCACGCCCATCTCGGCGGTGGTGACGTACGACGCGTCGGTACACCGGGGCCACGTCGGGCAGCCCAGGCCGGACGCGGTGAGCCGGACGGCCCCGCCGGTGACCACGATCGCGACGTTGGCGATGATCGAGGCGAGTGCCAGGCGGCGCAGCATGGTGGCGGGGACCGGGAACCGGACGGATCGCTTCACGCAGCGAATCCTACGCACCGTAGTTGATCCCGATCGGGTGACTCCGCCGACCCGGTGGTCGGGATCACCGGGACCCCGGTTTGCGGCCCTTCCGCGAATTACGTAACGTTGGCGTTGTGAAAAACGCGGCGGCGCTCTCCGAGCAGCAGCCGGTGACCGATCCGGTCACCGGTGGCGCCGGCGCGGCGGCTGCCGACCTCTCCACCCGCGATCGGGTGACCCAGCTGCTGCTGGAGCAGGGGGCGACCACCGCCGCCCAGCTCGGCTCGGCGCTGGGGCTCAGCCCGGCGGCCATCCGCCGGCACCTCGACGCGATGCTCGCCGACGGCGACGTGCTGGCCCGGGAGCAGACCGTGCGGGGCAGCCGCGGGCGCGGCCGACCGGCCAAGGTCTTCCTGCTGACCGACGCCGCGCGGGTCCGCTGCGGCACCCACCACTACGACAACATGGCCACCGCCGCGCTGCGGTGGATCGCCCGCACCGGGGGGCCGCAGGCGGTGGAGAAGTTCGCCGCCGAGCAGGTCGCCGCCCTGGAGGCCCGCTGCCGGGCCGCCATGGAGGACGCGGACGACTCGCCGATGGCCCGGGCGGAGGCACTCGCCGGTGCCCTCACCAGCGAGGGCTACGCTGCCAACGCGTCCACGATCGCCTCCGGCGGCCAGCTCTGCCAGCACCACTGCCCGGTGGCGCACGTGGCCGCCGAGTTCCCCCAGCTGTGCGAGGCCGAGACGGCGGTCATCTCCCGTCTGGTCGGCACCCACGTGCAGCGCCTGGCCACCATCGCGCACGGCGACGGGGTGTGCACCACGCACATCCCGGCCCAGCCGCGTGCCCAGTCCGGTAACACCGTCACCACTGTGAGGACAGATAGATGACCGAGCAGATCGTCCAGCCCCTGACCCAGGAGGAGCAGCTCGCCGCCCTCGGTCGCTACGAGTACGGCTGGTCCGACCCCGACGTCGCCGGGGCGGTCGCCCAGCGCGGCCTCAGCGAGGCGGTGGTGCGGGACATCTCGGCGAAGAAGAACGAGCCGGCCTGGATGCTCGACCTGCGCCTGAAGGGCCTGCGGCTGTTCGGTCGCAAGCCGATGCCGGCCTGGGGCGCCGACCTCACCGGGATCGACTTCGACAACATCAAGTACTTCGTGCGGTCCACCGAGAAGCAGGCCACCAGCTGGGAGGACCTGCCGGAGGACATCAAGAACACCTACGACCGGCTGGGCATCCCCGAGGCGGAGAAGCAGCGGCTGGTCGCCGGTGTCGCGGCGCAGTACGAGTCCGAGGTCGTCTACCACAAGATCCGTGAGGACCTCGAGGAGCAGGGCGTCGTCTTCCTCGACACCGACACCGCCCTCAAGGAGCACGAGGACATCTTCAAGGAGTACTTCGGCACGGTGATCCCGGTCGGCGACAACAAGTTCGCCGCGCTGAACACCTCCGTGTGGTCCGGTGGCTCGTTCATCTACGTGCCGAAGGGCGTGCACGTGGAGATCCCGCTCCAGGCGTACTTCCGGATCAACACCGAGAACATGGGCCAGTTCGAGCGGACGCTGATCATCGTCGACGAGGGCGCGTACGTGCACTACGTCGAGGGCTGCACCGCGCCGCTCTACTCCTCCGACTCGCTGCACAGCGCGGTGGTGGAGATCGTGGTCAAGAAGAACGCCCGTTGCCGCTACACGACCATCCAGAACTGGTCGAACAACGTCTACAACCTGGTCACCAAGCGCGCCGTCTGCCACGAGGGCGCGACCATGGAGTGGGTCGACGGCAACATCGGTTCCAAGGTCACCATGAAGTACCCGGCGGTCTACATGACCGGTGAGCACGCCAAGGGCGAGGTGCTCTCGGTGGCCATGGCGGGCGAGGGCCAGCACCAGGACGCCGGCGCCAAGATGGTGCACGCCGCGCCGCACACCTCCTCGACGATCGTCAGCAAGTCGATCGCCCGGGGCGGCGGCCGCACGTCCTACCGTGGCCTGGTGCAGGTGCTGGAGGGCTCGCACCACAGCCGCAGCACGGTCAAGTGCGACGCGCTGCTGGTCGACACCATCTCCCGCTCGGACACCTACCCCTACGTCGACATCCGTGAGGACGACGTGTCGATGGGGCACGAGGCGACCGTCTCCAAGATCAGCGACGACCAGCTCTTCTACCTGATGAGCCGGGGCCTGAGCGAGGACGAGGCGATGGCGATGATCGTGCGTGGCTTCATCGAGCCGATCGCCAAGGAGCTCCCCATGGAATACGCCCTGGAGCTCAACCGCCTGATCGAGCTGCAGATGGAGGGCGCGGTCGGCTGACGCCGCCGTTCCCGCGTGGCGGGCCGGGGATCCCGGCCCGCCGCACCCGGCCCAGACCTCGTCCTCACGGAACAGACAGACCAAGGAAGAGATGACTACCCAGGCTTCCGCGCCGCCCAGCACCAAGTCGCAGGCGCTCCGCTCGTACGACGTCGCCGACTTCCCGGCCCTCACCGGCCTGGAGGAGGAGTGGCGGTTCACCCCGATCAAGCGCCTGCGCGGCCTCACGGACGACGCCCCGGTGACGACCGGCGCGGTCCGGCACGAGTACGGCGACCTGCCCGAGGGCGTGACCGTGTCGCGCATCGGGAAGGACGACCCGCGGATCGGCAGCGTGCTCACCCCGGTCGACCGGGTCAGCGCGCTCGCCCACGGCGCGGCCGACGGGGCGCTGCTGGTCGAGGTGGCCCGGGACGCCGTGGTGGCGGCCCCGGTGACCCTGCGGGTGGTCGGCGACGGCGCCGACGCGGTGGCCTTCGGGCACACCTTCGTCGCGGTGGGCCGGTTCGCCGAGGTGACCCTGGTGCTGGAGCACGTCGGCTCGGCCACGCTGGCCGACAATGTCGAGGTCGAGGTGGCCGACGGCGCGAAGCTGACCCTGGTCACCGTGGCCGACTGGGCGGCCGACGCGGTGCAGGCCCAGCACCTGAAGGTCAAGCTGGGGCGCGACGCGAAGGTCAGCCACATCCAGGTCAGCCTGGGCGGCGACCTGGTCCGGCAGAACACGACCGTGGAGTACACCGGCCGCGGTGGCGAGGCCGAGCTGTACGGCCTCTACTTCGCCGACGGCGGCCAGCACCTGGAGCACCGGCAGCTGGTCGACCACAACGTGCCGGACTGCCGCAGCTACGTCGGCTACCGGGGCGCACTCCAGGGCGACGAGGCGCACACCGTCTGGGTGGGCGACGTGCTGATCCGGGCCGAGGCGACCGGCACCGACACGTACGAGATCAACCGGAACCTGCTGCTCTCCGACGGCGCCCGGGCGGACTCGGTGCCCAACCTGGAGATCGAGACCGGCGAGATCGCCGGCGCCGGCCACGCCAGCGCGACCGGCCGCTTCGACGACGAGCAGCTGTTCTACCTGATGGCCCGGGGCATCCCGGAGGGCGAGGCCCGCCGCCTGGTGGTCCGCGGCTTCTTCGCCGAGCAGATCAACAAGATCCCGGTCGAGGAGCTGCGCGAGCGGCTCGGCGACGCGATCGAGGCCCGCCTGGCGAAGGCCGGCGCCTGATGATCCGGATCTGCTCCACCGAGGACGTGCCGAAGGGCACCGTGATCCGGGCCGAGGTCGACGGCGTCGCGCTGGCGTTGGTACACGGCGAGGACGGCGGGTTCTACGCCGTCTACGACGAGTGCTCGCACGCCGCCGTGGCCCTCTCCGAGGGCGAGGTCGAGGGCTGCACGCTGGAATGCTGGCTGCACGGATCCCGTTTCGACCTGAGGACGGGTGAGCCCACCGGGCTGCCCGCCACCGAACCCGTACCCGTCTATCCCGTCGAAGTTCGCGACGGCGACATCTACGTCAGTCTGACGCCGAGCAATGGAGTGACCCGCTGATGAGCACCCTGGAGATCCGCGACCTGAAGGTGTCGGTCAAGCTGCCCGAGGGTGAGCTCAAGCCGATCCTGGCCGGCGTCGACCTGACCGTGCGGTCGGGGGAGACCCACGCGATCATGGGCCCGAACGGCTCCGGCAAGTCGACCCTGGCGTACTCGATCGCCGGTCACCCCAAGTACGAGATCACCGGCGGCTCGGTGACCCTCGACGGCGAGGACGTGCTGGCCATGTCCGTCGACGAGCGGGCCCGCGCCGGCCTCTTCCTGGCCATGCAGTACCCGGTCGAGGTCCCCGGCGTCTCGGTGGCCAACTTCCTGCGTACCGCGAAGACCGCCATCGACGGCGAGGCGCCGAAGCTGCGCACGTGGGGTGGCGAGCTGCGCGCCGCCATGGAGAAGCTCCAGATGGACCCGGCGTTCGCCCAGCGCAACGTCAACGAGGGCTTCTCCGGCGGTGAGAAGAAGCGGCACGAGATCATGCAGTTGGAGCTGCTCAAGCCGAAGATCGCCGTCCTCGACGAGACCGACTCCGGCCTCGACGTCGACGCGCTGCGCGTGGTCAGCGAGGGCGTCAACCGGGTCCGTGGCGCCGGTGACACCGGCCTGCTGCTGATCACCCACTACACCCGGATCCTGCGCTACATCAAGCCGGACTTCGTGCACGTCTTCGTCGCCGGCCGGATCGTCGAGCAGGGCGGCCCGGAGCTGGCCGACAAGCTCGAGGCCGAGGGCTACGAGCGGTACGTCGCCGGGGCCGGTTCGGCGCGGGCCTGAATCCGATGACCTCCCTGACCATCCCGGCGGGCATGCCGCAGTACGACGACGTGCCCCGCTTCGACGTGGCACGGGTGCGGGCCGACTTCCCGATCCTGGACCGGGAGGTCAACGGGTACCCGCTGGTCTATCTCGACAGCGCGAACACCTCGCACAAGCCGCGTCAGGTGCTCGACGTGCTCGCCGAGCACTACGCGGCGCACAACGCCAACGTGTCGCGCTCGGTGCACACGCTGGGCACCGAGGCGACCGAGGCGTTCGAGGGCGCCCGGGCCAAGGTGGCGGCGTTCGTCAACGCGCCGAGCGTGGACGAGGTGGTGTTCACCAAGAACTCCACCGAGGCGATCAACATCGTGGCGTACGCGTTCTCCAACGCCTCGCTGCGCGCGGACGCCGACCCCCGGTTCCGGCTGGGCCCCGGCGACGAGATCGTGATCTCCGAGATGGAGCACCACTCGAACATCGTCCCGTGGCAGCTGCTGGCGGAGCGGACCGGCGCGACCCTGCGCTGGTTCCCGCTGACCGAGCAGGGCCGGCTCGACGAGTCGGGGCTGACGGAGCTGGTCACCGAGCGGACGAAGATCGTCTCGCTGGTGCACGTCTCCAACATCCTCGGCACGGTCAACGCCACCTCGCGGATCACCCAGCGGGTCCGTGAGGTGGGCGCCCTGCTGCTGCTGGACTGCTCGCAGTCGGTGCCGCACATGCCGATCGACGTGGTCGACCTCGACGCCGACTTCATCGTCTTCACCGGGCACAAGATGTGCGCTCCGACCGGCATCGGCGTGCTCTGGGGCCGGGGCGAGCTGCTCGCCGCGATGCCCCCGGTGTACGGCGGCGGCTCGATGATCGAGACGGTGACGATGGCGCGGACGACGTTCGCCGCGCCGCCGGCCCGGTTCGAGGCGGGCACCCCGCCGATCGCCGAGGCGGTCGCGCTGGGCGCGGCGGTGGACTACCTCACCGGGGTGGGGATGCGCGCGATCCAGTGGCACGAGAAGGAACTGACGGCGTACGCGCTGGACGCCCTCGCCACCGTGCCGGGGCTGCGGGTCTTCGGCCCGACCGTGCCGGTGGGCCGGGGCGGCACGATCTCGTTCGCGCTCGGCGACGTCCACCCGCACGACGTCGGGCAGGTCCTCGACTCGCTCGGCGTGCAGGTGCGGGTCGGTCACCACTGCGCCAAGCCGGTGTGCAGCCGGTTCGGCGTACCGGCCATGACGCGAGCGTCGTTCTACCTGTACACCACCACCGCGGAGATCGACGCCCTGGTGGTGGGTCTGGAGCAGGCGCGGAAGGTGTTCGAATGAGCCGGGTGACGCAGGAGGCGGGCGAATCGATGGGAGTCCAGCCTGATGCAGCTTGAGTCTCTTTACCAGGAGATCATCCTGGACCACTACAAGCACCCGCACGGCCGTGGCCTGCGTGACGCCGAGGACCCGGCCGACCGGGTCGCCGAGGCGCACCACGTCAACCCGACCTGCGGGGACGAGATCACCGTACGCGTGACCACCGACGGCAAGGTGTTCACCGACATCTCGTACGACGGGATGGGCTGCTCGATCAGCCAGGCCTCGGCGAGCGTGCTGCACGAGCTGCTGCGCGGCCGCGCCGCGGACGACGCGGCGGTGGTGCACGAGGCGTTCGTCGAGTTGATGTCCGGGCGTGGCCAGGTCACGCCGGACGAGGACGTGCTCGGAGACGGGGTGGCGTTCGCGGGAGTCGCGCGCTACCCCGCCCGGGTCAAGTGCGCGCTGCTGTCGTGGATGGCGTTCAAGGACGCCGCGGCACGCGCCGGGGTGGGCGTGAGCCCGGAGGTGAAGGCATGAGCAGCGAAGAGACCGCCACCACGCCGCAGGGCGGCGCCGTGGCGACCGACGGCGCGGCGACGCCGGCCACCGAGGGCACGGCCGCCCCGGGCGGCAAGGCCGCCGTCGCCGACATCGAGGAGGCGATGAAGGACGTCGTCGACCCGGAGCTCGGCATCAACGTGGTCGACCTCGGTCTGGTGTACGGCGTGCACGTCGGCGAGGACAACGTCGCCACCCTGGACATGACGCTCACGTCGGCGGCCTGCCCGCTGACCGACGTGATCGAGGACCAGGCCCGGCAGGCGCTGACCACCGGCCCGGGTGGCGGGCTGGTCGACGACATCCGGATCAACTGGGTGTGGCTCCCGCCGTGGGGGCCGGACAAGATCACCGACGAGGGGCGGGACCAGCTCCGCTCGCTCGGCTTCAACGTCTGACCGGACGTACCCGGTCGTCCTCGGGCGCGGCACCCTTCTCCGGGTGCCGCGCCCGACGCATCTCCGCCCGACCCCCGCCCTCCGCGTCACCCGGCCGCCGTGCCCCGCGTCGCCCGGCCGGCCGGTCTCCAAGATCGCGCTCGATCCAGGAGAGAGTGGCTTCGCCACGCGCCGGATGCCACTACTTCCAGGATCGAGCGCGACCTTTCCGCGGGGGCGGCGGCGGGAAATCGGGTCGCGTGGCCGGGGGAGGGGGACGCAGGATGGGCGGGTGATCGAGGCGTACTCCCGGCAGGTCCCTGTCCGCGCGGCCGTTGCCGCGCATCGACAGCGCACCTCGCCGCGTCGCGCCTCGACCCGCCGACCACCGTGCTGACCGCGTTCGTCGCCGGTCTGCTGGCCGGCTACGGAGTGGCGATCCCGGTGGGCGCGATCGCGGTGCTGATCCTCGGGCTGGCCGCCCGGACCTCCTTCCGGGTCGGTGCCGCCGCCGCCCTCGCGGTGGCGACCGCCGACGGTCTGTACGCGGCGGTGGCCGTCGTGGGCGGCGCCGGTCTGGCCGCACTGGTGACCCCGGTGGCCGGCCCGCTGCGGGTGGCCGCCGCCGTGGTGCTGCTCGGCCTCGCCGCACACGGCCTGTGGCGGGCGTGGCGCGGTCGCCGTGGCACCGGGCGGGCCGACCACGACCCTGGGCGGGCCGACCACGACCCTGGGCGGGCCGACCGTCACGCCGACCACGGCCACCAGGGCGGCACCAGGCCGCCGGGGAGGGCGGCGGGCGACGGGCTGGGCACACCGCGCCGGGCCTACCTGGGCCTGCTCGCGCTGACCCTGCTCAACCCGACCACCGTCGTCTACTTCGCCGCCCTCGTGCTGAGCCGCCGGGACGCGGCGTCCCTCGACCCGGCGGCCGGGGCCCTGTTCGTGGTGGGGGCCTTCGTCGCGTCGGCGAGCTGGCAGTTGACGATCGCCGGCGGCGGGACGCTGGTCGGCCGGGCGCTGGCCGGACCCCGGGGCCGGCTGGTCACCGCGGCGGTGTCCAGCGCGCTGATCGCCGCCCTGGCCGTGGCCGTGCTGCTGCCCTGACCACCGCACCGGCCCTGACCACCGCACCGGCCCTGACCACCGCACCGGCCCTGACCACCGCACCGGCCCGGTCCGCCGCCGCCGTGCCGGTCGGCTTGGGGCGCGCCGGCAGCGGTGGCCGCACCGGCCCGGTCGCCGTCACCTCGGTGGGCGGAACAGGCCGTACACTCCGGCGCCGGTGGCGACGACGGTGGCGATCGTGGTCGCGACGTTCAGCAGCCGGTCCCACCGACGCCTCGGCACCTCGCCGCCCTCGCCGGGCCGGGCGGCCAGCGCGGGCGCGCCACCGACGAGCACGGTGGCCAGCGCGTCGCCGACCGCGGCGCGGACGGCGGCGTGGCCGACCAGGGCGGACCGGCCAACGTCGGCCAGCAGCCGGCCGCCCCCGGCCAGCACCTCGGTGCGGACCGGTTCCGGTAGGCCCCGGGCGGTACGGGCGACGCAGCGGCCCAACGCGGTGGCGAACCTGCCGAGTTCCACCGGGTCGGCCCGGATCGCCGGGGGAGGGGGTGCCAGTGCCCCGGTCAGTCGCGGCGGCCCGGGACGCGGGTCGCGCAGCAGGCGACCGACGGCCAGCAGCGCCGCCTCGGGGTCCTGGTAGTCCACCCACCAGGTGAGCAGCGCGGCGTAGAGCACGGTGGCCACCGTGCCGACGAACAGGCCCAGCAGTCGGGCATCGTCGCCCGCCTCGGAGCTGTCGGTCACCCGGGGCAGCAGGGTCATCCCGACGATCGTGATCACGCCGCCGGAGCAGATCCGAACGTAGGTCCGGGACCAGTTCCAGCGCAGCAGCTGGAAGCCGAGCCAGGCGCTGCCCGCGCGGGCCGGCGGCGCGCCCACCTCGGCCAGCTCCACCTCGATCCGGCGGGCCTCCCGGAGCAGCCGGCCGGGCAGCACGGCACTCGCCGTCACGCTCGCCGCCAGCACGGTCACCGCGGCAGCCCGCGCCGGCCCCGGCCAGTCGGGCAGCGTGGACAGGATGATGAACGCCGGCAGCAGGGCGGCGGCGACCGCGAGCCCGACCGCGCCGCCGGCCCGGACCGTCCGCCGTGCCTGGCGGCGCAGCAGGGCCGCCGGCCCGGGCAGCAGCCGGTATGCCCCTCTCGGCGCCTCGATCGGCAGCCGGCCGGCGAGCCAGCGGGTGCCGAAGGCGAGGACGGCGCGCAGCCACACGCCGCTGACCAGCAGCAGGAGCAGCATCGCGCCGATCGCTAGGGTGGTCTCCAACCTGATCACAGCGCTCCTCACGGGACACCGGGTGGCCGCAGCGGTCCGGTCCATGATGAGACGTCGAGACGAACGAGGTGGGGCGGTGGGTGCCAGACCGGCGGCCGGCGGAGGACGATGGGTCGAGGTCGACCCGGCCCGGGTGACCCGCTGGGTGGCGGGCTTCGCCGACCGGCACGGCCCGCCCACCACCACCGTCCAGGAGTACGGCCTGCTGCTCGCCGCCCCGGACGGCGCGACCGCCGAGCTGCACACGCCACCGGGCGTCCCGGCCACCGTCGACGTACCCGGATTCGTGGCCGCCGCCGAGGCCCCGCGTCGGCTCGGTCTGCTGCTGGCCCGCAAGGGCGCGGTGGCGGTCGGCGTGGCCGAGGGCACCGACCTGGTGATCTCCAAGGTGGACACCCGCTACGTGCAGGGCCGGACCGCGGCGGGCGGCTGGTCCCAGCAGCGCTTCGCCCGGCGGCGCGACAACCAGGCGAAGGCGGCGCTGGGCGACGCGGCGGAGCTGGCCGTACGCCTGCTGCTGCCGGAGGTGTCGACCCTGGCGGCCCTGGTCTGCGGCGGTGACCGGCGGGCGGTGGAGACGGTGCTGGCCGACCGGCGGCTGGCTCCGCTGGCGCAGCTGCGCGCCGGCCGTCTCCTCGACGTGCCGGAGCCCCGGCACGCGGTGCTGGTGGCCGCCGTCCCCGCCGCCCGGGCGGTCCACATTCTGGTCCGCTGAACGGCAAAGATTGCCTCAAGCCGGTCAATCCCGTCCGCCGGTAGTGCATCGAGCCGAGCCGATGCATAAGGTCGGTGCCACGAAGTGGTGGGTCTCCGGGCGGCCCGCCAGGGCAGCTTCCGTTTCCATGTTCCAGGCACCGACATCGTTGGGAGAAGCAACTACATGGACGGATATCAGGACGGCCGGCTGCGCGCCCGGTGGCGCCGGGCGACCCGGCTCCTCGTCGCCGCGGCGGCGGCGACCATCGGCAGCGTCGCGCTCGTCGCCGCGCTGACGGCCGGCACGGCGGCCGCGAGTGTCGCCCCCGCGGTCTCCGCCGTCACCACGGGGGGCGCGCACACCTGCGCGATCCGCGCCGACGGGGGACTGTGGTGCTGGGGCGGGAACTACAGCGGCCAGCTCGGGGACGGGACCACCACGAACCGGAGCACGCCGGCGCAGGTCGGTACCGCCGGCTGGGCCGCGGTCGACGCGGGCGCGAGCCACACCTGTGCGGTGCGGACCGACGGGACCCTGTGGTGCTGGGGCGCCAACAGCCGTGGTCAGCTCGGTGACGGGACCACCACGCGGCGGCCCGCCCCGACGCAGGTCGGCACCGCCACGACCTGGTCCCGGGTCAGCGCCGGCTACGAGCACACCTGCGCGGTGCGCACCGACGGCACCCTCTGGTGCTGGGGCTTCAACCGGACCGCCCAGCTGGGCGTCGGCGTCTCACCCTACGTCGCGACCACCCCGTTGCAGGTCGGCACGGCGACCAACTGGGCGAGCGTCACGACCGGCTTCGCGCACACCTGCGGTGTCCGCACGGACGGGACGCTCTGGTGCTGGGGTTACAGCTCGGACGGGCAGCTCGGTCTCGGCACCCTGGGCTCCCAGACGACGCCGGCGCAGGTCGGCACCGCCGCCACCTGGACCGGCGTGACCGCCGGGTACGCCC